>CAIPVV010000048.1 GCA_903868595.1 uncultured Pseudomonadota bacterium
CAATAAATTCAAGCGGTGATCGGTTCATGTACTTGCCACTCCGAATCGTAAGGGGCTTTGTGGGAGTAACACTTGGCATGCGAATATTTGGCCGTAGGCGGGCGACGTCCCCCCACCTTGGGTAGCACCGGGGTTTAGAGTTTTCCTCCGGGTGACCTCACGGGTTGCCGCGGGGACTCGCCAAAGGCGTAGTTGCCTGAGCCTGGGGTCGGTCAGCGATCGACCATGAGGGGCGCAAGGACCTGATGAAGTCGCTCGTCGGGCGCGGCGCGTGATAGCGCGACCTGGCGGTGATCGACGCCCGGCGTCGCCGGCTTCAGCCCGTGCTGAATGCGTTGCGAAGCCAGAGGCGAAATTCGCCGGTCGTCGCGAAGCGGCAAGCGCCAATCGCCTCGAGCGCGGCCGCGTAGTCGGCGGTCGCTGCGCCGCCGGCGAGAATTGCGGTGCCCGGGGGTAGCGCGGCCCTGAGTTCGCGCAGCTCCTTCGCAATCCCCGGGTCGTCCGCTGGGTACACCAGGCTGAGCGCGACCGCGGTGGCACGGGTCCGAAGGGCGGCCTCGGCAATCTCCACAGCGGGCAGGCTGGTGCCCAAGTAAACGACGCGCCAGCCGTGGCTGGCCGCGGTTGCTGCGGCCAGCAGGGCACCGAATTCGTGCGTCTGGCCGGCGAGCGTTGTCACGACGACCGTCGGTGCCGCGTCCGAGGACTTTGCGCATTCGATCAACCAGGACAAGGTGCGACGAATGACGGCGGAGGCCAGATGCTCGTACCCCGGGCGCAGGAGCCCGCCCCGCCACCGGGAACCGATCGTGAAGAGCAGCGGACCGACGACTTCGTCGACCAGCCGGTCAACCCCGAGGCGCAGGACGGCAGCGCGCAGCGTGGACTCCAGTTCGGCTGCGTCGAATCCTTCAACCGCGCGCAGCGCGGCTGCAAGCACCGATGCCGCCGATGCCGCCGATGCCGCCGACTCCGCCGACTCGGCCGGGACGGCGACCGCGTGTGCGGGCGTGACTTGCAGCGCCTCGGCATCCGTCAGCACGACGGCCTTCAATTCAGCGACTGTAAGTCCCGCGACCTGGCTGATATTGCGTCCGCCCTGGACGGCGCGCGTGAGCAGCGCGAGATGCTCGACTTCCCGGTCCGAATACAGTCGCTGACCACCCGCCGAACGCGTCGGGGTGACCACGCCGTAGCGTTTCTCCCAGGCGCGTAGCAGATCGGGCGTCAGTCCCGTGCGCTGCACGACGATCCGCATCGGGTGCAGGGGGGAAGGAAGCGGCAATTTGGAGCTCATAGCGGGGTCATTGTGTTGTGCGTCCATATCTTGTCAATATATTTCACCGCGTAATGCTTGGCAGCACATGGACAGATCTGGATTATCTGCATTAAGCGGTCGAGAACTCGCCGTAACCCCCGTCAACTACTCAGGAGCTAGCGCCATGATGACTTGGAAATCGGTTGCATCCGCAACGATCTTAGCCAGCCTCGCCGTCGGTTTGACGGGATGTCTCGGCTCCACCTCCGCCCACCTGGTGTCGGTCAACGTATTCGCCGCCACCCCCACCGTCGCCATCGGCGCGACCGACCAGCTGACCGTGACCGGAGTGAAGTCGGACTCGTCGCAAGTCACGGAAACGTCCACCGCAACGTACAGCTCCTCAGCGACTGGGGTCGCGACCGTCAGCGCCGCCGGCCTCGTGACGGGCGTGGCTCCCGGAACCGCGTTGATCACCGCGACCGTGCCGGGCCTGCCCTCCGCGGCGGTCACGGTCACAGTCCTGGCCACTGCCGTCCAGGTACTGCACGCCTCGCCTGACGCGCCCAAGGTAGATGTTCTCGTCGACGGGGCCAAGGCCATCTCGAATCTGGACTTCGGCCAGGGCAGCGGCATCGCGTTGCTGCCGCCCGGTGCCCACACCGTCGCCGTGCAGGCGCAGACCCCGGGTACCGCAACCACGGTCATCGGACCCGCCTCCCTGACGCTGGACGCCACCACCCAGTACATCGTCATCGCCGAAGGCGCGGTGGCGGCCCTGGGCCCCGTGATCTTCACTCGCCCGGTGACTGCCGTCGCGTCCGGTCAGGCACGCGTGCAGGTCTTCCACGCCGCGCCCAATGCACCGTCGGTCGACGTCTACGTCACAGCGCCCGGCGCAAACCTCTCCAGTTCGACCCCGCTCGGGACGTTCGCCTTCAAGGGCTCGATCGGTCCGGCATCCGTGCCGGCCGGTTCGTACCAGATCCGCGTAACGGTCGCGGGACAACCCACGCAGGTGGTCTTCGACTCCGGTTCCGTGACCCTGCCTGCCGGCGCCGACCTCCTGGTTGCCGCCGAACAGAACACGGGTCCGGGCGCCGCGCCCATCACGCTGGCGGTCACCGATCCCACCGGCAAGAACAGCCAGATCCGTGACGTCGCGACCCCGGCCACGGTTCGCGTCATTCATGACGTTGCCAATGCGCCGGCCGTCAGCGTGTATGCGAACAACGACTTCACGACGCCGGTGCTCGCCTCGCTCGCGTTCCCGAACTTTACGTCCTACCTGCCGATCGCCCCGGCATCGAGTGTGACCAGCGCTCAAGTCACGCTGGCCGGCAGTCCTGGCACCGTGCTCATCAACGCGCCGCTGGCGCTGAGCGCCGGTACCCAGTACTCGGTCTATGCCGTAGGTACGGCTGCGACCATCGCACCCCTCGTGACGACCGACGATCGGCGTCGACTGGCGACGCAAGCCAAGCTGCGGATAATCCACGGCTCGCCGAGCGCCGGTAGCGTCGACGTCTACCTGACGGCCCACGGTGCCGGGATCGCAACGGCAACCCCGGTCCTGACGTCGGTCGCGTTCAAGGCCGACACGGGGTTTCTCAGCGTCGCGGCCGGCTCCTACGATGTCACCGTTACGGCGGCAGGCTCCAAGACCGCAGCGATCGGCCCCGCGGCGATCACGCTGGCCAATAGAGGCATCTACACCGCCGTTGCGCGTGACAACGCCGGGGGCGGAGCGCCGCTTGGTCTGATCCTGCTCGATGATTTCTTCTCGGTGGTCTCGCCCTGAAGTCCGACGGGTAAGTGAACCCGTGTGTTCGGGGGAAGCGGCCTTTACAGCCGCTGCCCCCCGACAGACGGGCGATGAGCGGAGGTCGACTCCGCGGCGCAGGCCGGAGCGGGGACCTGGCGGCTGTTGCGCCAGGCCCTGGGTGCCGATCCCGACCCTTCTGCGCGTCTCCTGCAGCGGCAGGCCGCCGCCTCCCGCGCTGCGCTGCCGGCTGGCCATCGGGCGTTCCCACGGCGAGGGTTCTCCGGGGCGCATTCCCGGCTTGCGCCGGAGCGGGGTCAGAACACGGGCCGCAGCGCTGGGCTGCACGCGGCAAACTACAACGCTGCCCACTGGCCAGTGCGCTCTGCAGGAAGCGGTCGGGCGTCCTAGGCCGGTCGCACGGCATCAGCTGCCCAGAGTATTGGGTGCGCGCCAGGCGCGCTCGAACGGCAGCCGCCAGGCATGCGGCGCTATGAGCTGGTGGATCGCATTGGGTCCCCAGCTGCCGGGCGAGTAGGCGCGCACCGGCGGCGGCGCCTCCAGCAGCGGCGTGGAGACCTCCCACAGCCGCTCGATGCCCTCGGCCGTGGTGAACAGCGTGTGGTCGCCGCGCATCGCATCCAGGATCAGCCGCTCGTAGGCCTCCAGCACCTCGCCGACCAGCCCGGTGTCGTGCATCGCGAACTGCAGGCTCAGCTTGTCGAGCTTCATGCCGGGACCGGGACGCTTGCCGTAGAAGGACAAGGACATCTTGGAGGCGTCCGCGAGATCGAAGGTCAGGTGGTCCGGCCCGTGCGCACCGACGCCTGAATCGGCCGGAAACATGCTCTTGGGGGGCTCGCGGAAGGCAATGGAGATGATCCGCTGCCCTTCGGCCAGGCGCTTGCCGGTACGCAGGTAGAACGGCACGCCCGCCCAGCGCCAGTTGTCGATGTAGCAGCGCAGGGCGATGAAGGTTTCGTTATCCGACTCCGGGCTCACGCCCTCCTCCGCGCGATAGCCGATGTACTGTCCGCGCACCACATCGGTGGGCTGGATCGGCAGCAGGCTGCGGAAGACCTTGTTCTTCTCCTCGCTGATCGGCTTGGGCGCCAGGTGCGTGGGCGCCTCCATCGCCATGAAGCCCAGGATCTGGAACAGGTGCGTGACCACCATGTCCCGGTAGGCGCCGGTCTGCTCGTAGAACCCGGCGCGCTGGCCCAGTCCCAGCGTCTCCGGCACGTCGATCTGCACGTGGTCGATGAAATTGCGGTTCCAGATCGGCTCGAACAGGCCGTTGGCGAAGCGGAAGGCCAGGATGTTCTGCGCCGGCTCCTTGCCCAGGAAATGGTCGATGCGGAAGATCTGCTCCTCGCTGAAGACCTCGTGCAGGTGCCGGTTCAGCGCCACCGCGCTCGCCAGGTCGGTGCCGAAGGGCTTCTCCATGATGATGCGCGCGTTCTCCACCAGCCCCGCCTCCCCGAGCCGGCGCACGGCGGCCAGCGCCGCGTTCGGCGGGACGCTCAGGTAGTGCAATCGCCGGCACTCCCCGCCGATGGCGAGCTCCGCGCGCTCCACCGCGGCCTTGAGCGCCGCGGGTCCGGCCGACAGCGGCACGTAGTCCAGGTTGCCGGCGAAGGCGTCCCAGTCCGCATCGCCGATCTTGCGCGCGCCGAACTCCGTCAGGGCCCCGCGCGCCGCGAGGCGAAAGGACGCCGCGTCCAGCTCATCCAGCGACACGCCGATGACCCGGCAGCCGGGGATGAACCCGGCGCTGGCGAGGTGGAAGAGTCCCGGCAGCAATTTGCGGCGTGCCAGGTCCCCCGTTGCGCCGAAGAGGACCACCACTTGCGGGAAGCGCGGGCCAACGCCGGCGGGAATCTTGGCCATGGATCACGTCCCTGGGGGCAGCTGAAGTGCGTCAGTCCCCGAGGCGATGCAAATTTGACGCCACGACCGCGCACACCGGGCCGCATCGCGTGGCGGCTGTGGCGGCCCGCGGTTCCCGCTCACGGGAACGCCTGCCGAAGGCCCCGCCGGGGGACGGGCACGGGGCACGCAAAGCGCCTGAATCAGGCGACCGCCGAGCTCGCTGCCCCGCCTCGGCCTGCCGCCCGGCGCCTCCCCCCGGCAGCGCGGCGCGCCCCGGATCTCCCGGTGCCGGCGGGCGGGCGGCTTGAACCGCTGACCTGGCGGACGCCGCGACCGGCGACCCCGCGAGGCAGGGCGAACCCGGCTTGCACCAGCGTGGTTCGCGCGCGATCGCCTCAGGCCCTAGCGGCGCGGCCCGCGCAGGGAGCGCGGCGCCTGCGGCCCCGGCTGTCCGTCGGGCCAGGTCCGGGGACCGAAGACCGGCATCGCCGTCCCCTCCGGATAGGCGCCCAGGTCAGGCGCGCTGCCGGCAAAGCCATCGGTAATCGTGGGCAGCGGCGTGCCGACGCCCGAAGCCGCAGAGCCCGCGATGAGCCGGAAATCCAGATCCTCGGGCGGGTAGAGGCGCTGCGGATCGGCCTTGTCGGGCAGCCCCACCTTGCGAAAGACACCGAAGTTCACCAGCACGCTGTGGCGGTCCTGCCCGCTGGCCGCGGCAAACTCCGGCAGCGTCTGGTAGCGGTGCAGCGGCAGCTCCCCCGTATAGTCGGCGCGCGCGCCACCGGCCGGCGGGTCCCACTGGAAGGCATACTCGGCCCCGGGATTGAGCCCAAAGCCGTTGTAGTCGGAACTGGAGTAGCGCGTGTAGGTGCGCAGCGCGAGCACGGCCGCTCCCCAGCCATCGCCCAGGATGAGGTTGTTGCGCCAGTGCACGTTGGAGGCGGGGCCGAAATAGCGGACCTGCCCCACGAAAGTGTTCTGGTAGAGCAGCACGCCCGCCGGCGTATCCACCAGCTTCAGGTACCCCCCGGTGGTGCCGCCATAGACCAGGTTGCGCACGAAATAGACCGGGCCGCCGAAAATGGGCTGCGCGCTGAGCGCGCCCCCGGCGGAATTAAAGCAGCGATTGCCATAGACGCGCAGGTTGTGCGCGCCGCCGTCGGCCTCGATGCAGTTGTCGGCCATGTTGTAGAGGTCGTTGTAGGCAATGTCGATCGACACCGGCACGCGGTCGCGCAGCTCCCGGGGCGTTCCGTCCGGATCGCCATAGGTATCGATGTCGATGCCGTCGTGCCAGTTGGCCACGTAGTTGTGTTCCACCACGTGCCCCTGGCCGTACACCTTGACCGCGTACTCGGAGGTGATGGGCGCCGGGTAGCCGGGGAACTTGGCCCACACCTCCGGCGTGAACCAGCTCTGCAGGTGCAGCGGATCATGGCGGCCGATGAACACGTTGTCGGCGATGTAGAAGTTCTTGGAGCCGCTCCACCCCGCCTCCACCACGCGGCCGACGTCGTAGACGCGGCTGCGCTTGAGCGTAAAGCCGCTGGAACCGGCGATGCCCTTGATGCCCAGCTTGAAGGCCACCTGCGTGTTGCGCACGGTGATGCCCTCGAAGTAGTTGTAGTTGCCGCCCATGAGGTTGAAGAGGTTGTCGCAGCCATCGCCGTCGAAGATCACCTCCCCGTCGCCCGCCGAGCGAATGACGATCGGCTTCTCCGGCGTGCCGCTCTGCGTGAGGTAATAGGTGCCGTCGAACGGGGTGCCGTAGGCCGCCAGCGTCTTGTCGAAGCCGCTGTAGATGAAGCGGTTGTCCTTGTAGGTGCCCGCATGCACGAGGAGGGTATCGCCGGGCTGCACGCGCGGCGGCAGCTCGCGGGAGTGATCCGACTGGTCCGAGCCCAGGTAGTAGGCCGCCAGCAGACCGGTGAAGGCCGGCTGCTGCTGCACGCCGGCATAGCCGAAGGGATAGACGTGGAACACACGGCCGCCGACCGCCGGCCGCGGCTCGGCGCGCGTTCGCACCGTCACGATGCGCTCGCGCGGGCCCGAGACGCCATCCGGATCCGTCAGGCGCAGGCGGCACTCGTACGCGGTATCGGGCTCCAGGTTCAGGATGCTCCCGGCGAACAGATTCGGCGCGACGTAGTGGTTGAAGTGCGTGCCCGCGCCGTCACGCGGCACGCCGCCGTTGACGACCTCGCCGTCCAGGCGCAGCAGCGGCAGCGCCGCGTGCCACTGCGCCTCGCCCTTCTTGCGGTAGGCGACCGCGACGCTCGCGTTGTGGTTGTCGTCTCCCGCGATGCGCCACTCAAACCCCAGCGCCCGCAGCGTCGGGGGCTCGGCCCAGAGGTCCCCGGCGGTGGTGCGCGTGCCGGCGAAGGCCGCCAGCGGACCCAGCAGCACCAGCCCCAGCGCGCAGCGCGCAGCGCGCAGGAGGCGACCCCCACCCCAAGACGCCCTGGATTGATGCATGCCCGACTCTCCCGCCGACGGTTGTTCTGGTTTTTCCGCAGGACATCCTGGCCCAACGGCCCGGGCTTGGGTAGCCCGGGACCCGCTGGCAAACGGCGCTGCGCGCGGTGCCCGGCAGCCACGGGCAGGTCGCCGCCCCGCCGAGCCCCGATCCCAGCGGATGCGGCAGCAGCGAGGCATCGGCGCGCTGCCGCGCGGTGCGCGGCCCGCTGAACCGGTCCGCAGGACAGGCGGACGGCACCTGCCGACCGGCGCGTCAGGCGCTGCTGCGCGCCCGCAGCTGGCCGCAGCCGGCCTCCACATCCTGTCCGGCCGATCGGCGCAGCCGCGTGAGCACGCCGGCGCGGTTCAGCTGCGCGGCGATCGCGGCCGAGCGCGGCCCGTCGGGCCGCCGGTAGGGCAGGCCCTCCACCGTGTTGTAGGGGATGAAGTTCAGGATCGCATAGCGGCCCTTGAGCAGCTGCACGATGCGCGCCAGCTCCTCCTCCCCGTCGTTGATGCCGGCCAGCAGCGTCCACTGGTACTGGATCGGGTAGCCCGTGGCGCGCGCATAGACCTCGCCCAGCTCGATGAGCTCGGCCGGCTCCAGCCGCGGCGCCTTGGGCAGGAGCTTTGCGCGCAGGGCCGCATCGGTGGTGTGCAGCGACAGCGCGAGCGCGGGCTTCACCGCGCCCTGCGGCAGACGCTCGAACACGCGCCGGTCCCCGACCGTGGAGAAGACCAGGTTCTTGTGGCCGATGCCGCCCTCGTTGCCCAGGAAGTCGATCGCCTCCAGCACGTTGTCCAGGTTGTGCGCCGGCTCCCCCATGCCCATGAACACGACCTTGCGCACGGGCCGCAGGGTCCGGGCCAGCGCGACCTGCGCGATGATCTCGGCGCTGCCCACCTGCCGCACCAGGCCGCCGATGCCGGTCATGCAGAACACGCAGCCCACGGCGCAGCCCACCTGCGTGGAGACGCACAGGCCCGCCTTGGGCAGCAGCACGCTCTCCACGCTCTGCCCATCGCCAAGGCGCAGCAGCAAGCGCGCCGAGCCGTCCTCGCCCGGGTGCTGGGAAGTCAGGCGCGCGAGGTCCCCGAGCACCTGCTGCAGCCGCGGCAGGGCCTCGCGCAGCCGCAGGGGCAGGAAGTCCACCAGCTTCTGCGGCCCGTGGTCCTGCGGCAGCGCCAGGGCCCACAGCCGCAGCACGCGCCGGGCGTGCAGCGGCCGCGCACCGGCCTGGGCCAACTGCTCCTTCAGCTCTCCTAAACGCATGCCGCACTCTACCCAAAAGACCCCTGTCGGGAGGACGTCACAATACTTCGATAAGATTGGAATCATGAACTCCCCCGATGCCCTGCTCGCCCTGGCCGCCCTGGCGCATGCATCCCGCCTGCAGGTCTACCGCCTGCTGGTGCGGCGCGGCCCGGAGGGCTACACGCCCAGCCAGCTGCTGGCCCAGCTCGAACTGCCGCCGGCCACGCTCTCCTTCCACCTGAAGGCGCTGCGCGGGGCGGGGCTCGTGGCCGTGCGCCGCGCCGGCCGCCACCGCTTCTACAGCCCGGACTTCACGCAGATGGAGGCCCTCGTGGGCTTCCTGACCGACCACTGCTGCAGCCTGGGCAGCGCCGCGGCGGCCGCCTGCTGCCCGCCGGCCCTCCCCGTTGCGCTGCCGCGTCCGCGGCAACGCGCCTGAACGAACACCCCTGAGTCCCACCGGAGTCCTGACGCGATGAACGCGACTGCTGCGCACTACAACGTGCTGTTCCTCTGCACCGGCAATTCCGCCCGCAGCCTGCTGGCCGAGGCGCTGCTGAACCACCTGGGCGGCGGCCGCTTCACCGCCTACAGCGGGGGCAGCTTCCCCACCGGCCGGCCCAACCCCCACGCGATCGCGCTGCTTGAGCGCCTGGGCATTCCCACCGCGGGGCTGCGCAGCAAGAGCTGGGAGGAGTTCGCCGCGCCGGACGCCCCGCCGCTGCACTTCATCTTCACGGTCTGCGACGACGCGGCGGGGGAAGTCTGCCCCGTGTGGCCCGGCCAGCCGGTGACCGCGCACTGGGGCATGGCCGACCCGGCCGCCGTCACGGGCGATGAGGCCACGGTGGTGGAGGCCTTCCGCGAAGCCTTCCGCCAGCTGGAGCACCGCCTCCGCCTGTTCACGAGCTTGCCGATGGCGAGCCTGGACCACCTCGCCCTCACGACCCAGCTGCACGCGATCGGCCAGAGCAGCCATGTCCACGTTTGAACGCTTCCTGACCCTCTGGGTCGCCGCCTGCATCGTGGTGGGCATCGCGCTGGGCCACCTGCTGCCAGGCGTCTTCCAGGGGATCGGCGCGGCGCAGGTCGCCCGCGTGAACCTGCCCGTGGCGCTGCTGATCTGGCTGATGATCATCCCGATGCTGATGAAGATCGACTTCGCGGCGCTGGGCACGGTCCGCCGGCACTGGCGCGGCATCGGCGTGACGCTGCTGGTGAACTGGGCGGTGAAGCCCTTCTCCATGGCGCTGCTGGGCTGGCTGTTCCTGGGCTACGTGTTCCGCCCGTACCTGCCGGCCGCGCAGATCGACAGCTACATCGCCGGGCTCATCCTGCTGGCCGCGGCCCCCTGCACGGCGATGGTGTTCGTGTGGAGCAACCTCTGCGACGGGGAGCCGCACTTCACGCTCTCGCAGGTCGCCCTCAATGACCTGATCATGGTGGTGGCCTTCGCGCCCCTGGTGGGACTGCTGCTGGGGCTCTCGGCGATCCGCGTGCCCTGGGACACGCTGCTGCTGTCGGTGGGCCTGTACATCGTCGTGCCGGTGCTGATCGCGCAGGCCGCCCGGCGCCTGCTCACCGCCACCCCGGGGCGCCTGGCCGCCGTGCTGGGGCGCCTGGGCCCGCTGAGCCTGGGGGCGCTGCTGGCGACGCTGGTGCTGCTGTTCGGTTTCCAGGGGGAGCAGATCCTGCGCCAACCCCTGATTATCGCGCTGCTGGCCGTCCCGATCCTCCTCCAGGTGTATTTCAACGCGGGCCTGGCCTACCTCTTGAACCGGGCCGCCGGGGAGGCGCACTGTGTCGCAGCCCCTTCGGCGCTGATCGGGGCCAGTAACTTCTTCGAGCTGGCCGTGGCCGCGGCGATCAGCCTGTTCGGGTTCGAGTCGGGCGCGGCGCTGGCCACGGTGGTCGGCGTGCTGATCGAAGTGCCCGTGATGCTGTCGGTCGTGCGGATCGTCACGGCCAGCAAGGGCTGGTACGAGAGGAGAAGCGAGCGATGACTGCGGTGGACTGTCGCGTCGCGATCTACCACAACCCGGACTGCGGCACGTCCCGCAACACGCTCGGGCTCATCCGCAACGCCGGGATCGAACCGGAAGTCATCGAGTACCTGAAGAGCCCGCCGGACCGTGCGACGCTTGAGCTGCTGCTCACGCGCATGGGGGTGAGCGCGCGGGAACTGCTGCGCGAGAAGGGCACGCCGTACGCGGAACTGGGGCTGGATGCGCCCCACCTGAGCGAGGAGCACCTGATCGAGCAGATGCTCAAGTTCCCGATCCTGATCAATCGCCCGATCGTGGTCACGGCGCTGGGCGTGCGGCTGTGCCGGCCGTCGGAGGCGGTGCTGGATATCCTGCCGGTGCCGCAGCAAGGCGCCTTCGCCAAGGAAGACGGCGAGCCGGTGGTGGATGCCACCGGCACGCGGATCCGGGCGCTGGGGCGCTAGGACGCCGCGCCGTCGCGGATCGCCTGCGCCTCCAGGTCCAGCCCGCCCGTGCGCGGGTCCTTGTTGGGCGGGATGTGCGAGGGGATCAGGTAGAAGCTCAGCGCCGTGATGAAGGCGCAGATCGCCACGAACCAGAAGAACAGGTTGACGGCCGGCACCGGCTGCATCGCGAAGTACGCCGAGGCCACGCTCGGGCTGGCCACCGCCCCCACGCGCGAGACCGTCTGCGCCATGCCCACGGCGCTGCCGCGGATCTCGGTGGGATAGGAGTGCGCGCTGACCGCGTACATGAAGGCCTGCATGCCGTTGATCGCGGCGCCCACGAGGAAGCTGAGCACCAGGACGTTGGAGGCCTGCGGCAGGCCCGTGCCCAGCAGCACGACGCCGATGAGGGCCGTGCAGCAGGCGCCGATGAAGGCGATGCCGGAGCCGACGTTGCGCGAGCCGAACAGGCGGATCAGCAGCGCCCCGCCGATCGAGCCGAAGAACGCGCCGACCGAGAACAGCGAGAGCGCATCGCCCGCCACGTCCGCGGCCACGCGGTCCGCCGGCAACAGCACCTTCAGGTAGTTGGTGTACATGTACAGCACGAAGCTGTTGAACGAGAAGGCGACCCAGATGAAGAACGTGGCGCGGCGGTAATGCCCGTTCCACAGCGTCGCGAACCAGTTGCTGGAGTGCCTGCCCTCCTCCTTCACGATGAACTTCTCGGTGCCATCGAAGGCCTGGCGGCCCAGCAGGCGGTTGAGCGAGCGTGCCAGGCGCGGGTGCTGCGCCGGATGCTGCGCCATGAACTTGGGCGACTCGGGGAAGAGGTAGCCGAACACCGCAAACAGCGCGAGCGGCACCAGGCCGCCGATGAGGAACATGTACTGCCACGGCACGAGCTTGATCGCGAGGCCGGCCAGCGAGCCGCCGAGCGGCACGGAGGAGATCACCAGCGCCACCACGACGCTGCGCACGCGCTGGGAGGTCCACTCGGAGATCAGCGTCGCCGCCAGGGGCGTGACGCCGCCCATGCCCAGGCCGGTGACGAAGCGCCACAGGACCAGCTGATGGATGTCGTGGGCAGCGCCGGTGGCCGTCAGGAAGCACAGCACCGAGCCCACGCACAGGAACACCAGGCAGGTGAAGTAGGAGCGCTTGCGGCCGATCCGGTCCCCCAGCCAGCCCAGCGCGACCGAGCCCACGGCCATGCCCAGCAGGCCCGCCGAGTTGATCGGCCCGAGCGCTGCCCTGGAGATCGCCCAGTCCACGACCAGGTGGTTGCTGACGTGACCCATCATGAACAGGTCAAAGCCATCGGCCAGCATCATGAGGATCATCATCACGGAGATGACGAACGGCACCCAGAAATAGTTCGACGAATCGATGACAGCGCCAATCTCGACGGTCTTGCGCTGCGTGCTCATATCGTGCTCATGTCCTTGTCCCAGGCGAGGATGGCCTCGGTATTGTCTCGAGCAAAGCCCAGCTCCGCCAGCGCCGACTGGTAGCGTGCGTTCACCAGCCGCGCCACCGGCGCCGCAAGGTTCAGCGCCGTGGCCATATCCGCGGCGATCGCCACGTCCTGGGCCAGCAGCCCCAGCGGGAAGCCCGAGGCAAAGCGCCCGTCCACCACGTGCGGCTTGAAGATCACCTCGGTGTTGAAGTTGCGGCCCGAGGAGACGTTCAGGATCTCCAGCATCCGCGCCGGGTCCAGGCCAAAGCGCTTGCCGGCCAGCAGCGCCTCGGCGGCGGCGGCGTAGCCGGCGGCGGCGACGAAGTTGTTGAGCGCCTTCATCGCGTGTCCGCTGCCCAGGCCGCCGGTCTCAAAGAGCTGCATCCCCATCGAGGCCAGCAGGACCTTGGCCCGCGCCGTGGCCTTCAGGTCATCGCTGCCGATCATGATGGCCAGCGTCGCCGCATTCGCCCCCGGCATGTCGCCGGAGACCGGCGCATCGATCAGGGTGATGCCCTTGGCGGCCAGCGCTGCCCCCAGCGCGCGCGTGCCGGTGGGGTCGGAGGAGCTCATGTCGATCGCGATGGCGCGCGGGGAGAGCAGGTCCGCGAGGCCCTCCTGGAGGTAGACGTCGCGGACCACCTGCCCGTTGGGCAGCATCGTGACCAGCAGCTCCGCGCTGGCCACCTCCTTCAGGTACTCCGCCGCCCGGCCGCCGTGCTCGGCGACGAAGTGCGTCGCGCGGCCCGGCGTGGCGTCGTAGACGATCAGGTCGTGGCCGGCCTTGAGCACGTTGGCCGCCATGGGCCAGCCCATGCTGCCGATGCCGATGAACGCAACGATCATGCCTTACGCCCCGCTGGCGGCGGCATTGACCCGCGCCAGCACCTCGCCGGCTGCCGTGAAGGCCTCCACGCCGGCGGGGATGCCTGCGTAGGCGACGGTGTGCAGGATCACCTCGCGGATCTGCTCCGGCGTCGCGCCGTTGGCCAGGGCCCCGGTCACGTGCGCTTTGAGCTGGTTGGGCTTGCCCAGGGCGGTCAGCACGGCGATCGTCAGGAGGCTGCGGGTCTTCAGGTCCAGGCCCGGACGGGTCCAGGTCTCCCCGAAGCAGTAGCGGGTCACCACTTCCTCGAACGCACGGGTGAGCTCGGTAGCGCTCTGCAGGCGCTGCTCGGCGCCCGCGGGGCCAAACATGTCGCGGCGAATCTTCAGGCCGGCAGCAAAGGCCGCGTCGTCACGATCGGTCAATGTCTTGAACCCCTAGTTCTGTAATGTCCCGCCGGCCGCCGACAGGGCGCCCCGGGGGACCGGCAGCTTCTCCCGAATCCGCCCGGGCCGCAATGAGGACCGCGCGGTGCGCGCGGGCCCCCCTACTGGGGCACGACCGCGGTGATCCGCGGCGTGGAGGACGGCGGGAAGCTCGCCGCCGGGTTCTCCTTGCGGGCCCCCAGCTGCTGCAGCAGCGCCACCGTCGCGGGGTAGCGCTCCGGCTGCTTGGCGTTGAACTCCTTGGGGAAGCGGCCGAGCGCGTAGTCGATCGCGGTGAGCCCGTTGGAGTCGGCCACGTCCAGCTGCGCCCCGTCGGCCACCAGGCGCTCAACGACGCGGTTCCAGCCGCGCGAGGCCGCCGCGTGCAGCGGCGTGCGGTTGGCCGGGGTGATGATCTTCAGGTCCGCGTCCGCATAACCCAGCGTCGTGCGCGCATCGGGGTTGGCGCCCGCGGCGCGCAGGAGCGCGTAGCACGCGAGCGCATCCTCCTCGGTGCGGAAGCGGCCGCGCGTGGGATCGTGGATGTGGCCATCGCCGACCGCCGCCATCAGCGGGGTCACGCCCTGCGAGTTGGCCAGGTCCGCCAGCGCGCCGTGCGCCAGCAGCAGCTTGACGACCGGCACGTCGCCGGCCTTGGCCGCGCGCAGCAGCGGCGTGGTGCCCCAGACGATCATCGGGTCCATGTAGCGGTCGTTGGGGATGTTGCGGTACTTGGGGCGCAGCTTGAGCTGCGCGTTGGGGTTGGCCCCCTGCTCCAGCAGCCGCTGCACCAGGTCCAGGCCCGTGGCGCGATCCAGCGCCGGCAGCTCCACCCGCCGCCCGGTCGGCAGCGTGTTCAAATCCACCGCGACATACAGGGGCGTCTGCCCGTAGCGGTCCCACTGGTTGAGGTCGGCGCCCTCATCGAGCAGGGTGCGCGCCGTATCCCAGTGCACGTTCAGCAGCGCCATGATCAGCGGCGTCTCGCCATCCGGGTCCGGCAGGTTCACGTCGGCGCCGGCCTTCCGCAGCACCGTGACGCAGGCCACGCAGCCCTCGCGGGCGGCAAACAGCAGCGGCGTCAGCCCGCCGCGGTTCATGTCCTTGGGCCGCCCCTCGGCCGTGACGCGCCGCTGCCAGTCGCGCACGACGGCGCGCTCGTTGACCCGGGCGCCGTGCGCCAGCAGCAGCTGCAGCATCTGGGGCTGCGACTGCGCCGCCGCCCACATGAGGGCGCTCTGGCCACCCCAGTTCTCGTGCGCGTTGACGTGGGCGCCGTGGCGCAGCAGCAGCTTTGCCGCCTCGACGTTGCCGGTCCGCGCGACCGCCATCAGCGCCGTCTGGCCTTCCGCGTTGGGCGAGTCCGCATCGGCACCGGCCTTGAGCAGCAGCGCCAGGATCTGCAGGTCGCCGACGGTGGCGGCCAGCTGCATCGCGGTCGCCCCGAAGCGGTTGGCCGCCCGGACATCGGCGCCCTCGTGCAGGAGCTGCGCGACCGCCGCGGCATCGCCCGCGTAGACGGCGCGGTGCAGGGCGGTCGTGCCGTCGGCCTCCACCGGCAGCGCCGCGGCCGCCGGGGCAGGCGCGGCACCGCCCCCGAGGGCCAGCAGCGCGGCCACGGCCAGGGATCGGGCCTTCAAGGGGAACGGGGTGCGCGACATGCGTGGCTCGCTGGTAGCTGAGGATCGCCGCTGCCCGGGAGGCTGTTCAGCGGCGTGTCGACCGGCGGCTGCGCCAGGGCGCAGCCGCCCTGCATCAGGCCCGCCCCGGCCAGGCGGGCCGCGGCCAGCCGGAGGACGACACGACGGTTCAACACGGCGGCATCCCGGGGCGTTCCGCGGGCCGTTACGGACGGTCCAGGCCCAGCGCGCGGATCGCGTTGTCCTTCATGATCAGCGGCTTGACCTCGGGCCTGAAGCCCGCGGCGTCGTAGTCCTTCATCCAGCGCTCCGGCGTGATCAGCGGGTAATCGGTGCCGAAGAGCATCTTGTGCTTGAGCTGGGTGTTGGCGTAGTGGATCAGCTGCGGCGGGAAGTACTTGGGCGACCAGCCGGAGAGATCGATGTAGACGTTGGGCTTGTGCAGCGCCACCGACAGCGCCTCGTCCTGCCACGGCCAGGACGGGTGGGCGATGATGATCGTCATGTCGGGGAAGTCCACCGCGACGTCATCCAGGTGCATGGGGTTGGAGTACTTCAGGCGCAGCCCGCCGCCGCCGCGCAGGCCCGAGCCCATGCCGGAGTGGCCGCTGTGGAAGATCACCGGCAGTTTCGCCTCCGCCATCGCCTCGTAGTACGGGTAGGCCATGCGGTCGTCGGGGAAGAAGCCCTGGCAGGTCGGGTGGAACTTGAACCCGCCCACCCCGGCCGCGATCAGGCGCTGGACCTCGCGCAGGCCCATCTTGCCCTTGTGCGGGTCGACACTGCCGAAGGCCAGCATCATGTCGCTGTTGGCGGCGGCGGCCTCCACGACCTCCTCGTTGGGGATGCGGCGCCGGCCGATCTCGAACTCCGTGTCGACCGTGAACATCACCAGGCCGATCTTGCGCTCCCGGTAGTAGTCGATGGTTTCCTGGATGGTCGGCGGATTGCCGGACTTGAAGTACTTCTTCTTCTGTTCCTCGATCTCGTTGGCGTAGTCGTCTTCCGGCTCGCGGCAGGAGATCTCGGCGTGGGTGTGCACGTCGATGGCAATCAGTTCGTCAAGTTTCATGGGGGCTCACCTGAAGGAAGAGCCCGGATTCTGCCACAGGGCCCCGGTGGAGGGCGGGCCGGCCCTCGGAATACTCCTGATATCTCGCCCCTTGATTCTAGGGCAAACTCAGGTTCGTTTTTCAGGGTCGATTGCGGCATATTCGCCAGCGATCCGACCGCCCCACGCCGAGGCCCAAGATGAAGCTGCACGACCGCTCGCTGCTGCGCGAGCACTGCGTCATAGACGGCGCCTGGGTAGCCGCCGACAGCGGTGCCACCCTGCCCGTCCTGAACCCCGCCACCGGGGAGCCCCTGGGGAGCGTTCCCCGGGCCGGGCGCGCCGAGACACGCCGGGCGATCGAGGCGGCCGAGCGGGCCCTGCCGCACTGGCGGGCGATGACCGGCAAGGAGCGCGCCCAGGTCCTGCGCCGCTGGTTCGAGCTGCTGCTCGCCCACCAGGAGGACCTGGCCCAGATCATGACCGCCGAGCAAGGCAAGCCCCTGGCGGAGGCGCGCGGGGAGATCGCCTACGCGGCCGGCTTCATCGAGTGGTTCGGCGAGGAGGCCAAGCGGGTCTACGGCGACACCATCCCGGGGCACGGCCGCGACAAGCGGATCCTGGTGCTCAAGCAGCCCATCGGCGTCTGCGCGGCGATCACGCCGTGGAACTTCCCGGCCGCGATGATCACCCGCAAGGTCGGCCCCGCGCTGGCGGCCGGCTGCACGGTGGTGCTCAAGCCCGCCAGCCAGACCCCGTTCTCGGCCCTGGCGCTGTGCGAGCTCGCCAACCGGGCGGGCGTGCCGCCGGGGGTGCTCTCCTGCGTGACCGGCAGCGCCGCGGACATCGGCGCCGAGCTCACCGCCAACCCGGCCGTGCGCAAGCTGAGCTTCACCGGCTCCACCGAGGTCGGCAAGCAGCTCACGGCGCAGTGCGCCGGCACCCTGAAGAAGGTCTCCATGGAGCTCGGCGGCAACGCCCCGTTCATCGTCTTCGACGATGCGGACCTGGACGCCGCGGTGCGCGGCGCCCTGGCCTCCAAGTTCCGCAATGCCGGCCAGACCTGCGTCTGTGCCAACCGCCTGCTCGTGCAGGAGGGGGTCTACGAGGCCTTCACGGCGCGCCTGTCCGAGGCCGTCGGGGCGCTGCAGGTCGGCGCCGGGGACGCCCCGGGCACGCAGATCGGCCCGCTGATCGATGCCAAGGCGGTCGCCAAGGTCGAGGAGCACATCCGCGACGCCCTCGCCCACGGCGCGGCCGTGGCGCGGGGCGGCAAGCGCCATGCGCTCGGCGGCACGTACTTTGAGCCCACGATCCTCACCGGCGTCACCAGCCAGATGCTGGTGGCGCGCGAGGAGACCTTCGGGCCGCTGGCGCCGCTGTTCGCCTTCCAGACCGAGGCGCAGGCGATCCAGATGGCCAACGACACGGAGTTCGGCCTGGCCGCCTACTTTTATACGCGCGACGTGAACCGCGTCTGGCGGGTGTCGGAGGCGCTGGAATACGGCATCGTCGGGGTGAACGAGGGCCTGATCTCCACCGAGGTCGCCCCGTTCGGCGGCGTGAAGCAGAGCGGCCTGGGCCGCGAGGGTTCCAAGTACGGCATCGAGGACTACCTGGAGATCAAGTACGTCTGCCTCGGGGGCCTGGGCTAGGCCGATGCCCGACTCGGCCTACCACCGGCTGCGGCCGATCCGCTCCCCGGCCCTGCGCCGGACCTACGCGCTGGCCGCGCTGGTGGTGCTGATCTGCGGTGGCGGCGCGTATGTCGCCGCGCAGCAGCTGGCCGCCTCCGGGCGCAGCCTCCAGCACGCCCACGCGGCCCTGGAGGCGCTGCAGACCCTGGAGATCCGCTGTGCGCACGCCAGCAACTGGCTGGGCGCCCGCCTGATCAGCGGGGATGCCCGGTTCCGCGAGGACTATCGCCAGGCCCTGCAGGGCATCCTGCCGGCGATCGAGGCGGCCGACGCCGCCCTGGCAGAGGACCCGGAGGGACGCCGGGCGCTGGCGGATTTGAAGCAGCAGGTCCAGGGCCGAATCGACCGGCTGCCGGCGCCGCTGGCGCCCGACACGGCCGGCGGCCTGCCCGCGCCGGGGGACGCAAGCCGCGTGCCGGCGCTTGGCGCGCCGGACCTGGCGGTCAGCACCCCGCTGGGCGCCCTGACGCAGCGGTACGAGCGGGCGGTGAAGGCGCGCAGGGCCCTGGACGAGCAACGCGTCTTGCCGCTGCAGATCGCCCTGGGCCTGGGCTTGCTCTGCAGCCTGGTGCTGCTGCGGCTGTCGTTCCTGCGCACGCGCCGCGACCTGGTGCGCCGCGAGCAGGGGGAGCGGGAGCTGGAGCGGCAGCGCCGCTTCGCCGACACCCTCATCGAGAACGCGCCGATGGGCGTGTTCATCAAGGAGGCCCAGGGCCTCACCCTGGTGCGCGTGAACCGCTTCGTGGAGGAGATCACCGGCCGGCCGCGCGAGCAGATGCTGGGCAAGGACGATGGCCAGTTCGTCGGCAGCGAGGCGGCCCCGGCGCTGCTGCAGAGCGAGCACGACCTGGTGTCCCGCAAGCAGATGCAGTCCGTCGCGGAGCTGCAGATCCAGACCGTGCGCGGATGTCGCACGCTGCGGGTGCGCAAGGTGCTGCTCCCCGACGAGCACGGCGAGGTGCGCTACCTGCTCGGGCTGTCGGAGGACGTGACCGAGCAGCGCCGCGCGGAGCGCGGGCAGCGGCAGCTCGCCGAGACCCTGGAGCGCAAGAGCCGGGAGCTGGAGGCGGCCAACCAGGAGCTGGAGAGCTTCAGCTACTCCGTCTCCCACGACCTGCGCGCGCCGCTGCGCGCGGTAGAGGGCTACGCGGCGATCCTGGAGGAGGACTACGGCGGGACGCTCGACGAGGAAGCGCGCCGCTTCCTGCGCAGCATCCGCGAGGGGGCGACCCGGATGGGCCACCTGATCCAGGATCTGCTGGCCTGCTCGCGCCTGGGACGCCAGCCGCTCGCGGTGACCGAGTCCGACACCCGCTTGCTGGTCGAGGGCGTTTGGGCCGACCTGCGGGGCGCACAGCCGGGCATCCGGGCCCAGCTGGAGATCCTCGGCGTCCTCCCCCCCTCCTACGGCGACCCCGGGCTGCTGCAGCAGGTCTGGAGCCACCTCCTGGAGAACGCCGCCAAGTTCGCCGGCAAGGTGCCCGACCCGCGGATCCAGCTGCGCGGCGAGACGCACGGCACGGAAGCGGTGTTCTCGATCCAGGACAATGGCGTCGGCTTCGACATGCGCTACTACGACAAGCTGTTCAAGGTGTTCCAGCGCCTGCACAGCGAGACCGAATACGCCGGTACCGGCGTAGGCCTGGCGATCGTCCACCGGGTGATCGCCCGGCATGGCGGCCGGGTCTGGGCGCACTCGGAACCGGGCCAGGGGGCCTGCTTCTCGTTTGCGCTGCCGCTGTCGCCGCAGGCCCCTGGGGAGACGGTAGAGGAGCGCGCGTGACAGAGCACTTCGACATCCTGGAGATCCTGCTGGTAGAGGACAGTCCCGCCGATGCGGAGCTGACCCTGCGGGCCTTGCGCAAGGCCAACATCGGCAACCACATCCTGTGGCTGCAGGACGGCCAGGAGGCCGTGGACTTCCTGTTCCAGGAGGGCCAGTACGCCCACGCGCACACGCACCGGCCCCGGCTGGTGCTCTTGGACATGAAGCTGCCCAAGCTCAGCGGCATCGACGTGCTGCGGCGGATCAAGAATGACCCGGAGCGGCGCAGCATCCCGGTCGTGATGCTCACCTCCAGCAACGAGGAGCGGGACATCGTGGAGGCCTACCAGCTGGGCGTGAACAGCTACCTGGTGAAGCCGGTGGAATTCCAGACCCTGGGCGAGCAGGTCGGGCGCGCCGGGCTCTACTGGCTGCTCGCCAACCGTACGCCCCATTAAAGCGGAACCTGATGCCCAGCCCGATACGCGCACTGCTGATCGAGGACATGCCGTCTGATGCGGAGCTGATGCTGCGCGCGCTGCGGCGCGAGGGCCTGGACATCCTCGCCGAGCGGGTCGACAGCGAGGCGCAGCTCCACGCCGCGCTGGCGCACTTCTCGCCGGATATCGTGCTCTCGGACTTCAACCTCCCCGGCTTCGACGGCATGCGGGCGCTGGAGATCCTCCACGTCGAACGGCCCCTGCTGCCGTTCCTGTTCGTCTCCGGCACGATCGGGGAGGACAAGGCGATCGAGGCGCTCAAGTGCGGCGCCACCGACTACGTGCTCAAGTCCAACCTCTCCCGCCTGGGCTCCGCCGTCTCCCGCGCGCTGGCCGAGGCGGCCACCGAGGCCGCCCGCGTGCAGGCCGAGCAGCGCCTGCGCGCCAACGAACGGCGCCTGCGGGACATCGTGGAAACCTCCCAGGACTGGATCTGGGAGATGGACGGGGACCTTCGCTACACCTTCTGCAGCGGCGCCGTACGCCGCATCCTGGGCTACGAGGCCGAGGAGCTCCTGGGCCGCCGCTTCGTGGAGCTGCTGCATCCGGACGACCAGCCGCGCTGGGCGCAGCTGCTGCCCCAGCGGCCCACCGGCGAGGAGGCCGGCGACGAGCAGGGCATCGCCGGCGTCAACGCGCGCTGGCTGCACAAGGACGGCACGCACCGCTGGCTGGAGCGCAGCGCGCTCCTGCGCCAGCGCAACGGCGCGCTGCTGGGCTACCGCGGCACCGAGCGCGACATCACGCAGCGCATGCAGCACGAGGTGCACATCGCGCGCCTGAACCGCATCCACTCCCTGCTCTCCAGCGTCAACGCCGTGGTCGCCAAGGCCGGGGATCGGACGAAGATGCTGCAGGAGGTCTGCCGTCTCGCGGTGGAGCGCGGCGGCTACCTGCGGGTGATCATCGCCCTGCCGCTTACGCCCGGCGGCACGGCGCTGCGGCCACTGGCCTGGAAGAGCTCGCTGCCCTACCCGGTACGCACGCTGGCCTATCCGCTGGCAGGCGTGCAGGGCCCGGACAGCGTGAGCCTGGCCGACCAGGCGATGAGCACGCTGGAGCCGGCGGTCTGCGATGACCTGCGCGATGAGCAGGCCCTGCCGATCCGCCACCGGCGCGACCTCTTCGAGTCCGGCGTGCGCGCG
>CAIPVV010000049.1 GCA_903868595.1 uncultured Pseudomonadota bacterium
CCTTCTCTGCCGTCTCCAGATCCGCGTTCTGGGGCCCTACGAGCCTGAGGTACAGCGCTCCCAGGCGCTGGCTCTGGCTGGGCTCCACATGGCCGCCCCCTTCCACCCGCAGCAGTTCAACCTGCAGTCCCGCGGGATCCGCCCCCCACACGGTGCGCGTGACGCGTGTCGGATCCGCAGCTAGGCGGTGCGGCAGCTCCCGGACCGAACTGGGCGCGGCGGGCAGTTTGTCGAGCTCTCGCCAGCGCCGGGCAGACTCCTCCACCGACAAGACGGACCCGCGCGAACGCCGGTTCGCAAATCCCACCTGGCCGCCCCCGTAGGGCACCAGCGGATCGGCGGTGCCGGAGAGCATCAACGCCGACACGGGCGCGGACGGCGCGGCACAGCTGCCTGCGGCAGCCATCGACGCGCTGACCGCCGCGAACGCGGCGATACGCGGGCCCAACTCAATAGCCAGCCTTTAGCTCATCATCCCGCCATTGGACATGCCGATCAGGTAGACGCGCTGCGGATCGACGCGGTAGCGCTGGACGGCCTCATCCAGCAGTGCGCGGATGAACCCCACGTCATCCGAGTGCGGCAGGTCCTGGGAGTCCTCGCGGCAGTCATTCCTGCCCGCCTGGTGGTCGGCGGCCTGCACGCCATCCGGAGCCAGCACCACGATGCCCTCCCGGTCTGCGATGGACAGCCAAAGCGACAGGGGTGCCTGGCCGCGCCTCTGCCCCAAGGCCTGGGCGGCGGAACCCCCATGGCCATGCAGCACGATGACCAGTGCGCGCTTGCCTGGGGTCGCAACGGTGGGCGTTGCCACGAGGTATTGGCGCTCACCCTCCGGCCGCGACAGGGTCTGGCTCGAGAGAGTTGCCGCGCGACCTGGCGCCGCCGCCAGGAGGGCCACTACCAGCAGGCTCGCCGCGGACGCACGCATAGGCTCAGTGCCCCTTCATTCGCACGCTGATCTGGCCGTTGTTCTCCAGGATGGCGAAGTGCACATCCTCGATGCTTGCACAGCCGGCCAGCCGGACGGCCGCGTCCAGTTCCGACTGGGTCAGGCGCTCGCGCTCCAGGACATCGCGGTAGACATGCCCGTTGTGCACGAGCACCTCCGGCCGGCCCTCGACCACGCGGGCGAGGCGCTTGCTCCGGAACGTGACGTACCCCACCAGCCAGTTCACACCCACCAGGGTCAGGGCGGAGATCACACCGCCGCTAACCGAGTTGTCGCCGCCGTTCATGGAGTTCTGTAGCGCGTTGCTGAGAACCAGCAGCAGCACCAGGTCAAACGGCGCCAGTTGCCCGACTTGCCGTCGACCGGTGATCCGCAGCAGCACCATGAGGAAGACGTAAACGATGAGTCCGCGTGCCGCGAACTCCCACCAGGGTAACGACATCTGCCACACAGGAGCCTCCTTGAGGCGTTGAAAACGCATTACGCAGCGATGAGCATAGCGGTGCGCACTTTCAATTGTCGTCGCGCGAGTCGGTAAGCCTCCCCCGCGCCGCGCCATGGCGCTGGGCCGCAACCGCTTACGAGCGACGCAGACCTGCGCGAGGGCCTGTCGAATGAGCGGCTCACCCTCTTCCTCCAACGCGCCGAGGGCTGGCCCTGCGGCACTGAGCAGGTAGTGCTCGAACAGCGGCCAGCTCGCCACCTCGACGGCTCCGCGGGAATGCGCCTCGGTGGCCACTAGCGTGCCTTTAAGGCCCGCTGCGTAGGCGAAATCCAGCGGCCTGCTGGCCGCCGGACGCGATCGGACCGGGAAGTGGGCCAGCTCTCCCATGGGGTTGTTGTGCCTGACTTTCTTGAAATTTTTTGCAGTGACGCGGGTGTCCGCACACCTGTCCAGCCGGGCCCCCGCGTTCGCCCGCGCACTGACGCTTTCGTCGCTTTCCTGCAACGTCTGGCCTGTCCAATCCCGCCGAAACACCCCCCCCTGGAGCAGCCCGTGACCACCGCAACGACCGACCCGTTTGATTCCTCGCTGCCGGACTACCGCTCGGGCAAGCCAGGGCAGGCCGAAGCGGGCCGCCCGCAGCGCGCAGCGCAAATCCAGCCTCGATGAGGTCACGCAGCGGCTGGCCGACGTGCGATCGTGGCGCCGCCCTGCCGTCGGCGGCTGCCGTTCTCATGGGGCAGAGCCCAGAGCGGCCGAATTTGCGCTAGATTCGTGGCCAGCCGCCCCGAGCCAGCGCGGCGCGCGGACACACAACAAGACCGGAGGGGTCATGAAGAGCACCGCAATCCTGGCAGGGACCATCGCAGCAGTGCTGCTGCCCCTCGGCGCCGTGGCACAGACCATTCTTGAGCAGTCGGGCGAGCACCGCTACCAGCTGGATTTCCACGTGAACGACGCGGCGCTGGCCAAACTCCTGCCGTCCGGCTGGGAGCCGGCGATCGCGACCGAGGGCCCGGCGAAGGACTGCAACCTGCGCCTGATCTTCATCGATCGCCTGACCATCTTCGGCCCCGACGGCAAGGCCGCCGCCCGGCACAGCTCGCGCTCGGCGATCCTCGCCATCCCGGTGAAGCAGGCCGCCACGGGCAGCACAGGCCAGATGATCATCGATGGAATCACCGATGACAGCAGCGATGCCTCGGTCTGGTTTGGCGTCCCGAAGCCGGCCAAGGAAGCCAAGGCCGTGCGAAGCCTCTCCTCACTCAACGGCGTCGTGACTGGGCAGGAGGATTGGGTGTTCTCCACGGCCACGGGAGAGCACCTCTCGCTGCACGTGGAATACGAGCACGGCACGCCGACCCAGCGCACGGTGGAGACCAAATTCTTCAACCCGGCCGACCCATCCAGGTACCTGACCAGCAGGACCGAGCAGTCCCTGGACATCCAGCGCAACGCGACCACCCACCCGACGGATCACGTACGCAAGTTCACCTACAAGGCAGGGGGCGGACATCTCGCGGCGCTGTTCGATGGCCACGAGAAGGTACTGAGCTGGGACCTGCAGCCCGGGTACCTGGCAACCGTCAGCGCCCCCTAGCACGGCGATACGCGGGATGGCCCCCTACGAGAAGGGCGCCTTCGCGGCGCCCTGGAGATAGCCCTCCCCCCCCGGAGCGGTCCCTAGGCGATCAACCAGGTCAGCTGGCCGGTCTCCGGGTGCAGCTGCTCGTGCCGGGTGTGGCGGCGGCTCTCGGCGGCGAGGCCCTTGACGATCAGGTAGTCCGCCCAGCGCGTCAGGCCGAACAGGCGGGTATCCGAACGGCGCAGCACCGCCCCGACCTCGGTGCGCCACAAACGCACCGGGTCTCCGTCCAGGGCGATGATGCGCGCCCCGTTGGCCGTGAGCCGCGCCGCCACGTCCGCCGGCATCGGCAGCTTCGGGTCATGCAGCACGACCGTGGCCGACTGCGCGGCGCCCAGCGTCTCCACGCTCACCGCCCCGGCCGGCGTTGCTGCCGCCGTTGCCGCGACCACTCCGCCGACCCCGGTGAGGAACTGGCGGCGGTTGGCCTTCTCATCCCGTGGCTTGCTCATTTCTTGCCCCTTGCCAGGTAGTCGGCGATTTCGGCGAGCTGCGGGTTACTGACCTCGGCACGCGTGATGCGCGGCATGTTGCCCGAGCCGTTGCGGACCACGGCCTCGATAAAGGTAACCGTGAGGTCCTCGCGCTGCTCCAGCAGGCCCTGGGCCGGGATGCCCGGCCGGCGCGAGAGGATACCGGTACCCATGCCACCGGCCCGGTGGCAGCGTCCACAGGTGACCGCGAAATACGACTCTCCCTTGACGGCATCGGCGGCGAGCCCCGGCAGCGGCAACGCGAGAACGGCGATCAGGGACAACACTTTCCAACGGGCGCTCATGTGCGTTCGCTCCTGTAGCGGCGCGGCCAAATGCCGCTTTTGCCCGGCGCCAGGATGCCATTGGGATCCAGCGCGTCCTTGATGGTCTCGTTCGCACGACGCAGGGCGTGGTTGTTGAAATCGTAGGTCGAGGCGACCAGATCCATGTAGTCGATGTGCGTGCGGTATTCGCCGTAGCGCTTCTCCTTCGCGTCGCCGACCAGGGCCCGGAAGAACTTGTCGACGCGGCCCATCATGTCCTTGTCGTCCTTGTTGAACAGCACCTGGTTCACGTTGGTGATGTGGCGCTCGGACATGGCGAAGGAGCCGTGGTAATCCATGCCGAACTCGCGGTAGCGATCATACGTGCGTTTGAACTGCTCCAGCGCCGCCGCGCCGTTAGCCGGCAGCACCGGGGAATACCCGATGTGGCCGCCGCGGCCTCCATGCCAGGCGGCGTTCTGCAGCGGGAAGGTGACCGGCACGCCCTGGAACGGGTTCGGCTCCAGCGGCTGGCCTGCCCGCCAGTGACTGATCTTCAGCGGCTGGCGGGTACGCTTGGCGAAGGCGCGCGAGATGACCTTGGCGGCCGCCTCGTTCACCTCCTCGTAGCCGTAGAGCCGCATGTTGGCGGACCACCAGCCGATGCCGAATTTCTTGCGAATGGCGGCGATGACGTCATCGGGCAGCGCGCCCGGCTTGTCGTACCATTCCTTGCGCGTCGTGAGCACGGCGGCACCGCGCAGCCAGCTGCCCAGCGAAGGCGCCTGCTGCAGCAGGCCATCGCGCCGCATCCCGGCGATCAGGTCGACGGCCCAGCCCAGGTCATCGGCGTTCTCCATCTCGATGTCCAGGCCGATCATCGATTCCGGGGCCGGCATCAGCCAGAGCCCCATCTTGGTCACGACGCCGAAGTTGGACTGCACGAACATCTGGTCCCAGGCCGGTCCGAAGCCGTAGCGATACAGGTTCCAGGTCGGCGCACCGCTCATCGCGCCCATCCCGGTGCGCATGAACTCCCCCGTCGGCAGCACCACCTCCATGCCGCAGATCTTGGAGGTATGGTCACCGTAGGTCGTGTAGCCCACGCCCCG
Organism: uncultured Pseudomonadota bacterium; assembly: GCA_903868595.1. Taxonomy (GTDB): domain Bacteria; phylum Pseudomonadota; class Gammaproteobacteria; order Steroidobacterales; family Steroidobacteraceae; genus ZC4RG30. The sequence continues at coordinate 4,894 of CAIPVV010000049.1, forward strand.
GTCCAGCGCGTTGCCGACCACCGAACCCCAGCTGTTGCCGGGCACCGACGTCCAGAACGGCAGCTTGTTCTGCTGGATGTAGTCGTAGAGGTCGTAGAAGCCCACGCCGGGCTCCACCAGCGCCGTGCCGTTCTCGGCGTCGAACTCGATCTTCTTCATGCGCGAGAGATCCAGCACCACCGAGCCCTTCAGGCGCGGCGCGGCTCCACCGTAGCCGAAATTCTTGCCGCGGCTGATCGGCCAGAGGGGTACCTTGTACTCATTGGCGATGAGCACGATCTCCCGCACCTGCTCGGCGGTGAGCGGCGCCACGGCAGCGGCGGCCGCATGCGCGTCCGCATTGACCGCGAAATGATCCAGATACGTATCGCGATCCAGGTCCGTGGAGAGGACCCATTCATCGCCCACGACCTTGGCGAAAGCCTTGAGGGCGCGATCCAGCTGGGCGGCACTCAGGCCAGGAGGCAGAACAGGCTTCATAGAAAATCTCTTCCTTGCAGTCGCCGCATTACAGCAGCGCGAAATAGCGAATCAGATTCCCGTCCGGCGTGCGCTCGCCGACACTTACGAACACCTGGCGGGTCAGCCAGTCGTGCTCGCCGACGCTGACCTCGAAGGTCGGGGTCGCGCGCAGGTCATAGTCCGCATGCGGCACGGGCGTACCCAGAGGAAGCCCTTGTTAGGGAGCAGGATCAGCGTGCCGTCCTGCTCCTGCAGCATATAGCGCGCATCCAGGACGGCGGTATCGTCGGGGCGGAAACAGGCGTAATCGCCACCGGAGCTGGGTACTGCGGTGCCCTGCAGGCGCGGCCCGCTGGACTCGCGGCAATCCCCATAAACCGCGCTCCGGGCGCCGCCGCTGGGCAGGTGGGTGAGGGTCTGCAGGCGTGTAAAACGCAGCCGGATCTGCGGCGCGAATTTAAAACGCGGCGTATCCCTCGTGGAAAACAGTTCTTCCAGGTCCTGCACCCGCCCCCCAACCCGCCGTTATGTTGCTGTCGCAACCGATGGTAATATCTGTGCACAAATAAGCAATAGCCCCGGGGGATCGCTGCCCATGAAGTCCTTGCCCGCTCTGGCGGCCATTCTGGCCGTGCTCACCGCCCTGCCTGCCGCTGCCGCCGGCCAGGAGGAATGGATGCCCGATGCGCGCCTTAATGGCGCGCTGCCGCCAGTGACCCGCGCGGACCTGTACAAGAGCCTCGACGCCTACCTTGCGGCGCTGAAGTCACACGATCCGACACGCGTGAACTGGGCTCCCAGCGTTCGCAATACCGAGAACAATGTCGCCCTGATCGTCGGCGACGGCCTGTGGGCCACGGTCACCGCACTGGGCCCGTATGACCTGCGGATGGCCGACACCAAGACCGGCCAGGTCGCGCTGTTCACCACGGCCACCGAGACGGAGGAGACCTCGGCGATGGCGCTGCGCCTGAAGGTGGTGGACGGACGGGTGACGGAGGCGGAAACGCTGGTGCTGCGCCAGTCGGACTCCGGGATCAAGTTCGAGGGGCAGACCTTCGAGAGCAAGCCGGCGATGAACGAGATGCTCAAGCCCGAGCAGCGCCTGCCTCGCAACAAGATGATCGCGCTGGCCAACGGCTACTTCGAGACGCTGCAGCTCAACGATGGCACGCTGCACACCAAGTTCCACGCCAACTGCAAGCGCGTGGAAAACGGCGTGCAGACGACCAACAACCCCAACTTCGCGGTCGTGCCGGTCGCGCGCCTGGGCTGCGAGGAGCAGTTCCGCATGGGCAACTACCGCTACGACGACCGCTTGCGGGCACGGCGCTTCCCGCTGGTGGATGAGGAGCGCGGGATCGTACTGGGGGCGGGGTTCATCGACCATTCCGGCCGCATCGGCGAGTACCGCCTGACCGATGGCACGCTCGTGAGGTCGCCGGTGCACCGCCCGCACAGCTTTTACCTGCTGGAAGCCTTCAAGTTGAAGGACGCGAGCATCGAGCAGATCGAGGCGGACTTCGTGACGGTGCCCTACGCGATGCCCTCGCCCTGGGACGACTGGGCGCAGCGGTAATCCGCGCCTCTCCGGTGCCACAGCCTGGCGCTAGGGCCTAGCTGCGCCGGTTCGCGGTAGCACAACTTGCCCGTGACCGTCGCGATGGGGGGGCTTCTCGTCCTACACGCCCAGGAACTGCGGCCCGCCCCTGCGCAGGAGGATCAGGCCCTCGAACTGCGAGAGAAAATCCACGTGCCGGTGATCCCGGCACAGCGCACCGTCGGACACGGAACGCAAGCCCGCCTCCTCCGGCTTGGCGACCACCTGTCGGATCGCTCCATCCTCGCTGGCGCCAAGCGCCCCGCGGCTGATGTTGCCCGTCTTGAACGGCGCGCGGGCATCGGGCAGGTCCTTGGATTTGAGCGGGCTGCCGACCTGGCGGCACGGAACGGAGCGGTCCTGCACCAGATCCTTACTGTGTTAAGTTTCCACGCATAAGAGGCGACAAACGGGGTCCAGACGGCAATCGCTGGGCGCCGGTTTAGGGCAAAATCCGACCCATGACGCGCGTGCATTATTTCTTCGATCCGCAGTGTGGCTGGTGCTACGCGGTGGCCCCGCTCATCGCCGCCGCGGCGGCGCTACCCGACGTGGAGCTCAAGCTGCATGGCGGCTGCCTCTGGCCCCGTCCCACGGTCCTGCCACCGGCCATGCGGCAGCAGATCCGGCTGGCCGATGCCCGCGTCGGTGAGCTCAGCGGCCAGACCTACGGATCGCACTACCTGGAGTACCTGCTGCCCAGCGACAAGATGGTGCTGGACTCGCGGCCCACCACCGCCGCCGTACTGGCCGGCGGCAGCCTGCGGCCCGGCGGGGACCTGGCGATCCTGCGTGCGATCCAGAAGGCCCATTACCTGCGCGGCGAGCACGTGGTGGAGCCGGAAACGCTGTTGCGTCTGGCCGGGCAGGAAGGCTTCGATCCGGTGGCGTTCAAGGCCGCCATGAGCCCAAGCGAGACCGACGCCCACATGGCGCTGACCCAGACCCTGATGCGCCGCCTCGGCGTGGGCGGCTTCCCCGCGGTATTCGTAGAGACCCAGGGGGAGTTTCGCGAGCTGGCCCCGCAGGGCTTCTTCAAGAACCCTGACGGCTTCGTGAACGCCATCCGTACCTCAGGCCGAAAGACGCTCCACTAGGCCCGCGTCATCGTGGGTCGCGGTGTTGACGCGGCGGCTCACCGGCCAGGCCTCCAGCAGTTCATCCGGATACAGCGCGGTGGCGGCCAGCGCCTCGGCCTGAGCTCCTTCCAGCCACGTATCGATCGCGTCCGGCGTGAGCATCACCGGCTGGCGGTGCTTGGTGTTGTGGATCTCCCCCACCAGTACGCCGGCCTCGCGCGTGAGGATCGTGCACGAGAGGATCTCCACGCCCTCCTCCCCCACGCTGCGGTCCCACAAGCCGGCCAACGCCAGAAACGCCTCGTCGCGTCGGTGAATGTAGAACGGTTGCCGCTGGCTCGCCTGCTGTTGCCACTCGTAGAAGCCGAGAGCCGGCAGGATGCAGCGCTGGCCGCGCCGCCACGCATCGCGCGTCATCGCGCCGCTGGCGGCCGTCTCCAGGCGCGTATTGAAGAGCGGGAACTTCGCCGGCTTGCCCCGCGTCCAATGCGGGACGAGCCCCCAGCGCATCATCAGTCCCTCGCGCCCTTCCGCCGTGCAGCGGACCACTGGTACCTGGCGGGTTGGGGCGATGTTGTAGCTGGACATCTGCGGCCAACGGACCCGCAGCAGCCGGAATTCCTGGCCCAGCGCATCCTCAGTCCGGGTCACGTAGCGTCCACACATCGGTTTAGAATACGCCGCGTGGAGCACAACACGAAGCGGGCGCCGGGGTCTGCGGCATTCCTATTTGTTTTCATCACCGTTGCACTGGACATGATGGCCGTGGGCATCGTCGCGCCCGTGCTACCCAAGCTCATCATCCAGTTCCAGCACGGCAACGTCGCCACGGCCGCCCGCTACACGGGACTGTTCGCGATGCTGTGGGCAACGATGCAGTTCATCTTCTCCCCGATCATCGGCGCCGCCTCGGACCGCTTCGGGCGACGCGCCGTGATCCTGCTGTCCAACTTCGGCCTGGGCCTGGACTACCTGCTGATGGCGCTCTCACCCTCCCTCGGCTGGCTGCTGGTGGGGCGGATCATTTCCGGCATCACCTCGGCCAGCTACCCGACAGCCGGCGCCTACATCGCCGACGTCACCCCGCCCCAGGACCGGGCGGCCAAGTTCGGCATGCTGGGAGCCGCCTTCGGCCTGGGATTCATCATTGGACCGGCCCTGGGGGGGCTTCTGGGCGGGATCGACCTGCGCCTGCCCTTCTGGGTTGCGGGCGGCCTGAGCCTCGCCAATGCGGCCTACGGCTTCCTTATCCTGCCGGAGTCGCTCCCGCGCGAGAAGCGCCGGCCGTTTAGCCTGCGCAATGCCCATGTGCTGGGGTCCCTGAAGCTGCTGCGCTCGCACCCGGAGCTGCTGGGCCTGGCCGGCGCGATGTTCGTGATGGCCCTGGCGCACGAGGCCCTGCCCAATGTCTTCGTCCTCTACACCGACCAGCGCTATGGCTGGGGCGAGACGGGCGTGGGCCTGGCACTGGCGGTGGTCGGCCTGAGTACGACGGTCGTCTCGATGCTGGTCGTGCGCCCCCTGGTCAAGCGCATCGGTGAGCGCAACGCCGCGATCCTGGGACTCGGCTTTGGCATCACGGGCTGCTGCGTGTTCGCCCTGGCGACGACCGGCACGGTGTTCCTGTGCGGCATCGCCTTCATTGCCCTGTGGGGCGTGGCCGGCCCCTCGCTGCAGTCTCTGATGAGCCACCGGGTGGATCCGACCGAACAGGGGCAGCTGCAGGGGGCGATCGGCAGCATTCGGGCGCTGACCGGCATGCTGGGACCCCTGCTCTTCACCCAGGTCTTCGCAGCGGCGGTCCACCACGGTGGCCGCGGGGTGCTGGGGGCGCCGTATTTCCTGGCCGGCGCCTTGCTGCTCCTTGCGCTGCTGATCGGCCTGAAGGTGCTGCCGCCGCGCAGGGGGGCACAGGCGGCCTAGCACGGCGGGAGCGCGGGCCAAGGCGCAGGGTCGGTGCCGAGCCGATCGCCTCAGGTCGCCGGCTTGTCCCCGGCCGTCGGCGGGACCACCTTGCCCGGCTTGGCGTCCTTCTTGGGATGGGCGGCCGCCAGCATCTGCTTGGCCTCCTCCCGGGAGAGCTTGTGCAGCGAGATGATCCGGATGCGATCCGGTAGGCCGCCGGGGATCAGGATCGAATCAAACCCATTGCCGCAAATCATCCCGTTGTGGTCTGAGTCCAGCACCCCGATGCGCATGTTGAAGGGCAGCTCGTTGGACGGGAATTCCAACTGCGCGAGGTAGGGCTGCCCCGTGCCCGGTCCGTAGAGGATCAGGCGCTCCTTGTCCAGATCCGCCCAGTCGGTGATCACCGAGGCGAAGATGCAGTCCTCCGGGCGGGCGGAAACGGCGGCCGTCGTTGCATCCGCGGGCTTGGCAGCGGGCACCGCGCAGGCCGCGAGCAGCGTGGCGGCGAGCAGCCCAGGCAGGCCGAGCCGAACCCAAGGCTGCCAGCGTGTGGGGAAAGGCCTGTTCACGTCATTCTCCTTGCAGCGTGGCAACCGGATCGGCTGCACCCCTTCAAGCAAGTATGAGCCTGCGGTGGGTCGTCCAGTTCACTGTCGCCGAAACCGCCCGCCCCTGCCAACCCTGCCGTCAGCCTTGCGTCAGCTGCGCTTGCGGGCGCGCTTGCGGGCGACGGGCGGGGGCACGATCTCATCCGGACGAACCGACATCAGGTCCAGCAGGTAGTCGCGGAACGGACCGCCCAGCGTGGAGTGGTTCATCGCGTATTCGACGGTGGCCTGCAGATACCCGAGCTTGCTGCCGCAGTCGTAGCGCTTGCCCTCGAAGCGATAGGCGTAGACCGCCTGCTCCTTCATGAGGCGCGCAATGCCATCGGTGAGCTGGATTTCCCCGCCCGCGCCCTGCCCGATCTTCTCCAGGTGGCGGAAGATGCGCGGCGTCAGCACATAGCGGCCGACCACCGCCAGGTTGGACGGGGCGACCTGCGGCTTGGGCTTCTCCACGATGCCGTGGATGCGGTTGATCTTGGCCGCGAGACCCTTGGTCTCCACGATGCCGTACTTGTCGGTATCGCTGTGCGGCACTTCCTCTACGCCCAGGACGCTGCCGCCCTTCTGGTTGTAGACGGCCGCCATCTGCTTAAGGCACGGCACGCCCGCGTCGATCAGGTCGTCCGCCAGGTGCACGAAAAAGGGCTCATCACCCACCGCCGGCTGCGCGCACAGCACCGCGTGGCCAAGACCCAGAGGCGCGGGCTGGCGGATGTAGATGCACGAGGCATAGCGGGGCAGCACGCTGCGCACCTGGGCTGCGAGTTCCGACTTGCCCTGCGACTCCAGCAGTTTCTCGAGCTCGGCGTCCGTGTCGAAGTGGTCCTCGATCGCACGCTTGGACGCACCGGTCACGAACACCAGGCGCCGCGCACCGGCCATCAGTGCCTCTTCCACCGCGTACTGGATGAGCGGCTTGTCCACGACCGGAAGCATCTCTTTCGGGCTCGCCTTGGTCGCAGGCAGGAAGCGCGTACCGCGTCCGGCCACGGGAAACACCGCAGTCCTGATCACTGACTTGGCCACGTAAGTACCCGCCCCTGTTTGATGCAGATGCGTTCAATAGTAGACCAAAGCTGCAAGGCGGAGCGATATGCGACTGGGCGAAGCGCCCACGCGGTCACAAAAACATCACATCCTGCCGGCCCGCCGCCTGCGCTCAGCGCAGGTTCAGCCGGACACCGCACCGATGCCTTGCGGTGGCGCGAAGCAGCGAGTCGAGGGGATGGGTTGGCAGTACCGGAACCTGGCACACCGGCGGGATGCCGTGGACCATCGGCCCGGGTTGCAGGGCCTGGCTGGCCAATCAGTCGCGGATCGGACTCTCGGCGCCGTCGTTGACGCGTTCGCGCAGGTCCTTGCCGGGCTTGAAGTGCGGCACGTACTTGCCCGACAACGCCACCGCCTCGCCCGTCTTCGGGTTGCGGCCCTGGCGGGGCGGACGAAAGTGCAGCGAGAAGCTGCCGAAACCACGGATCTCGATGCGATCCCCCTGCGACAGGGCATCGCTCATGATCTCAAGGATCTGCTTGAGGGCCAGTTCCACGTCACGCGCCGGCAGATGCTTCTGCTTGGTCGTGATGATTTCAATGAGTTCGGACTTCGTCATACGCGATGCCTTTGCTCGGAGTCGCACAGGGCCCGCGCACCGTTACCGGTGCGCGGTCCTGCGATGCGCTCAGTCCTTGTCGGAGTTCCCGATCTGGTCCCTGAGCAGGTCGCCAAGGCTCGTGCCCGAAGCGCTGCCGCCGGTCTCGGAGCGGTAGCTCTGAACGGCCTCGGCCTCTTCGTGCATTTCCTTCGCCTTCACCGACAGCGTGATGGAGCGGGTCTTGCGATCCACGCCAACGAACTTCGCCTCGATCTCTTCGCCGACCTTCAGCACGCTACGCGCATCGTCGATGCGGTCGCGGCCCAATTCGGTCGCACGCAGCTGGCCTTCGATGCCGTTGCCCAGGTCGATGATCGCGCCGCGCGCGTCCACTTCCTTGACGACGCCACGAACGACCGCGCCACGCGGGTTCTCGGCGATGTAGCCGGAGAACGGGTCCTTGGCCATCTGCTTGATGCCCAGGGAGATGCGCTCGCGCTCCGGGTCGATCGACAGCACCATGGCTTCGACCAGCTGGCCCTTCTGGTAGCTGCGCACGGCCTCCTCGCCCGGGATGTCCCAGGAGATGTCCGACAGGTGCACGAGGCCGTCGATGTTGCCGGCCAGCCCGATGAAGATGCCAAAGTCGGTGATGGACTTGATCTGGCCCGACACGCGGTCGCCACGGTTGAAGTTCTCGGCGAACTCCTTCCACGGGTTGGCCTTGCACTGCTTGAGGCCCAGCGAGATACGCCGACGCTCTTCGTCCACGTCCAGAACCATGACCTCGACCTCCTCGCCCGTGTGGACGACCTTGGCCGGGTTGACGTTCTTGTTGGTCCAGTCCATCTCGGACACGTGGACCAGGCCTTCGACGCCGTCCTCGATCTCCACGAACGCGCCGTAGTCGGCGATGTTCGTGACCTTGCCGAACACGCGCGTGTTCGGCGGGTAGCGGCGGGCAATGTTCTCCCACGGATCCGCGCCCAGCTGCTTGAGGCCGAGCGAGACACGCGAACGCTCGCGGTCGAACTTGAGGATGCGAACTTCAACTTCGGCACCCACCTGCACGACTTCGGAAGGATGCTTGACGCGCTTCCAGGCCATGTCGGTGATGTGCAGCAGGCCGTCGATGCCGCCGAGGTCCACGAACGCACCGTAGTCGGTGAGGTTCTTGACGACGCCCTTGACGACCGCGCCCTCCTGCAGGTTCTCCATCAGCGCGCTGCGCTCGGCGGAGAACTCCTGCTCGACGACAGCACGGCGCGAGACCACGACGTTGTTGCGCTTCTGGTCTCGCTTGATGACCTTGAACTCGAGCGGCTTGCCTTCCAGGTAAGCCGTATCGCGCACGGGGCGCACGTCGACGAGCGAGCCCGGCAGGAACGCGCGGACATTCTCCAGCTCGACGGTGAAGCCACCCTTGACGCGACCGGTGATGATGCCGGTGACGATCTCGGAATCGTTGAACGCCTTCTCCAGGCGGGTCCAGGTGCGGGCGCGCTTGGCCTTCTCGCGCGACAGGCGGGTCTCGCCAGTGCCGTCTTCCACGGCATCCAGGGCGACCTCGACCTCGTCGCCAGCCTTAACTTCAAGTTCGCCACGTTCGTTGCGGAACTGGTCAATCGGGATCACGGCCTCGGACTTCAGGCCAACGTTGACGATGACCATGTCATCGCCCACTTCGATGACCAGACCCGTAAGGATCATGCCCGGCCGGATGCGCTGGTTGGCCAGGCTTTGTTCGAACATGTCGCTAAAAGATTCGCTCATACACTCACTCGTTACGCGCACATCGATCCAGAAGTGCTGCGGTCTGATGGATAAGCTCCCAATCCTTTGGGAGCTGACTTACAAATACTTCAGCGGCCGTCGACGCCCAGGCCTCGCTCGTGGGCAAGTGCCAGTACGCGGTCAACGACCTGCGTAATCCCTAACTGCGTTGAGTCGATGACAATTGCATCCGGGGCGGGCTTGAGGGGCGCCACGGCGCGACTGGAATCACGCGCATCCCGATCCGCGATCTCGCGCGAAAGGGCCGCAAGGCTAACACCTGATTCCTTGTCTTTCAACTGGTTATAGCGCCTGCGGGCTCTCTCCTCCGCGCTCGCGGTGAGGAAGATTTTCAGGGGCGCAGACCGGAAAACCACCGTCCCCATGTCCCGCCCGTCGGCCACCAGCCCCGGAGGGTCCGCGAAGTCCCGCTGGCGTTGCAGCAACGCAGCACGAACCGCTGGCCAGGCAGCGACCCGCGAGGCGCCCATGCCGGCCGTTTCGGTGCGGATCGCCTCGGTGATGTCGCGCGCCTCCGCCCCCAGCAGCACCTGCTCGCCGCCGTCCGGCCGGACCCCAAAGCGCACCACCATGGCGGCGGCCAGGGCGGCGTGGACCGCGACGTCGTCCGGGGGGATCTGCTGCAACGCGCCGGCAAGGGCCACGATCCGGTACAGGGCGCCGCTATCCAGCAGGTGCCAGCCCAAGCGCTGGGCGACCGCGCGGCACACCGTGCCCTTGCCCGAGCCGCTGGGGCCGTCGATAGCCAGGACCGGAACCGCCCCTGAGCTCATGCGCCCTCGACCTGAAGGCCGGCGGCGCGGGCCACCTGCACGAAGCCCGGGAAGGAGGTGCCGACGTTCTCCACGTCCTCCACCACGATGTCGCCGTCGCAGCGCAGGCTCGCGACCGCGAAGGACATGGCGATGCGGTGATCGCCATGGCTGTCCACGGTGCCGCCCTTGAAGCGGCCGCCCTGGATGCGGATACCGTCCGGCAGGAGCGCATTGGTGATGCCGAGCCGCGTCAGCCCCTCGGCCATCACGGCCAGTCGGTCGCTCTCCTTCACGCGCAGCTCCTCCGCCCCGGTCACCACGGTCTCCCCGCTGGCACAGGCGGCGGCCACGAACAGGATCGGGAACTCATCGATCGCCAGGGGCACCAGCTCCTCCGGCACCTGGATGCCGCGCAGGCTGGAGGCGCGCACCTCGATGTCGGCGATCGGCTCCGTGCCGGCATCGCCGCGCAGGTGCACGCGGATGTCAGCGCCCATCAGGCGCAGGATATCCAGCAGCCCCGTGCGGGTCGGGTTCACGCCGACGTTTTCGATCGTGAAGCTCGCGTCCCCGGCAATGGCGCCGGCGACGATGAAGAACGCCGCCGAGGAGAAGTCCCCCGGCACGCTGACCGGCGCGCCGACGAGACCCTGCCCGCCGCGCAGCCAGACCTGGCCTGCCTCGCACTGCAGCTCCACGCCGAAGGCCTTCAGCATGCGCTCGGTGTGGTCGCGCGTCGGCGCAGGCTCGGTGACCTTGGTCGTGCCCTCGGCGCGCAGCGCCGCCAGCAGCACCGCGGATTTCACCTGGGCACTGGCCATCGGCAGCACGTAGTCGATCGCGGCGAGCTTCGGCACCGGCAGGATGCGCACCGGCGGCTTGCCGTCCTGGGTGAGAATCTGGGCGCCCATCAGTCGCAGGGGCGCTGCCACGCGCTCCATCGGCCGGCGGCGCAGCGACGCATCACCCGTCAGCGTGGACTCGAACGGCTGGCCGGCGAGCAATCCCATGAACAGGCGGATCGCGGTACCGGCATTGCCCATGTCCAGCTCCGTCGCAGGCGCCGAGAGCCCCTTGGCCCCGACGCCGTGCACGGTCAGCGCCGTGGGCGAATGCTGCTCGACACGCACGCCCATGCGCCGCTGCGCCTCCAGCGTCGCCAGGCAATCCGCGCTGGCCAGAAAGCCGGTGACCGGGGTCGTGCCGGAGGCAATGCCCCCCAGCATGAGCGAGCGATGCGAAACCGACTTGTCGCCGGGAACGCGAATACGCCCGCTGACCTTCGGGGCGGGAGAAACCACATAGCGGGCGGTCATATCAACCCTGGCTGTTGAGGCACTGGCGCAGCGCGTCGACCAGACGCTCGTTCTGCTCCTGCGTGCCGATGGTGATGCGCACGCAGCGCGGCAAGCCATAGCCGCCGACGGGACGCACGATGACGCCGTGGCGCAGCAGCCGGTCGAAGACCTGCTGGCCGGTCAGGCCGCCGCCGCCCACGTCCGCCAGCACGAAGTTGCCAGCCGATGGATAGACCTTTACGCCAAACGTCGGCAGCTGCGCGGTGAGGTAGGCCAGGCCCGCCTCCACCAGCGCCACGGCACGCGGCGCCTGCTGCGCATCGCCGAGCGCGGCCTGCGCGCCGGCCAAGGCCGGCAGGCTTACGTTGAAGGGCTGGCGAACGCGGTTGAGGATGTCGGCCACGTCCGGGTGGGAGACGCCGTAGCCCACGCGCAGGCCCGCCAAGGCGTGCGCCTTGGAGAAGGTGCGCAGCACGATGAGGTTGGGGTACTCGGCCACCAGCTCAATGCCGTCCGGGCAGCCGAAACGGCGGGCGTACTCCGAGTACGCCTCATCCAGCACGACGATGGTCGTGCGCGGGACGGCGTCGAGGAACGCGCGGATCTGCCCTGCCGTGCACCAGCTGCCGGTGGGGTTGTTCGGGTTGGCGATGTAGACCAGCCGCGTGCTGTCATCCACCGCCGCGCACATGGCCTTCAGGTCATGGCCATGGGGCATGGCCGAGTCCTCGCCCTGGGCATCCACGACTTTGGCCACGGCGCCGGTGGCCTGCACCACGATGCCGTAGATTGCAAACGCATACTGCGAGATCACCGCCGAGACCTGCGGCGTGAGAAAGGCCTCCGCCAGCAGCACCAGCAGGTCATTGGAGCCGTTGCCCAGGGTAATCTGGTTGGTGCCTACGCCATGGCGCGCTGCCAGCGCGACCTTGAGCTCATGGCCATTGCCGTCCGGATACAGCCAGGACTCCTCCAGCGCGCGATGCATCGCGGCCAGCGCCGCGGGACTGGGTCCCAGCGGGTTCTCGTTGGAGGCGAGCTTGATGATGTCCGTGAGCCCCAGCTCCCGCGACAACTCGCTCATCGGCTTGCCGGTCACGTAGGGGGAGAGATTGCGCACGGCGGCGACGGCCAGCGCCGCCGGGCTTGCGTTGTTGGTCTTGCCAGTCACTATAGGATCGCCCGCGGGTAGGAGCCCAGGACACGGAACAGCGAGGCACGCTTCTGCAGCACTGCCAGCGCCTTGCTCACGTTGGCATCGGCGGCATGGCCCTCGATGTCGATGAAGAACACGTAGTGCCACTTTCGCTTGCGCGAGGGACGCGATTCGATGCGCGTCATGCTGATGCCGTGCGTGGCCAACGGCTCAAGCAGGTGCAGCAGCGCGCCGGCCGCATCGCCGTCGCCGGGCGAGACCAGGATGGTGGTCTTGTCGGCGCCGCTGGCATTGAGCTGCTTGCGGCCCAGGACCAGAAAGCGCGTGGTGTTGTCCGGGCTGTCCTCGATCTTGGGGGCGAGGATCTCCAGCGCGTAGATCTCCGCCGCGGTGTCGCTGGCGATGGCCGCGGTGCCGCGCTCATCGCGCGCCCGGCGGGCGCCCTCGGCATTGCTGGAGACGGGCACGCGCTCCACGTTGGGCAGGTGCTCATCCAGCCAGCCGCGGCACTGTCCCAGGGCCTGGGGGTGCGCGCACACGCGCACGATGTCCTCCAGCGCCTTCAGGCGACCGATCAGGTAGTGGTGGATGCGCAGTTCCACCTCGCCGCAGATGTGCAGACTGGTGTTGACGAAGCGATCCAGCGTGTTGTTGACGGTCCCTTCACTGGAGTTCTCGATGGGGACCACGCCGAAATCGGCAGTGCCGGCCTGTACTTCCTGGAAGACCTCGTCAATGGAGGTCAGCGAGAGGGCCCGCACGGAGTGGCCGAAGTGCTTGAGCACGGCCGCCTGCGTGAAGGTACCTTCCGGGCCCAGGAAAGCCACCTTCAGCGGCTGCTCCTGCGCCAGACACGCAGACATGATCTCGCGGAAGAGGCGCAGCACCTCCTCATCGCGCAGCGGCCCGTCGTTACGCGCCTTGGCCTGGCGCAGCACCTGGGCCTCGCGCTCCGGGCGGTAGAAATCCACCGTGTGCCCGTCCTTGTGCTTGGAGATTCCGACCTGCTGCGCCAGACGCGCACGCGCGTTGATCAGCTCCTGGATCTGCACGTCGACGGCGTCGATCTGCTCGCGGATCTTCAGCAGACCCGGCTTGGGCTCCGGCGCTGCACTGGCGGGCGCCGGTTTCTTCTTCACACGCTTGGAAGCCATGGTGACCTTTGGTGAGGACGACTACACGACGCGGGCCGAGAGCACTCCCTCGATGCTGCGGATCTTGGCCACGGTGGAATCCTGGACGCTGCCGTCCACATCGATGAGCGTATAGGCGTATTCGCCGCGAGACTTGTTGAGCAGATCGGCGATGTTCACCTTGTCGGCCGCGAGGCAGGTGGAGATCTGGCCCACCATGTTGGGCACGTTGCTGTTGGCGATCGCCAGGCGCATCGTGCCAGGCAGGCGGGCGAGCACGGACTCCGGGAAGTTCACGGAGTTGCGGATGGTGCCGTTCTCAAGGAAATCCTTGAGCTGGTCGGCCGCCATTACCGCGCAGTTCTCCTCCGCCTCGTTGGTGGAGGCGCCCAGGTGGGGCAGCGTCACGACCTTGGGATGGTCCTTCAGGCCATTCTTGGGGAAATCGTTCACGTAGCCGTGCAGGTGGCCGGAATCCAGCGCGGCGATGACCGCCGCGTCGTCCACGGTCCCGCCGCGGGCGAAGTTCAGGATCACGCCGCCCTTGCGCATGAGCTTCAGGCGCGCCTCGCTCACCACGCCCTTGGTGTGTTCGTTCAGAGGCACGTGCACGGTGACGATGTCGCAGCGGGCGAACAGATCATCCAGCGACAACGCCTGCTGCACGCTGGCCGACAGCTGCCAGGCACGCTGCACGGTGATCTGCGGGTCGTATCCCAGCACACTCATGCCCAGCGCCTGGGCGCTGTTGGCCACGGCCACGCCGATGGCGCCCAGGCCGATGATGCCGAGCGTCTTGCCCGGCAGCTCGAAGCCCACGAAGTTCTTCTTGCCCTTCTCCACCGCCACGTCGATGGCCGCGTCATCGCCGCTCAGGCTGCGGGCGAAGAGCCAGGCCGGCCCGATGTTGCGGGCCGCCATCAGGATGCCGGCCAGCACCAGCTCCTTGACGGCGTTGGCATTGGCGCCCGGGGTGTTGAACACCGGGATACCGCGCTTGGAGAGCGCTGCAATCGGCACGTTGTTGGTACCCGCGCCGGCGCGCGCGACGGCGCGCACCGACTCCGGCAGCTCCATCTTGTGCATGTCGGCCGAGCGAACCAGCACGGCGTCCGGGCGGCCGATGTCGGAGGCAACTTCATAGCGCTCCCGCGGCAGGCGATCCAGGCCGCGGGTGCTGATGTTGTTGAGAGTCAGGATGCGGAACGGATCAGCCATGGCGACGCTGGAACTCCTGCATGAAGGCGATGAGGGCATCGATACCGGCGGGAGGCATCGCGTTGTAGATGCTGGCGCGCATGCCGCCGACCGAGCGGTGGCCTTCCAGGTTGGTCAGGCCCGCGGCATGGGCTTGCGCGAGGAAGGTCTTGTCCAGGTCGGGCTTGGCCAGCGTGAACGGCACGTTCATCCAGGAGCGGTACGCAACCGGCACGGGGTTTGCGTAAAAGCCGGAGGAGTCGATGGCGGCGTAGAGATGGGCGGCCTTCTGGCTATTGCGCTCGCCCATGGCGGCCAGGCCACCGTTCTTCTTGATCCATTTGAACACGAGTCCCGCGATGTACCAGCCAAAGGTCGGTGGCGTGTTGGACATCGAGTCCGTCGCGGCCATTTCCTTGTAGTTCCAGATGGAGGGCGTGCCTGCACGGGCACGACCGATCAGGTCCTCGCGCACGATCACCACGCAGATGCCCGACGGGCCGATGTTCTTCTGCGCGCCGCCGTAGATCAGGCCGAACTTGGAGACGTCCACCGGGCGCGAGAGGATGGAGGAGGAAAAGTCCGCCACCAGCGGCACGTCACCGGATTGCGGGATGAACGGGAATTCAACGCCGCCGATGGTCTCGTTGGGCGTGTAGTGCAGGTAGGCGGCGCCGGGCGTGAGCTTCCAGGTGTCCTGGGCCGGCACGGTGCAGTATTTGGTGTCGCCGCTGTCGGCGGCCACGTTGACCTGGGCACAGTACGACTTGGCCTCGGCAATGGCCTTCTTGGACCAGTTACCGGTGTTTACGTAGTCGACGACGGAGTCCGCGGTCGCCAGGTTCATCGGGACCGCAGCAAACTGCCCCGTGGCCCCGCCCTGCAGGAAGAGCACCTTGTAGTTCTGCGGAATCGCCATCAGCTCGCGCAGGTCTGCCTCGGCTTCCGCCGCAACCCCGATGAATGCCTTGCTGCGATGGCTGATCTCCATCACGGACATGCCACTGCCACGCCAGTCGGTCAGCTCTGCCTGGGCCTGCTCCAGTACTTCAAGGGGCAAGGTTGCAGGGCCGGCGGCAAAATTAAATACGCGCACTGGGGATCCTTAGGGAAGCATCTGAACGGAACAATCCAGCCGGTTAGTTTAGCAGACGCGCCGGGAGCCTTCAGCGCAGCGGGCGCTGCATAGGGCCGCTTGCAACCGAACCAGACCGTTAGTGACACGGCGCTGGCTGCGACGGGGGCGCACGGACGCACGCAGGGTCCGCGGACGCTGTGCCTGCGGGGTCGGCGCTCGCGGACAAGCCAGCCCAGGACCGCGCGCAACCCGCAGCGACACGCCCGCGGTGCAGGGCGAGCCCTTCCCCCGAGGCGAGGCATCGGCACGGGGAGCGAACCCCTCGTCGGCGGGCACCCGATGGGCCGGGGCGCCGTCCCCCCGCGCGTCCTTCAAATGCGATCGATTCTCAAATGACCAGAACCGACCGCCTCCCTGCGACCCGCCGCGATCCCTAGCCGCCGGACGCGCCGTCACCCTCCGCGACCGTGCCGTCGCCCTCGGCCGCCGGCTCGGCCTCCTCGGCCAGGCTCTCCACCCGCTCCACGCCGCTCAGGCGCTCGCCCTCGTCCAGGCGAATCAGGCGCACGCCCTGGGTATTGCGGCCCACGACCGACACGTCGTTGACCGGGGTACGCACCAGGGTGCCGTTGGAGCTGATGAGCATGAGCTCGTGCCCCGCGCTCACCTGCAGGGCGGCGACCGTCGCGCCGTTGCGTTCGGTGGTCTGCAGCGCGATCACGCCCTGCCCGCCGCGGCCGTGCGGAGGGAAGTCCTCCAGCGGCGTGAGCTTGCCGTAGCCGTTCTCCGACGCCGTGAGCACGTGCCCTTCGCCGATGACGATCAGCGCTATGACCTTCTGGCCCTCGCCGAGCTTGATGCCGCGCACGCCGGTGGAGTCGCGACCCATCGCGCGCACCTCCTCCTCGTGGAAGCGGATCGCCTTGCCGCCGCTGCTGAACAACATGATGTCGCGCGTCCCATCCGTCAGCGCTACGCCGACCAGCCGGTCATCGTCACGCAGGTCCACGGCGATGATGCCGCTGGTGCGCGGCCGGGAGAACGAGCTCAAGGGGGTCTTCTTGACCGTGCCATGGCTGGTGGCCATGAACACGAAGTGATTCTCGTCGTACTGCTTGACCGGCAGGACGGCGTTGATCTTCTCGCCATCCTTCAGCGGCAGCAGGTTAACCATCGGCTTGCCACGCGCGTTGCGCCCGGCCTGCGGCAGTTGGTAGACCTTCAGCCAGTAGACCTGCCCGCGATTGGAGAAGCACAGGAGCGTGTCGTGCGTGTGGGCCACGAACAGCTTCTCGATGAAATCCTCATCCTTCATCGACGTCGCGGCCTTGCCGCGGCCGCCACGGCGCTGCGCCTGGTAGTCGGAGACGGGCTGCGACTTGGCATAGCCGCTGTGCGAGAGCGTAACGACCACGTCCTGTGGCTCGATCAGATCCTCGGTCGTGAGGTTCAGGTGATCCAGGCTGATCTCGGTTCGCCGCGCATCGCCAAACTGGTCGCGAATCTCGACGAGTTCGTTGCGCACGACTTCCGTGAGGCGCTCCGGGCGCGCCAGGATGTCGCTCAGGTCGCCGATGACCAGCAGCAACTGCTGGTACTCGGCGATGATCTTGTCCTGTTCAAGGCCCGTCAGGCGGTGCAGGCGCATGTCCAGGATCGCCTGGGCCTGCGCTTCGCTCAGCCGATAGCCTTCGGCCTGCAGTCCGAACTCCGGCGCCAGTGCATCCGGGCGGGAGCTGATCGCGCCGGCGCGCTCCAGCATCGCCGGCACCGCCCCGGAGGGCCAGGTGCGCGAGGCCAGTGCGACGCGCGCCTCGGCGGAGGTCGCCGAGGACTTGATCAGCGCGATCACTTCATCAATGTTGGCCAGCGCGACCGCCAGGCCCTCCAGCACATGGGCGCGTTCGCGCGCCTTGCGCAGGTCGAAAATCGTGCGCCGCGTGACCACCTCGCGGCGGTGGCGCAGGAACGCCTCGAGCATGTCCTTCAGGGACATGAGCTTGGGCTGACCGTCCTGCAGGGCAACCATGTTGATGCCAAACACCGTCTCCAGCGGCGTCTGGGCATACAGGTTGTTCAGAACGATGTCGGCTACCTCGCCGCGCTTGAGCTCGATGACGATGCGCATGCCGTCCTTGTCGGACTCATCGCGCAGGCCGTCCGAGGCAATGCCCTCCAGCAGTTTCTCGCGCACCAGGTCGGCGATACGCTCGATCAGGCGCGCCTTGTTGACCTGGTAGGGCAGCTCGGTGATCACGATCGCCTGGCGCCCGCCCTTCTCCAGGTCCTCAAAGTGCGTGCGACCGCGGATCGAGAGCCGGCCGCGGCCGGTCCGGTAGGCGGTGACGATTTCCTGGGCGCCGTTGATGATGCCGGCGGTCGGGAAATCCGGTCCCGGCACGTGCTGCATGAGGCCGGCGAGCCCGATCGCCGGATCCTCGATCAACGCCAGCAGGGCGTTGACGATCTCGGTCAGGTTGTGCGGCGGGATGTTGGTCGCCATGCCCACGGCGATGCCGGAGGCGCCATTGACCAGCAGGTTCGGGATGCGCGCCGGCAGCACCGCCGGCTCGTGTTCGGACTCATCGTAGTTGGGGACGAAGTCGACGGTTTCCTTGTCGATGTCGGCCAGCAGCTCGTGCGCCAGGCGCGACATGCGCACCTCGGTGTAACGCATGGCGGCCGGCATGTCGCCGTCGACCGAGCCGAAGTTGCCCTGGCCATCCACCAGCAGGTAGCGCATCGAGAAGGGCTGCGCCATACGCACGATGGCGTCGTACACCGCCGAATCGCCGTGCGGATGGTACTTGCCGATCACGTCGCCGACGACGCGGGCTGACTTCTTGTAGGGCTTGTTGTATTCGTTGCCAAGCTCGCGCATCGCGTACAGGACGCGGCGGTGCACTGGCTTTAGCCCGTCGCGCACGTCGGGCAGGGCACGCCCGACAATGACGCTCATGGCGTAATCGAGATACGATTGCCGCATCTCGTCTTCGAGATTTACCGGCAGGATTTCGCGGGCGATTTCCGTCATTGCGCTATGGGCCTAAAAGTCTGGAATTCTACCACAGCGACGGCCGCAAACCCTCCTCCCGACCCTGCCCTAACCAGGCTGCCGCGGGCTATACTCCTCCCGGTGAATGCCCCCGCCCCTTCCGCCACCGACCCGGCCGAGGTCGCCAAGTTCGACGCGCTGGCCCACCGCTTCTGGGATGAGGCTGGTGAGTTCAAACCGTTGCACCGCCTAAACCCGATCCGCGCCGCCTACGTGGCGCGCCGCGCAACCCTGGAGGGGCGGCGGGTGCTGGACGTGGGCTGCGGCGGCGGCCTGCTGGCGGAGGCCCTGTGCCGCCGCGGTGCGCTCGTCACGGCCGTGGACATGGCCCCCTCGATGGTCGACGTCGCCCGCCTGCATGCCGCGGAGGCGGGCCTGGCGATCGACTACCGCGTACAGGATGCCACGCAGCTGCTGCAGGACCCGCAGGCGCGCTTTGACGTCGTCTGCTGCATGGAGATGCTGGAGCACGTGCCCGACCCCGCCGCGGTGCTCGCAGCGCTGGCAGGCCTGGTCAAGCCCGGCGGCGACCTGTTCATCTCCACCATCAACCGCAATGCCAAGTCCTTTGCCCTCGCCATCGTGGGAGCGGAGTACCTGCTGCGCCTGTTGCCGCGCGGCACGCACGAGTACGCGCGGCTCATCCGCCCGGCGGAGCTGGCCCGCTATGCGCGCGCCGCCGGCTTCGAGGTGATCGACTTAGCAGGGCTGCATTACGAGCCGCTCAGCGGCCGCTGCGAGCAGACTGCCGACGTCTCGGTCAACTACCTGGCGCACCTGCGGGCCGACGGCCCGCGCCCATGAGGGCCTCGGCCCTGGACGCGGTGCTGTTCGACCTGGACGGCACGCTCATCGATACCGCTCCGGACATGATCGCGGCGCTGAACGGACTGCGCGCCCAGGAGGGCCTGGACGCGCTGCCGTATTCCATTGCCCGCACCCAGGTCTCGCATGGCTCCAGCGGCCTGGTGAGCCTGGCCTTCCCGGCGGCGGGCAGCGCGGACTTCGAGCTGCTGCGGGAACGCTTCCTGGGTCTCTACAACGAGCGCCTGGCCGTGGAGACGCGGCTGTTCGAGGGCTGTGAGCAGGTGCTCGGCGCCCTGGAGGCGGCGAACAAGCCCTGGGGCATTGTCACCAACAAGCCGGCCTTCCTCACCGCACCGTTGCTGGCGGCGCTGATGCTGGACCGCCGCGCGGGCTGCGTGATCTCCGGGGATACGCTGCCGCAGCGCAAACCACATCCTGCGCCGCTGCTGCATGCCGCAACGCTACTGGGCGTCGCCGCGGATCGCTGCCTGTATATCGGCGATGCCCAGCGCGACATCCAGAGCGCCCGCGCCGCGGGAATGCCTGTGCTGCTGGCCGGCTACGGCTACCTCGGCCCCACCGACGACCCGGCCTCCTGGGCCGCCGACGGGCAGATCGCCTCGCCGCTGGAGCTGCTTTCCTGGCTGGGCCTTGCGGCCCCGCTGGCCGTTTGACCTGCCCCCCCCTTCGAGAACATGAAAGACCCCAGACTGCTCGAGCCGGCTGCCCAGGAACTGCAGGGACGCGTGATCGCGGTCACCGGCGCGGGGGATGGGATCGGCCGCGCCGTCGCGCTGGCCGCCGCCGCCAGTGGCGCGCAGGTGATTCTGATCGGTCGCACCGTGCGCAAGCTGCAGGGCGTGCACCAGGAGATCCTCGCCGCCCATGGCGATGTGGCCACGATCGCGCCGTTGGATTTGGAGAAGGCGCTGGCCGGCGACTACGACCAGCTCGCCGCCGCTATTCTCTCGCGCTACGGACGCCTGGATGGCCTCGTGCATTGCGCGGGCATCCTGGGAACGCTTACGCCGATCGAACAGTACGACGTGCCGACGTGGTGCAAGGTCCTGCACGTGAACGTCACCGCGGCGTTCGTGCTGACGCAGGTGCTACTACCGGCGCTGCGGCTCTCGCCCGATGCCGCGGTGATTTTCACCTCCAGCACCGTGGGCCGCGAGGGCCGCGCGTACTGGGGCGCCTACGCCGTGTCCAAGTTCGCCATCGAGGGCCTGACCCAGGTGCTGGCCGCGGAAACGCAGAACGCCACGGCGATCCGCGTGAACGTACTGAACCCGGGCCCCGTGCGCACGCTGATGCGCCGCCAGGCGTTTCCGTCGGAGAACGTGGCGAAGCTGGTGGAGCCGGCCGCCGTGGCCGGCGCGTACGTCGCGCTGCTGGGACCCAGCGGCAAGGGTATCCACGGGCAGTCGCTGGACTGCCAGTAGCGCACTACTCGGCGTCGAACAGGTCCTCGGCGGTCCCGCCGTCCTCGACAGGCTCCTCGAGCGTGGCGGCCACGGCCGCATCGGCGCCGCCCAGCAGCTGCGCCAGCTCCTCGGCACCCAGCGCGCGCACATGCCCCCGCGGCAGCCCACGATCCAGCGTCAGCGGCCCGAACTTCACCCGCAGCACCCGGCTCACCACCGCACCCTGGCGCTCCAGCAGCGCGCGCAGGTCGCGCCCATTGGCGCCAAGCGTCTCCACCTGGTACCAGCGGTTGGCGCCTTCGCCGCCTCCGGGCTCGCAGGAGAGGAGCTTCAGGTGCTCGCCGCTGTCCAGCTCCCCCAGCAAAATGCCTTCCAGCTGCTCCGGTATCAGCTCCCCGCGTACCCGCACGCTGAAGCCCAGCGGCAGGCGGCGCACGAGGCGCTGCAGCTGCATGGCCAGGGCGCCGTCGGAGGTCAGCAGCTCCAGGCCCCCATCGATGCGTGGCATGGGGCTGATCGCGATATAGCGTTTGCCCGACCGTGACGGCAGGCGCTCCACCAGCGCCTCGCGCTCCTCGCCCTCGCGCGGCTCCTTCAAGCCCTCGCCCGGGGAGCGATGGCACAGGAAGGTCGCGGCGCGGGTCGTAGAGGCTTGGCGGATGAGCCGGCCGTCGAGCTTCACCTGATCATTGCCCGCGGCACGCGTACCCAGCGTTGCCACCTCGCCGTTGATCGTGACGCGGCCCTGGCGGATCCACTCCTCGGCCTCGCGGCGCGAGGCCAGGCCGGCGCGGGCGATGATCTTCTGCACCCGCTCAGGCTCCGGCCCAGCCCGGCTCGCACCCGCCTTCTCGCTGCCGGGCTTCGCGACGCCCGGCTTGGCGCCACTTGGCCTGCTGGCGGCCGGGCGGGTGCCGCCGAACTTGCTACGGGTGGGCTTGTTCAGGTGCCTTCTGCCGTGGTGGCGGAAGGATCGGGCGCCACGGCGGTCGCCCCGGCCTGCGCCTGCCCAGGCGCACCGGCATCGCTCGCGGCCTCAACCGGCGATACGGCGGACTCGGCCACCTCGGCCGGCTCGGTCGGCTCGGCGGACACGATCGGCCCGGCGGGTTCGGCGGGTTCGACAGCCGGTTCCCAGGCCGCCTCGGGCACGCCCGCGGCGTCCGCCTCCCCGTCAGCCTCGGTGGCGAGGATCGGGAGGTTTCCGGCCGCCTCCACGGTCTCCACCACCTCCACCTGCACCTCGATGGCCAGGAGCGGCACCGCCTCGTCGGCCGCCAGCGCGCCCAGCGGCTCCGGCAGCGCCATCTGCGGATCCAGTTCGCTGAGGGCCTTGAGCTCGGCGAGCGGCGGCAGCTGATCCAGGCTCTTCAGGCCGAAGTAATCCAGGAACTCCCGGGTCGTGCCCAGCAGCTCCGGGTGACCCGGCAGGTCGCGATGACCCACCACGCGGATCCAGTTGCGCTCCAGCAGCGTCTTGATGATGTTGGGGTTCACGGCGACGCCGCGCACCGCCTCGATCTCCGCGCGCGTCAGCGGCTGCCGGTAGGCGATGAGCGCCAGCGTCTCCAGCAGCGCGCGGGAATACTTGGCCGGCCGCTCAGGCCACAGGCGGGAAACCTCCGCCGCCAGGTCCTTGCGAACCTGCACGCGGTAGCCGGCCGCTGTCTCCTTGAGCTCGATGCCGCGACCCTCGTATTCGGTGGTCAGCGCCGCGAGCGTCGCGCGCAGATCCTCCGCCGTCGGCCGCGAGAGGGGATCAAACAGCTGCGCCAGCTCGTTGAGCGTCAGGCTGCGGCCGGCGGCGAGCAGCGCCGCCTCGACCACGTTACGGGAGAAAACCTCGGTCATTCTTCGATCTCCGACGCCTCGTCGGCGTCATCCGCGTCATCAGGTTCCGGCTCGGCACCGATGCCGGCCAGCGCAGCGGCCGCCTCGGCTTGCGCCTGTGCCGACATGTCCTCAACATCGATCACCCGGCCCGAGCGCGCCGGGTTGCCGGCGCGAACGTGCAGCGGTGCGAACGCCTCGTTCTGCACGATCTCGATCAGGCCTTCGCGCACCAGCTCCAGGATCGCGATGAAGGTGACCGCCACGCCCATGCGGCCTTCCTCCGGCTTGAACAGCGTCGTGAATTCCACGAAGCGCTCCTGGTCCAGCGTGGTCAGGATGTCGCTCATGCGCGCCCGCACCGAGAGCCGCTCGCGCGAGACGTGATGGTGCGCGAACATCTCCGAGCGGATCGCCACTTCCTTGAACGCCAGAAGCATTTCCTTCAGCGTCACTTCCGGCAGCAGCCGCGCGACGCGCCGGTCACTGAACTCGGCACTGGCCACCCAGTTGTCGCGCTCCAGGCGCGGCACACGGTCGATCTGCTCCGCGGCGCGCTTGAAGCGCTCGTATTCCTGCAGGCGGCGAACCAGCTCGGCGCGCGGGTCCTCCTCCAGGCCATCGCCCGGCTGGGTGGCGCGCGGCAGCAGCATCCGCGACTTGATCTCCGCCAGCGTCGCGGCCATCACCAGGTACTCACCGGCCAGCTCCAGCTGCATCTCGGTCATCACCTCGATGTACTGCGTGTACTGGCGGGTGATCTCCGCGATCGGGATGTCGAGGATGTCCAGGTTCTGGCGGCGGATGAGATACAGAAGCAGGTCCAGCGGACCCTCGAACGCGTCGAGGAAGACTTCCAGGGCCTGCGGCGGGATGTACAGGTCGCGCGGCATCTCGGTCATGGGCTCGCCCAGGACCATGGCAAAGGGCATCTCCACCTGCTCGGGGGAGAGCGACTCGGACGTGCCGGCAGTCATCGGTTCAACGTTCACGTGGTCACCCCTTTACGTGCGGGCTTTGAGGTTCATGGCCTGGCGCACGTCATCCAGCGTGGCGCGCGCCGCGGCGCGGGCCCGCTCGGCACCCTCCTCCAGCACGGCGGGGATCCGCGCCGGGTCCTGCTGGAACGGCAGGGCCCGCGCGCGCATCGCGGTGGCCTCGGCCACCACGCGATCGATCACCGGCTTCTTGCACTCCAGGCAGCCAATGCCCGCGGAGCGGCAGCCCTCCACGACCCAGCTGCGGGTCGCCTCGTCGGAGTAGATCTTGTGCAGGTCCCAGACGGGGCACTTCTGCGGGTCACCCGGGTCGGTGCGGCGCACGCGGGCCGGATCGGTCTGCATGACGCGCATCTTCTTGGCGATCTGGTCCGGCTCCTCGCGCAGCCCAATCGTGTTGCCGTAGGACTTGGACATCTTGCGGCCATCCAGGCCCGGCACCTTGGGCGTGGGCGTCAGCAAGACCTGCGGCTCCGGCAGGATGCTGATGTTGAGCCCCTCGACATAGCCCAGCAGCCGCTGGCGATCCGCCTCCGGCAGCGCCGGCTGGGCGCGCACGAGGGCGCGCGCCTCGATGAGGGCGGCGGGGTCGCCGGACTCCTGGTAGCGGCGGCGCGCCTGCGCGTACTGGCCGGCACCCGGGCTGCCCAGCAGGCGGAGGGCCTTCTCGGCCTTCTTGGCAAAGTCCGGCTCGCTGCCGTAGAGGAAGTTAAAGCGCCGGGCGACCTCGCGCGTGATCTCCACGTGCGCGACCTGGTCCTCGCCCACGGGCACGAATTCAGGACGGTAGAGCAGGATGTCCGCGCTCTGCAGCAGCGGGTAGCCCAGGAAGCCGTACGTGGCCAGGTCCTTGTCCTTCAGCTGCGCCTGCTGGTCCTTGTAGGTCGGCACGCGCTCCAGCCACCCCAGCGGCGTCACCATCGAGAGCAGCAGGTGCAGCTCGGCGTGCTCCGGCACCTGCGACTGCACGAACACGGTGGCGAGCTGGGGATCGATGCCGGCGGCCAGCCAGTCGATCACCATCTCGCGGATGTTGTCCTGCAGCTGCGAGGTGTCCTCGTAGCCGGTGGTCAGCGCGTGCCAGTCCGCAACGAAGAAGTAGCCCTCGTACTGATGTTGCAGCGTGACCCAGTTCTTGAGGGCCCCGTGGTAGTTGCCCAGGTGCAGCTGGCCGGTGGGGCGCATACCGGAGAGCACCCGCCGGGCCTGTGTCGTGGAATTCATGTGGCCGCCATTATACGAATTACTCAAAGGGCGCGAGGTCGCCTCTGCCGCGGCGGACGATCACCGGAGGGGCGGCGGAGAGGTCAATGACCGAGGTCGGGTCGATGCCGCAGTGGCCGGCGTCCAGGATCGCCTCCAGCTGGTGCGCCAGGCGCTCGCGGATCTCCTCCCCGTCGGTCAGCGGCAGCTCCTCCCCCGGCA
>CAIPVV010000050.1 GCA_903868595.1 uncultured Pseudomonadota bacterium
CAGCCTATCGCGCTCTTAGTGCTTGGGCTTCATGGCGCGCACTGGCCGCGCCTGGTCGGCACGCTGCAACGCCAGTGCCTGGCCCCGTACGCGAACGGCCGACAGGCGCTCGATAATTTCCGGCGGCAGTCCGTGCGGCAGGCGCACGAAGCTGTGGTCGGCGCGAATGTCGACGCCATTGATCTGGCTGCCGTCGAGCTTGGCCTCGTTGGCGATGGCGCCGACGATATTCCCGGGCAGTACGCCATGCTTGCGACCCACGTCCAGGCGGTAGGTCTCCTGCGGTCCGAAGTCCGGCGCACGGTCCTCGCGCGGCTCGCGCTGTCCGCGATGGGCGCGCGGCGGGCCGCGATCCTGCCGCGGCGGGCCGCGATCCTCCTGCGGCGGCTCCATTTCGTCGCGCCCGCCGCCCTGGGAGGCGGCCAGCAGCAGCGGGGCATTGCCCTCCACCAGCGAAGCCAGGGCGATGGCGATGTCCAGCATCTCGGTGCCAGTGTCGTTGGCCATCTGCTGGATCGCCTCGCGCAGCACCGGCGGTTGCTCGGCGGCAAGGGCGGAGGTGATGCGCTCCTTGAACTTGGTGAGTCGGCGGGCATTCACGTCATCGACGCTGGGCAGGTTCATCTGCTCGATCGGCTGGCGCGTGGCGCGCTCGATCAGGCGCAGCATGTTGCGCTCACGGGGCGCAATGAACAGGATCGCCTCGCCGCTGCGGCCGGCGCGGCCCGTACGGCCGATGCGATGCACGTAGGATTCGGTGTCGTAGGGCACGTCGAAGTTGACCACGTGGCTGATGCGCTCCACGTCCAGGCCGCGCGCCGCGACGTCCGTGGCCACGAGGATGTCGATCTTGCCGGCCTTGAGGCCTGCCACGATGCGCTCACGCAGCGGCTGCGGCACGTCGCCGTTCAGCGCGACGGCCGAGAAGCCGCGGGCCTCCAGCTTCTCGGCCAGCTCCGCGGTCGCCTGCTTCGTGCGGGCGAACACCAGCATTGCATCGAAGGGCTCGACCTCCAGGATGCGCGTCAGCGCATCCAACTTGTGCATGCCGCTGACGAGCCAGTAGCGCTGGCGGATGTTGGTGCCGGTGCTGGTCTTGCTGCGGATGGTGATCTCGCGCGGCTCGCGCAGGTGGCGCTGGGCGATTCGCTTGATGTTCGGCGCCATCGTCGCGGAGAACAGGGCGACCTGACGCTCCTTGGGAGCCTGGCCCAGGATCGAGTCCATGGCATCGGCAAAGCCCATGGCCAGCATTTCGTCGGCCTCGTCCAGGACCACGGTCTTGATGCCGTCGAGGGAGAGCGTGCCGCGCTCCAGGTGATCCATGATGCGACCCGGGGTACCCACGATGACGTGGGTGCCGCGCTTGAGCGCGTTGAGCTGGGGAACGTAGCTCTGGCCGCCGTAGATCGGCAGCACGTGGAAGCCCGGCATGCGGCTGGCGTACTTCTGGAACGCCTCGGCAACCTGGATCGCCAGTTCGCGCGTCGGTACCAGTACCAGCGCCTGCGGCGCCTTTTGCTTCAGGTCGATGCGGGAGAGGATGGGCAGTGCAAAGGCAGCGGTCTTGCCGGTGCCGGTCTGTGCCTGGCCCAGGATGTCCGCGCCGGTCAGCAGTGCAGGGATCGTGGCGGCCTGAATCGGGGAGGCCGACTCGTAGCCGACATCGGTGACGGCCTTGACGACGGCGTCCGAGAGGCCGAGCTCCGAAAAGGCGATCGATTGCGCCGGGGCGACGGTATTCATGGAAAGTCCTGGGCTTGGCGCGGGGGGTCGGCAAGTCTAATGGTATTGCACCTTCCACGGGGGCCTAATGCGCACCCCAGGGCCTCGTCCGGAAGGTCGAGCACCCGCAGCAAAGGCCGTGCGGGGGGTGCCATAGGGCGCCCTGGCGCCGCGCGCATCCCTACGGCGGGGGTGGGGCGAGATCCGCCGCGCGCCGGACGAGGGATGCGCGAGTAAGCTGTTGAAAACCGGCCAGTTAGAACACGCCTGGCGCGAAGTGGGCGCGGTCGCTGCGAACGCGACGTGGTCCCGGTTGTCATCGGCGTGGTGCCCGCGCGTACAAGCCCTTGCCACATCGCCCAAACGCAACCGCCCCGGCAACGCCTCCGGTGGTGACGCGGCTACTGTGGAAGTGCAGCCTGCACTGCCAGCAACCCGCACGCGCAAGAGAACGATGTCCGAGTGGCAAGCCGTGGGGTGGAGGCGCTGACACCATCCCCGCGCAGCCAGCCGTTCGCCTTGAGAAGTGCTGCCCGGCCGGGCGGCAAGACTCCTGCGTAACATCAGAGGCAGCGCCGTCCGGCCCTTGCCCCAAGATGAGCAACCGACTCGCACGATACGACAACATGCCGATAGACACCCACGTCCCGGTCGTTCTATTCAATGCCGACACCCATGCGGCACTGGGTGTGCTGCGCTCCCTCGGCCGGCTGGGGGTGCCGGTCTACTGCATCGACCGCAATCCGCGCGCACTCCCCTTGAAGTCGCGTTACTGCAGCGGCCGTTTCATCTGGGATTACGAGCGACACAGCAGCGAAGCGCTGGTGGATTACCTGATCCACGTTGCCGCGGTGGTCAGCGGCAAGCCCGTGCTGCTGCCGATGTTCGACTTGTGGAACAACTTCGCGGACGACTATCGCACCGTGCTCGCCGCGCACTACCGGGTTACTGCACCCCGTTCCGGCGCGATCGCGCGCCTCTACAGCAAGCGGGGCCTGTATGAGCTTTGCATCAGCGAAGGCGTGCCGACGGCCGACTCCTATTTCCCCACGACGCTGCAGGACGCCTGCCAGGCGGCGCAGCGCCTGGGCTTTCCCGTGGCGATCAAGGCAATCGATCCGAATCGACTGTTGCGGCGAACCGGGCGCCGCCTGGCGGTCGCCCGGGACGACGCGCAGCTGGTGTCGATTTACCAAGAGTTTGACGAGCCGGGGCATTCCAACCTGTTCCTGCAGCGGTACATCAGCGGCGAGCAGAAGAAGGAATGGATCTGCAGTTCCTACTTCGACCGTGACGCTCGCTGCCGATTCGCCATCAGTGCGATCAAGCTGCGCCAGGTGCCGATCAGCGGCGGCAACACCGCCCACGCCGTGACGGCCCCGTGCGAGCCCCTGGCGGAGCGTATCCGGCGCATCGCGCAGGCTGCCGGGTACCACGGGGTCCTCGATGCGGACTTCTGCTTTGATCCGCAGGACGGGCAGTACAAGCTCCTCGACCTGAACCCCCGGCTGGGGGCCAACTTCAGGGTCGGCGTCGATCGCCACGGACTGGACGCCGTGCGCTGCTGGTACCTGGACCTGACGGGGCAGCAGATCCCCGACGTGAGGCCCGAGTGGGGCCGCACCTGGGTTGCCGAGGACACCGATTACTGGGCCTGTGGAGAACTGATGCGGGTGGGCAGGCTGCGGCTGCACGAGCTGCTGGCGAGCTGGCGTGGGGCCTCCGAGTTCGCCTGGTGGGCCAGCGACGACCTTCGCCCGAGCCTTGCTTTCGCGACGACGCTGGCGAAGCTGGTAGCCGTTACCGCGACACGTCGGATTCGGCGCCAAGGGACGGCGAGGCAGTAGGGGCGCCCGGCCCCTTCCCAGAGGCGGCGTCCATCCGGTCCCCGGGGTGCGTCGACGCCGTTGGCGGGCGGCCGCCGGGGGTGCTTTGCCGTAAGATCGCCGCCCTACATGAGCACAGCCCCCTCAACTGTCCCGGTGGCCGGGACGGGGCCGCGGTTTTCCGTGGCCCCGATGATGGATTGGACGGACCGGCACTGCCGGGCCTTCCTGCGCTGCTTTTCCCCGCGGGCACTGCTCTATACCGAGATGATCACGGCGGCGGCCATCCTTCGGGGGGATCGGGCACGTTTGCTTCAGTTCTCGCCCGAGGAGCAGCCCGTGGCCCTGCAGCTGGGTGGCAGCAGTCCCGCGGAGCTGGCCCTCGCGGCCCGGGTGGGCGAGGAGGCCGGCTACCAGGAGATCAATCTCAACTGTGGCTGTCCGAGCGACCGCGTGAGCTCCGGGGCCTTCGGCGCCTGCCTGATGGAGGAGCCTGCGCGGGTGGCCGAGTGCGTGGCGGCGATGCGGGCGGTCGTTGGGGTGCCGGTGACGGTGAAGATGCGCATCGGGGTGGTCAATCGCCAGCGCGACGGCGGCCACGATGCCCGGGCGGCGATGCTGCGGTTCGATGAGGCCGACTACGCGCGCCTGTCCGAGTTCACCAGGCAGATCCTGGCGGCGGGCTGTGCGACCCTCATCGTGCATGCGCGCAAGGCGGTGCTCGGTGGTCTCTCGCCGCATGAGAACCGCACGGTGCCGCCGCTGCGCTTCGATGTCGTGCGCCGGCTGCGCGAGGAGTTCCCCGGCGTACCCTTGTCGGTCAATGGCGGGATCCGCACCGCGGAGGCGGCGGTGGAGGCGGTCCAGTGGTGTGACTCCGTGATGATCGGGCGGGAGGCTTACCACCGACCCTACCTGCTGGCAGCGCTGCAGGCGGCGCTGTACCCGGCGGATCACTGGGCGGCGCCGAGCCCCGCGGAGGTCCTGGACCGGATGGGCGAGTACGCCGCCCGCGAACTGGCGGCCGGTGAGCGCCTCTCCAACATCACCCGCCACATGCTGGGCCTGGTTACCCATACCGCCGGGGCGCGGGACTATCGGCGCTTGATGGCCGAAGGCGCGCGCAGCCGCTCGGCTGGCCCGGAGCTTCTGGCACAGGCCCGAGCGCTCTTGCTCCAGGGCGCTGCGTGAGGTCCCCGGCGTGCGAAACATTCGCGATAAATCCGCTACAGGCTTGTTTTC
Organism: uncultured Pseudomonadota bacterium; assembly: GCA_903868595.1. Classification (GTDB taxonomy): domain Bacteria; phylum Pseudomonadota; class Gammaproteobacteria; order Steroidobacterales; family Steroidobacteraceae; genus ZC4RG30. Next base: position 4,794 of record CAIPVV010000050.1, read on the forward strand.
CAAAGACCCTTAATTCACTCTTGCTCCCCTAGCCGGAAGTAATAAGTCGCATGGGTCAGGATATCGAGCTCGCAATTGTGTTCGCCGACGTGGTCGGCTCTACGCACATTTACGACGTCATGGGCGACCAGCGTGCGCGCGAGATGGTCGCCACCTGCATCCAAGTCATGCGCTCGGCGACCGAACAGCACAGCGGCACGGTCATCAAGACGATGGGCGATGAGGTCATGTCGACCTTCCCCACCGCCGACGATGCGTTGAATGCTGCAGCGCAAATGCAGCGGCAGATCGTCTCCCACGCGGAACTGCAGGTCGACGGCCAGCCCGTGGCGCTGCGCATTGGCTGCCATTTCGGGCCCGTGGTTCTGGAGAGCCGCGACGTCTTCGGGGCCACTGTGCACACCGCCAACCGCATGACCAGCCAGGCCAAGGGCGGGCAGATCGTGACGACGGCAGCCACCTGCGAGCGGCTCTCGCCGGAGTGGCGTGCCGCGGTGCGGCAGATCGATATCGCGATGATCAAGGGCCAGGGCAACGAGGTCAGCCTCTATGAGGTGCTCTGGCAGACCGAGGACGTGACCAGCATGCTGCCGGCCATCGCCTTGTCGGGGCGCTACGGGCGCAAGCTGCAGCGATTGCGGCTGCGCCTGCTGGACCAGGAAGTGATCCTCGACTCCTCGCGTCCGCACATCAGCATCGGCCGAGCCGATGATAACGACCTCATCATTCGCGGCAACCTCATCTCCCGGGTCCACGCGCGCATCGAGATCAACCGCAACAAGATCATGCTCATCGACCAGAGCACCAACGGCACCTTCGTGCAGTCGGCCGATGGCGAGGAAGCCTTCGTGCGTCGCGACAGCGTGCAGATCAAGGGCGAGGGGCTCATCGGCCTGGGCCGGGTGCCCGAGGCCGACAACCCGCAGACCATCCGCTTCACCTGCGAGCCGGTACCGACCTAGCGTTCTCGGCGGGGCGATGCAGGACGGGCAGGCCGTAGGCCGCCGGGCCTGCGCACGGTCCTCTGCCGATTGCCCGGACTGCCTCGGGTCAGCGTCGCTCCCGCGCCCAGTGGCCGGGTCGCATCCGCCAGCCGTTGCCCACCCGATCCCAGCGGTGCGGCTCCCAGCGGTACCCCGGCCGCGGGGCTGCCCAGTGGCCGCCCACCCATTCATGCCGGCCGCCAACCCAATTCCAGTATCCCCCGAGCCAGATATAGCCCGGGTAGGGTGCGACGCCGTAGTACTCCACCCGCGGGGCCGGCGGCGCGACCAGGACGCTACCGCCGTAGTAGGCGTCGGGCCCCGGCACCACCACGCAGCCGCCGAGCAATGCGGCGACAACGGCACTGGCTGCCAGCCCCAACAAGAGTGCTCGATAGGATTTCATGCCCGCTCTCCTGCACAGCCGGCCATGGCCGGCACTTGCTGATGTAAACGTTCCGCGGCCGCTGTGGTTGACGTCGCGATCCTCGCTGGCATCGGCCACGCCGTCCGGGGCGTCAGCGCGCGGGCCTTGCGGCCGGGGCCTCAAGCCCGGGCGGTGCACGAGGTGAACGCAGCGGGCGGTCCAGTGAATGGAATCTGAACCGGCCCGGCCCGGCCCGGCCCGGCGCGGGAAGCGGGGCGGCGAGCGGGCATGAAAAAGGCGCGCCGGGTTGCCCTGGCGCGCCTGGGTTCAATAGGCGGATCGAGGCGTCGGGCGAATCAGCCCAGGCGCTTCTCCACGCTATCGACCTCGGCCAGCAGTGCCGCGGGAAGGCGCGCGCCGTACTCGCCCAGGTAGCTGCGGATGTCCGCCACTTCCTTGCGCCAGGCATCGCTCTTGACGCTGAGGATCTCGTTGAGGTTCTCCGCCGAGATATCCAGGCCCGTGGTGTTGAGGTCCTGCGGACGTGGCAGGTAGCCGATCGCCGTGTCCTGGGCCTGCGCGCGACCCGCGCAGCGATCCAGCATCCACGACAGCACGCGCAGGTTGTCGCCAAAGCCCGGCCAGAGGAACTTGCCGTCGGCGTTCTGGCGGAACCAGTTGACGTGGAACATCTTCGGCGGCGACTTGAGCTTCGCGCCGACGTTGAGCCAGTGCTGCCAGTAGTCAGCGAAGTTGTAGCCGCAGAACGGCTTCATGGCCATCGGGTCGCGACGCACGACGCCTACCGCGCCGGTGGCCGCGGCGGTCGTCTCGGAGGCCACCGAGGCACCCACGAGCACACCGTGCGCCCAGCTGCGGGCCTCGTACACCAGCGGCGCCAGTTCGCGGCGGCGTCCGCCGAACACCAGCGCCGAGATCGGCACGCCACGGGGGTTCTCGGCCTCCGGGGTGTAGGCCGGGTTGTGCACCGCGCTGACCGTGAAGCGCGAGTTCGGGTGCGCGGCCGGGCCGTTCTTGGCCTCGTACGGGCGACCCAGCCAGTCGATGGACGGCTCCCCGGCGCCGATCCCTTCCCACCACGGCTCGTTGTTCGCGGTACGGGCGACGTTGGTGAAGAGCGTGTCCTTGCGGATCATCTCGTAGGCGTTGCGGTTGGTCTTCGGGCTGGTACCCGGGGCGACGCCGAAATAGCCGGATTCCGGGTTGATGGCCCACAGGCGACCGTCCGGACCGGGGTGCAGCCAGGCGATGTCGTCGCCGACCGTGAAAACCTTCCAGCCCGGCATCGAGTCCGGCGGGATCAGCATGGCGAGATTGGTCTTGCCACAGGCCGACGGGAACGCGCAGGCGACGTAGTGCGTCTCGCCCTGCGGGTTCTGCAGCCCGACGATGAGCATGTGCTCGGCAAGCCAGCCCTCGGTGCGGGCCTGGTAGCTGGCGATGCGCAGTGCGTGGCACTTCTTGCCCAGCAGAGCGTTGCCGCCGTAACCGGAGCCGAAGCTCTTGATCGAGAGCTCCTCGGGGAAGTGCATGATGAAGCGGCGGTCCGGGTTCAGCTCGCCGATCGAGTGCAGGCCCTTGATGAACGTCCGGTCGGCCGCGATGCGCTCCAGTGCCGGGCGCCCCATGCGGGTCATGATGCCCATGTTGATCACGACGTAGGCGCTGTCGGTGATCTCGACGCCGCAGCGCGAGTAGGGCGAATCGATGGGGCCCATGCAGTAGGGCACGACGTACAGCGTGCGGCCCTGCATGCAGCCCTGGAACAGCGCGTCCATCTTCTGGTGGGCCTCCGCGGGCGCCATCCAGATGTTGTTCGGGCCGGCATCTTCCTGCTTGCTCGTGCAGATGAACGTGAGGTGCTCCACGCGCGCCACGTCGCTGGGGTGCGAGCGCGCCAGGTAGCAGTCGGGGAAGCTCTCCGCGTTCAGGGGCTGCAGCTCCTGCTTCGCGATCAGTTCGTTACGCAGCTGCGCCATTTCGGCCGCGCTACCGTCGCACCAGTGGATCCGGTGAGGCTGGGTGAGCTGCGCAACGCTTCCAACCCACTCGGCGACTTCCTTGGAGAGCTCGGGGAGCGGGATGAAAGTGTTAGGGGCTGTCGCCATGGACATGTACCTGCGGGGCATTTGAAAAGGAGCGGCGATTATAGCGAGGTGCGGCGCACCGCTTGCGAAGAAACTGCGGCCACGGCTACATAAAGAAGCATAATGATGCAGGGCAACAAAGTACCCTGACGGTGGCATACTGCACGCTGACCCCCAGCGCGGCGCCACCGAGCGGCTGCAAACGTAATCATGCAGGAACTCGACGAAATATTCGGCGCCGACGGGCCGCTGTCAGCTGCGCTGAGCGGTTTTCGCCCGCGCGCGTCCCAGCGACGTATGGCCACTCAGGTGGCCGATACCCTGGAGCGCCGCGGACGGCTGCTGGTGGAGGCCGGCACCGGCACCGGCAAGACCTTCGCCTACCTGATCCCGGCGCTGCTGTCCGGCGGCAAGGTCATCGTTTCCACCGGCACGCGTACCCTGCAGGACCAGCTGTTCGCACGCGACGTGCCGCTGCTGGCGCGGGTGCTCGGCCGCATCGCCCGCATCGCGCTGCTGAAGGGCCGGAACAACTACCTGTGCCGCGAGCGCCTGTTGCGTACGGAGGAGGAGCTGCAATTCGACGCGCCCTCCACCCGCGGCGTGCTGCAGAAGATCCGCGACTGGTCACTGGTCACCGGCAGCGGCGACCTGGCCGAGGTACCCGAGCTCTCGGATGGTCATCCGCTGCGCGCACGCATCACCTCCACGCGCGACAGCTGCAGCGGGCCGCGCTGCGCTGAATTCTCGCGCTGCCACGTCTTTGCGGCCCGCCGTACGGCCGGCGAGGCGGATCTGGTCGTGGTCAACCACCACCTGCTGCTGGCGGACCTGGCCCTCAAGGAGGAGGGGTACGGGGACCTGCTGCCCAGCGCCGATGCCGTGATCCTTGACGAGGCCCACCAGGTGCCGGACTTGGCGGCGCAGTTCTTCGGCTCCAGCTTCGGCAGTCGGCAGGTCGACCTGCTGCTGCAGGACTTGCATACGGCCCTCATCGCCACCGGCAGCGGCCCGCGCCGGCTCGCGTTGGCGGAGGATCGCCTGCAACGCGCCCAGCACGTGGCGGCGGAGCGTATTTCGGCGCGCGTCGGGCCACAGGGGCGGGTGGGCTGGGACGATGCGGCCCAGGGCGTGGACGATGCGGTGGCCCAGCTGGCTGCGGAGCTGGGCGTGCTGGCCACGCAGATTGCGGACCTGGATGGTGGCGAGGCCCTGCAGCAGTGCGCGCAGCGCACCGTGGAACTGTGCGAGAGCCTGGAGCGCATTGCCGAGGCGCTGCCCGCGGAAGGGGCGCGCACGCTGGAGTCCGGACCGCGCGGCTTCTCGCTGCAGCTGCTGCCCTTCGACGTGGGACCGCGCTTCCGGGCGATGGTGGATGCGCGGCGCTGCGCGTGGATCTTCACCTCAGCCACGCTCACCGTGGGTGAGGACTTCAGCCATTTCTCCAATCGCCTGGGCCTGACCGACGATGCCGACACGCTGCGCATCGAGAGTCCCTTCGACTACGAGCGCCAGGCCATCCTGTACGTCCCGACCGGCCTGCCGGATCCCTCGGCGCCCGCCTACACCGATGCCGTGGTCGCGCAGGCCGTGACGCTGGTGGAGGCCTCCGGTGGCGGCGCCTTCCTGCTGTTCACCAGCCATCGCGCGCTGGAGCGCGCGGCGCGCAGCCTGCGCGAGCGCTGGCAGGCCAAGGGCGATGGCGAGCCGGACTTTCACATCTTCGTTCAGGGCGAGTCCCCGCGGGAGCTGTTGCTGCGCGAATTCCGCAGCTGCGAGCGCGCGGTGCTGCTGGGCACCTCCAGCTTCTGGGAGGGCGTAGACGTGCAGGGCGAGGCGCTGCGGCTGGTCATCATCGACAAGCTGCCTTTTGCCTCGCCGGATGATCCGCTGACCCGTGCCCGCGTGGAGAACATCCGCCTCAAGGGCGGCAACCCGTTCAACGACTACCAGTTGCCGGAGGCCGCGCTCGCGCTCAAGCAGGGCGTCGGCCGGCTGATCCGCAGTGAAGAAGACGAGGGGGTCGTGGTGATCTGTGACCCGCGCCTGGCAACGCGCGGCTACGGCCGCGTGCTGGTCAAGAGCCTGCCACCGATGCGTCGCAGCCGCGACGCCGACGAAGTCCTTCGATTCCTTAAGCGCCTGTGCCCGCGTTCCGCGCATCGCGAGGTGGCCCCGTGAAACTCCTCGCCCTGGATACCGCCAGCGGGCAATGCTCCGTCGCGCTGCTGCTGGAGGGGGCGATGATCACGCGGGAGGTTGCCACGGCCCGCGACCACGCCAAGCTCATCCTGCCGATGGTGCAGTCGCTGCTCGCGGAAGCGGGCGTCGGTCTGGCCGGCTTGGACGCCATCGCGTTCGGCCGCGGCCCGGGCTCCTTCACGGGCCTGCGGATCGCCGCCAGCGTTACCCAGGGGCTGGCCTTCGGGGCGGACCTGCCCGTGCTGCCGGTGTCCGACCTGCGGGCCCTCGCCCTGCAGGCGCTGACGCAGGTGGCGACGCCGCGTCCGCCCCAGCGCGTGCTGGCCTGCATGGATGCGCGCATGCAGGAGGTCTACTGGGCCTTGTACGAGGCGAGCGCCGACGGTCAGCTGGCCGAGGCCCACGAGCAGGTCAGCGCGCCCAGTGCGCTCGTGGCCGCGGCACTGCCCTATGGCGCTAGTGCCGCGGGGTGGGTCGGCGCGGGGCGGGGGCTGGAGGCGTACGCGAACGGCCTGGCGGTGCTGGGGATGACCACCTCGCACCTGCTGCCGCTGGCCGAACCCCACGCGCGCGAGGTGGCGCTTCTGGGTTCCCGGCAGTGGCTGGCGGGGGAGGCGCTGCCCGCCGAGGCGGCCATTCCGGTGTATTTGCGCGATAACGTTGCACAATCCCCTCGTCCGTAACAGGACTGCAATAGACTTGTCATGTAATCACGGCAGCAGAAATATCCTGTCAACAGGGTGCTGACGACACGTCATGAGCGCACGACAAATCCTGATCGTCGAGGACGAACGGCCGATCCGAGAAATGATCGCCTTCGCACTGAAGCGCGCCGGCTATGGCGTGCAGGAAGCAGCCGATTGCCGCAGCGCCCGCCTGATGCTGGCTGACCAGCGACCGGACCTGCTGCTGGTGGACTGGATGTTGCCGGACATGAGCGGCCTGGAGCTCACGCGGCTGATCAAGCGCGACCGGGATACCCGGGAGCTGCCGGTCATCATGCTGACCGCGCGAGCTGGGGAAGCCGACAAGGTCGCCGGACTGGAGGGCGGTGCGGACGACTACGTCACCAAGCCGTTCTCGCCACGCGAGCTGCTGGCGCGCATCCAGGCGGTCCTGCGCCGTACCAGCACCGGTACGACCGATGAGACGATCTCCATCGGTGGCTTGGACCTGGACAAGGCCAGCCATCGGGTCAGCACCGGGGAGCGCACCGTTGCCCTGGGGCCGACCGAGTACCGCATGCTGGAATTCTTCATGACCCACCCGGACCGCGTGTACACGCGCGAGCAGCTGCTGGACCGCGTGTGGGGTGGCAATGTCTACGTCGAGGAGCGCACCATCGACGTCCACATCCGCCGCCTGCGCAAGGCGCTGGAGGAGTTCGGGCACGATCGCCTGGTGCAGACAGTGCGCGGTGCCGGCTACCGGTTTTCCGCGCGCGAGGAATAACAGCGGATGGACGACGGCTTGCGGGCCTGGGGCTTTGCGCTGGCGCGACTGGCGACGCTGGTCGTGGTCGGCGCCATTGTCGGCCTGTCCTTCGGGCATGCGGTCACCGGCCTGGCGTTGGTGCTGGCGGGGGCGCTGGCCTGGAACTACTTCAATCTCTTCCGGCTGGACTACTGGCTGCGCGACCGCAGTACGCGCGATGCGCCGGATTCCGGTGGCGTCTGGGGCGACGTGATCACCCAGGTCGTTCGTCTGCACCGCCGCAAGCGCTTCCACAAGCAACGCCTGCTGGACGTCTTTCGTGAATTGCGGCATTCCACCGCCGCGATGCCCGACGGCGTGGTGGTGCTCAACGTACAGTCGGAGATCGTCTGGTTCAACCGCATGGCCGGCCGCCTGCTGAACCTCAAGCGCCGCGCCGACCTGGGCATCCGCATCACCAACCTGGTGCGTGAGCCCGACTTTGTCCGTTACTTGCAGAAGGGCGACTTCAGCGACACCTTGCAGTTGAGGCGCTCGACCGACGAGCTGTACTTGTCGTTCCAGGTCGTGCCGTACGGTGGCAACCAGCGCCTGATGCTGGTGCGCGACGTGACGCGCCAGGTGGCGCTGGAGTCCATGCGCAAGGATTTCGTGGCCAACGCATCGCACGAACTGCGCTCGCCGCTGACCGTGATCACGGGATACCTGGAGACCCTCGACCAGGACGAGGACATCGAGGAGTCGCTGCGCGGGCCGCTATCGGAGATGCGCCGGCAGGCCGAGCGCATGAACGCGATCGTGCATGACCTGCTGGAACTCTCGCGGCTGGATGCTAAGCAGGACGAGGTGGTCGGGGATCCGATCGACGTGGGTGCGATGATGAGCATCCTGCGCAAGGACGTGCTCGCCCGCCCGCGGCATCCCAGCATCACGCTGAAGGTCGACTCGCCAGGCGGCATCCTGGGCGAGGAGAGCGAGATCCAGTCGGCCTTCTCCAACCTCGTGGACAATGCGGCCAAATACACGCCGCCGGAAGGCCGGGTCGAGGTCCGCTGGTGGGTGGACGACGGCGGGGAAGGGCACTTCGCCGTGTCCGACACGGGCTACGGGATCTCCGCGGAACACCTGCCGCGCCTCACCGAGCGCTTCTACCGCGTCGATTCGGGGCGCTCGCGCGACACCGGCGGCTCTGGATTGGGCCTCGCGATCGTCAAGCACGCCCTGCAGCACCACGGCGCGAGCCTGCAAATCGAGAGTCGCGAGGGTGTGGGCAGCAGCTTCACCTGCCATTTTCCCGCACGCCGCGTGTTCGTCGGTGGACGCGGGGGTAATATCGCCGTAACAAGGGCGACCGACACTGGCCTCAACTGAAGGAATCCGCATGGAAACAGCTGACCTGTCACACCATATCTCGCGCCGCTTCAACGAAGACCTGGAGCGCGTGCGTACCAAGGTGCTTGCGATGGGCGGCTTCGTCGAGGCGCAGCTGGCCAAGGCGATCACCTCGCTGATCGAGGGCGACAGTTCCCTGGGCGAGTCGGTGGCCATCGATGACCTGAAGGTCAACGGCATGGAAGTGTCGATCGACGAGGAGTGCAGCCGCATCCTCGCCACGCGGGCCCCGGCCGCGGGCGACCTGCGCGTGATCGTCGCGATCATCAAGACCATCACGGATCTGGAGCGCATCGGGGATGAGGGCGAGAAGATCGGCCTGATCGCCTCGCGTCTCGCCACGATGGAGCGGCCCGAGAACAAGTACCGCGAAATCAAGCACTTGGGAAGGCTTGTTTCGGAAATGGTGCACGATTCACTCGATGCCTTCGCCCGGATGGACGCCGAAGGTGCCTTGAAGGTGGCGCGTCGCGACCGCCTGGTGGATGAGGAGTACGAGGCCATCCATCGCCAGTGCATCACTTTCATGATGGAGGATCCGCGCACCATCCGCCGGGCCCTGGACGTGATGTGGGTGGTGCGCTCCCTGGAGCGCATTGGTGACCATGCCAAGAACATCTGCGAGTATGTGATCTACATGGTCTACGGCAAGGATGTGCGGCACACCAACCTCGAGGACGTCGAGCGCGAGTTGCAGCAGGCCAAGCCCTAAGTCCGCTCTTTGGGGGTATTCGTGGATAGCCTTTTTAGAAACCGCCGCGCGGTCAACATCGCGGCGGCGCTGCTGTGCTTCGGGCTCGTGGCCTATGCCCTCTACTCGCAGCAATTTCAGGGTCTGACCCCCTGTCCGCTCTGCATCTTCCAGCGCATTGGCATCACGGCCCTGGGCGTGACGTTCGTGCTGGCCGCCTTGCCCGGGGAACCGCAGGTGTTCCTGCGTCGCGCGACCCTCGCCCTGGTGCTGCTGGCGGCGGTGTCGACCGCCGGGGTCGCCGTGCGCCACCTGTATATCCAGGCGCTGCCAGCCGACCGCGTGCCGGTCTGCGGGGCGACGCTGGACTACATGCTGGACGTCTTCCCGCTCACCGACGTGCTGCGCAAGGTGCTGACCGGGTCCGGGGAATGCCACAAGGTCGACTGGACCTTCCTGGGCCTGGCCATGCCCGCCTGGGTGCTGATCTGGATGGTGGTGCTGGGTTCGCTGGGCCTGGCCACCAACGCCCGGGGCGTGCGCCGCTAGTCTGGGGCGCCGCCGCGCGGCGCCAGCCGCTCCCTCAGGTGAGGAGCTGCCGCAGCACTTCCACGTACATACCGTGGAGGGCGTCGAGTTCCGCCACGGGCACGGACTCGTTGACCTTGTGGATGGAGGCGTTGGTCACGCCCAGCTCCACCACCTGCGTACCCAGCGTCACAATAAAGCGCCCGTCGGAGGTCCCGCCACCGGTGCTCAGGGCCGGCGTTTGGCCCGTGGTCTTCTGTACGGCCGCCGCGACGGCCGCCGACAGCGGGCCCGGCGGCGTGTAGAACGGCTCGCCGGACACATACCACTCGATCGTGTAGCGCACCTTGTGGCGCTCGAGGATGGATTCGACGGTGGACTTCAGGCCTTGCTGTGTCTGCACCGGGTTGTAGCGCAGGTTGAAGCGCGCCTTGAGCTCCCCCGGGATCACGTTCGGGGCGCCGGTGCCGGCATTGATGTTGGAGATCTGGAAACTGGTCGGCTGGAAGTGCTCGTTGCCCTGGTCCCAGGTCCGGGCCGTCAGCTCCGCCAGCGCCGGCGCGAAGCTGTGCACCGGGTTCTGGGCCAGCTGCGGGTAGGCAATGTGGCCCTGGACGCCGTGTACGGTCAGCCGGCCGCTAAAGGAGCCCCGGCGGCCGATCTTGATCGTGTCGCCGGCGCGATGCTCGCTGGAGGGTTCCCCCACGAGGCACCAGTCGATTTTTACGCCCCGCTGCCGCAGCGTCTCCACGACGCGCTTGGTACCGTCTACGGAGGGGCCTTCCTCGTCGCTGGTGATCAGGAAGGCGATGGAGCCCTTGTGGTCGGGGTGCTCCCGGACGAACGCCTCGCAGGCCGTGACCATGGCGGCCAGGCCACTCTTCATGTCCGCCGCACCGCGGCCGTAGAGGATGCCGTCGACAATGACCGGCTTGAAGGGGTCCGTGCGCCACTCCTCCAGTGGGCCCGTGGGCACCACATCGGTATGTCCCGCGAAGCACAGCACCGGGCCGCTGGTGCCGCGGCGCGCCCAGAAGTTCTCCACGTTGCCGTAATTGAGCTTCTCGACCTCGAATCCCGCGGCGGACAGGCGCTTGATCATCAGGTCTTGGCAGCCGTTGTCCGTGGGGGTGACCGAGGCACGCGAGATCAGTTCTTGGGTGAATGCCAGCGTGTCGGAAGTCTGCAACGTCGTGGTCCTGGGGTTCGAGAGGGGCGGGGCGGGTCGCGACGCGTTTATACGGTCGGGCGGCCGTACAAATCAAGTACTTGCCGCCCCGAAAACGGTGGGGTCGGGGCTCCCGGGTGGAGAAACCTCCGTCCCTGCAATAAATCTGACACATAACCGCAATAGAGTCGCGTCATCGCAAAACAGCGTGATTCGGGATCGGCACGCCGATCCGCGCGAACGCGCTCCTGGAGACCCCCGGTGATCACCTCGCGCGCGCTGCAGTCCGGCCTGATCGCTCCGGCGCCCCCGGGCCCGCCGCCGACCTCCGGCACGCGCGATGCCCTTGGGGAAGGGGTCATGCAGAACGGCTGCAACAGCTTCAGCGGGATCAAGGCCCTCAAGGACAGGAACGAAGCACGCGACCTCAAGGTGGGCAATTCGCTGCGCGAGGCTGGCGCCTGCCTGAAGGCCAGTGAAAACGATCTCCTGATCGTCCAGAAGCGGGTGGTCAACCCGACGTCCCCGGGGAATCGTCGGCCAGAGTTTCCGGAAGTGGGCGGCAGAGTCCGGGCGTGCAGGAATCCAGCAACGAGTCCGACAGCGGGTGTTGGATGGGTGCCGCTGACCGCGGCGAAAGCCGCCACGGTGCGCAAATCCGGCAGCAAGGAGCGAAACGTCGCCCAAGCCTGCGATCCCGGCTGTCGGGGCTGGCTGGCAGGCGCGGCTTCGTCGCTGCGAGCATCGGCAGGCCCCGGGCGCGCGGGAGCGCACAGGGGGCAGCGGCGAGGCCCATTTGCCCTGTTGCAATGACTTTAGCTTGTCATCATACGTCGGTTTACTAGACCATTAGCGCACCCCTAGGCGGATCCGTCCTGCATGCCTCACTTCGCATTACTCGTTGCCCTGGCGGCGCTCGCGGTACTCGGCTATTGGGTTGGCAAACAGCGCTCGCTCCAGTTGGTCGGTGGTGGGCGCGGGATCCGCAAGCTGCACTCGCTGCCCGCCTACTACGGATTCCTGACGGCCCTGTGGTGCGCGCTGCCGGCGCTGCTGATCATGGCCGTGTGGCTCCTGCTACAGGACACGATCATCTCCTCGCTGGTGCTCTCCAAGCTGCCGGTTGCCCTGCGTGGCCAAAACGCCGGGGAGTTGGGACTGCTAACCAACGACATCAGGAACATCGTCCTGGGCAACATCCCGGCCGCGGCCGCGCGACCGGAAGTGCTCGTCGCCGCGCAGGACTACCGGCGACTGCAGGGTATCGCGGACCTGGCCCTCTCCGGCCTGGTCCTGGCGGCGGGTCTGGCGGGTCTGGCGTGGGTGCGCTCGCGCATCAATCCGGCGCTGCGGGCCCGCAACTCCGTGGAGCGGATCATCGAACTCTTGCTCCTGGGCTGCTCGATGATCGCGGTGTTCGTTACGCTCGGAATCGTCCTGTCGGTCCTGTACGAGTCGCTGCGCTTCTTCCATGCCGTCTCGCTGGATCAGTTTCTGCTCGGCCTGCAGTGGAGCCCGCAGACCGCGTTGCGCGCCGACCAGGTGGGCAGCTCGGGCGCCTTCGGCGCGGTGCCTTTGTTCCTCGGCACCGTGATGATCTCCGGCATCGCGATGCTGGTCGCCGTTCCGGTCGGATTGTTCTCGGCGATCTATCTGGCCGAATACGCCAACCGCAAGTTCCGCGCCTCGGTGAAACCGGTACTGGAGATCCTGGCGGGAATCCCGACAGTCGTGTACGGGTTCTTCGCCGCGCTGACCGTGGGACCCTTCCTGCGCCACACGGGCGAGCTGGTGGGCCTGAAGGTGGCCTCGGAGAGCGCCCTGGCAGCGGGCCTGGTCATGGGCATCATGATCATCCCCTTCATCTCCTCGCTGGCTGACGACATGATCACCGCTGTGCCGCAGTCGCTGCGCGACGGTGCGTATGCACTGGGTGCGACGCGTTCGGAGACAATCCGCCAGGTGGTGTTGCGCGCGGCGCTGCCGGGCATCGTGGGCGGCGTGCTGCTGGCGATCTCGCGCGCCATCGGCGAGACGATGATCGTGGTGATGGCCGCAGGCCTTGCCGCCAACATGACGGCCAACCCCCTGGAGGCGGTGACGACCGTCACCGTGCAGATTGTGACCTTGCTGACCGGCGACCAGGAGTTCGACAGTCCCAAGACGCTGGCGGCGTTTGCGCTGGGCCTGGTGCTGTTCGTGGTCACGCTGATCCTGAACGTGGTGGCTCTGAAGGTCGTGCGCAAGTACCGGGAGCAGTATGAATAGGTCGATCGCCGAAACCCGCGCGCGGGTCGAGCGCTCGCTGAAGCGTCGGCGCTGGGCGGAGCGGCGCTTCCAGGCCTACGGCCTGGGCGCGGTGCTGCTGGGCGTGGGCTTCGTGGCGATCATGTTCTCCTCGCTGATCTCCCAGGGCTGGAGCGCATTCCGGCAGGCGTACGTGACCCTGGAGGTGTTCTACGATCCCGAGATCATCGATCCCGACGGCACGAGGAAGCCGGAAGACCTGGCGATCGCGGACTATGCGGCGCTGATACGAAACTCGCTGAAAGCCAAGTTCCCGGGCGTCGAAGGTCGCGCGGCCACCAAGCAGCTGGCCGGGCTGGTCAGTGGCTCGGCCGCACAGGAACTGCAGCGCCGGGTGGTTGCAACGCCTTCCCTCATCGGCCAGAAGCAGACGCTCGTCGTGCTCACCAGCGACACTGTCGACCAACTTCTGAAGGGGCGCATCGATCGCACGCTGGAGGAGGAGAACCGCACCATTTCCGATCAGCAGATCCGGTGGGCCGACCAATGGGTACGGGACGGCCAGCTCTCGCTGCGCTTCAACCAGCGCTTCTTCACCAATGGCGACTCGCGCGAGCCGGAGCAGGCGGGCGTCTGGGGTGCGATCGTGGGCTCCATCTATACACTGGGCGTCACGTTGCTGCTGTCGTTCCCGATCGGCATTGCGGCGGCGATCTACCTCGAGGAGTTCGCGCGCCGCAATCGCTGGACGGACCTGATCGAGGTCAACATCAATAACCTCGCGGCCGTTCCCTCCATCGTGTTCGGCTTGCTGGGCCTGGCGATGTTCCTGAATTTCTTCGGCATGCCGCGCTCGGCACCGCTGGTGGGCGGGCTGGTGCTGACCTTGCTGACGCTGCCTACGATCATCATCGCCTCCCGGGCGGCCCTGAAGGCCGTCCCGCCGTCGATCCGCGAGGCGGCGCTGGGCATGGGGGCCTCGCGCATTCAGACCGTGATGCACCACGTCCTGCCGATGGCGATGCCCGGCATGCTCACCGGCACGATCATCGGCATGGCGCGGGCCCTGGGAGAGACGGCGCCGCTGCTGATGATCGGCATGGTCGCCTTTATCGTGGACGTGCCCAAGGGGCTTACCGATCCGGCCACGGTGCTGCCGGTGCAGGTGTTCCTGTGGGCCGGTAGTCCGGAGCGCGCTTTCCTGGAGCGCACTTCGGCTGCCATCCTGGTGCTGCTGGCGTTCCTGGTCCTGATGAACGCGACGGCGGTCGTTCTGCGTAACCGATTCGAGCGGCGCTGGTAGGCGTCCCTCCACACAAGGATTTGGATCACATGTCTACTGCCACGCTTGCCACGCCCGTTGCCACGGCCGCCGAGGAGCCTGCCGCGACCAGCCCGCCGGTTCCCGAGAACTGCAAGACGGTCGGGCGCGTGACGGCCGATGGCGCGCTGCTGATCGCGCGCGGCGTCAACGTGTTCTACGGCGAGAAGCAGGCGATCACGGAAGTCAGCATCGACATCGCGCGCAACCAGGTGCTGGCCATGATCGGCCCCTCCGGCTGCGGCAAGTCTACGTTCCTTCGATGCCTGAACCGCATGAACGACACCATTGAGGGCGCGCGGGTCACGGGCTCCATCGTGCTGGAAGGCCAGGACATCTACGACAAGCATCAGGACGTGGTGCAGTTGCGTGCCCGCGTGGGCATGGTGTTCCAGAAGCCCAATCCCTTCCCCAAGTCGATCTACGAGAATGTCGCCTACGGTCCGCGCATCCATGGCCTGGCGGCAGACCGGGTGGAGCTGGACGAGATCGTGCACACGAGCCTGCAGCGCGCGGGCTTGTGGGACGAGGTGAAGGACCGCCTGACCAGCCCGGGAACCAGCCTCTCCGGCGGCCAGCAGCAGCGGCTGTGCATTGCCCGCACGATCGCGGTGAACCCGGAAGTGATCCTGATGGACGAGCCGTGCTCGGCGCTGGATCCGATCGCCACGGCGCGCATCGAGGACCTGATCGATGAGCTGCGCGAGAGCTATGCGATCGCGATCGTGACCCACTCCATGCAGCAGGCGGCGCGCGTGTCGCAGCGCACCGCTTACTTCCACCTGGGTGACCTCATCGAGGTCGGCGAGACGGATCGCATCTTCACCAACCCCCGCCACAAGCTGACGGAGGACTACATCACGGGCCGCTTCGGCTAGAAGTCGGCCCGCCCCGCGAGGGCTCGCGGATCGCTAGTCGATGGTGCGCAGCAGCTCGTTGATCGAGGTCTTGCCGCGGGTCTTCTCATCCACCCGCTTGACGATGACCGCGCAGGCCAGCGAGTACTTGCCGTCGGCCGATGGCAGCGACCCCGGGACCACGACCGAGCCCGGCGGCACCTTGCCGTAGGTGATCGCGCCCGTGGCGCGGTCATAGATCCGGGTGCTCTGGCTGATGAACACGCCCATCGCGAGCACCGAGCCACGGCCCACGATCACCCCTTCGACGACCTCCGAGCGGGCACCGATGAAGCAGTCGTCCTCGATGATGGTCGGGGAGGCCTGCAGGGGCTCCAGCACGCCGCCGATGCCGACGCCGCCGGAGAGGTGCACGTTCTTGCCGATCTGGGCGCAGGAGCCCACGGTGGCCCAGGTGTCCACCATCGTGCCGCTGTCCACATAGGCGCCGATGTTCACGTAGGAGGGCATCAGCACGACGTTGGGGGCGATGTAGGCGCCGCGGCGCACCGTCGCCTGCGGCACGATGCGCACGCCGCCCGCCCGCAGCTGGGCCGCGTCCTGGTCGGCGAACTTCAGCGGCACCTTGTCGTAGTAGCGCACCGGGCCGGCGTCGATCACCTGGTTGTCGTTGATCCGGAAGTACAGCAGCACCGCCTTCTTCAGCCACTCATTGACCTGCCAGCCGTCGCCGGCGGGCTGCGCGATGCGCTGCGTGCCCGCGTCCAGCTGGCCGATGCAATCCTCGATGGCGCGGCGCAGCGCCGGATCGACGTTGGCGGGGGTGATCTCGGCGCGCCGTTCGAAGGCGGCTTCCAGGGTCTGGCGTAGCGTGTCGGTCATGAGCGTTCCGGATGACTTTTGGGCAGGTCAGGAATCCTGCGGGTAAGCTTTCGACATGGCAAGCGTGAAACAACCGCTGGATGGCGCGCAGATCGATGCGCTGTACGGTCTGGAGCCGGTTTTCGAGCCGGGGAAGGGCGCGCCCCCGCAGGACTGGCTGGAACTGGAGTGTGCGTTCTGCGGCGAGCCGATCGGCACGAGCGTGGACTTGAGCGCCGGCTCGGTGAGCTACATCGAGGACTGCCAGGTGTGTTGCCAGCCGCTGCTGATCAAGGTCGAGTGCGACGACGCCGGGCACCTGGTGCGCGGCTGGGCCGAGCGCGGCGACTAGGGGCCCGCCGGCGTTGCGCTCAGGCGCGCAGGCCGAGCGTGAATTCGCGGATGCGGCGGGCGGCCTCCACGCAGTCCTCCACGCTGGCCACCAGCGAGATGCGGATGCGCCCGCTGCCGGGATTGCCCTGGGCGGTGTCGCGCGCCAGGTAGCTGCCGGGCACGACGGTGACGTTCTGCTGGGCGAAGAGCCCCGCCGTGAAGGCAGTGTCGTCGCCGGGGATCCTCTGCCAGAGGTAAAAACCGCCCTGCGGGCGCTCCACTTCCAGCACGTCGGCCAGGATCGGCACCACGCGGTCGAACTTCTCCCGGTACATCGCCCGGTTGACGGTGACGTGCGCGTCGTCGTTCCACGCCACGATGCTGGCGCGCTGGGTCGGCAGCGGCATGGCGCAGCCATGGTAGGTGCGATACAGCAGGAACTGCGCCATCGTCTCCGGGCAGCCGGCCACGAAGCCGGAGCGCAGCCCGGGGACGCTGGAGCGCTTGGAGAGGGAATGGAAGACCATGCAGTGCCGGAAGCTGTCGTTGCCCATGTCGTGGGCCACCTTCAGCAGCGAGGTCGGCGGATCGGCCTCATCGTCGTAGAGCTCGGCATAACACTCGTCGGCCGCGATCAGGAAGTCGTAGCGCGCGGCCAGTTCCAGCGCGTGCCGCAGGTAGGCAGGGGAGAGCACCGCGCCGACCGGGTTGCCGGGGCTGCAGAGGAACAGCACCTGGCAGCGCCGCCAGGCCTCCTCCGGCACGCTGTGCAGGTGCGGCAGGTAGCCGGTCTGCGGCGTCGTGTTCAGGTAGTAGGGTTCGGCGCCGGCCAGGAAGGCCGCGCCCTCGTAGATCTGGTAGCAGGGGTTGGGCATCAGCACCAGCGGGGCCTTGGCGGTCGGATCCACCACCGCCTGCACGAACGCGAACAGGGCCTCGCGCGTGCCGTTGACCGGCAGCACCATGCGCTGCGCATCCACCGCGGCGGCGGGCAGGCCGAAGCGCCGCTCCAGCCAGCGCGCCGCCGCCGTGCGGGTCTCCTCCAGGCCGCGGGTGGCCGGGTAGCTGCCCAGCTCGCCCATGCTGCGCTCCAGCGTCTGCACGAGGAACGCCGGCGGCGGGTGCTTGGGTTCGCCGATCGACAGGGCGATGTGGCGTAGCGCCGCCGGGGGCGTCAGCGGTGCCTTGAGCTGCGCCAGGCGCTCAAACGGGTAGGCCACCAGACGCCGGAGTGCTGGATTCATGGGATGCCTGTCGCCTGTCTACGGGGTGCGGTGCAGCGCCGCGATGACTTTCTGCCGCAGCCGCTCGGCGGCCGGCCCGGTCAGGGGCTGCTGCGAGAGGTCGGTGACGTAGAACACGTCCTCGGCGCGCTCGCCCACGGTGCTGATCTTGGCGCCGTGCAGGTCCACGCGCTCCTCCCACAACACCTTGCCGATGTCGCAGAGCAGGCCGGGGCGGTCACCGGCCACCAGTTCGAGCACCGAGCGATGGTTGTACTCATCGGTGCTGACGGTGATCGTCGTGGGGGTATTGAACATGCGGACCTGCCGCGGGGCGCGTCGCGACACGGCGATCGGCGATTCCTCCGGCCGTTGCAGCGAGCGCCACAGCATCTCCTCGATCTCCGTGATGCGCTCCGGCTCATCGATCGGCGCGCCGTCCTCCTCCAGCACGTGATACAGGTCCAGGCTAAAGCCGTTCTCGGTGGGCGTGATGCGCGCATCCACGATCGTCAGGCCCAGCTGGTCCAGCACCGCGGTGGCGCGGGCGAAACCGTGGCGCCGGTGGGGGGCGAAGATCAGCACCGCGGTCGTGCCGCGCTCGCTGCGGGCCTCCACCGCCACCAGTGGGTCGTCCGAGGCCGGGTCGCGGTTGGAGAGCAGGCGCGTATGCCAGGCGATCTCCTCGGGCGAGTGGCGCAGGAAATAAACCTGCGAGAGGCGCGCCCAGATCGCATCGATGCCGGCGATGGAAACGCCCTGCTCCACCAGCAGCGCGCGGGCGCCTTCCTGGTTCTCGCGGACCAGCTGTTCCTGGTCGATCGGGCTCTCCAGGCCGCGGCGCAGCGCCGCGCGCACGCGCTCGTAGAACTCGTGGAACAGCGAGGCTTTCCAGGAATTCCACAGCCGCGGGTTGGTGCCGCGCACGTCCGCGCAGGTCAGCATGTAGAGGCAATCCAGGTGGTTCTCGTCGCCGATCTGGCGGGCGAACTCATTGATGACCTGCGGGTCGTCGATGTCCTTCTTCTGCGCGGTCAGCGACAGCAGCAGGTGGTTGCGCACGAGCCAGGCCACCAGGCGCGCGTCGTAGCGCGAGAGCCCCTGCTCCAGGCAGAAGGCCTCCGCGTCCACCGAGCCCAGCTCCGAGTGGTCGCCGCCACGGCCCTTGGCGATGTCATGGAACAGCGCCGCCAGGTAGACGATCTCCGGCTTCGGCAGCTTTTGCATGATGCCGGAGAGCAGCGGCAGTTCATGGTCGTACTTGGCCATCGCCAGGCGACGCAGGTTGCTCACCACGAACAGCGTGTGCGCATCCACCGTGTAGGCGTGGAAAAGGTCGTACTGCATGCGGCCGACGATGCGGCCGAAGGCGGGAATGTAGCGACCCAGCACGCCATAGGTGTTCATGCGCCGCAGCTCGTGCGTAACCCCGACCGGGGCGCGCAGGATTTCCAGGAACAGCCGGTGGTGGCGCGGGTTCTGGCGGAATTCCTCGTCGATGAGCCACAGGTGGCGGGCGAGCGAGCGCATCGTGGCGGCGCGCACGCCGCGGATCTCCGGGTTCTGCTGCAGCAGCACGAACAGCTCCAGCAGCGCCGATGGCGCGCGGGAGAAGATGTCCGGGCTCACGGCCTCCAGGTAGTCGCTGCGCACCTGGAAGCGCGCGTTCAGCGGCCGCGGCGGGGTGGTCTCGGAGAGGATCGCGTCGCGGAACAACTGCAGCAGCAGCTCGTTCAGGAAGCTCACGTCCAGCACCGTGCGGTAGTAGCGCTGCATCAGCTGCTCGACCGCCAGCGTGTAGGAGGCGTCCTCGTAGCCGAAGCTCTGCGCCAACTTGATCTGGTGGTCAAAGAGCAGGCGGTCCTCGTGCCGGCCGGTCAGCACGTGCAGCCCGAAGCGCACCTTCCACAGGAAGGACTGGGCCTGCTTGAGCTTGCGCAGCTCCGCGGGCGTGAGGTAGCCATGCGTTACCAGCTCATCCAGAGAGTTCACGCCGAAGTGGCGCTTGGCCACCCAGCCGATGGTCTGCAGGTCGCGCAGTCCGCCCGGGCCGGTCTTCACGTTGGGCTCAAGGTTGTAGGCGGTGTCGTTGGCCTTGGCGTGGCGGTCGCCCTGCTCCTGCAGCTTGGCCTCGAAGAACTCCCGCGCGGGCCAGACCCGGTCGGGGGCGAGCGCGCGGCGCATGAGCTCCGGCAGCTCCTCGGAACCGGCCAGCAGGCGCGCCTCCAGCAGCGTGGTCATGACGCCCACGTCGGCCGCGCTCTCCTCGGCGCACTCCTCGGGGCTGCGAACGCTGTGGCCGACCTCCAGGCCGATGTCCCACAGGAAGGCGACCAGGCGCTCGATCTGCGTCCGGGCCGTCTCGGAGAGGGCCGGTGCACTGGGCACCAGCACCAGGATGTCCACGTCCGAGCCGGGGTGCAGCTCGCCGCGGCCGTAGCCGCCGACGGCCAGCAGGCTGATCTGGGTGGCGAGCTGGGCGTCGAGCTGGCGCTGCCAGGCCAGGCGCAGCAGCGCGTCGATGAACTGCGCGCGGGCCCGGACCAGCGCTTCCACCGATT
Organism: uncultured Pseudomonadota bacterium; assembly: GCA_903868595.1. Classification (GTDB taxonomy): domain Bacteria; phylum Pseudomonadota; class Gammaproteobacteria; order Steroidobacterales; family Steroidobacteraceae; genus ZC4RG30. The sequence continues at coordinate 25,070 of CAIPVV010000050.1, forward strand.
CCTCGGCGAAGAAGAAGCTCTTGAGCTCCTCCTGCGAGGTCTTGACGGCCTCCCGGAAGGCGTCGGGGGAGAATTTCTGCTCCGCCAGCAGGGCAGGCAGTCGGTCGAGGAGGGGCCAGTCCAGTGTGGCCGAAGGCTCGCGACTCTCATCCTCGTCCAGCGCAGCCTGCTTGAATGACACCATGGTTTGTTGGTCTGGCCTTTGTCTAGTTCCGATCCCGGCTGCCCAGCGTGAGCACCTCGTAGCCGTCCGCCGTGACCAGCAGGGTGTGTTCCCACTGGGCCGACAGGGAGTGGTCCTTCGTGACGACCGTCCAGCCATCCGGCAGCTGCCGGACGTGGCGCTTGCCGGCGTTGATCATCGGCTCGATCGTGAAGGTCATCCCCTCCTGCAAGGTTACCCCGGTTCCCGGCTCACCGTAGTGAAGGACTTGGGGGTCCTCGTGGTAGACCTTGCCGATCCCGTGCCCGCAGTACTCCCGCACCACCGAAAAACCATGGGCCTCTACCAGCGTTTGGATCGCATGGCCGATATCCCCCAGGCGGGTTCCCGGGCGGACGGTGCGGATTCCCGCCCACATGCCCTCGAAACACACCGCGCTCAGGCGCTCGGCCTGCACGGGGGGCTTGCCGACGAAATACATCCGGCTGGTGTCGCCGTGGTAGCCCTCGTAGATGACGGTCACATCGATATTCACGATGTCAGCGTTCTTGAGCTTCTTGTCGTTGGGGATGCCGTGGCAGACCACATGGTTCACGGACGTGCAGACCGTCTTCGGGAAGCCCCGGTAGCCCAGGTTGGCGGGCACCGCGTGCTGGGAATTGACGATGTAGTCGTGGCAGATCCGGTCCAGTTCCTCGGTGGTGACCCCGGGGACCACCTGGGCTGTGATCATATCCAGCACATCTGCTGCAAGGCGGCAAGCCACCCGCATTTTCTGCTGATCTTCCGGCGACTTGATGGTGATATGCATGGAACCTTGGGGGGATGGGGTCGGGGTCCGCGTAAGACATTGTTTGAGCGGGAAGTTCATGGTATAAAGCGCCGCCTTTTTTGGCAAACCAATCCAAGCGCGCATCGTCACTGGTGGCCGGGTGTCCCAACAGAACCACAGAGGTTCCAGGGATTGCCCCCAGGGGTGCGCGCCAGGCCCAAACCCGAACGGCTAAGGAGCTAACCATGTCCGGCGTGTCAATGCGACAGATGCTGGAAGCGGGTGTCCATTTCGGACACCAGACCCGCTTCTGGAACCCCAAGATGGCCCAGTACATCTTCGGCGAACGTAACAAGATCCATATCATCAACCTCGAGAAGACCCAGCCGATGTACGTGGAGGCTGCTGCCTTCGCGCGCGGCATTGTCGCCGACGGCGGCACGGTTCTTTTCGTCGGCACCAAGCGCTCCGCGCGCGACGCGGTGCAGAAGGAAGCGGTCCGCTGCGGCATGCCCTTCGTGAACCAGCGTTGGCCCGGCGGCATGCTGACCAACTTCAAGACGATCCGTCAGTCGATCAAGCGCCTGATGGAACTCAACGACCTGCAGACCACTGGTGCGCTGGACAAGCGCGGCAAGAAGGAAGCGCTGCAGCTGCGTCGCGAGATGGCCAAGCTCGAGAAGAGCCTGGGCGGTATCAAGCACATGGGCTCGCTGCCGGACGCGCTGTTCGTCATCGACGTGGGCCACGAGAGCATCGCGCTGCAGGAAGCCAAGAAGCTGGGCATCCCGGTCATCGCGGTGGTCGACACCAACTGCTCGCCGGACGGCGTTGATTACGTCATCCCGGGCAACGACGACGCCATGCGCGCCATCCACCTGTACGCCTCCGGCGTTGCCGACTCGGTGCTGGAGGGCAAGTCCGCCGGCCCGCAGGTCATGGTCAGCGAAGATGAGTTCGTTGAGCTCGACGAGAACGGCAACCCGCGTCGCCGTGCTGCCCGTGGTGCGCCGCGCCCGCGTGCGCAGGCCGCCGTGCGCCGCAAGCCGGCAGTGGAGGGCGCCGCTGCTGACGCCGCCGCCCCGGTTGAGATCACCGAGGCGGAGCTGGATGAGCCGGGCGCCGACGTGAAGCCGCCGGTCGCCAAGGAAGCCGCCCCCCTGCGTCGCCGTCCCGCACCGGCCGCCGGCGCCCAGCGCCGTGGAGGTCGTTGATGGCCGTTACCGCACAGGCCGTCGGCCAGCTGCGTGAACGCACTGGCGCGGGCATGATGGAATGCAAGCGCGCCCTGGTGGAAACCAACGGTGACCTGGACGCCGCCGCCGAGCTGATGCGCAAGCAGGGCCTGGCCAAGGCCGACAAGAAGGCATCGCGGGTCGCTGCCGAGGGCGTCATCGCCACGGCGGTGTCCGCCGATGGTAAGTCCAGCGTGATGGTGGAAGTGAACTGCGAGACGGACTTCGTCGCCCGGGGCGATGATTTCACCGGCTTCGCAGCCACGGTCGCCAAGCTCACGCTCGACAGCAAGGCCGCGGACATCGCGGCCGTGCTGGCCACCAAGACAGCCTCGGGCGAGACCGTGGATGACCTGCGCCGCACGCTGATCGCCAAGATCGGCGAGAACATCAGCGTTCGTCGCTTCGTGCGAGTGGAGACCTCTGGCTTCCTGGGGAGCTACCTGCACGGCACGCGCATCGGCACGCTGGTTGCGCTCGAGGGCGGCGATGCCACCCTCGCAAAGGACCTGGCGATGCATGTCGCTGCGGCCAACCCCACCTACCTCGCGGCCACCGACGTGCCGGCGGAGGACGTGGCGAAGGAGCGTGGCATCCGCGTCGAGATCTCGAAGAACGACGAGAAGAACAAGGGCAAGCCCGAGCAGGTCCTGGTCAAGATCGTCGAGGGCGGCATCAACAAGTGGCTCAACGAGATCACCCTGCTGGGTCAGCCGTTCGTCAAGGACGACAAGATCTCGATCGAGAAGCTGCTGGCCAAGGCCTCGGCCAAGGTCACCCGCTTCGAGCGCCTGGAAGTGGGCGCGGGCATCGAGAAGAAGCAGGATGACTTCGTCGCAGAGGTCATGGCGCAAGCCAAAGGCAGCGGCGGTCGCTGAAGTCTATCGAGACCATACAAACCCCGCGCAGGCGGGGTTTTTTTTAGGAGTACCGCACACATGAGCGCATCGCGATTCAAACGCATTCTCGTCAAGCTCTCAGGTGAGGCACTGCTCGGTGACGCCGAGTACGGTATTGACCCCGCAATGCTCCGGCGGGTGGCCCTGGAACTGCAGGAAGTCGTGGCCATGGGCGTGCAGGTGGCCGTGGTCATCGGCGGCGGCAACATCTTCCGTGGCGCGGGCCTGGCCCGAGCGGGCATGGATCGGGTCACGGCCGACCAGATGGGCATGCTGGCCACCGTCATGAACGCGCTGGCGATGCAGGATGCGATCGAGTCCATTGGTGCGCATGCGCGCGTGATGTCGGCCATCCGCATCAACGAAGTGGCCGAGGAGTACATCCGTCGCCGCGCCGTGCGTCACCTGGAGAAGGGTCGCGTCGTGGTTTTCGCCGCCGGCACGGGCAATCCCTTCTTCACCACGGACACGGCCGCCTCGCTGCGCGCCATAGAGATCGGTGCCGACATACTCATCAAGGCCACCAAGGTCAATGGTGTGTATTCGGACGATCCGGTGAAGAATCCGGCGGCGACGCGTTACGAGACGCTGAGCTTCGACCGCGTGCTGGATGACCGCCTGTCCGTCATGGACGCCACGGCTATCGTCATGTGCCGCGACAATCGTCTGCCGCTGCGCGTCTTCAACCTCGGCAACACCGGCGACCTGCCGCGTGTGGTTCGCGGCGAGGACGTCGGCACGCTGGTTACCAACTAGTCAAGTATCGGGAGAGAACAACGCCATGCTCGATGATATCAAGAAGGACGCCACGACGCGGATGACCAAGTGCATCCAGATGTTTCAGGCCGATCTCAAGAAGCTGCGCACGGGGCGTGCCCATCCGAGCCTCGTCGACCACCTGAAGGTCGACTTCTACGGCAGCGAGAGCCCGCTCTCGCAGGTCGCCAACATCGCGATCGAGGACGCCCGCACGATCGTCGTGACCCCCTGGGACAAGACGATGGTGCCGGCCATCGAGAAGGCGATCCACAAGTCCGACCTGCACCTCTCGCCGATGACGGCCGGGGCGGTGATCCGCATCCCGCTGCCGCCGCTGACCGAGGAGCGCCGCCGCGACATCCTGAAGGTCGTCCGGCACGATGCCGAGAACGCCAAGGTCGCGGTGCGCAACGTGCGCCGCGACGTGCTTGGCGACGTGAAGGAAGCGCTCAAGGAGAAGCTCATCTCCCAGGACGATGAGCGGCGCGCGCAGGATGACATCCAGAAGCTGACCGACCGTTTCACGGGCGAGGTCGACCAAGTGCTTGCGGCGAAGGAAAAAGAGATCCTGCAGGTCTGAATGGGATGACACTCCCGCGGCACGTGGCGATCATCATGGACGGCAACGGACGCTGGGCGCGGGAGCGCGGCCAGTTGCGCACGGCCGGCCATAAGGCCGGCGTGGTCCCGGTGCGCATGTGCATCGAGGAGTGCGCGCGCCGCCGCGTGGAGGCCCTGACCCTGTTCGCGTTCAGCAGCGAGAACTGGATGCGCCCCTCCGACGAGGTCGGCAGCCTCATGGGGCTGTTCATGGACGCGCTGGATCGGGAGGTCGAGGAGCTGCACGCCCATGGCGTGCGGCTGCGTTTCATCGGGGAGCGGCATGCGCTGTCGGTCCGCCTGCAGTCTCGCGTCGCGGCGGTGGAGGAGCGCACGGCCGCCAATTCCGGCCTCAAGCTGCAGATCGCCGTCAGCTACGGCGGGCGCTGGGACATCCTCGCGGCCACGCGCGCGCTGGCCGCGCGCTGCGCCAGCGGGGAGCTGCGCCCGGCGGACATCAACGAGTCGTTGTTCGCCCATGCGCTGGCGCTCGGCGAGCTGCCGGATCCGGACCTGTTCATCCGCACGGGCGGGGAGCGGCGCATCAGCAATTTCCTGCTGTGGAACATGGCCTACACGGAATTGTATTTCACCGACACGCTGTGGCCGGACTTCGACGTCGCGGGACTGGAGGCGGCGCTGCAGTACTTCGGGCAGCGCGAGCGGCGCTTCGGCCTGACGGGTGAGCAGGTCGCGGGGCAGGACTCATGAAGGGCACCGCACTGCGGGTGCTCAGCGGGGTATTGCTGGGCGCGGCGCTGCTGGGGATCATCGTGCTGGCCCCGCCGCAGTGGACCCATGTCCTGTTGGTCGTGGCGATCGGCGTGGCGGCCTGGGAGTGGAGCGGTTTTCTGCGCCTGACCGCCGTCCTGCCGCGCGCCCTGTACGTGTTGCTCACGCTGGGCTTGCTGGGCTTCGCGTGGCGTTTTGCAGCGCAGCCCGGCGGGCTCACCCTGCTGCTGGGCGTGGCGGCGGCCTGGTGGGTCGTGGCGCTGGCCTGGATCCACTGGGCACCCCATGACGTGAATCGCCTGCGCGCGGTCGCCGCCGGGTGGCTCACGCTGGTGCCGGCGGGCGTGGCGTTGCTGTGGCTGCACGATGACCCGGTGCGCGGCGTGCGGTGGCTGCTGTTTACCTTCTTCCTCGTCTGGGCTGCCGATACCGGCGCCTATTTTGCCGGGCGCAAGTTCGGGCGCCACAAGCTGGCCCCGGAAGTCTCCCCGGGCAAGACCTGGGAGGGCGCGGCCGGCGGGCTGGTGCTGGTGGCGCTGCTGGCCTTTGTCGCGGCGGGCACCCTGGGCCAGCCGCCGGTGAGTTTCATGCTGCTGTGCCTGGTGGTGGCGGCGTTCTCCATCGTGGGGGACCTGTCGGAGAGCCTGTTCAAGCGCATTGCCGGCCTGAAGGACAGCGGCCACCTGATCCCCGGCCACGGCGGGCTGCTGGACCGCATCGACAGCATCACGGCCGCGGCCCCGCTGTTGCTGCTGGGCCGGGTGCTGCTGGAAGGCCTGCCCGGATGATCGGCGTCGCGGTACTGGGCTCCACCGGCAGCATTGGCGAGAGCACGCTGGACGTGCTGGCACGCCACCCGGGGCAGTTTCGCCTCGTGGCCCTGGCCGCGGGCCGCAACGTGGAACGCCTGGCCGCCCAGTGCCTGCGCTTCAAGCCCGACTATGCGTCCCTGACGGATCCGGCCCACGCGGATGACCTGGCCCGCCGGCTGGCCGGCGCGGGCCTGCCGACGCAGGTCCTCAGCGGACCTGAGAGCCTGGAGTACATCGCCCGCCTGCCGTCGGCCCCGTACGTGATGGCCGCGGTGGTGGGGGCGGCGGGCCTGGCCTCCACGCTGGCGGCCGCACGCGCCGGCAAGCGCCTGCTGCTCGCGAACAAGGAGTCGCTGGTCATGGCTTCCGAACTGGTCCTGGGGGCCGTGCGGGAGGGCGGGGCGACGCTGATCCCGATCGACAGCGAGCACAATGCGATCTTCCAGTGCCTGCCCGGCGACGCCGTCGTCGGCAGCCAACCCAAGGGCGTGCGCCGCCTGTTGCTGACCGCCTCCGGCGGGCCCTTCCGGGACTTTGGGGGCGACCTTCGCGAGGTGACCCCGGAGCAGGCCTGCGCCCACCCGAACTGGGTCATGGGCCGCAAGATCTCGGTGGATTCGGCCACCCTGATGAACAAGGGGCTGGAGCTCATCGAGGCCTGCGCGCTGTTCGGGCTGCCCCCGGAGCGGGTGGAGATCCTGATCCACCCGCAGAGCGTCATCCACTCGATGGTGGAATACCTGGACGGCTCGGTCCTGGCCCAGCTGGGCTCCCCCGACATGCGGACCCCCATCGCCCAGGCACTGGCGTGGCCGCAGCGCTTCGAGGCCGGTGTACAATCCCTAGACTTCGTCAGCCTCGGCCGGCTGGATTTCCGCAGTCCCGATCCGCAGCGCTTCCCGTGCCTGCGGCTGGCGACCGAGGCGATTCGGGCCGGCGGTACGGCGCCGGCGATCCTGAACGCAGCCAACGAGGTTGCGGTGCAGGCGTTTCTCGACAAGCGGTTGAACTTTCTGGACATAGCGGCAGTCATTGAATCAGTGATGAATACGGTCAACGCCGGTACTGCGACGGATCTCGCCGCGATACTCGGTGCAGACCAGCTCGCGCGTCTTTCCGCTGGAGTTGAGGTGGAGCGCCGCGCCCACGCCGTTCGGAGTCCGGGCGCATGAACCTCTCTTGGCAACACCTGCTGGCCTTCCTGGTCGCGATCAGCGTGCTGGTCACCGTGCACGAGTTCGGCCACTTCTGGGTCGCGCGTCGATTGGGCTTCAAGGTGCTGCGTTTCTCCGTGGGCTTCGGCAAGCCGTTGCTGCGCCACGTGGGCCGCGTTGACCAGACCGAGTTCGTGCTGGCGGCCATTCCGCTGGGCGGCTACGTGAAGATGCTCGATGAGCGCGAGGGCGACGTGCCCGAGCACGAGCGGCACCGCGCCTTCACGCGCCGCCCGCACTGGCAGCGCATCCTGGTGCTGCTGGCCGGTCCCGCCGCCAATATCCTCTTTGCGATCCTGCTGCTGGCCGGCATGACCCTGGTCAACGGCATCACCGAGGTGCGCGCGGTGGTCGGCGACGTGCTGGTCGGATCGCCGGCAGCGCAGGCGGGCCTGCGCAGCGGCGACACCATCGCGAGCCTGGACGGCAAGGCCGTCGCCGGGCAGCGCGACGTGGTCTTCGGCATGCTGGATGGCATGACCGGCGACGGGCGCGTGGCCTTGAGCGTGGTGGACGCGCACGGTGCCAAGAAGGATCTGGTGCTGGAGGTGCGCGACCCGCAGGCGCGCCGCAAGCTGACCGAGCCGGAGGCCCTGTTCCGTGGCCTGGGCTTTGGGTTCTGGCAGCCGCCGCTGCCGGCCCGCATCGGCGTCGTGGAGGCCGGTGGCCCCGCCGCCGTGGCGGGCCTGAAGAGCGGCGATGAAATTACTGCGCTCAACGGCGAGCCGGTGGCGGACTTCCAGGGCCTGCGCCAGCGCATCGAGGCGCATCCTGGCGACAGCATCGTGCTGGCCTACCGCCGCGCGGGTGTCGAGGGCAGCGCCCGCGTACAGGTCGCGGCGGAGGCGCTCTCCGGTCGCAAGGTCGGTCGCATCCACGTGGCACCGCTGGCCTCGGCGCGCTATCCGGAATCCATGCTGGTGCATACCCGTCCAGGCCCGCTGGAAGCCGTGGCGCGGGGCAGCGAGGACGCCTGGGACATGACCGCGCTGCAGGCGCGGATCTTCTGGCGGATGCTGCGCGGGCAGGTCTCGCTCAAGAATCTCAGCGGCCCGCTGACGATTGCCGAGTACGCGGGTGATTCGGCCTCGGCCGGCCCGGGTGCTTTCATCGGATTCCTGGTGCTCATCAGCCTGAGCCTGGGTTTCCTTAATCTGCTGCCCATCCCGATTCTGGATGGCGGCCAAGTGGTCTACCAGCTCCTGGAATGGGTAAAAGGTAGCCCCCTGTCGGAACGCGTGCAGGCACTGGGTCAACAGGCCGGCATTGCGTTACTAGTTCTTCTCATGGGCGTCGCGCTGTTCAATGACATCGCGCGGCAGTTTGGCTAACGCCCCCTTACTCACGGCGGTCATGTAATGAAGTCCGGCGCGATCCTCGCATCGCTGGTGTTGTGTGCATACCTACCCTGTGCCCGTTCGCAGGTGCTACAGGGCGACGAATCGCGTTTCACCGTGGGTGATATCCGGCTCGAAGGCCTGCAGCGCGTGTCGGAAGGCACGGTGTTCAACTACCTGCCCGTCAATATTGGCGACGATCTGGGTCCCCAGCGTCTGCGTGAGGCGCTCAAAGCGCTCTATGCGACCGGGTTCTTCCGTGATGTGGAGCTGCGCCGCGATGGCAGCACGCTGGTCATCGCGGTGCGCGAGCGTCCGTCCATCGAGAGCTTCGAGCTCAAGGGCAACAAGGACATCAAGACCGAGGATCTGACCAAGTCCCTGCGCAACGTGGGCCTTGCCACGGGCAAGACCTTCGACCGCTCGGTGCTGGAGGACGTCAAGCAGTACCTCACCGACCAGTACTACAGCCGCGGCAAGTACGGCGTGCGCATCAACGCGACGGTCGAGGATCAGCCCGACAACCGCGTGCGCGTGAAGATCGACATCAAGGAAGGCGCGCGCGCCAAGATCCGCCAGATCAGCATCGTCGGCAACACGAAGTTCAAGGAAAAAGACATCCTCGAGACCTTCGAGCTGAAGACCCCGCGCTGGAACTCCTGGTACAAGCAGAACGACCGCTATTCTCGCGAATCGCTGCAGGGCGACCTCGAGAAGCTCAAGTCCTACTACCAGGACCGTGGCTATGCCAACTTCCAGGTCGAGTCCGCGCAGGTCGCGATCGCCCCGGAAAAAGATGACATGTTCATCACCGTGGCCGTCAACGAGGGCCAGGTGTTCACGATCTCCGAGTCCAAGCTCGCCGGCAACACCATCGTGCCGGAGGCGGAGATGCGCCGCCTGCTGCTGGTGCAGCCGGGGCAGATCTACTCGCAGCGGCTCATCGCCGCGACGCAGGAGCTGCTGCAGAATCGCCTGGGCGAGGAGGGCTTTGCCTTCGCCAAGGTCGATCCGGTGCCGAAGCTGGATGAGGACAAGAAGACGGTCTCGATGACCTTCCTGGTCGATCCGGGCAAGCGCGTCTACGTGCGCCACATCGAGTTCGCCGGCGTGACGCGCACCAACGACCTGGTGCTGCGCCGCGAGATGCGCCAGCTGGAGGGCAGCTGGCTCTCCAACGTCGCGCTGGAGCGCTCCAAGCAGCGCATCCAGCAGCTCTCCTACATCGAGAAGGTGGAATTCGAGAAGAACAAGGTCGACGGCTCCGACGACCTCGTGGACGTGAAGTACACCATCAAGGAAGGCCCGAGCGCGCAGCTCTCCGGTGGTATCGGCTACTCCGCCTCGTACTCTTTCACGCTCAACGGCAGCTACGCGGATGCCAACTTCCTGGGTACCGGCCAGCGCGTCGCGGTCGAGCTGAACACCGGTCGCTACAGCAAGGTCTACAGTTTCTCGGAGACCAACCCGTACCTGAGCATCGACAACCTCTCGCGCACGTTCAGCCTGCGCTACAGCGATGTCACGCAGTTCGTGTCGGCCTCCTCGGACTTCTCCTCCAAGACGGTCGCGCTGGGCATGGAGTACGGCTACCCGATCACGGAGTTCCAGGGCCTGCGCCTGGGCGCCACGCTGCAGCGTGCCCAGTTGCTCACGACCTCCTCCGGCAGCGCCCTGCAGGCGCGCGAGTGGGTGCAGAACAACGGCCGGCCGTACTCTCGCAGTGCGGTGGACAACTACGGCAACATCTTCGAGTTCTACGGCAGCAAGTTCGACACCTTGGAAATGACCGCCGGCTGGTTCATGAACTCGCTGAACCGCGGCCTGTTCGCCGACGGCGGCATGCGCCAGTCCCTCTCCCTGTCCTCCACCGTGCCGGGCAGCATCGTGAACTACTGGGTGGCCAACTACGACTTCGTCAAGTACGTGCCGATCTGGCGCCGCTGGACGGGCTCGATCAACCTGCGCGGCTCCTACGGCGACAGCTTCGGCGACACCACCGGCCTGCCCCCCTACCGCCAGTTCTACGGCGGCGGCCCGGACACGATCCGCGGCTACCGCGAGAGCCGGCTGGGGCCAAAGGACAATTTCGGCAACCCCTACGGCGGCAACATGCTCGTCGTCGGCAGGGCCGAACTCATCCTGCCGGTGCCCGAAAAGTGGCAAACCAGTGCCCGGGTCAGCCTTTTCTACGATATTGGCAACGTTTTCGACACCAACAAGAAGACCCGTTTCTATGGAGTCGACGGGGTTACGCCTGTAACCTATGACTTCAAGTATGCTAATTTGCGCCGGTCGACCGGCCTGGCCGTGCAGTGGCTGGCACCGCTCGGCATCTTCCGGTTTAGCTATGCGCTGCCCTTGAATGCTTCGAAGGGCAACAGCGTCGTGTATGCGGATGAGAAAGAACAGTTCCAGTTTTCCGTCGGACAGGCCTTCTAGGGTCTGCGGCAGAGGCGTCAACGAGGGGTTATCAGCGTGAACCGTATTGCTAAGTTTTTGGTCTCCGGCGTGGTTGTGGCGGCAGGTCTGGTGGTCTCGGCCTCGGTCTCCGCGGCGGATCTGAAGATCGGCGTCGTAAATTACGGCCGGCTTCTGCAGGGCTCCCCGCAGGCCAAGGCTGCCGACGACGCCATCCGCGCTGACTTCGCGCCGCGTGAGAAGGAGCTTCAGACGACCCAGGTCGCCCTGAAGTCGAAGGAAGATCGCCTGCAGAAGGACGCGGCGACGATGAGCGAGTCGCAGCGCGCGCAGTCGGAGAAGGAACTGCGCGACGGCTACCGCGACCTCGCCCGCAAGCAGCAGGAAGCGCAGGATGACTTCAACGCACGCCGCAACGAGGAAATGTCCCGCCTGCAGCGCACGCTGATCGAGGAAGTCACCACCTACGCCAAGGCGCAGAACTTTGACCTGGTGCTGGCCGACGGCGTCATCTACGCCGCCAACTCGCTGGACATCACGCCCGCCATCCTGACGGCGATGCAGGGCAAGAAGCCGGCCGCGGCCGCCAAGCCGGCTGCCAAGTAACCCGTTCAGCGGGCCTTCGGCACAGGCAAACAAGGATGGCCCTGTCGCTAGGCGAACTCGCGGTCCGCTTCGGCTGCGAGTTGCGCGGCGATCCGGCCACCCGGATTGAGCAGGCCGGCACCCTGTCCGCCGGGGCCGGCGTCATCGGTTTCGTCGCCAGTACCGCGTATCGCGACGACTTGAAGCGCACCCAGGTGTCCGCCGTGGTGCTGGATGCGCGCCTCGCCGAGTATTCCCCGGTCGCGGCGCTCATCAGTCCCAATCCCCATGCGACGTTTGCGCGCATCGCAGCGCTCCTGCATGTCCGGCCCAGCGCACCGCCGGGAATCCATCCCAGCGCGGTCGTGGATGCTGCGGCGCAAATCGATCCCTCGGCCCACATCGGTCCGTACTGCATCGTGGGCGCGGGCGCGCAGGTTGGCCCGCGGGTCCAGGTCGGGCCCCATTGCATTATCGGCGCCGAGGCGAGCCTCGCCGCGGACGTGCAGCTGGTGGCCCGCGTCACGCTGGGGCCGGGGGTGCGGATCGCCGAGCGCTGCATCCTGCATCCCGGCGTGGTGGTCGGCTCGGACGGCTTCGGCTACGCGCGCGAGGGGCCGGCCTGGGTCAAGGTGCCGCAGCTGGGCAGCGTGCGGGTCGGGCAGGACGTGGAGATCGGCTCCAACACCACGATCGACCGCGGCGCCCTCGGGGACACCGTGATCGAGGAGGGCGTGAAGCTCGACAACCAGATCCAGATCGCCCACAACGTGGTGGTCGGCGCGCACACGGCGATCGCCGCCTGCGTGGGCATCGCCGGCAGCACGCGCATCGGCAAACGCTGCATGATCGGTGGGGGGACGGGCATCAACGGGCATATCAGCATCGGCGATGACATCATCATCGCCGGCTTTGGCATGATTACCCGTTCGCTGGAGAAGCCCGGGATGTACTCCAGTGTCATCCCGGTGGAGGAGGCGCGCACATGGCGACGCATTGTCGGCCGCTTGAAGCGCATCGATTCAATGGCTGCGCGGGTCACCGCGCTTGAGGGCGCGGCCGGCATCGCCGAACCGCCGCAACAGGAAGACAACAATGACTGACAAGCCGTTCATGGATATCCAGCAGATCCTCAAGTACCTGCCGCACCGCTATCCGTTCCTGCTGGTGGACCGGGTGCTGGAGTGCACCAAGGGCGAGACGATCCGCGCGATCAAGAACGTCACGGTGAACGAGCCGCACTTCACCGGTCATTTTCCCGAGCGCCCGGTGATGCCGGGTGTGCTGATCCTGGAGGCCCTCGCGCAGACCGCCGGCATCCTGACCTACGCGACGCTGGCCAAGGTGCCCAACGAGAACACGCGCTTCTACTTCGCCGGCATCGACAAGGCACGCTTTCGCCGCCCCGTCGTGCCGGGCGACCAGCTGATCCTCACCGCTCAGGTCGAGCGCAACATGAAGGGCATCTGGAAGCTCTCCACCGTCGCGTACGTGGGGGAAGAGGAGGCCTGTTCGGCCGAGATGATGCTCTTCCCCGATGCGGACAACGCGTCGCCGTTCGTGGCGGCTTGAGGCGCGGCCATGGCACGCATTGACCCCCGGGCGGTCATTTCCCCCAAGGCGCAGCTGGCTGATGACGTGGAGGTCGGGGCGTTCGCGGTGATCGGCGATAACGTGGTGATCGGTCCGCGCTGCTGGATCGGTCCGCACGCGGTCATCAACGGGCCGACCAGCCTGGGCGCGGACAACCGGGTCTTCCAGTTCGCCTCGCTGGGCGATGCGCCGCAGGACAAGAAGTACAAGGGCGAGCCGACGCGCCTGGAGATTGGCGACCGCAACATCTTCCGCGAGTACTGCACCGTCAACCGCGGTACCGTGACCGGCAACGGCGTCACGCGCGTCGGTGACGACAACATGCTGCTGGCCTACACGCACGTGGGCCACGACTGCACGTTGGGCAACAAGATCGTGCTCTCCAACCTCGTGATGCTCGGCGGCCACGTGGAGCTGGGCGACTGGGTGATCATGAGCGGCTACGCCGGCGCCCACCAGTTCTCCAAGATCGGGGCGCACGCGTTCATCGGCAACAACACCGCCGTCACACGCGACGTGCCGCCATACGTGCTGGCCGCCGGCCATCCCGCCGAGCCGCGCTCGATCAACTCCGAGGGCTTAAAGCGCCGCGGTTTCACGACCGAGCAGATCCGCAACATCAAGAACGCCTACCGCGTGCTCTACCGCAGCGACCTGAAGCTGGAGGATGCGGTGGAGAAGCTGCAGGCCATGGCCGCCGAGCACGAGGAGCTGCGCATCTTCGTCGACTTCATCGGCAAGGCCACCCGCAGCCTGGTTCGATAGTCCGCATGGCCAGGCCGCTGCGCATCGCGCTGGTGGCAGGGGAGGCGTCGGGCGACCTGCTCGGCGCCGCCTTCATCGCGGCTGTGCGCCAGCAGCACCCCGACGTGCACTTTGAAGGCGTCGCCGGCCCGCGCATGCGCGCCGCCGGCTGCCGGGCGCTGGCCGATGCCGAGGAGCTCGCCGTCATGGGCCTCTTCGAGGTGCTGCGGCATCTGCCGCGGCTGCTGCGTCTGCGTCGGCGACTGCTGGCGGCCTGGCGCGCGGATCCGCCGGACGTGTTCGTGGGCATCGACTCCCCGGAATTCAACCTCGGCCTTGCGGGCAGGCTCAAGGCGCTGGGGATCCCCACCGCGCAGTACGTCAGCCCCCAGGTCTGGGCCTGGCGGCAGGGTCGCGTGCGCCATATCGCCGAGGCGGAGGACCTGATTCTGTGCCTGCTGCCCTTCGAGGCGGCGTTCTACGCGCAGTGCGCGGTCAGGGCGCTTTTCGTCGGCCACCCGATGGCCGACCAGATGCCGCTGGAGCCGGACCGCGCGGCCGCGCGCGCGGCGCTCGGGCTGCCGGCGCAGGGGCCGGTGGTGGCGCTGCTGCCGGGCAGCCGCCTGGGGGAGGTCGCGCGGCTGGGCGAGGTCTTCGCCCGGGTGGCCCGCCGGCTCGGCGAGGGCGGATCCGCCGCGCCACTGTTCGTGGCGCCGATGGCCTCGGCGGGCGTGAAGGCGGTCTTCGCGCAACAGGTCGCCGCGGCGGGCGCGACCGTGAGGCTCCTGGACGGCCAGTCGCCACTGGCCCTGGCCGCGGCCGATGCCGTGCTCGTGGCCTCCGGCACGGCGACGCTGGAGACGCTGCTGAGCAAGCGGCCGATGGTGGTGGCCTACCGGGCGGCGCCGGTGACGGCGTTCATCGTGCGCGGCCTGGGCCTGGTGAAGGTGAAGAACTTCTCCCTGCCCAACCTGCTGGCGGGCGAGGCCCTGGTGCCGGAGTTCCTGCAGGAGCAGGTCACGGTGGACGCGCTGGCGCAGTCGCTGCGCGGCCAGCTGGACGACGCGGCCAATCGCGCAAGGCTTGCCGCTGCCTTCCTGGGGATTCACCAGCAGCTGCGCCGCGGGGGGGCGGCGCTGGCCGCCAGCGCAGTGCTGGAGCTGGCCCGGACCGCCAAGCCGGCGGCCTGATGCGCCGCCTGGTCGCCGGAGTCGATGAGGCCGGCCGGGGACCGCTGGCCGGCCCGGTGTTCGCCGCGGCGGTGATCCTGGATCCGGCGCGGCCGATCCCGGGGCTGCGCGACTCCAAGCAGCTCTCCGAACCGGCGCGTGCCGCGCTGGCGCTGCAGATCCGCGCGCAGGCGCTCGCCTGGTCGGTGGCCTGGGCGGATCCGGCCGAGATCGACAGCCTCAACATCCTGCAGGCGACGCACCTGGCGATGCGTCGCGCGCTGCTGGGCCTGCCACTGCGCGCGGCGCACGTGCAGGTGGATGGCAACCGGCTGCCGCAGCTGGCGGACCTGTGCGGCAGCTGCGAGGCGATCGTGCGCGGCGATGCGAGCATCGCGGCCATCAGCGCGGCCTCGATCCTGGCCAAGACGCAGCGCGATGCGCTCCTGCAATCCCTGGCCGGCATCTATCCGGGATATCGCCTGGCCGAGCACAAGGGTTACCCTACGCCCGTACACTTGCAGGCGCTCCGGCAGCACGGCCCGTCGCCGATACACCGCGGCTCCTTTGCGCCTGTCCGCCAAATTATTCTTGAGCTTAAGTCTAAATAAATCAACGTGTCAGAGACTTTTGTTCATCTAAGACTTCATACCGAGTACTCCCTCGTCGACAGCGTCGTGCGGATGCCGGAACTCATGGACGCCGTGGTCCAGGCCGGCATGCCCGCCGTGGCGCTCACCGATGAGTCGAATCTCTTCGCGATGGTGAAGTTCTATCGCGCCGGCATCGCCAAGGGGGTCAAGCCCCTGATCGGCGTGGACTTGTGGCTGGCCGATCCGCTGGAGCGCGAGGCGCCCGCGCGGCTGACGCTGCTCTGCCAAAACGAGGTCGGGTACCTGAACCTCTCGCGCCTGGTGAGCCGCGGCTACCTGGAAGGCCAGCGCCGCGACACGCCGCTCATCGAGCGCAGCTGGCTTGCGCCCGGTACCGGGGCCGGGCTCATCGCGCTCTCCGGCGCGATGGACGGCGATGTCGGCCGCTGCCTGCTCGTCGGCCGGCCGGCCGAGGCACGCCGGCACCTGGAGCACTGGCGCGCGCTGTTCGGTGATCGCTACTACCTGGAGCTGCAGCGCGTCGGGCGCGCCGGGGAGGGCAGCTACGTGCCGGCCGCGATCGCGCTGGCCAGCGAATGCGGCGTGCCGGTGGTGGCCACCAACGACGTGCGCTTCCTCGCCCAATCGGACTTCGAGGCGCACGAGGCGCGCGTCTGCATCCACGACGGCACGCAGCTGGCGGACCCGGCGCGGCGCCGCAAGTACACGCGCGAGCAGTACCTGCGTAGCCCGGCGGAGATGGTGGCCCTGTTTGCCGACGTGCCGGAGGCGATCGCCAACAGCGTGGCCATCGCGCGGCGCCTGAGCCTGCCGCTGCGCCTGGGCGAGAGCCGCCTGCCGCAGTTCCCCGTGCCCTCCGGCGAGAGCGCCGAGGAGCACATCCGCACGATTTCCGTGACCGGGCTGCACGCCCGCTGGGCCACGCACCCGGCCGAGTGGCTCACCGAGGAGCGCCGTTCGCTCTACGACGCCCGCCTGCAGCGCGAGCTGGACGTCATCTGCTCGATGGGGTTTGCCGGCTACTTCCTCATCGTCGCCGACTTCATCGCCTGGTCGCGCAACAACGGCGTGCCGGTGGGCCCGGGCCGCGGTTCCGGCGCTGGATCCCTGGTGGCGTATGTGCTGGGCATCACGGACCTGGACCCGCTGGAACACGAGCTGCTGTTCGAGCGCTTCCTGAATCCCGAGCGCGTCTCGATGCCCGACTTCGACGTCGACTTCTGCATGGAGGGACGCGACCGGGTCATCGCCTACGTAGCCGACAAGTACGGCCGCGAGCGCGTCTCCCAGATCATCACCTACGGCACGATGGCGGCCAAGGCGGTGGTGCGCGACGTGGGGCGCGTGCTGGGCCACGCCTATGGCTTCGTGGACAAGATCGCCAAGCTCATCCCGTTCGAGCTGGGTATCACGCTGGATGATGCGCTCACCAAGGAGCCGGAGCTCAAGCGCCTCTACGAAACGGACGAGGAGGTGCGCAACCTCATCGACCTCGCGCGGGCGCTGGAGGGGCTCACCCGCAACGCCGGTACGCACGCCGGCGGCGTGGTCATCGCGCCCTCGGTGCTCACCGACTTCACGCCGCTGTTCCGCGAAGCCGGCAGCCAGAGCGTGGTCACGCAGTTCGACAAGGACGACGTGGAGGCGGCGGGCCTGGTGAAGTTCGACTTCCTGGGCCTGCGCACGCTGACCATCATCGACCGTGCGGTGCGGATCATCGATGGGCTGCGCGCGGCGCGCGGCGAGCCGCCCCTGGACATGAACGCCTTGCCGATGGACGACCAGGCGACCTACGCGCTGCTCAAGTCCGGACGCACCACCGCGGTGTTCCAGCTGGAATCGCGCGGCATGAAGGACCTGATCCGGCGCCTGAAGCCGGATCGCTTCGATGACGTGGTTGCGCTGGTGGCGCTGTTTCGCCCGGGCCCGCTGCAGTCGGGCATGGTGGATGACTTCATCACCCGCAAGCACAGCCCCGCGGGAACCGCGATCGACTACCTGCACCCCAAGCTGCAGGGGGTCCTGGAGCCGACCTATGGCGTGATCCTCTACCAGGAGCAGGTCATGCAGATCGCGCAGGTGCTCTCCGGCTATACGCTCGGCGGGGCGGACCTGCTGCGCCGCGCGATGGGCAAGAAGAAGCCGGAGGAGATGGCCAAGCAGCGCGCGGGCTTCGTCGATGGCGCCGTGGAGCGCGGCGTGGAGGCGGGCCGGGCGGCGTGGATCTTCGACCTGATCGAGAAGTTCGCCGGCTACGGCTTCAACAAGTCGCACTCCGCCGCCTACGCGCTGCTCTCCTACCAGACCGCCTGGCTCAAGGCCCACTATCCGGCGGCCTTCATGGCCGCAGTGCTCTCCTCCGACATCGACCACACCGACAAGGTCGTGACGCTGATCGATGAGTGCAACAACATCGGTCTCACGATCCTGCCGCCGGACGTGAACGCCTCGCTGCACGCCTTCACGGTCGCGGACCTGAAGACCATCCGCTACGGGCTGGGCGCGATCCGCGGCGTGGGCGAGGGGGCGGTGGAGGCGCTGGTGGCCGAGCGCACGGCGCACGGTCCGTTCCGGGACCTGGAGGACCTGTGCCGCCGGCTGGACCTGAGCAAGCTCAACCGCCGGGTGCTGGAGGCGCTGATCCGCGCCGGCAGCCTCGATCGCCTGGGCAGCAACCGCGCGACGCTCATGGCCCACCTGGGCGCGGCGATGCAGGCCGGCGAGCAGGCCGCGCGCGCGCGCGATGCCGGGCAGGTGGATTTCTTTGGCGTGGCGCTGGCCGCGCCGCCGCGCGCTGAGGCCAGTGCGGCCCGCAGCCAGCCGCAGCTGCCGGAATGGAGCGAAATGCTGCGCCTCGCCGGCGAGCGCGAGACGCTGGGGCTCTACCTCACCGGCCATCCGATCTCCCGCTTCGAGAAGGAGCTGCCGCGGCTGGTGTCGGGGCGCCTGGCGGACTTCGCGAGCGAGCGCCCGCCGGCGGCCGGCGAGGGCAACCGCTTCTTCGGTGGCCGCGTGGTCACGGCGGCGGGCCTGGTGCTGGAGCTGCGCAAGCGGGGCAACCGCACCAGCTTCATCCTGGATGACCGCACGGGCCGCATCGAGGTGTCCCTGTTCGAGGACGTCTGGAATCAGTACAAGGACCTGGTGGTCAAGGACGCCCTGGTGCTGGTGGAGGGGAACCTGCGCTTCGATGAGTTCAGCGATGCCTGGCGTATCGCCGGCAAGCGCATCCTCTCGCTGGACGCAGTGCGCGAGAGCCAGGCGCGGCGCCTCGTGCTGCGCTGGCCCGCGCGGGCTGGCCAGGATCCCCAGGGGATCGCGGCGCGGCTGGCGGAGCTGCTGGCCCCGGCGCGGCCGGGCGACTGCGAGGTGCTGATCCGCTACCAGCGGCCGGACGCCCGCTGCCTTGTGGCCCTGGGGGCCGCCTGGAGCGTGCGACCGGGGGCCGAATTGATCGAAAAACTGGAGTCCCTGGTCGGCCCGGACGGCCTGCAGCTGCTCTACGACGTCCCGGCGGGCGCAAGCTTGCGCGCCGGTAGTCCCGGCCCGTAACCTCTCGCGCTCTACAAGACTGGGGACCTAGCCCTCCATGGCCGTCAATTTCCTGGATTTCGAACAGCCGATCGCCGAACTCGAAGCCAAGATCGAGGAGCTGGGCCATGTGACTTCCGATTCGGAGGTCAACATCCAGGACGAGATCGGGCGCCTGCGGGCCAAGAGCCGGCAGCTCACCACCACGATCTTCGCCCAGCTTACCCCCTGGCAGATCACCCAGCTGGCGCGCCACCCGCAGCGCCCCTATACGCTGGACTACGTGAACATGCTGTGCAGCGATTTCAACGAGCTGCACGGGGATCGCATGTTTGGCGACGACCTGGCCATCGTGGGCGGCATTGCGCGCCTGGACGGCCGAGCGATCATGGTGATCGGCCAGCAGAAGGGCCGCGACACGAAGGAGCGCGTACGTCGCAACTACGGCATGCCCAAGCCCGAGGGCTACCGCAAGGCACTGCGCCTGATGAAGATGGCCGAGCGCTTCGGCATGCCGATCGTGACCTTCATCGACACGCCCGGTGCCTACCCCGGCGTGAGCAGCGAGGAGCGTGGCCAGAGCGAGGCCATCGCCCGCAACCTCTTCGAGATGGCGTTGCTGCGCGTGCCGATCGTGAGCGTGGTGATCGGCGAGGGCGGCTCCGGTGGTGCGTTGGCCATCGGCGTGTGCGATCGCCTGGTGATGCTGCAGTATTCGGTCTACTCGGTGATCTCGCCGGAAGGCTGCGCCTCCATCCTGTGGAAGAGTGCCGACAAGAAGGAGGCCGCGGCCGATGCGATGGGCCTCACCGCCGATCGCCTGGCCAAGCTCGGCCTGGTGGATGAGGTGCTCAGGGAGCCGCTGGGCGGCGCGCACCGCAATCCGGAGGCGGCGGCGGCCGACGTGAAGGCCTCGCTGCTTCGCCACCTGGAAACCCTCTGCGCGCTGACGCCGGAGGCGCTGGTGGCCGAGCGCCAGACGCGCATTGCCGGCTTCGGTGTCTTTACCGACAGCAAGGCCTGACCGCGCGGGCGGCATGTCCGGCCCCGCCTTCCCGGCACCGCCCCGGTGCTTTGACGCGCCGTGGCTGGCGCAGCGCCTGAAGGCGCTGCTGCCGGCCGCCCCCCAACCCCTAAGGCTCTGCGTAGCCCTCTCCGGCGGCGCTGATTCCACCGCGCTGCTGGCCGCCTTGCAGGCCCTGCGCGACAGCCCCCGTCCGCCGCTGCGCCTGGCCCTGCGCGCCGTGCACGTCGACCACCACCTGCAGGCCGCCTCCATGGCATTTCGGGCCCAGTGCCGCCGCCTGTGCCAGGCGCTCGGCGTGCCGCTGAGCGTGCGCGACGCGCGCGTGGGTTCCCTCGCCGGGCGTTCGGTGGAGGAGGCAGCGCGCGAGGCACGCTATCGGCTGCTGGCGGCGGCGCTGCGGCCCGGGGAGGTCCTGCTCACGGCGCAGCACGCCGAGGACCAGCTGGAGACGGTGCTGTTGCAACTGCTGCGCGGCGGCGGCCTGGCGGGCCTGGCGGGCATGGCCGAGCGCGCGGCGCTGGGCGCCGGGGAGCTGCTGCGCCCGTTGTTGCCCGTCTCCGGTGCCAGCCTGCGCGCGTACCTGGCGGCGCGCGGCCTTCGATGGATCGAGGATCCCAGCAACGCGCAGACGCGCTTTGACCGCAACTACCTGCGCTCGCAGGTCCTGCCGCCGCTGCTGGCGCGCTGGCCGGCCGCCGCGCAGACCGTGGCGCGCTCGGCGCGCCATGCCGCCCAGGCCGATGCGAGCGCGCGCGGCCAGGCCCAGCGGGATGCCGACGCGGCGGCGGACGGGCCGGACCTGGCCTTGACGGTCCTGCGCCGCTGGGCGCCGGCCCGCCAGCAGGCGGCGCTGCGCGCCTGGATCACGGGGCAGGGCTACGCGGTGCCGGATGAGCGGCGGCTCGCGGAGCTGCTGCGGCTCATTGACCTTCGCGAGGACGCGACGCCCCGCGTGCAGTGGGGCAGCGTGCAGGTGCGCCGTCACGCCGGCCGGCTCTGCGTGCAGGCGGTGACGCAGGCGCCGCCGCCGCCCGCGCCCCAGCACTGGACCTGGCGCAGCCACCGGCGCCTGGTGCTGGCCGGCGGCGGGACGCTGGCGCTGAAGTCGGATCCCTGGGGCGACGTGGACCTGGCGCGGCTGCCCGCGCAGTTGCTGCTGACGTATCGACTGGGCGGCGAGCGCGTAGCGGGGCCTGCCGGTCACCGCGATGTCAAGTCGCTGTTGCGCGAGGCAGGCATTCCGGCGTGGCAGCGCGCGCGCGTGCCCTTCGTGTGCGCGCCCAGCGCGGTAGGCAAAGCGCAGGAGGCGCGCTTGCTGGCCATTGGCGACCTGTGGATCGCCGCGGAACTTCAGCCGGATGGTTTCGATACCCAACGCGGTCGTTTCATCTGGCAGCCACAGTGATGTTTCGCTAGACTATCCGCCCGTCGCGACGGTCCGCGCCTGCGGCCTTTTTTCTGCATCGGCGGTGCTTCCCAAATGACCCGATATGTATTCGTCACCGGCGGCGTGGTTTCCTCTTTGGGGAAAGGCATCGCCGCCGCATCGCTAGGCGCCATCCTCGAGGCTCGCGGGCTTCGGGTATCGATGGTCAAGCTCGATCCGTACATCAATGTTGATCCGGGCACGATGAGTCCGTTCCAGCACGGTGAAGTCTTCGTGACCGACGACGGCACCGAGGCGGACCTGGACCTGGGCCACTACGAGCGCTTCATTCGCACGACCACGGGTCGGCACAGCAACTTCACCACGGGGCGCATCTACGAGCGCGTCATCGCCAAGGAGCGCCGCGGCGACTACCTGGGCGCCACGGTGCAGGTCATCCCGCACATCACCGACGAGATCAAGCGCAGCATCAAGATGGGTGCCGGCGATGCCGACGTGTGCATGGTGGAGATCGGCGGCACGGTGGGCGACATCGAGTCGCTGCCGTTCCTGGAGGCGATCCGCCAGATGGGCGTGGAGCTCGGTCGCAACGCCGTGGTCTACATGCACCTCACGCTGGTTCCCACGGTGGGCGCCTCGGAGATCAAGACCAAGCCGACGCAGCACTCCGTCAAGGAACTGCGCGGCATCGGCATCCAGCCGGACATCCTGCTGTGCCGCTCCAAGGATCCGCTGCCGGATGAGCAGCGCCGCAAGATCGCGCTGTTCACCAACGTCGAGGAGCGCGCCGTCATCAGCGCGGTGGACCTGGACGACATCTACAAGATCCCCCAGGCCCTGCACGAGCAGCACCTGGATGAGATCGTGATCGAGCGCCTGGGCCTGCAGGCCCGCCCGACCGACCTGGCCGAGTGGCGCCGGGTAGTGGAGGCCAAGGCCAATCCGGAACGCACGGTCGACATCGCCATGGTCGGCAAGTACGTGCAGAGTCGCGACTCCTACATCTCGCTGAACGAGGCGGTGATGCACGGCGGCATCAAGTCCCGTACGCGCGTCAACATGCACTTCATCGAGTCCACGGACGTCGAGGAGCACGGCACGGGCTGCCTGGAGGGCATGGATGCGATCCTCGTCCCCGGTGGATTCGGCGAGCGTGGCATCGAGGGCAAGATCTCCGCGGTGCGTTTCGCGCGCGAGCGCGGCATCCCCTACCTGGGCATCTGCCTGGGGATGCAGCTGGCGATCATCGAGTACGGCCGCAACGTGCTGGGGTTACAGGACGCCAACAGTACCGAGTTCAACCGCGCCAGCACCCATCCGGTCATCGCGATGATCACCGAGTGGCAGGATCAGTCGCAGGGCGTGCAGCAGCGCTCCGAGGGCTCGGACCTGGGCGGCACGATGCGCCTGGGTGCGCAGGAGGTGCGGCTGGAGGACGGCTCCATCGCCCGCCAGCTGTACGGCGCGGAGCTCATCAAGGAGCGCCACCGCCACCGCTACGAGTTCAACAACAACTACCTGGAGCAGTTCCGGCAGGCCGGCCTGCGCTTCTCCGGCTTCTCCAAGGACGGCCTGGTGGAGATCGTGGAGCTGCCGGGGCATCCCTGGTTCCTGGCCACGCAGTTCCACCCGGAGTTCACCTCCAATCCGCGTGACGGGCATGCGCTCTTCACGGGCTTTGTGCGCGCGGCCCGGGCCGCGCGCGGGGCGCGGTTGCCGGCGGCGGCAGGCGCCGCATGAAGCTTGCCGGCCTGCAGGTCGGCAACGACCAGCCGCTGTTCCTGATCGCAGGCCCCTGCGTCATCGAGAGCCGCGCGCTGGTGGAGGAGATCGCCGGGCGCATGGTGGAGATCACCGGGCGCCTGGGCATTCCCTACGTGTTCAAGGCTTCCTTCGACAAGGCCAACCGTTCCTCGGCCAAGAGCTACCGGGGACCGGGGATGGCGGAGGGCCTGAAGATCCTGGAGCACGTGCGCGACACGTTCCGGGTGCCCGTGCTCACCGACGTGCACGAGGACACGCCCTTCAACGAGGTGGCGGCCGTCGTCGATGTGCTGCAGACGCCCGCGTTCCTGTGCCGCCAGACCAATTTCATCCTCGCCGCGTGCTCCGCCGGCAAGGCGGTCAACATCAAGAAGGGCCAGTTCCTCTCGCCCTGGGAGATGCAGAACGTCGTCGACAAGGCGCGCTCCACCGGCAACGAGCAGATCCTGGTCTGCGAGCGCGGCTTTACCTTCGGCTACAACAACCTGGTCTCCGACATGCGGGCCCTGCCCGTGATGCGTGCCACCGGCTGCCCCGTGGTGTTCGACGCCACGCACTCGGTGCAGCTGCCCGGCGGGCAGGGCGCCTCCTCGGGCGGGCAGCGCGAGTTCGTGCCCGTGCTCGCGCGGGCGGCGGTTGCCGCGGGTGTTGCCGGCGTGTTCATGGAAACCCATCCGGATCCGGCGCAGGCGCTGTCGGATGGCCCCAATGCCTGGCCGCTGCAGCAGATGGAATCGCTGCTAGCGACCCTGTGTGAACTGGATCGGGTCGTCAAATCCAAGCCCTTCGAGGAATCCCTGTCATGAGTCGCATCGTCGATGTCGTCGGCCGAGAAATTATCGATTCGCGCGGCAACCCCACGGTGGAGGCCGAAGTGCACCTGGACTCCGGCAGCATGGGCCGTGCCGCCGTCCCGTCCGGCGCCTCCACGGGCACGCGGGAGGCAGTGGAGCTGCGTGACGGGGACAAGACGCGCTACCTGGGCAAGGGCGTGCGCAACGCCGTAGCCAACGTCAACGGCGTGCTCAAGGCGGCCGTGCTGGGCCTGGATCCGCGCGAGCAGCGCCAGATCGACCAGCGCATGATCGATCTGGACGGCACCGACAACAAGGGCAAGCTGGGCGCCAACTCGCTGCTGGCCATCTCCCTGGCGGCGGCCCACGCGGCCGCGGCGGAGCAGCGCGCGCCGCTCTTCCGGCACCTGGCCACGCTCGGCAGCGACAAGTCGCGCGCACCCGTGATGCCCGTGCCGATGATGAACATCATCAATGGCGGCGCGCATGCCGACAACAGCCTGGACGTGCAGGAGTTCATGATCCTCCCCGTCGGCGCGCCTTCGCTGTCGGAGGCGCTGCGCTACGGCGCGGAGATCTTCCACACGCTCAAGAAGATCCTGCACGATCGCGGGCTCGCGACCTCGGTGGGCGATGAGGGCGGCTTCGCCCCGAACCTGCCGTCCAACGAGGCGGCGCTGGAGACGATCATCGAGGCGGTGGAGCGCGCCGGCTACAAGCTCGGCAAGGACATCTACCTGGGCCTGGACGTGGCCAGCAGCGAGTTCTACAAGGGCGGCAAGTACGTGCTGGAGGGGGAGGGCCGCAGCTTTGACTCGGCCGGCTTCACGGCGTACCTGGCGGACCTGGTCGGGCGCTACCCGATCATCACGATCGAGGACGGCATGAGCGAGGGCGACTGGGGGGGGCTGGGCGCTGCTGACCCAGGCGCTGGGCAAGCGGGTGCAGCTGGTGGGAGACGACCTGTTCGTCACCAACACCAAGATCTTCTCCGAGGGCATCGCCAAGCACATCGCCAACGCGATCCTCATCAAGGTAAACCAGATCGGCACGCTCACCGAGACGCTGGAGGCCATCGAGATGGCCGAGAAGGCGGGCTACGCGTCGATCGTCTCGCACCGGTCCGGGGAGACCGAGGACCACACGATCGCCGACATTGCCGTCGCGACTGCCTCCACGCAGATCAAGACCGGTTCGATGTCGCGCTCGGATCGCGTCGCCAAGTACAACCAGCTGCTGCGCATCGAGGCCGCGCTGGGCGCCAAGGCGACCTACGCGGGCCGCTCCGCCTTCCCGTTCGAACTTTGAGGCAGGCGCCGTGCGCGTAGGGTCTCTGCTAGGCTGGCGCCCATGAAATGGCTCTCCGTCGTGCTGCTGCTGGTCGTGCTCGGCACGCAGTACCGCCTGTGGATCTCCAACGACGGCGTGCGCGAGGTGGCCCGGCTGCGTGAGGCGGTGGCCACGCAGCGCGCGGAGAACGTGCACCTGGCGGATCGCAACCGGCAGCTGGCGGAGGAGGTGCGCGACCTCAAGCAGGGCTTTGCGGCCCTGGAGGAGCGCGCGCGCAGCGACCTGGGCATGGTGGCCGGCAACGAGACGTACTTCCAGGTCGTGCCGCCGCAGCCCGGCGCGCTGCCGGCCAAGCCCGTGCCGCCCGGCACGCCGGCGCCCGCCGCCACCCCCGCCGGCAGCAACCCGACGCGAACTGCGTCGCGCTAGTGCCCATGCAGTACTGGGTGGTCATGCCGGCGGCCGGTGCAGGCCGGCGCTTTGGCGCCTCGCTGCCCAAGCAGTACGCCCCGCTGGGCGGCCGCACCGTGATCCAATGGGCCCTGGCCCCCTTCGTCGCCGATCCGCGCTGCCAGGGCATCATGGTGGCGCTCGCGGCGGAGGATACGTACTGGCCGGCGATTGCGCCGCAGGGCGCCTGCGGCCGGGTGCGCGCGACGCGGGGCGGGGCGGAGCGCTGCGACTCGGTGTTGCGCGGCCTGGCCGCGCTGGGCGCGCAGCCGCAGGACTGGGTCCTGGTGCACGACGCGGCCCGACCCTGCCTCTCGGGGGCGGAGCTGGATCGCCTGGTGGAGCATCTTGCGCTGCATCCGGTCGGCGGGCTGCTGGCCGTACCGCTGGCCGATACCCTCAAGCGCGCCGGCGCCGGCGGGGAGGTTGCCGCCACCGTGCCGCGCGCGGGCCTGTGGCGGGCGCTCACACCGCAGATGTTCCGCCACGGCGCCCTGGCGCAGGCGCTGGAGCGCGCGGCGCAGCGCGGCGAGCAACCCACCGACGAAGCCCAGGCCATGGAGCTGGCCGGCCATGCGCCGGTGCTCGTGGAGGGTTCGTTGCAGAACATCAAGGTCACCACTGCAGAGGACCTGGCGCTGGCCGAGGTCATCCTGCGCAGCCGGGAGCAACACACGTGAACATCCGCGTAGGTACGGGGTTTGACGCACATGCCTTCGGGCCCGGCGACAGCGTGGCGCTGGGCGGCGTGCGCATCGCGCACTCCCACGGCGTGGTGGCGCACTCGGACGGGGACGTGATCCTGCATGCGCTGTGCGACGCGCTGCTGGGGGCGGCGGGGCTGGGGGACATCGGCCAGCACTTCCCGGATACCGACCTGCGCTGGAAGGGCGTGGCGAGCGAGCGCTTCGTCACGGCGGTGCGGGAGATGCTGAGGCAGCACGGCTACGTCGTGGGCAACGTGGACCTGACGCTGCTGGCGCAGGCGCCGCGGATCTCGGCCCATCGCGAGGCCATCCGCGAGAACGTGGCGCGGCTGCTGGGGCTGGAGGCGACGGGCGTGAACCTCAAGGCCACGACCACCGAGTACCTGGGGTTCATCGGCCGGGCCGAGGGGCTGGCGGCGCTGGCCACCGTGCTGATTGAGCGGATCGCGGCGCCCTCGACCTGAAGCCCGGGCGAGGGGGCTCGCACGCCCACCGTGCCGCGCGGCCGCCGCTGTTGGCGGCGACCGGGGCGCTCAGCGAGTACCGCTGCGGCGCCGGTTGGCCAGCAGCACCAGTGCGGCACCGGCGCCGCCGTCCACCTCCCGGGCACTGGCAAACGCGAGCACCGCATCGACGCGCTGCAGGTAGCCGTTGACCAGGATCTTCAGCACCGGGCCGCGGTTGCCGGAGCGCAATCCCTTGCCGTGCACGATGCGCAGCACCCGCAGCTCCCGCGTGAGGGCCTCGCCCAGGAAGGCGGCCAGCTCGGCCTCGGCCTGCAGCACGGTCAGCCCGTGCAGGTCCAGCTCCGCCTCCACGCGGTACTGGCCGCTGCGCAGGCGGCGAAACACCTGCTCCGGCACGCCGTCGCGCCGGTACAGCAGCTCCTCGCCGCTTTCCACCACCGGCGCCAGAGGCTGGCGCAGGTCCGCCAGGCTCTCGGCGAGCACGGCGAGGCGATCGGCGCGGGTAAAGCGCGCACGCGGGCGCGGCAACGGCTTGGCGGGCGCATGCCGGGCCTCCAGTCCCAGGCGCCGCACGCCGCGCATGGCCTCGCGAAACAACGCCAGTTCCGCATCACGTCTGTCCTCCCCGTCACCCGTCGCCATCCGCTGCGTCCTCCCGGACTGTTCATGAGGCCTTAGAGCGCTGAGTTTTTTAGTATATTTAGCTCTCGATCCTTTGGCTTAGTCTCTCCATGAAGATCCTTGTAAGCAACGACGACGGCTACCGCGCCGAGGGTATCGTGCGGCTCAACGACGCCCTGCGACCCTTGGGCCGTACGACTGTCGTTGCGCCCGACCGTAACCGCAGCGGCGCCAGCAACTCCTTGACGCTGGACGTGCCGCTTCGCGTGTTCGAGTCCGAGCCGGGCGTGCACTACGTGGCCGGCGGTACGCCGACCGACTGCGTGCACCTGGCGATCTCCGGCTACTTCGACTTCGAGTTCGACATCGTCTGCGCGGGCATCAACGACGGGGCGAACCTGGGGGACGACACGCTGTACTCCGGTACCGTGGCCGCCGCGATCGAGGGCCGCTTCCTGGGGCTGCCCACCGTGGCCTTCTCGCTGTGCACCGAGGCCGGCGGCCCGCGCCACTTCGACAGCGCGGCGCGCATTGCGCACGACCTGGTGACGCGCCTGGCGCA
Organism: uncultured Pseudomonadota bacterium; assembly: GCA_903868595.1. Taxonomy (GTDB): domain Bacteria; phylum Pseudomonadota; class Gammaproteobacteria; order Steroidobacterales; family Steroidobacteraceae; genus ZC4RG30. Next base: position 53,319 of record CAIPVV010000050.1, read on the forward strand.
GGCGCCCCTGGAGCGGGGCTTTACGCTCAACGTGAACATTCCGGACCTGCCGTTTGAGCAGATCAAGGGCATCGTGGCCACGCGCCTGGGGGGCCGCCACCGCTCCGAGCCGAGCATCCCGATCGAGGATCCGCGGGGCCGGCGCATGTACTGGATCGGGCCGGCCGGCGAGGGGCAGGACGCGGGGGAGGGCACGGACTTCGATGCCATCGCCCGCGGCTACGTGTCCGTGACGCCGCTGCAGGTCGACCTTACGCGCCACTCGGCGCTCGATACCGTTAGCCGCTGGCTCAAACCGCTCAACTGATGAACCGACCCATAAGCCATACCGGCATCGGCATGACCTCTGCCCGCACCCGGGACCGCCTGGTGCAGCGCCTGCGCGAGCAGGGCATTACGGACCTGCGGGTGCTGGAGCGCGTGCGCGTGCTGCCACGCCACATCTTCGTCGACGAGGCGCTGTCCAGCCGCGCCTACGAGGACACGGCCCTGCCGATCGGCTGGGGCCAGACCATCTCCCAGCCGTTCATCGTGGCGCGGATGACCGAGGCCCTGCTGGCTGGCGGCCCGCTGGGCAAGGTGCTGGAGATCGGCACCGGCTGCGGCTACCAGACGGCCATGCTCGCGCCCTTTGCCGAGAAGATCTTCTCGATCGAGCGCGTGGAGCCGCTGCTGCTGAAGGCCAAGGAGCGGGCCAAGGAGCTGGAGATCCGCAACGTGCGCTTTCGCCACGGCGACGGCATGAAGGGCTGGCCGACGCAGGCCCCGTTCGACGGCATCATCGCGGCGGCCGCGCCGCTCACGATGCCTGAGGCCCTCGTGCAACAGTTGGCGCCGGGCGGACGGCTGATCGTGCCCGTCGGGCCGGAAGGGCAACAGCAGCTGATCCGGCTCACGCGCCGCGAGAGCGGCATCCATCGCGAGGTCCTGGGGCCGGTCGCGTTCGTGCCGCTGCTGGGTGGAATGGCCTGATCGGCCGTGCCCCGGCTGCCTGGGGAACAACACCCGTTGCAGCGCCAAGAGTCCGGCTACAAAAAGATCCATTTTGGCGGTAATTAGCCCTGCTTCCGAGACGCCACGGAACGATTCGATAAGGACATAATCGAGACGCTCGCGGCTCGTAAAAAAATCTTGTCAGTCCTGATCTGTCATGGTTTGATCTGCCTCGCCGGAGATAAACCGGCCGGTACCTGCCGGGGGGAAAAGAGCAGGCTCACCGCAAGAAGACACAGGCTGCAGCGAAGTTAGGAACGGTCCCAACAAAAGCAAGAATCGAGTCGATAAAAAAACAACAAAAACCGGTTTGCCATTTGTTCGAGCCTGTCAGCTTCGAATGGCTGGTTGGTTGAAGAACAACGACTTCTCTCCCTGTGTCTTCTTTCGGTGGGCTTGAATAAAGCCCACCCGTTCCTTCCCTCCCCGATCCTCCCGTTGCTCGCCGATCCCGCCCGCTGCGCCTCGCGGCGTCGCCGCCGTGCGCGCCCTCGCGCGGTACGGCAGGGCAGGCACGACGTTCAGGCAATAAAAAACCCCCGCTGCGCAGGACGCCGCGGGGGTCCTGGGCCTTGCGGCCCGGCGCCAGGCCCTTACGGGTGGTTGGGCGCCGGCGGGGCAGCGGCAGCGGCAGCGGCGTCGGCCTTGCCGATCTCCAGCAGCTCGATGTCGAACACCAGGGTTGCGCCACCCCGCATCTGCGGCGGGCGTCCCTCGTCACCGTAGGCCAGCTCCGGCGGGCAGATGATCTGCGCCTTGCCGCCGACCTTCAGCAGCTGCACGGCCTCCGTCCAGCACGGGATCACGCCGTTGAGCGGGAACGTCGCCGGCTCGTTGCGCTTGATCGAGCTGTCGAAGACCTTGCCGTCCACGAAGCGGCCTTCGTAGTTGACCTTGACCTGGTCGTTGGCGGTGGGGCTCGCGCCCGTGCCGGCCTTGACCGTCTTGATCACCAGGCCGCTGGCGGTCTTGGTGGCATCCTTCTCGGTGGCAGCCTTGGCGAGGTAGGCGGCCCCGGCGGCCTTCTCCTTCGTCGCCGCTTCGGCCACGCGCTTTTGCTGCAGCTCCTGCAGCTTGGGCACGTACTTCTCCAGCTCGTCCGTGGAAGCCTTGTCCTGGGCGCCATCGGCCAGGCCGGCCTTGACCATCTCCAGCTCCTTGGCGCTGAAGTTGAACGACTGGATGCTGCGGCTCAGCATGACGCCGAGGTTGTAGAGGGTCTTGTCTTCTTCGGTCTTCGGGGCCTGCTGGGCAGCCTCAGCACAGCTGGCGAGGACAAGGCAGGACACCACGAGTAAAAAAGCATTGCGACGCATGCGGACTCCGCGTTGGTTTGGAGCCGGCTAGTCTAGCCGCTGGCGCGCGGCCGTGCTTTCGCATCCGCGGATCCGGCGGCTGGCCGGCCGCAGGAGCGTGCCGTGGGCGCAAGGTCGCGGCGCAAATCCCGGGCCGGCAGGCCGGCCCGGGGAGGGCGGCCCCGGGGTCAGCCGACCGGCTTGGCGGCCTTCTGCTCCGCGAGCGTCTGGTTCGCGCGGTAGATGACGTAGGCCCGCACGGCCTCCGCGTCCTCTTTCTTGAGCTCCTCGGCGAAGCTCACCATGCCGCGCTCTTTGCGCGCCCCGCCCAGCACGATGCTCTCCCAAACGGCCGCATCCGACAGCACCGGGGAGTGCTGCAGGTCCGGGATGAAGCTGCCGCTGACCGCTGCGTCGCCGTGGCAGTTGCTGCAGTACGGGTGGTAGAGGTGGAAGCCCTTGTCCACCAGCGCCATGTCGGCCGTGCTGGCCGGCGGATTCAAGGGCAGCGCAACGAATGTGTCGGCGGGCAGCGCGTCCTTGCCGCCCAGCGCGAAGACCAGGATGCGCGGCGTGTTGGACGGTGCGTGCTTGTCACGCGCCACTTCACCGGCAGCGATCGCGAACGCACCGCCGTAGCCGACTTCGATGGCTACGTACTGCTGGCCGTCGACTTCGTAGGTGATCGGCGCGGCAACGATGCCGGTCTGCGTCGGCGCCGACCAGAGCTTGGTGCCCTTGTCCGCGCTGTAGGTGATGAACTCGCCCATCGGCGTGCCCTGGAATACCAGGTTGCCGGACGTGGAGAGGATGCCGCCCGCCCAGGGCTGCGGGTACTGCGCGCGCCAGACTTCCTTCTGCGCGACCGGGTCCCAGGCCGAGAGGTGGCCCACGGCGCCGGCCTTGGCGCCGGCCTTGATGGCGGCCACCTGCGGCAGGGAGCCGGCGGCGAAATCAAAGCCGATGTTGAAGGTGTACTTGCTCGGCTTGCGATTGTTCTCCGGCGTGTAGCTCATCTGCAGGTCCAGCGCCGGGATGTAGACCAGGCCAGTCTCCGGGCTGTAGGACATCGCGTGCCAGGCGTGGCCACCGGCGGCGCCGGGCTGGGAGACGAAGGTCTTGCCCGTCGTGCCGTAGTGCGCTGCCGGGTTCACGATCGGGCGACCGCTCTTCGGGTCGAAGCCCTTGGCCCAGGTCGTCGCCACGAAGGGCTTGGCGGAGATGTACTGGCCGGTGGCGCGATCCAGCACGTAGAACACGCCGTTCTTGTTGGCCTGCATGATGACCTTGCGGTCCGCATCGCCGATCTTCAGCTGCGCCAGGATCAGCTGGCCGGTCGCGTCGTAGTCCCAGTCATCCCCCGGCGTCGTCTGGTAGTGCCAGACGTACTCGCCCGTCTCTGCCTTGACCGCGACGATGGAGCTCAGGAACAGGTTGTCGCCGCCGCCGGGACTGCGCAGGGCCGCGTTCCAGGGCGTGCCGTTGCCGGTGCCGAAGTAGAGCAGGTCGGTGTCGGCGTCATAGGCCATCCCGTCCCAGACGGTGCCGCCGCCGCCTTGCGTCCACCACGTGCCCTTCCAGGTCTTGGCGGCCCTCTCCAGGGCCTTGCTCTCGAACGGCTGCGACGGGTCGCCGGGGACGGTATAGAAGCGCCACAGCATCTTGCCGGTCTCCGCATCGTAGGCGGAGAGGTAGCCGCGCACGCCCAGCTCGGCGCCGGCGTTGCCGATGAAGACCTTGCCCTTGGCCACGCGCGGCGCGCCGGAGATCGCGTAGCGCTTGGTGTTGTCGACGGTCAGCGTCTCCCAGACCGGCTTGCCGGTGGCCGCATCCAGCGCCACCAGGCGGCCGTCGAGCGTGCCGACGTAGACCTTCCCGTTCCACACGGCGACGCCGCGGTTCACCACGTCGCAGCAGGCGTTTATGCCCCAGTCACCGGGCACCTTCGGGTCGTACGCCCAGAGCTGCTCGCCGGTCTTGGCGTTCAGCGCGAACACCTTGCTCCACGTGGCGGAGACGTACATCACGCCGTCCACGACGATGGGCGTGGCCTCCTGGCCGCGGTTCACCGCATCCAGATCGTGATGCCAAGCCAGGCCGAGCTGCGCGACGTTGTCGGCGTTGACCTGCTTGAGCGGGCTGTGGCGCTGCTCATCGTAGGTGCGTCCGGTCGACAGCCAGTTGGCGCCGTCCGTGCCCGCCGCGGCGAGGCGCGCGGCGTCGACCTGGGCGGCTGGCTTGGCGGCGGGGGCGGGCGGGGCCGCCGTGGGCTTGGGCTGGCAGGCGGTCAGGGCGGCGGCAAGCGAGAGCAGCGCCGCCGCGGCGAACAGGCGTGAACGATCCATGGTGTGTTGACTCCCCCGTAATGCGCAGAACGCTACAGGGAAAACGAGTCGAAATAAAGATCGCCGCCCTCTAGTAATGGGGCGGCTTCTCGATGCGCGTGGCGGCATCTTCACCGCTGTCGGCCTGCATCGCAGCCAGGCGTTCCTGCAGCTGGTGGCCGCGCTCGGTGAGCCGCTCGATCAGCTGCTGCTGGCGGACCACTTCGTCGCTGACTTCCTGCAGGCCGCGCTCCAGGTGCGCCAGCTTGATCTCCAGGTCCTCCAGGCGCCGCTCGTGCGTCATCGCGTAACTGCCGTGTCAGGAAACAGCGCCGCGACCACCTGCCGATCCTCCTGCGCCAGCACGTTGTAGGTGCGGCAGGCGGCGCCCAGGTCCATGGGCTCCAGCGCGATGCGCCGACGCGCGAAGGCCTCGCGGATCGCCGCCGGCGGGAAGCGTTGCCGCGCGCCCGTGCCCAGCAGCACGACTTGCGGCGCCAGGGGCCAGAGCCGCTCCAGGCTCTCGGCATCCAGCCCGTCCAGGTCCGCCACCGCCCAATCGGCGATCACGGCCTGCGGGGCGATCAGGCAGGGCCGCGTCAGTCGCTGCGCGCCGACGCTGACGCCTTCGGCGGAGTACGCGCGGATCAGGTTGATGCCTGGATTGGCATCTTCATTGAGTTTCATCACCGGTACGATACGCGACATGCAGCTGCAACTAGTAGTGGCCGACTTTCACTGGGACGCGGGCGAGTTCTCCGCTACGGCCGCCCGTGCCTTGCCGCGCCTGCCGGGCCTGGAGGCGGTGCTGCGCCATGCGAGCCGCGCCAGCGGCCGTGGCGGCTGGCGGGAGGAGGTCGCGCGGCTGGCCGGGCGGCGGGAGCTGGCTAACGTGCCCCCCGCGCGCATCGCGAGCCTCGCGCTCGCCTCCGAGGGCCTGCCCAACCCGTGGCTGGCGACCCCCGTGCACCAGAGCGCGGGGCTGGATCACCTGCGGCTGCACGCCGCGGGGCTGCTGCGCCTGCAGCCGGCGGAGCTGGAGGAGCTGGCAGGGGAGTTCGCGCGGGCGTTCGCCGGTTCGGGGCTGCAGCTGATGCCGCTGTTCGGCGGCTTCGTGCTGCAGGGCCTGGCGGCCACCGACGCGGTGACCCAGGATCCGGCCCGATTCCTGGGCGCGGACCTGTTGCAGGCGCCGCCGACCGGTCCGCAGGCCGGGGTGCTTCGGCGCCTGGGCGCGGAGCTGGAGATGTGGCTGCACGCGCTGCCGCTCAACCCGGCGCGCGCGCGCCGCGGCCAGCTGGCCGTCACCTCCCTGTGGCTGTGGGGCGGTGGCCCGGCGCCGGCCCTGGCGCTGCGCCAGCGCCTGGACTCGCTGCCGCAGGTCTATGCCGACGACGCCTATGTCGCCGGCCTCTGGCACGGCAGCGGCGGGGAGGCCCGGGCGTTGCCGGCGTCGCTGGAGGCGGTACTGGCCGAGGCGGCTGCACCGTCGCAGGCGGCCACCGTGGTGGTGGTGAGCACCGCGGCGCGCAGCGGCCGCGATGCGCCGATGCTGCGGCTGGATGAGCAGTGGCTGCAGCCCGCGCTGGCCGCGCTGGCGGCGCGGCGCATCGACTCGCTGCAGCTGAAGCTCGGGTCCCACTGGCTCCTGCTCAAGCCGCCGCATCGCCTGCGCTTCTGGCGCCGCGCCCGGCCGTGGTGGGAGGTGCTGCAGGCATGAAGAGTTTTGCCGAACTGCTCGCCCGCCCGGCGCCGCCTGCGCCGCCCGCCGCCGAGACCGGCGCGCCGCCCGCGAGGCCCGTCCGCCGCCGCGTCGTCGTGGCCGCGGCGCCGCAGCTGCAGGGGCTCAATCCGGTGCTGCAGCGGATCTACGGCTCGCGCGGCATCGGCGAGGCCGCGCAGCTCAAGCTCACGCTGGACCGCCTGCTGCCGGTCAGCAGCCTGGAGGGCGTGTCGGCCGCCGCGGAGCTGCTGATCGCGCACCGCGCGCAGCGGATCGTGGTGATTGGCGACTTCGATGCCGACGGGGCGACCAGCACGGCGCTGCTGCTGCGCGCGCTGCGCGCTTGGGGCTTTGCCGAGGTCGACTTTCTCGTGCCGGATCGTTTCCGCTTCGGCTATGGCCTGACGCCGGAGATCGTGGAGCTCGCGCAGGAGCGTGCGCCGCGACTGATCGTGACCGTCGACAATGGCATCTCCAGCGTGAGCGGCGTGGCGCGCGCGCGGGAGCTGGGCATCGCGGTGCTGGTGACCGACCACCACCTGCCGGGCAAGACGCTGCCGGCCGCCGATGTCATCGTCAATCCGAACCTGCCGGAGAGCCAGTTCGGCAGCCGTGCCCTGGCCGGCGTGGGCGTGGCGTTCTACGTGATGGTCGCGCTGCGCCGGGAGCTGGAGCGCCGCGCGCTGCTGCCCGTCGCGGCGCTGCCGGTGGCGGACCTGCTGGACCTGGTGGCGCTGGGGACGGTGGCGGACCTGGTGCCGCTGGATGCCAACAACCGCGTGCTGGTGGCGCAGGGGCTCAAGCGCATCCGCGAGGGTCGCTGCGTGCCGGGGATCCGCGCGCTACTGGAGATCGCCAAGCGCTCGCCCGCGGAGCTCACGGCCACGGACCTGGGGTTTGCCGTGGCGCCGCGCCTGAACGCCGCCGGGCGCCTGGACGACATGAGCATCGGCATCGCCTGCCTGCTCGCCGAGGACCTGGCCGAGGCCCGCGCGGGCGCGGCCCGGCTGGATGAGCTGAACCAGGAGCGCCGGCGAATCGAGGCGGACATGCAGGCGCTGGCGCTCACCGCCGTGCGTGGCCTGGACCTGCCGCGTCGCGGACCGCGCCGCCAAGGCCTGTGCATCTTCGATGCGAGCTGGCACCAGGGCGTCGTGGGCCTGGTGGCCAGCCGCGTGAAGGATCGCGTGCGCCGGCCCGTCATCGCGTTCGCGCGAGCCGGGGATGAGCTCTCGCTGCGCGGCTCGGCGCGCTCGATCCCGGGGGTGCACATCCGCGACGTGCTGGATGCGATCGCGACGCGGGAGCCTGAGCTCATCGCCCGCTTCGGTGGCCATGCGATGGCGGCGGGGCTGACCATCGCCGAGGCGCAGCTGGATACCTTCGCGCGCCACTTCGAGCAGGAGGTCGGCCGCTGGATGGAGCAGGGGGTGGAGGATGACGCGATCCTCACCGACGGGGAGCTGGAGGAGTCGCAGATCGCCCTGGCGACGGCGCAGCTGCTGCGCGATGCCGGCCCCTGGGGGCAGGCCTTCCCCGAGCCCAGCTTCGATGGCGAGTTCGAGGTGCTGCGGGCCCGCATCGTCGGCGAGAAGCACGTGAAGCTGCAGCTGCGCCCGCTGGCCTCGCGGGCGGCCTTCGATGCGATCGCGTTTAATTTCCTCAGCGAGGAGGTCACCCAGCCTCCCAGCGGGCACGTCCGGCTGGTCTACCGGCTGGACATCAACGAATACCGCGGCGAGCGGCGCCTGCAGCTGATGGTGGACCATCTCCAAAGCCTGCCCTAGGCCGAAACTGGTAAGCTAGGAGATTAACCCTGCCAGCGACTCTCAGCCGATATGCCATTGGAAATCAGCCAGTTAAAGCGGACCCTCAAGGACCTGCAGGAGCGCATCGAGTCGCTCAGGGGGTTCCTTTGAATACGACAGCAAGAAAGAACGGCTAGAAGAGGTCACCCTCGAGCTGGAGGCGCCGGACATCTGGAACAAGCCAGACAAGGCGCAGGAGCTGGGCCGCGAACGCGCCCGCATCGCGCAGGAGCTGGAAGGGCTGGATCGGGCCCGCGCCGCGATTGCCGATGCGAGCGAGCTGCTGGAAATGGCGGAAGCGGAGGAGGATGCCGCCACCGCGGCGGAGATCGAGCGCGACGCGCCGGGCATCGAGACCCAGGTGCGCAAGCTGGAGCTCAAGCGCATGTTCCGCGGCGAGATGGACGCGCACAGCGCGTACCTGGACATCCAGGCCGGCGCCGGTGGCACGGAGGCCCAGGACTGGGCCAACATGCTCATGCGCATGTACCTGCGCTGGGGCGCGGCACGCGGCTTCAAGGTGGAGGTCATGGACGCCAACGGGGGCGAGGTGGCCGGCATCAAGAGCTGCACGATCCATTTCGACGGCGAGTACGCGTACGGCTGGCTGCGCACCGAGATCGGCGTGCACCGCCTGGTGCGCAAGAGCCCGTTTGACTCCGGCAACCGCCGCCACACCTCCTTCGCATCGGTCTTCGTGTCACCGGAGGTCGATGACGACATCAACATCGACCTGAACCCGGCGGACATCGAGATGGACGTCTACCGCTCCAGCGGCGCCGGCGGCCAGCACGTGAACAAGACCGAGTCGGCGGTGCGCCTGCGGCACATGCCCTCCGGCATCGTGGTGGCCTGCCAGAACGAGCGCAGCCAGCACAAGAACCGCGCCACGGCGATGAAGATGCTCAAGGCCAAGCTCTATGAGCTGGAGGTCAACAAGCGCAACGCCGCCTCCAAGGTGCTGGAGGACTCCAAGTCCGACGTGAGCTGGGGCAACCAGATCCGCTCCTACGTGCTGGACCAGTCCCGCATCAAGGATCTGCGCACCAACGTCGAGGTCGGCAATACCCAGTCCGTGCTGGACGGCGATCTGGATCAGTTTTTGGAAGCTAGCCTCAAGGCAGGGCTGTAATACATGACACAGGAATCCCACCCGAGCGCCGCCGAAGGCGCCGTGGCCCCCGACGAGAACAAGCTGATCGCCGAGCGGCGCGCGAAGCTGCAGGCGCTGCGCGAGCAGGGCAATCCGTTCCCCAACGACTTCCGGCGCGAGGACCTGGCCGCCGATCTGCAGGCGCAGTACGCCGACAAGGACGCGGCGTGGCTGGAGGCCCACCCGGTGCCGGTGACGGTCGCCGGCCGCATGATGGCCAAGCGCGTCATGGGCAAGGCGAGCTTTGCGACGATCGCCGACCGCAGCGGCCGCATACAGCTGTTCCTGCAGGCCGCAAGCCTCCCCGATGCCTACGATGGGTTCAAGGGCTGGGACGTCGGCGATACGCTGGGAGCCGTGGGCGTGCTGTTTCGCACGCGCACCGGGGAGCTCTCGGTCAAGGCCAGCCAGCTGCGCTTGCTGGTGAAGTCACTGCGCCCGCTGCCGGACAAGTGGCACGGGCTCTCCGACACCGACACGCGCTATCGCCAGCGCTACGTGGACCTCATCGTCAACGAGGAGTCGCGGCAGGTGTTCCGCACGCGCACGCGCATGGTGAAGCTGCTGCGCGACTACCTGGACGGCAAGGACTTCATGGAGGTGGAGACACCCATGATGCAGCCGATCCCCGGCGGCGCCGCGGCGCGGCCGTTCGTGACCCACCACAACGCGCTCGACATGCAGATGTACCTGCGCATCGCGCCGGAGCTGTACCTGAAGCGACTGGTGGTGGGCGGCTTTGAGCGCGTCTACGAGATCAACCGCAATTTCCGCAACGAGGGGCTCTCCACGCGCCACAACCCCGAGTTCACGATGCTCGAGTTGTACTGGGCGTACGCGGACTACCGGCAGTTGATGACGCTGTTGGAGGAGGTGATGACCCGCATCGCCGACAACATCCTCGGCACGCGCCAGCTGACCTACCAGGGCCGTCCCTACGACCTCGCGCAGCCGTTCCGCCGCGTCACGATCGAGGAGTCGATCCTGCAGCACAACCCGGGCTTCGATGCATCCCGGCTGCGCGACGTGGCGTACCTGCGAGCCTGGCTCGACCAGCTGGGTGCCAAGTACCAGCTGCACGACGGCGCGGGCAAGCTGCAGGTGGAGATCTTCGACCAGACGGTCGAGCACACGCTGCTGGACCCGACGTTCGTGTACGCCTATCCGGCGGAAGTTTCCCCGCTCTCGCGCGCCAGCGATGCCGATCCCTTCCTGACCGACCGCTTTGAGTTCTTCGTCGCCGGCCGCGAGCTGGCCAACGGCTTCTCCGAGCTCAACGACCCGGAGGACCAGGCGGCGCGCTTCCGCGCGCAGGTGGATCGCAAGAGCTCGGGCGATGAGGAGGCGATGTTCTACGACGCCGACTACATCCGCGCGCTGGAGTACGGCATGCCGCCGACGGCGGGCCTGGGGATCGGCATCGACCGGCTCGTGATGTTCTTTACCGACCAGTCCGCGATCCGCGACGTGCTGCTCTTCCCGCACGTTCGCCCGGAATCTTGAACCCAGCCGCGCTACCGGTCGGCGTCTTTGATTCAGGCGTCGGCGGCCTGACGGTGCTCAACGCGCTGGTCGGCGCGCTGCCCGCGGAATCGTTCGTCTACCTGGGCGACACGGCGCGCCTGCCGTACGGCACCAAGAGCCCCGATACGGTGATCCGCTACGCGACCCGTGCCGCCGAGCGCCTGGTGGAGCGCGGCATCAAGGCGCTGGTGGTGGCCTGCAACACGGCGTCGGCCGCGGCGCTGCCGGCTTTGCGCGAGCGCTTTGCCGGGCTGCCGGTCATCGGGGTGGTGGAGCCGGGCGCGCGCAGCGCCTGCGAGCAGAGCCGCACCGGCCGCATCGCGGTGCTGGCGACGGAGTCGACCGTCGCCGGCGGCGCCTACCAGCGCGCGATCCACGCGCTGCGTCCGGACGCGCAGATCACCGCGCTGCCCTGCCAGCTGTTCGTCGCGCTGGCGGAGGAGGGCTGGGTCAGCGGCGAGGTGGCCCAGGCGGTGGCGCGCCGCTACCTGCAGCCCCTGCTCAGCCGGCCGGAGGCCGCGCCCGATACGCTGGTGCTGGGCTGCACGCACTTCCCGGTGCTCGCGCCGGTGCTGGCCGGGGTCGTCGGGCCGGCCGTGCAGATCGTGGATGCCAGTGGCGCCGTGGCGCTGGCCTTGCGCGAGCTGCTCTCGCAGAAGAAGCTCGGGGTCGGGGAGGCCGGCGGCAGGCCGCGGCTGGAGCTGCTGGCGACCGACGGCGTGGAGCGCTTCGCTCGGGTCGGCGCGACCTTCCTGGGTCGCCCGATCCGCCCGCAAGATGTCGTACTGGTGGACCTGTGAATCAGCCAACTCAAACCACTGCCGCCGCCGACCGCCGCGACCGCCTGCAGGGCTACCTGGTGCTGGCGCTGCTGTTGCTGCTGAGCTTGGCGAGCAACGCCTGGCGCGAGCTGGTGCAGCCGGATGAGGGGCGCTACGCGGAGATCCCGCGCGAGATGCTGGTCAGCGGCGACTGGATCGTGCCGCAGCTGAACGGCCTGCCGTACGTGGAGAAGCCGCCGCTGCAGTACTGGGTGACGGCGGCCGCGTTTGCGGTGTTCGGCGTGGAGGACTGGGTCTCCCGTCTCTACAACCTCGCCCTCGGGCTGGCGGGCGTCGTGGTCGTGTACGCGACCGGTCGTTCGCTGTGGGGACGTCGCACGGGCGAGTTCGCGGCGCTGATCCTGCTCTCCTCGCCGCTCTACATGCTGGTCGGGCAGCTGAACCTGCTGGACATGGGGCTGACCTTCTTCCTGACCGCCGCCGTGTGCAGCTTCGTGGTCTCGCAGAACGCCCCCGCCGGCTCCACCGGCGAGCAGCGCGCGATGTGGCTGTGCTGGCTGAGCGTGGGCCTGGGCTTCCTGCAGAAGGGCCTCGTCGCCTTCGCCGTGCCGTTCCTGGCGCTGGTGATCTACAGCCTGCTGCGCCGGGACTTCGCGGTCTGGCGCCGGCTGCACCTGGTGGCCGGCATCGTGATCGTCGGGGCGCTGAGCCTGCCGTGGCTGATCGCGCTGGGCCTGCGCGATGGGGCCTACGCCTACTTCTTCCTCATTCACGAGCACTTCACGCGCTTCATCACCACCGAGCACCATCGCGAGGAGGCCTGGTGGTTCTTCCTGGCGGTGCTGGGCGCCGGTGCCTTGCCGTGGATCGGGCTGATGCTGCGCGCGACCCTCACCAACCTCGTGCGCCGCCCCGGCATGGGCGTCGATGCGATGGCCGCCTTCGCCGTCTGGGCGGTGGTGGTCGTGGCCTTCTTCTCGCTGTCGGGCTCCAAGCTCGTGCCGTACATCATGCCGTGCATGCCGCCGCTGGCGCTGCTGGCGGCACGTACGCTGGATCTGCAGGACCGGCGCAGCGACATGGTGCCGGTGCTGATCCTCTCGGCGGTGCTGGCGGGACTGCTGCTGGGGGCCGGATCGCTGGCCGACCGGTGGATGGCCGAAGGCCCCACGAAGGCCGCGTACCTGACCGTCGGCAACTGGGCGCTGGGCGCCGGCCTGCTCGCCGGACTCGCCGTGGCGCTGGCCACCTGGGCGTGGCTGCGCGACCGGCTGCGCTGGGCGATGGTTTTCCTGGGGCTGGGCCTGCATCTGGCGTGGGTCACGTTCATGGGCGGCGCCAACATCATGGCCAGCGTGCGCGGCGCCCCCGGGGCGGCCCGCCTCATGGCCCCGCAACTGGCGGCCGGCGCGCCGTTCTACTGCGTCAGTGCGTACCTTCAGTCCCTCAGCTTCGAGGCGGGCCGGACCTGCACCCTGGTGGAATACACTGGCGAGCTGCAGCTGCAGTTCGCGACCCAGGCGAGCCAGCAGCCGCTGAGTTTCCAGGAGTTCGCGCGCCGCTGGCGCGAGGAGCGCACCGGCGTGGCCCTGCTGCACCGGAGCGACCTTGCCCGGCTGCAGGTCGCGGGCTTGGCCAGCCGCGTGCTGGTGGGTTATCCGGACTTCGTTATCGTGGAGCATCCATGAGCGTGCCATTTCTCCCGTTCACCCGTCCGACCCTGGACGAGGACACCATCCAGGGCGTCGTGGAGGTCCTGCGCAGCGGCTGGCTTGCCACCGGCCCGAACGTCGCCCGCTTCGAGCAGGCGCTGTCGGAGTACCTGGGCGGCCGCGCGGTGCGCGTGATGACCTCCGCGACCGCGGGCCTGGAGATCGCGTTGCTGGCGGCGGGCATCGGCCCCGGCGATGAGGTGATCACGCCGGCGATGAGCTTCACGGCGACCGCCAACGTGATCGCGCGCGTGGGCGCGCGCCCGGTGTTCGTCGACGTCGACCTGGACAGCCGCAATATCGACCTGGCACAGGTCGAGCGGGCCATCACGCCGGCCACGCGCGCGCTGATGCCCGTGCATTTCTCAGGCCTGCCGGTGGACATGGAGTGGCTCTATGCCCTGGCGCAGCAGCACAAGCTGCGCGTCATCGAGGATGCGGCGCATGCGATCGGCTCCTCCTACGGCGGGCGCCGCATCGGTTCCTTCGGCGACCTGGTGTGCTTTAGCTTCCATCCGAACAAGAACATGACGACGCTGGAGGGCGGCGCGCTGGTGGCCGACTCGCCGGCGGAGCTGGCCGCGATCGACCTGCATCGCTTCCATGGCCTGGAGCGCTTCCCGGACGGCACGATGCAAGTCAGCCTGCCTGGCGGCAAGAGCAACCTCACGGACGTCGCGGCCCGCGTGGGCCTGGGGCAGCTGCCGCGGCTGGATGGCTTCAACGACCGGCGCCGGGAGCTGGCCGGACGCTACTACGAGCTGCTGGCCGATGAGCCGCTGCTGCGCCTGCCGGCGCGCGGCGATGCGGGCCACAGCTGGCACATGTTTGCCCCGCTGCTGGACCTGCCGCGCCTGAGCATCACGCGGGGCGAGTTCCTGACGCTGATGCGCGAGCAGGGGATCGGGGTTGGCGTGCACTACCCGGCGATCCACCTGTTCAGCTACTACCGCGCCATGGGCTACAAGGACGGGGACTTCCCCAACGCCGAGCGCATCGGACGGGAGACGGTGACCCTGCCGCTGTTCCCGACCATGGCCGATCGCGATGTCGACCGCGTATGCGCGGCGCTGCGCACCCTACTGAATGAGAAAGCCCGATGAGCCACCCGCAGGTCAGCATCGTCATCCCCGTCTACAACGAGCAGGACGGGCTGGAGAGCCTGTTTGCCGAGCTCTACCCGGTACTGGATGGGATGGGCCGCAGCTACGAGATCCTGTTCGTGGACGACGGCAGCCGCGACCGCTCCGCCGCTATCCTGCGCGAGCAGTGCCAGCGTCGAGCGGACGTCACGCGCGTGGTGCTGCTGGCCGGCAACTACGGCCAGCACAACGCGATCCTCGCGGCATTTGATAACGCGCGCGGTGATGTGATCGTGACGCTGGATGCGGACCTGCAGAACCCGCCGCGCGAGATCCCGCGGCTGCTGGCCGAGGTAGACCGCGGCCATGACTACGTGGGCACGATCCGCGCCGGCCGCAAGGACAGCCTCTGGCGCGTGCTGCCGTCGCGGCTGCTGAACCGCATCCGCGAGCGCACGACGCGCATCCGCATTACCGACCAGGGCTGCATGCTGCGCGCCTACGGCCGCGGCGTGGTGGATGCGGTGAACGCCTGCCCGGAGATGAATACGTTCATCCCGGCGCTGGCCTACCTGTTCGCCCGCTCGCCGACGGAGATCCAGGTCGCGCACGCCGAGCGCGAGGTCGGGGAGTCCAAATACTCGATGTATTCGCTGCTGCGCCTGAACTTCGACCTGATGACCGGCTTCTCGATCGTGCCGCTGCAGATCTTCTCGCTGCTGGGGGCGATCGTCTCGATGCTCTCCCTCGGGCTGTTCGTCCTGCTGCTGGTGCGTCGCTTCATCGTTGGCTCGGAGGTGGAGGGCGTCTTCACGCTGTTCGCCATCGCCTTCTTCCTGATCGGCGTGCTGCTGGCGGGCGTGGGGCTGCTGGGCGAGTACATCGGCCGCATCTACTCGCAGGTTCGCGGCCGGCCGCGCTACCGCATACAGGCCCTGCTCTCGCCGGGCGATGAGGGCGGCTCGCGGTGACCAGCGCAGTCGTCTTCGGCTATGGCGATGTCGGCATCCGCTGCCTGGCGACGCTCCTGGCGCAGGGCGTGCACGTGCCCCTGGTGGTCACGCATGCCGATGACCCCAACGAGACGCTGTGGTACGGGAGCCTCGCGCGCTTTGCGTCCGAGCGCGACATCCCCGTGCACCTCTCCGAGGATGCCGCGGGTGCGGACCTGGCCGCCAAGGTCGCCTTGTGTGCCCCGGACTTCCTCTTCTCCTTCTACTACCGCCGCATGATCCCCGGCACGGTGCTGGCCCTGGCCAGCCGCGGCGCGCTGAACATGCACGGCTCGCTGCTGCCGCAGTTCCGGGGCCGCGCGCCGGTGAACTGGGTCTGCGTGATGGGCGCCACCGAGACGGGCGCGAGCCTGCACTACATGGCCGAGAAGCCTGACGCGGGCAACCTCGTCGACCAGATGGCCGTGCCCATCCTGCCGGACGACACGGCGTTCGACGTGTTCCGCAAGGTGTGCACGGCGGCGGAGCTGGTGCTGCACCGGGTGCTGCCGCGGCTGATCGCCGGTACCGCGCCGAATCTCGTGCAGGACCTGAAGGCGGGGCGCTACTACGGCGCCCGCCGGCCGCAGGACGGGGAGATCAACTGGGCCTGGAACGCCCGGCGCATCCACGACCTGGTGCGTGCCGTGGCGCCGCCTTTCCCGGCCGCCCGCACCGTGATCGACGGGCAGGCGGCGCGGGTGCTGCGCAGCCTGCCGGTGGCGATCCCGTCCCCCGCGGAGCTAGCGGCGCCCGGGCTGTTCGCGCAGCAGGGGCGGCTGTTCGCCCGCTGCGGCGATGGCTCGGTGCTGCGCATCCTGGAGCTGGAGCTGGACGGCAAGGGGGTGGCCCCGGAGGCGCTGGCCGAGCGCCTGGGCGCCGCGTCCCTGCCGCTGCCGGCGCGGGTGGCCACGTGAGGATCGCGCTGAAGATCGACGTGGATACGCTGATGGGGACGCGCCACGGCGTGCCGGTGCTGATGCAGCTGTGCCAGAAGTACCGCGCGCAGGCGACCTTCCTCTTCTCGCTGGGGCCGGATCACACCGGCCGGGCCATCAAGCGGGTCTTTCGTCCCGGGTTCCTCAGCAAGGTGTCCCGTACCTCGGTGCTGGAGCACTACGGCCTGCGTACCCTGATGTACGGCACGCTGCTGCCGGGGCCGGATATCGGCAAGCGCTGCGCCGAGGCGCTGCGCGAGGTGGCGCGCCAGGGCTTCGAGGTGGGGGTGCATTGCTATGACCACGCGGCCTGGCAGGATGACCTGCTGCGCAAGGGAGCCCCCTTTGCCCGCCAGCAGATGCAGCGGGCCTGCGAGCGCTTCCGGGACATTTTCGGGTTCGCGCCCCGCATCCATGGCGCCGCGGGCTGGCAGATGATCGACGCGGCCTTCCAGGCGGAGGACGAGCTGGGCTTTGCCGTGGCCTCCGACACCCGGGGGCGGGCGCCGTTCCGGCCGCGCGTGGGGGGCAGTGCGCTGCGCTGCATCCAGCTGCCGACTACCCTGCCCACGCTCGATGAGCTGATGGGGCGGGAGGATGAGGCCGGTCAGGACCCGGTGGCCTACCTGCTGCGCCAGACCGCCGTGCCCTCCGGCGACCATGTCTATACACTCCATGCCGAGCTCGAGGGGCGCAAACTCGCCCCGTGGTTCGAGCGCCTGCTGGCCGGCTGGCGCGAGCAGGGCTATGAATTTGTGTCGCTCGGTGAGATGGCTGCTGGCCTGGATGCCGCCAGTCTCCCGGTGCGCGAGGTGGTCTCCGGCCACGTTCCCGGGCGTTCCGGGTTCCTGGCCGTTGAGTCCCAGGGTTGATTTTCAGATCGTGAGCAAGGAATAAACGATGCCCCTCAAAGTCCTGATTCTTGGCGCCAATGGGTTCATTGGCAGTGCGCTGACCGAAGCCATCATGGCCCGGACCGACTGGCAGGTTTTCGGCATGGATATCGCCGACAACAAGCTGGGGGAAGTCCTGAACGAGCCGCGCTTCAAGTTCGTCGAGGGGGACATCACCATCAATCGCGAGTGGGTGGAGTACAACATCCGCAAGTGCGACGTGATCGTGCCGCTGGTGGCCATCGCGAACCCCTCGCAGTACGTGAAGGATCCGCTGCGCGTCTTCGAGCTGGACTTTGAGGCCAATCTGACGATCGTGCGCCTGTGCGCCAAGTACAAGAAGCGCCTGATCTTCCCGTCGACCTCCGAGGTCTACGGCATGTGCCCGGACCCGGTGCTCGACGAGCAGACCAGCAACCTGGTCTACGGCCCCATCCACAAGCAGCGCTGGATCTATGCCAACTCCAAGCAGCTGCTGGACCGCGTCATGTTCGCCTACGGCGTGCGCGACGGCCTGGACTACACGCTGTTCCGCCCGTTCAACTGGATCGGACCGCGCCTGGACGATATCCACGAGGCGAAGGAAGGCAGCTCGCGCGTCTTCACGCAGTTCCTGGCCAACGTCTTCCACGGCCTGCCGATCCGCCTGGTCGATGGCGGTCGCCAGCGCCGCTCCTTCACGTACATCGACGATGCCATCGAGTGCCTGCTGCGCATCATCGAGAACAAGGACGGCTGTGCCTCGCGCCAGATCTTCAACATCGGCAACCCGCACAGCGACGTGTCGGTGGCGGAGCTGGCCAAGGCGATCGTGGAGGGTTTCCGCTCGATCCCCGAGTACGCCCACCTGGCCGACACCGCCAAGATCGAGACCGTGGCCGCCGACGTGTACTACGGCCAGTACTACCAGGACATCCAGGTGCGCGTGCCGGCGATCAACGCCGTGCGCGAGAAGCTGGGCTGGGTCCCGACCACCGACTTCAACACGGCGATCCGCAAGACGCTGCAGTACCACGTTCGCCGCGGCGACTTCATGCCGTCGGAAAAGGGCTGACACCCATGAACACACGACACACGGGTCTGTGGTTGCAGGCCCTGCTGCTGGCAAGTGCTGTCGTGGCGCTGCCGGCCGTTGCCCAGACCGTGCCGCCGCCGGGCGTCGCGGCGGCGCGGCCGCCGACCGAGCGTACGCTGCAGCCGGTCGACCGTGCGCAGACGAAGGAGCGGGTGCGCGAGAGCCGGGACTGCCGGCAGGAGACGGCCGACATCCGCGCCCAGTACCGCATCCAGGAGAAGAGCATCCTCACGCAGTACGAGCCGCGGATCGCCGCGGCCACGGGCGAGGATCGCGAGGCCCTGGTGCGGGAGCGGGACGTGAAGGCCGCCGAGTTGAAGAAGGAAGGCGAGCGGGCTGCCAAGAAGCTGCGGCAGATCTGCCGGGCCGACAACGCCTCGCTGCTGCAGAACACCGGCGCCTCGCTGGACCGTTCCCCGACGCCCTAGTGCTCCGGGGACCTAGTCCTCCAGCGCATAGGGCAGGGGCGCCGACTGCGCCCCGAGCAGGCAGGGCGCGGCCGGATCCTCCAGCGCATCCTCACCGCTGGGACCCACCGTGAGCGGCGCCACGGCCAGTAGCTCCCAGCCTCCCGCGCGGCGCGGCGCGGCATCCACCACCTCGATCGTGCGTCCGTCCGGCAACCGATAGCGCTCGCCCGGGGCGATCGCGGCCGCGTCCGGCGCGAGGAAGCGCTGCATGCGGCGCTTCACGCGGCCGCGGTAGTGCGCCCGGGCGATGAGCTCCTGGCCGGTGTAGCAGCCCTTGGTGAAGGAGACGCCGTCCACGCGGTCCAGGTTCAGCATCTGGGCGAGGAAGGCCTCGCTGGTGGCCACATAGACCTGCGGCAGGCCCAGGGCGATATCGCCGGCCCGCCAGGCGCTCTGCGGCATCGACTCGCCGGCCGGTGCCGGCGCGTCCCGCGGCTGCACGAGCAGGCGCCGTCCGGCCGGGTCCTCCACGCCAAAGACCGCCAGCTGCGCGCTCGCATCCTCGATGCGCACCTTGGCGCGCAGGATGAAGCGCGCCAGGCGCGTGCTGACGGCCGCGGCGAGCTCCTGTGGCAAGACGGCCAGGACCGTCCCGTCGGCACCGGCCAGCAGCAGCAGAACGGCGATCACGCGGCCCTGCGGGCTGTGCAGGCCCGCCAGCAGGCTTCCCGAGGCCGGCAGGCGCTCCACGTCGTTGGAGAGCTGTCCCTGCAGAAATCGCAGGGTGTCGGCACCGCTAAATCGCAGGACGCCCAGGTGCGGCAGGGAAGCAACGGCGGTAGGGGTCATGACGCAACGCGGGACTTAAGGTCCCGAATTCTGGCATAATTACGGCTTATGCAGTCAATTGCCGCCAGTGCGGAAACGCAACCCGCGCCGGAGGCGGGCCCCGTCCCGGCCCCCGTGCCAGCCCATGCTGGAACCCCGGTGGAGATCGGCGGTCCGGAGGGTCCTGAGCCCACGCGATTTGGCGATTGGGAAAAGAAAGGTCGCTGCATCGACTTCTGAATAGGTAGGACGCATGTCTGCAAGACCCCTGTCCCCGCATCTGTCGGTGTATCGCTTCGCGTACACCATGTCGCTCTCCATCCTGCACCGCGCCGCCGGCGTGGCCTTGTCGGTCGGGCTGATCGTGCTGGCCGCCTGGCTCCTGGCGGTGGCCGATGGCGAGGCGGCCTATGGTCGGTTCGCAGCCTTCCTGGGCCTGGGCCTGCTCAAGCTCGTGCTGGCGGCGTGGCTGGTTGCCTTCGTGCACCACCTGGCCAACGGCGTGCGGCACCTGTGCTTCGACGTCGGCCTGGGATTTGAGACAGCCCAGGCGCGGCGCAGCGCAGCCCTGGTGGTCGCCTTCGACGTACTGGCGGCGCTGGCGCTGCTGTACGTGTTCTTCTGCCCGCAGGGGGTGCGCTGATGAAAGGGGGGACGGCGTTGGGCCGCGTGCTCGGCCTGGGCTCCGCCAAGCAGGGCGCCCACCACTGGTGGCTGCAGCGCGTGAGCTCCGTGGCGCTGGTGCCGCTCTCGATCTGGTTCGTGCTCTCGCTGGCCAGCCTGCCGCTGGGGGACTTCGCGAGCGTGTCGGCCTGGATCGCTGCCTCCTGGCATGCCGTGCTGCTCTGCCTGTTCGTGCTGTGCGCGAGCTGGCACTCGCAGCAGGGCGTGCAGGTGGTCATCGAGGACTATGTACATGGCCACGGCCTGAAGGTCGCCGGCCTGATGCTTTCCAACTTTGCCCATGTGTTGGTCGCGGCCACCGGCGTCTTCGCCGTGCTCAAGGTCGCGTTCGGCACACACTGACAGCCACACGGGGCGCATTGAATGTCTGCTTATTCGTTCATCGACCATACCTATGACGTCGTTGTCGTCGGCGCCGGCGGCGCGGGCCTCAGGGCCACGCTCGGCCTGGCCGAGGCCGGGCTCTCCACGGCCTGCCTGTCCAAGGTGTTCCCGACCCGCAGCCACACGGTGGCGGCGCAGGGCGGCATCAGCGCGGCCCTGGGCAACATGGGCGCCGATGACTGGCGCTGGCACATGTACGACACCGTCAAGGGTTCGGACTGGCTCGGCGACCAGGATGCCATCGAGTTCATGTGCAAGGAGGCGCCGGCGGCGGTGATCGAGCTGGAGCACTACGGCGTGCCGTTCTCGCGTACCGAGGCGGGGCGCATCTACCAGCGGCCCTTCGGCGGCATGACCACCGACTACGGCAAGGGCATCGCGCAGCGGACCTGCGCCGCGGCCGACCGCACGGGCCATGCGATGCTGCACACCCTCTACCAGCAGTCGATCAAGAACGAGGCGGAGTTCTTCATCGAGTACTTCGCGCTGGACCTGTTCATGGAGAACGGCGAGTGCCGCGGCGTCGTGGCCCTGAACATGGCCGACGGCACGCTGCACCGCTTCCGCGCCCACACCACCATGCTGGCCACGGGCGGCTACGGCCGCGCCTACTTCTCCGCGACCTCGGCGCACACCTGCACGGGCGACGGCAATGCGATGATCGCGCGCGCTGGCCTGCCGCTGCAGGACATGGAATTCGTGCAGTTCCACCCCACGGGTATCTTCCCCGCCGGCTGCCTCATTACCGAAGGCGCGCGCGGCGAGGGTGGCTACCTGACCAATTCCGAGGGCGAGCGCTTCATGGAGCGTTACGCGCCGACGGCGAAGGATCTGGCCAGCCGCGACGTGGTCAGCCGGTCCATGACGCTGGAAATCAATGCCGGCCGTGGCGTGGGCCCGAACAAGGACCA
>CAIPVV010000051.1 GCA_903868595.1 uncultured Pseudomonadota bacterium
GATCTGCCGCGGGGGCGACCGGCTCCACGGGCGTGCCGGCGGTCACGGGGACCGCGGCGGCGGGCGCGGGGCGGGGGCGGGCCTGGCCGAGCAGGTCGGCAAGACCGCGACCCAGGGTCGGCTTCTTCTGCGTCATGGGCGGATGATAGCTAGGGCGGCGGGGCGGCGCTCGGCCCGGCGGCAGCGGCGCGCGCCTCGACCTGCTCTTCCTCGCGGCGGATCATCTCCCCGGCGAGGGCGAGATAGGCCAGCGCGCCGCGGGAGTCCCTGTCGTGCAACAGCACCGGCTTGCCGAAGGACGGGGCCTCCGCCAGACGCACGTTGCGCGGGATCACTGTGCGGAAGACCGCCTCGCCGAAGTGCGCCATGAGCTGCCCGGAGACCTCGGTGGAGAGGTTGTTCCGGGGGTCGTACATGGTGCGCAGGATCCCCTCGATGTGCAGCCCGGGGTTCACGGCCTCGCGGATCTGCTCGATGGTGGCAACCAGGGCCGAGAGCCCCTCCAGCGCGTAGTACTCGCACTGCATGGGGATCAGCACGCTGTCGGCGGCCACCAGCGCGTTGACCGTGAGCATGTTCAGCGACGGCGGGCAGTCGATGAAGATGAGGTCGTAGTCCCCGCGGACGCTCTCCAGGGCCTCCCGCAGGCGTCGCTCGCGGCCCTCCTCGGTAGCCAGCAGGCGCACCTCGGCGGCGGTCAGGTCCTGGTTGGTCGGCAGCAGGTCGAAACCCGACTCGGCGACCGCCCGGATCGCCTGGCCGGCCGTGCACTCCCCCAGCAGCAGCTCGCAGCTGCCCAGCTCGAGCGTGGATTTTTCAACGCCGCAGCCCATCGTGGCGTTGCCCTGGGGGTCCAGGTCCACCAGCAGGACACGGCGCTTCGTCGCCGCCAGAGAGGCAGCGATATTGACGGCCGTGGTGGTCTTGCCCACCCCGCCTTTCTGGTTTGCTACGGCAACGACGCGTTTCATGGCCGCCGCAGTCTAGCAGCCCCAGGCCCGCGCGGCGCTTGGGCAGTGGCTCGGGGCGCATGGTATTTTGTGCCTCCTCTGTCTATCCCTGCCGTGCATGAGCAAATTCCTGCGTTTTCTCGCTGGCTTCGCGGTACTGGCCATCGTTGCCGCCCTGACCTACGGGGGCTGGGCCTACCTCAATCAGCCCTTTAACGAGGCCCCGTGGCCGACCGTCGTGCAGGGCTTTGCCTTCTCGCCGTACCAGGCCGGGCAGGACGCGACCCAGAACCAGCTGCCCAGCGAGGAGCAGATCCGCTCCGACCTCAAGCTGCTCTCCGGCAAGACGCACGCCGTGCGCACCTACTCCACGATGGGGACGCTGGCTTCCATCGCGCGGATCGCCAATGACTACAAACTCAACGTCGCCCAGGGCATCTGGATCGACCGCGACGCGGCGCGCAACGAGGAGGAGATCCGCACCGGCATCGAGGTCATCCACAAGAACCGCAACATCGTGCGCGTGGTCGTGGGCAACGAGGCGCTGCTGCGCGGCGACGTCACGCTGGATGAGCTCACCGCGATGCTCGACCACGTGCGCGCTAACGTAAAGCGCCCGGTCAGCACCGCCGAGCCCTGGCACGTGTGGCTCGCGCACCCGGAGCTGGCCAAGCATGTCGACTACATCGCCGTGCACATGCTGCCGTTCTGGGAGGGCATGGAGGTCAACAACGCGGTCGACTACGTCGTCGACAAGATGAAGAGGCTGGAGGCGCGCTTCCCCGACAAGAAGATCGTCATCGGCGAGGTCGGGTGGCCGTCGGAGGGCCGCACGCGCGAGGACGCAGTCGCCAGCACGCCCAACGAGGCGCTGTTCCTGCGCCGCTTCATCCACCGCGCCGAGGAGGAGGGCTACATCTATTACGTGATGGAAGCCTTCGACCAGCCGTGGAAGGCGGTCAACGAGGGGGGCGTGGGCGCCTACTGGGGCGTGTACGACGTGAACCGCGCGCCCAAGTTCGTGTTCACCGACCCGATCGTGCGCGTGCCGGAGTGGCACCTGCTGGCCGGCATCTCGGTGGCGCTGGCGGCGCTCCTGCTGGGCGTGTTCTACATGAACAGCGACACGCTGCGCACGCGCGGTCGCTTCTTCCTGGCGCTGGTGGTGTACGCCACCGCCACTACCGCCGTGTACATCATCTACGACTACACCCAGCAGTACGTGACGCTGACCACCGTGCTGGTGGGCACCTTCCTGATCATCGGCATGCTGGGCGTGATCGCCGTGCTGTTTGCCGAGGCGCACGAGTGGGCCGAGGCGCACTGGGTGAACCACCGCGTGCGCATGCTGGAGCCCTCCGCCGCGACCCACTACTTCCCCAAGGTGTCGATCCACGTGCCGGCCTACAACGAGCCGCCGGACATGCTGATCCAGACGATCGACGCGCTGGCGGGCCTGGACTACCCGGACTTCGAGGTCCTGGTGATCGACAACAACACCAAGGATGAGGCCGTATGGCGCCCGGTGGAGGCGCACTGCGCGACCCTCGGCGAGCGCTTCCGTTTCTTCCACGTGGCGCCGCTGGAGGGCTTCAAGGCCGGCGCCCTGAACTTCGCGCTGCGCCACACCGATCCGGACGCCGAGGTCGTGGCCTGCATCGACGCGGACTACGTGGTGGAGCCGAACTGGCTACGCGACCTCGTCCCGCCGTTCATCAACCCCGACATGGCGATCGTGCAGGCGCCGCAGGACTACCGCGACGAGGAGGAGAACGCGTTCAAGGCAATGTGCTATGCCGAGTACCGCGGCTTCTTCCACATCGGCATGATCACGCGCAATGAGCGCAACGCGATCATCCAGCACGGCACGATGACGCTGGTGCGCCGCTCGCTGCTGGAGCGCCTGGGCGGCTGGTCGGAGTGGTGCATCACCGAGGACGCGGAGCTGGGGCTGCGGGTATTCGAGGCCGGCTACCAGGCCACCTACCTGCCGCAAAGCTACGGCCGGGGCCTCATGCCCGACACCTTCATCGACTTCAAGAAGCAGCGCTATCGCTGGGCCTACGGCGCGATGCAGATCATGCGCCGGCACCTCTCGGCCATCTGGAACCCGTTCGCCAGCGCCCTGACCCCCGGCCAGCGCTACCACTTCTCGGCGGGCTGGCTGCCGTGGATCGCCGACGGCTTTAACTTGAGCTTCAACCTGGCCGCGCTGTGCTGGTCGGCCGCGATGGTGTACGCACCGCTGAAGGTTGACCCGCCGCTGATGCTGTTCTCGCTGCTGCCCCTGGCGCTGTTCACCTTCAAGCTGGCCAAGCTCGTGCACCTCTACACGACGCGGGTGGGCGCCAATCTTCGCCAGACCTTCGCCGCGGCGCTGGCGGGCCTGGCGCTCTCGCACACCATCGGCCAGGCGGTGATGAAGGGCCTGTTCACGAGCAACGAGCCGTTCTTCCGCACGCCCAAGCGCGCCGAGCCGCATGCCCTCTTCAAGGCGCTCTCCAGCGCGCGCGAGGAGACGCTGCTGATGGTGACGCTGTGGCTGGCGGCCTGGGGCATCCTGCGCATCCCCTCGGAGATCGGCAGCCCGGACCTCACGATGTGGATCGTCGTGCTGCTGATCCAGTCGATCCCCTACGCCGCCTCGCTGATCGTCTCGCTGGTCAGCGCGTTCCCGATCCCAGCCAAGGTGCTGGGCGTCTCGCCGGACAACTACCAGTCCAGTCAGCCCGGCCGCGCGGTGCAGCGCCGCGTGGTCAGCAAGGTCAAGGCGCCGCAGCCGCCCCCAGGCTGAGCGTGACCACGTGCCGCTCCGCGGCCAGATCGGGGATCTGGACGCGGCGCACAGCCTGGATGCGGAATCCCGCCGGCAGCGCACCCTCATCATCCGACCCGGGCGGCGGCGGCCAGCGTCCCTTCATCGCCACGATGCGCGTGTGCGCATCGCAGATCGGGCGCACCCACTCCAGTAGCCGCGGCATCGGCGCGAACGCGCGCGTCACCACCGTGTCGTAGGGCTTCCCCTGCATCTGCTCCACCCGCGTATGCAGCGTCTGCACGTTGGATAGCCCCAAGAGGCGCGCCACGTGGCCGATGAAGCGCAGCTTCTTGCCGGCCGAATCAATGAGCGTGAACTGCTTGCCGGGGTTGAGGATCGCCAGGGGCAGGCCGGGGAAGCCGCCGCCCGTACCGACATCGGCGATGCGCGTGCCGGCGAGGTCCGCGTTCACGCACAGGCTATCCAGCAGGTGGTGCGTGAGCACCTGCGCCGGGGCGTCCACGGCAGTGAGGTTGTAGGTCTTGTTCCAGCGGATGAGCTCCTCGGCAAGCTTGAGCAGCTTGCCGGCCTGCACCTCATCCAGCGCGACGCCGAGCTGCGCGGCGCCCTGAGTGAGGCGTAGGAGCAGGGTCGCCATGGGCTTACCGCTACTGGTTGCGGACCAGCGCCGCCATGAACTGCTGCACCGGCATCGCGTCGAGCTGCGCCGCATCGAGGAAGAGCCCCTGCACGGCAGCCAGCTGCTTGGCCGGGTACAGTGCGGCCGCCGACTGCGCGTACTTCTCGCGCATCAGCGGCAACCCCTCGGCGCGGCGCTTGCGGTGCCCGACGGGGAAGTCCACCTGCACGCGCGGCGTGGCACTGCCATCGCGGAAGAACACCTGCAGCGCGTTGCCGATGTGGCGCCGCTCCGCGTCGTAGTACTCCGCGGTGAACTGCGGGTTCTCGCGCACCTGCATAAGGCCCCGCAGCGCATCGATGCGCGCGTCGCCCGCCACGTCGTCCTCGTAGTCGGCGGCGGTCAGGCGGCCGAAGAGCAGCGGCACGGCGACCATGTACTGGATGCAGTGGTCGCGGTCGGCGGGGTTGGCCAGCGGCCCGGTCTTGTCGATGATGCGAACGCCCGGCTCCTGCGTCTCAATCACGATGCGCTCGATGTCGGCGATGCGTCCCTGGACCTGCGGGTGCAGCGTGATCGCCGCCTCCACCGCCGTCTGCGCGTGGAACTCCGCCGGATAGGAGATCTTGAAGAGCACGTTCTCCATCACATAGCTGCCCAGCGGGCGCGCGACCTTGATCGACTCGCCCTTGAGCACCACGTCGTTGAAGCCCCAGGTCGGCGTCGTGAGGGCGGCCGGGTAGCCGGTCTCCTCCTTCACCGCCATCAGCGCGTGGCGCACCGCGCGGCTGGTCGCATCCCCGGCGGCCCAGCTCTTGCGCGGGCCGGCCTGCGGCGCATGGCGGTAGGCGCGCAGCGCGGCGCCGTCGATGAACGCATTGGAGAGCGCGTTGACCACCTGCTCGCGCGTGCCGCCCAGCATCGCGGTGGCCACGGCGGTGGAGGCGATCCGCACCAGCAGCACGTGGTCCAGGCCCTTGCGGTTGAAAGCGTTCTCCAGCGCCAGCACGCCCTGGATCTCGTGCGCCTTGATCATCGCGGTCAGCACGTCGCGCATCACCGGGCCCTTGTCGCCGCTCAGCAGCGCGCAGCGCCCCAGATAATCGGCCACGGCCAGGATCGCGCCCAGGTTGTCCGACGGATGGCCCCACTCGGCAGCCAGCCAGGTGTCGTTGAAGTCCAGCCACCGCACCAGCGCGCCGATGTTGAAGGCCGCCTGCACGGGCTCCAGCTCATAGGAGGTGCCCGGCACGCGCGCGCCGCCGGGCAGCGTCGCGCCCGGCACGACCGGGCCCAGGCGCTGCACGCAGGCGGGGAACTTGAGCGCCTGGAACGCGCAGGCCAGTGAGTCCATCAGGCAGTTGCGGGCCGTCTCGTAGGCCAGCTCGCTCTGCAGCGTCGCGCCGACCGCGTAGTCGGCCAGGCTCACCAGCAGCGCATCCGCCGGCGGGCGCGCGGCGGACTTCACGTCAAAATGCGACATCGATTTGCTCTTTGTGGGGAGGTCAGGCGTCGGTCCGCGCATCCAGCGCCAGGAAGGCACGCGGCTCCGGACCGGTATAGTTGGCCGAGGGACGGATGATCTTGCCGTCCTCGCGCTGCTCGATCACGTGCGCGGCCCAGCCGGCCACGCGCGCCATCACGAACAGCGGCGTGAACATCGCGGTGGGGATCCCCATGACGTTGTAGGCCACGGCGGAGAACCAGTCGAGGTTGGGGAACATCTTCTTGCGATCCATCATCACCTGCTCCAGGCGCTCGGCGATGCGATAGAGGCGCAGGTCCCCCGCGCCCTCCGACAGCGAGCGCGCGACCTTCTTGATCACTTGGTTGCGAGGATCGGAGATCGTGTAGACCGGGTGTCCGAAGCCAATGACCACCTCCTTGAGCTCCAGGCGGCGGCGGATGTCGGCCTCGGCTGCATCCGGGCTCGCGTAGCGCTGCTGGATCTCCAGCGCCACCTCGTTGGCACCGCCGTGCTTGGGCCCGCGCAGCGCACCGATGGCGCCCGTGATGCAGGAGTACAGGTCGGAGCCGGTACCGGCGATCACGCGCGCGGTGAAGGTGGAGGCGTTGAACTCATGCTCGGCGTACAGGTTCAGCGAAGTGTGCAGGGCGCGCACCCAGTCGGCCGGCGCGCTCTTGCCGTGCAGCAACTGCAGGAAGTGCTCGGCGATGGAGTCGCAGTCGCTCTCCAGGTCGATGCGCTCGGCGTTGTGGCTGGCGTGGTACCAGCAGGCCAGCATCGAGGGCAGGCAGGCCAGCAGGCGGTCGGCGATGTCGCGCGCACCGGCGGCGGAGTGATCCTCCTTCTCCGGCAGCACGCAGCCGAGCACCGAGACGCCCGTGCGCAGCACGTCCATCGGGTGGCTGGCGGCCGGCAGCGCCTCCAGCGCATCGCGCACCACCACCGGCAGGCCGCGCAGTCGCCCAAGCTTGGCCTTGTAGGCCTTCAGCGCCATGCGCGAGGGCAGCGTGCCGTACACCAGCAGGTGGGCGACTTCCTCGAACTCGGTGGCTTGCGCCAAGTCCAGGATGTCGTAGCCGCGGTAGTGCAGGTCATTGCCCTGCTGGCCTACCGTGCACAGCGCGGTGTTACCGGCCGGGACGCCCGAGAGGGCGACGGATTTCTTGGTCCTGGGCACGGTGCCCACTGCATCACTCATTTCTTCTCTCCCTCGTCGCGTCCAAAGAGCTCATCGAGCTTGTGCTCGTAAGCCTCGTATCCCAGCACGCCGTAGAGTTCGCTGCGCGTCTGCATGCGATCCACCACGGACTTCTGTGTTCCCTCGCGGCGGATCGCGCTGTAGACCTGCAGCGCCGCTCGGCTCATCGCCCGGAACGCGGACAGCGGGTAGATCGCCATCGCGACGCCAACGCTCGCAAGCTCCTGCACCGTGAACAGCGGCGTCTTGCCGAACTCCGTGAGGTTCGCCAGCACCGGCACCTTCACGGCCTGGGTGAACTGGCGGTATTCGGCCAGCGTCGTCAGCGCCTCGGCGAAGATCATGTCCGCGCCCGCCTCCACGTAAGAGAGCGCGCGATCCACCGCGGCCTGCTGGCCCTCCACCGCATGCGCATCGGTGCGCGCCATGAGGATGAGACTCGCGTCGCTGCGCGCATCCACGGCGGCGCGCAGGCGATCGCACATTTCCCGCGTCTCCACCAGCGCCTTGCCCGGCCGGTGGCCGCAGCGCTTGCTCTGCACCTGGTCCTCCAGGTGCAGGCCGGCGGCGCCCGCGCGCCCCAGCTCCCGCACCGTGCGAGCGATATTGAAGGCGCTGCCCCAGCCGGTGTCCGCGTCCACCAGGAGCGGCAGCTCGCAGGCGCCGGTGATGCGGCGCACGTCCTCGCAGACGTCGTTGAGGGAGGTCACGCCCAGGTCCGGCAGGCCGAAGGAGGCGTTGGCCACGCCCGCGCCCGACAGGTAGATCGCCCGAAAGCCCGCCTCGCGCGCCAGCAGCGCGCTGTAGGCGTTGACCGTGCCCACCAGCTGCAGGGGCTGCTCGGCGGCCATCGCCGCGCGCAGTCGCTCGCCCGCCGTCACGAGAGCTCCCCGCCGATGCGCACCAGCGTGCGGCCCGCGTTCTGGCCGTCCAGGTACACCTGGAAGGCCTGCGGGAGTTCCTCCAGCGAGACCGTGCGCGTCACGATGTGCTCCAGGTGGCGGGGCGCAAGGTCCGTGGCGATGCGCTGCCAGACGGCCAGTCGCGCCTCGCGCAGCGTGGCGGAGGAGTTGATGCCCAGCAGGTTCACGCCCCGCAGGATGAACGGCATGATGCTGGTGTTGAGCGTCGCGCCCGCGGCGAGGCCAATGCTCGCCACGCAGCCCCAGTTGTCGGTGCTGCGCAGCAGGTAGCTCAGGGTGTCCCCGCCCAGGTTGTCGATCCCCCCGCCCCAGCGGGCGCGCTCCAGCGGCCGTTCGCCCAGCGAGAGCTCCGAGCGCAGCAGCACCTCGCGGGCGCCCAGGCCCAGCAGGTACTCGCGCGAGCTGGGCTTGGAGGTGAGCGCGACGACCTCATAGCCGCGACCGGCCAGCATGTCGATCGCGATACTGCCCACGCCGCCGGTCGCACCGGTCACCAGGATCGGCCCCTTGGCCGGCGTCTGGCCGTTGTGCTCCATGCGGTGGATCGCCAGCGCCGCCGTGAAGCCGGCCGTGCCCAGGGCCATGGCCGTGCGCAGGGTGAGGCCCGGCGGCAGCGGGATGACCCAGTCGCCGTGCACGCGGGCGCACTCGGCGTAGCCGCCGTCGTGGGTCTCGGAGAGCCCGCAGCCGGTGACCAGCACCGGGTCGCCCGGGGCATAGCGCGGATCGCTGGAGCTCTCCACGATGCCGGAGAGGTCCACCCCGCCCACCAGCGGGTAGCGACGCAGGATGCGGCCGGCGCCGGTGGCCGCCAGCGCATCCTTGTAGTTGATGTCGGACCAGGAGACGCGGATGACCACCTCGCCGGGGGCGAGCTGGTCCAGCGTGAGCCGCTCCAGCCCCGCGCGGATCACGGGTGGGTCGCAGGAGCGGTCCTCGTGGATATGGAAGGCGCGGAAGGTTGGCACCGTGGGTGTCCTGCTTGAAGCTGGGCGCAGCCTCACCGCTGGCTTGCGCACTGTCAACCGCAGTTAGACTTACGCACATGAAAGGATCCGCACCTCGCCTGCTGGCCTGGGGCACGTGCCTCGGCCTGCTGTTCCCCTCGCTGCTGGCCCTGGCCGCCGGCGCGCCCCTGCCACCGCCGCGCAGCGAGCAGGGCAACCTCCTCTACGACGGCATCCCGGAACCGGACTCCGCGGTCAGCGCGCCGCTCGCGCAGTATCTGGAGTCGCGCGAGGCGAGCTTTCTCTCCTGGCTCGCCGACGGGAGCCTGCTGATCAGCACGCGCTTCGGGGACTCCGAGCAACTGCACCGCGTGCGCGCGCCGCAGGGCGCGCGTACGCAGCTCACGTTCCTGCGCGAGCCGGTGCGCGGCGCTGCCGCGAGCCCGCTCGACGCCGACCAGCTGGTGTACCTGCAGGACCAGGGCGGGGATGAGAACACGCAGCTCTACCTGCGGCAGATCAGCGACGGCAGCACGCGCCGCCTGACCGACGGCAAGTCGCTCAACGGGCTGCCGGTCTGGTCCAACGATGGCAAGCGCGTGGCGTTCCTGAGCAACGCCCGCGACGGCGCGGCCTACGACATCTACGTCGCCGACACGAGCACCGCGGGCACGCCGCGCCTGGTGGCCGGCGGCGCGAGCCAGTCCTTCCAGGTGCAGGACTGGTCCTACGATGACGCAAAGCTGCTGATCATCAACGAGCTCTCGGCCTCCGAGAGCTCGCTGTCGGTGTTGGACCTGGCCAGCGGCCACCTGACGCAGCTGGAGCCGCAGCCCCAGCGCAAGCAGCCCCTGAGCGTCTCCCGGGCGCGCTTCTCGCGCGATGGCCGCGGCGTGTACTTCGTGTCCACGCACGACGGGGAGTTCGCGGAGCTTCGCTACACCGACCTCTACACGCAGGCCTCCCGCGCCGTGGCGCCGCAGAGCCGCTGGGACGTGGAGGAGCTGGAGCTCAGCCGCGACGGGCATTACCTGGCCTACACCTTGAACGAGGCGGGCGTAAGCCGCGTCGTGGTGCACGACCTGGGCAACCAGAGCGACCTGCTGCTGCCGCCGCTGCCACCGGGCGCGCTGGTCGGCCGGCTGGGCTTTGATCCCGGCGGCACGCGCCTGGCGTTGAACGTGGAGTCGGCGCAGGCGCCGCGGGATGTCTATGTCTATGAGCTCGCCGCGCAGCCCACGCTGGTGCGCTGGACGCAGAGCGAGCTGGGGCCGCTGAACGCAGCCACGCTCGTGCCGGCCGAGCGCTTCAGCTACCCGACCTGGGATCACGTCGGCACGCAGCCGCGGCAGATCCCTGCCTTCCGCTACCGACCGCGCAGCCCGGGGCCGCATCCGGTGCTGATCGACCTCCATGGCGGGCCGGAGTCGCAGTACCGCCCGGGCTGGAGCGCGTTCACGCAGTACCTGGTCAACGAGCTGGGCTATATGGTGATCGCCCCCAACGTGCGCGGCTCCAGCGGCTATGGCCGCAGCTACCTGGCGCTGGATGACGGTAAGCTGCGGGAGGATGCGGTACGCGACATCGGCTCGCTGCTGGTGTGGATCGACCTGCAGAAGGACCTGGACCGCGGCAACGTCGTGGTGATGGGCGGCTCCTACGGCGGCTACCTGGCGCTCGCCTCCCTCGTGCACTACAGCGACCGCCTGGCCGGCGGCGTGGACGTCGTGGGCATCAGCAACTTCGTGACCTTCCTGGAGAAGACCTCCGCCTACCGGCGCCAGCAGCGCCGCGCGGAATACGGCGATGAGCGGGACCCGGCGATGCGCGCGTTCCTGCAGCGCATCTCCCCGCTCGGCAACGCGGCCTCGATCCGCAAGCCGCTGCTGATCGTGCAGGGCCTGAACGATCCGCGCGTGCCGGCGAGCGAGTCGGAGCAGATGCTGTGGCGGATCCGCTCCGGCGGCGGGGAGGCCTGGTACCTCGCGGCGAAGGATGAAGGCCACGGCTTTCGCAAGAAGGGCAACCGCGATGCCTATCTGCAGACGCTGGTGAACTTCCTCGCGCACCTCAGGCAGACGGCGCTCGGCGCGCCGGCGCCCGGGCCCTGAAAAAAAGGCGCCACCCTGAGGGGTGGCGCCTTCATATCCGGCGCTCGGCCGCTTACTGGGCCGCGGCGGAGTAGCGCGTGGTCGGACGCGCCAGCGTGCCCAGAGCCGGCCGCTGCTTGGCGAAGTACTCGGCCACCGCCTTGATGTCCTCGGCCTTCAGCTGGCTCGCGAAAGGACCCATGATGCCGTTGCGGCGGCTGCCGGCGCGGTACTCGGCGAGCGCCTGCTCCAGATAATCGGCGTGCTGGCCCGACAGCGTCGGGTAGGTGCCCATGATGCCGATGCCGTTCAGGCCATGGCAGGCCTGGCAGGTGGCCACCGGTGCCGGGGGCGTGCCCACGGCGGCGGCGCCTGCGGCAGCCTTGATCGGCGTGCCCGAGAGGTAGGCGGCGATGTCTTCCATGTCCTGGTCGGACATCGAGGAGGCCTGCGCGTGCATCGTGGCGTGGCCACGCTCCCCGCTCTTGTATTCCTTCAGTGCCTGAACGATGTACTCCGGATGCTGGCCGACCAGCTTGGGCACGCTGTAGGTCGGGTAGGCATTCTTGTAGTCGATGACGCCGTGACAACCCAAGCAGGTATAGCCCAGCGTCTTGCCGCGCGCGGTATCTCCGGCGGCCTGCGCCGGGGGCGTGAGGGCGGCGCAAAACAGGGCCGCCAAGGACAGAACCACCGGATAAGACCATGAACGAACGGACATTCCGCATCCCCAGGCAATCGAAAAGAGTGCCGAATGGTACGGTTCAGAGGGCAAAATTGCCACCCAGAACCGTGTCTTGCAGAGGTAATTGATGATCGCTCTCATCCAGCGGGTCACCCGCGCCGAGGTCATGGTGGCCGAACGGTCGGTCGGAGCCATCGGGGCGGGCATCCTGGCGCTGCTGGGCGTGGCCGCCGGGGACGACGAGGCCTGCGCCGACCGGCTGCTGGAGCGGCTGCTGACCTACCGGATCTTCCCGGACGAGGCCGGGCGCATGAACCGGGACCTCGCCGAGCACGGCGGGGCCCTCCTGGTGGTCCCCCAGTTCACCCTGGCCGCCGACACCCGCAAGGGCACCCGCCCGGGCTTCAGCACCGCGGCGCCGCCGCAGGAGGCCCGCCGGCTGTACGAGTATTTCCTCGCCCGGGCCCGGGAGCGCCAGGCCCCGGTGGCCTGCGGCCAGTTTGGCGCCGACATGCAGGTTTCCCTCGTCAACGACGGCCCGGTGACCTTCATCCTCCAGGTCGAACCCTAGAACTTTTCGGGCCCGGCGCACGCTTTATGGCCTATTATCTTGGGCCCGCTGTCCGGGGGCCCTAGAGGGGGATCTTGCCGTGATGGACTTGTTCTCGCCGCGTCACCTGCTGGTCATCTTGTTGATCGTGCTGGTCGTGTTTGGCACCAAGAAGTTGCGCTCCATCGGGTCGGACCTGGGTGGCGCCGTGAAGGGCTTCAAGAAAGCCATGAGCGAAGGCGAAGCCGAGGGTACCGAGGCCGCCAAACAGATCATGAAGACGCCCGGCGCCGAGCCGGATGCCGAATTCCCCGAAAACAAACCGGCTTCCTCCACCACACCGGGCAAGGACCGCGCCGCCTAGGGGCTGCGCGCGTACCGCTCCCAAGCCGAGATTTTCGAGGTGGGTTTTTCAGAACTATTGCTGATCTTCGTGATTGCGCTGGTGGTGCTGGGGCCGCAGAAGCTGCCCAAGCTCGTCCAGCAGGTGGGACGCTGGGCCGGCAAGGCCCGCGCGATGGCGCGCCAGTTCCGCGAACAGCTCGAGAACGAGATCAACATCGAGGAGCTGAACCGGACCCAGCCCAAGACCCCGCCGCCGCCGATGCCGGAGCCGACCCCGGCCGCCGGGGCCGCGCCGGTGGAACCCTGGAACACGCCGGTGGAGGAGCCGGCGCCGATCCCCCAGCCCGCCCCCTCCAGCGAAGTGTCCGCGGCCGCCGCCGCGCACGCTGGGGTGGAGCCGGCCGCTGCTGCCCCGACGGCCACGGCTGCGCAGGGCGAGGCGGCCCCGACGCTGCAGATCGAGCCGGCCCAGCACATCGTCTCCGAAGGCTTCGAGCACACCATCCATGCGCCGCCGCCGCCCCCGGAGACGCTCTCCAGCACACCGATAGTTGAGACGCATGAGCGAGGATCCTGAAAAGCTGGTGGAGGGCACACTGATCTCGCACCTGCTGGAGCTGCGCGAGCGCCTCGTGCGCGCGACGGCCGCCGTGCTGATTGTCTTCCTGCCCTGCGCCTACTACTCCAACCAGCTCTTCGAGCTGCTCGCCCGGCCGCTGCTCAAGCAGCTGCCCAAGGGCGGCAGCCTGATCGCGACCTCCGTGATGTCGCCGTTCACGACGCCCTTCAAGCTCTCCTTCATGGTGGCGCTGTTCATCGCCATGCCGGTGGTGTTGCAGCAGCTGTGGGGCTTCGTCGCCCCGGGGCTGTACCGCCACGAGAAGCGCTTTGCGGTGCCGCTGCTGGTCTCCTCGATCCTGCTGTTCTACGTGGGCGTGAGCTTCGCGTACTTCTTCGTCTTCCCGCTGATGTTCCAGTTCTTCGCTGCCACGACGCCCGCGGGCGTGCAGATGTTGACGGACATCAACAACTACCTGGATTTCGCACTGACGATGTTCTTCGCCTTTGGCGTGGCCTTCGAGGTGCCCATCGCCGTGGTGCTGCTGGTGCTGACCGGCCTGGTCAACATCAAGAAGCTCAGCGACGCGCGCGGCTACGTGGTGATCGGCATCTTCGTGATCGCGGCGATCCTCACGCCGCCGGATGCGCTCTCCCAGTGCATGATGGCCATCCCGATGTGGCTGCTGTACGAGGCCGGTATCCTCTTCGCGCGCATCATGACGCGCGGCCGCCCCAAGCCCGAGGATGAGAACAAGGACGAGAAGGGCGACGGGCAGGCGAGCTGATGCCGCACGCGCCGCGGAGCTTCTTCGGACATCCGCAGGCGCTCTCCAGTCTCTTCTTCGCCGAGATGTGGGAGCGCTTCAGCTACTACGGCATGCGCGCCCTGCTGGTGCTGTTCCTGGTGGAGGCGGCGCGCTCCGGGGGCCTGGGGCTGGATGACCGCAGCGCCACCGCCGTCTACGGCCTCTACACCGCGGGCGTCTACATCGCGAGCTTGCCCGGGGGCTGGATCGCCGACCGCCTGCTGGGCGGCCAGCGCGCGGTGTTCTGGGGCGCGCTGCTGATCACGCTGGGCCACCTGCTGCTCGCCCTCGCCCACACCCTGCCGATGTTCAGCACGGGGCTGGCGGTCATCGTGCTGGGCACGGGGCTGCTCAAGCCCAACATCGCCTCCCTCGTGGCCGCGCTCTACCCGCAAGGCGGCGCGCGGCGCGACGCGGGCTTCACGATCTTCTACATGGGCATCAACCTGGGGGCGACGCTCGGCCCGCTGGTCACGGCGTCCCTGGCGCAGCGCTACGGCTGGCACGTGGGCTTCCTGGCCGCGGCGGTCGGCATGGCGCTGGGCCTGGCCTGGTTCAGGGTCACGCGCGCGCGCCTGGGCGAGGCGGGCCTGCGTCCCGCCCCCCATCCCCACGGCGAGCCCGGCGTGCGGCGCGACAAGCGCGCGCTGTGGGTCATCGCGGGGGGCCTCGCTGTGCTGGCGGTGCTGCTGGCGCGCGGCACCTGGAGCATCTCGGCGGTGGCGCTGCGCGGGCAGGCGATCTACCTGATCCTCTTGCTGGTGCTGGGCTTCTTCGGCTACCTCCTGCTGCTGGCGGAGATCACGCCGGCGGAGAGGCGCCGCGTGCTGGTCCTGATCGCGCTGTTCCTGGCGAGCGCGGTGTTCTGGTCGGGCTTTGAGCAGGCCGGCTCCTCGATGACGCTGTTCTCCGAGCGCTACACGGACCGGATGCTGGGCGGCTTCCAGATCCCGACCGGCTGGTTCCAGGCGCTCAACGCGGTGTTCATCATCGTCTTCGCGCCGCTGTTCTCGGCGCTGTGGCTGTACCTGGGCCGCCGCGGCAAGGATCTCTCGACGGGCCTGAAGTTCAGCCTCGGCCTGGCCGGCATGGCGCTGGGCTTCGTGGTGATGGCGGCGGCCTCGCGGATCGTGGCCGGCGGGGGCTTGGCCGGCCCCGGCTGGCTGGTGCTGGCCTACCTGCTGCACACCTGGGGGGAGCTGGCGCTGAGCCCCGTCGGGATGAGCGCCACCACCCAGCTCGTGCCCGCGCGCTTCGTCGGCCAGAGCCTGGGGCTTTGGTACGCGAGCCTCTCGCTGGGGAACCTGCTCGCGAGCCAGATCGCCGGGGAGTTCGACGCCACGAACCTCGTGGCCATGCCGGGGCAATACCTGCGGATCTTCGGGTTTGGCGCGATCGCAGCGCTGCTGCTGCTGGCGGCACTGCCGCTGCTGCGGCGTGGGTCGGCCGCGACGCCATGAGCCCGGCCGACCGGCCGCGCCTGCTGGCGTGCCTGGCGATCGTCTACGTGGTCTGGGGCTCCAGTTACCTGGCCACCCGCATCGGCGTCTCCCACCTGCCGCCCCTGCTGTTCGGTGGCATCCGTTTCCTCTGTGCGGGGCTGCTGCTGACCGGCTTGGCGTTGTGGCGCGGGTTCCGGCCGGCCGAGCTGGCCGGGGAACTCACGCATGTGGCGGTGCTGGGCGTGGTCGGGGTGGCCTGCGTGAACGGGCTGCAGGTCTGGGCACTGCAGTTCCTGCCGTCCCAGACCGGAGCGCTGCTGAATGCATCCTGCGCCTTCTGGATCGTGGCCTTCGGGCTCTTCGGCCGCCGTGCCCACCGGCCGCCGGCGCGGGTGCTGGCCGGGGTCGTGATCGGCTTTGCCGGCACGGCGCTGCTGATCTACCCGGCAGGCGCGGCGGCGGCGCCGGCCGCGCTCGTGCCGCAGCTGGCGGTGCTGCTGGCCTGCGTGTTCTGGGCGCTGGCCACGATCTACCTTCGCAACAGCCACTCGCGGCTGGACGTCATCTCCCTGACCGGCGTGCAGATGCTGATCGGGGGGGTGCTGATGCTCCTCGGGGGGTGGCTGCGCGGCGAGGCAGCGGCCTGGCACTGGTCGCTGCCCGGCGCGCTGAGCCTCGCGTGGCTGACGCTGTTCAGCGCCTGCCTGGCCTATACCGCCTACGCCTGGCTGGCCAGACATGCCCCCCCGGCGGTAGTCGGCACCTACGGCTACGTGAACCCGCTGATCGCGGCGGTCCTGGGCTACTTGGTGCTCGGCGAGCAGCTGGGCGCGCTGCAGCGGGTGGGCTCCGGCGTCATCCTCGCCGGCGTCCTGCTGATCAATTGGCCCACCAAGGATACAATTAAGGGCCTCTAGGAGTCCCTTTGAACACCAGCGATCCAATCCAACCGGTAAGCCCCACGACCAGCGCGCCGAACAGCGCCGACCAGAAGCCATCGATCGTGAAGCCCGGCAGCATCCAGGCCACCAGCGCCAGCACCGCGGCGTTGATCACGAGCAGGAACAGGCCCAGCGAGAGCAGCGTCGCGGGCAGGGTCAGCAGGATCAGGATCGGCCGCACCAGGGCGTTGCACACCCCCAGCAGCAGCGCAGCCAGGACCAGTGTCTCCGGCCCGTTGATGCGCAGCCCCTCCACCAGGTGCGTCGCTACCCACAGCCCCAGTGCCGACAGCGCCGCACGCAGCAAGAACCATTTCATAACCCACTTCCCGGTGTCGTCGGCGGTGACACTTTGCGTTCCATCAGGACCTTCAGCCGCTCCATCGCCCGCTCGGTGTAGACCCGCAGCTGCAGGTAGTAATCATCCCACGACGGCTCCTGGGGAATGCCGGAGCCGAGCACCCGCACGATGGTTTGGGCGCCGTCCGACTCCAGCATGAAGTCATCCACCATCGCCCCGTCGTATCCCGGCAGACCCTCCGGCGGCTGGTACACCAGGCGCAGCCGGCGGCCCGGCTCGAAGCGGTCGATGGCGGCCTTGCGGTGGATGCCGGGATCCAGCGTGGAGTCGAAGATCCCGCCGGCGCGCGGCTCCACCGTCGCCTGGGGGCCGAACCAGCGTGCGAGCAGCTGGGGCTCGAGCAGCGCCGACCACACCCTGGAGGCCGGGGCGTTGATGTCGATACGGTGTGCATAGCCCCGGGTTTGCGCTGCCATTTCTATTCCCGACCACCAGTTGGGCTCATTCTGCCATCGCCTCGCGGGCCGCGCTGAGGCAGCATCCCTATCCTGACCCACCGGAGGCTACTGCCCATGCCTTATGTCGAAATCGTCCTGTCCCTGGCGCTGCTGCAGTTCCTCTTCTTCGGCATCGCGGTCGGCCGCGCCCGTGCCCTCTACCAGTGCCCTGCCCCGGCCACGACGGGCAACGAGATGTTCGAGCGCTACTTCCGCGTCCAGATGAACACGCTGGAGCAGCTGGTGGTGTTCATCCCGGCGGTGGTGCTGTTCGCCCACCTGGTCAGTGCCTACTGGGCGGCGGGCCTGGGCGGGGTCTACCTGGTCGGGCGCGTCCTCTATTTCCTCTCCTACATCAAGGATCCCAAGACCCGCGGCCTGGGCTTCGGGCTCACGATGCTGCCCAACCTGGCGCTGATCGTGGGCACGCTGGTGGCCGCGGTGCGTGGGCTGCTCGCCTAGGGCATTGCAGCCGGCCAGAGGATGCTGCGTGACCCGGCGATAAACGCCTGCGACGCGCGGCGGGCCGAGCAGTTGTCCGTTCAGGCGATGCGGACGGGCACTACCCGCTGGTCGATGGCGCCAAAGGGCGCGGTCCCATCGGTCCGGTGGGCCTCCATGCGCACCCGATCGCCAAACTTCAGGAAGGGCGTGCGCGCCTCGCCGTGATCGATCATCTCGATCGCACGCCTTTCGGCGATGCAGGAGGAGCCAACCTGCCGGAAGTTCGCGTTGGACACGGTGCCGGAACCGATGACCGTGCCGGCGACGAGCTCCCGCGTGCGTGCGGCATGCGCCACCAGCTCGTGGAAGCCAAACTGCATCGGCGCTCCGTTGGCGTTGCCGAAGCGCTCGCCGTTCCACTGCACCTCCAGGTCCAGGCAGACCCGGCCGTCGCGCCACTGGGGACCGAGCTCATCGGGCGTCACGGCAAACGGCGCCATGCTGCACGCGGGCTTGGCTTGTACCCAGCCAAAGCCGGTCTTCATTTCGGGCCCGGCCAGCGTCCGCAGGGACCAGTCGTTGATCTGCACGATCAGCCGGATGTGCCGCATCGCCGCCGCGGGCGTGATCCCCATCGGCACGGCATCCACGATGACCCCGAATTCGCCCTCGAAGTCGATGCCCAGTTCCTCCTCCGGCAGGCGCACGTCCTCGGAGGGACCGTAGAAGCGATCCGACAGGCCCTGGTACATGAGCGGCCGGCCGTTGGCGTCGCCCTTGGCGCCAAAGAGCTGGTCCATGAGGTCGCTGTGGCTGCGGTACGCGGAGCCATCGAGCCATTGCCAGGTCCGCGGCAGCGGCGCGCACAGGCGCCGCGGGTCCAGCGGCACGCTGGCGTCCGGCAGCTCGGCCAGGCGCGGCGCCACGGCCTCCCAGTGTTCCAGTGCCTCCCGCAGGGTGGCGGACACCGGCGAGGCATCGCTGCACTGTCTGCCGTCAGGACTGACCTTGACCAGCTGGCCATCGCGCCCCGAGCCCTCAAGCGTCGCTAGTCTCATCAACCTACTCCCCGCCTTCAGTCCTCGAAGATGGCCACGGCCCGCGTCCAGCCCGCCGACCCGGCCTTCACCTTGTGGGGGAAGCAGGCCACGGTATAGCCCGTCGCCGGCAGCGCCTCCAGGTTGTGCAGCTTCTCCAGGTGGCAGTAGCCGATGTCACGCCCTGCCTTGTGCCCTTCCCAGATGAGCGAGGTGTTGCCGGTCTCCGCCACGCGCCGGGCCGTGTAACTGAACGGGGCGTCCCACGACCAGGCATCCGTACCGGTCACCCGCACGCCGCGCTCCAGCAGGTACATCGTGGCCGCGTAGCCCATGCCGCAGCCGATGTTCACGAAGTTCGGATTCCCCACCGCCATCCCGGCCGCGGTGTTCACCAGCACGATGTCCAGCGGCTGCAGCGCGTGCCCGATGCGGGCCAGCTCCGCCTCCACATCGGCCGCCGTCGCGACGTAGCCGTCGGGCAGGTGACGGAAGTCGAGCTTCACCCCCGGCCGGAAACACCAGTCCAGCGGCACCTCGTCGATCGTCATCGCGGGCGCGCCGCCATCCATGGTCGGATGAAAGTGCCAGGGGGCATCCAGGTGCGTGCCATTGTGGGTTGTGAGCGTCACCCACTCGGCGGCCGCGAAGCCCTCCCCGCCCGGCAGATCCTCGGATTTGAGCCCCGGGAAGAAGATGCCCGCCTCGGCGACCGTGTCCTGGTGGGATTGGTAGCGGATCTTCGGTCGCATGAACGGCGGGTCGGTGACCACGTCATTCTCCAGGTAGATCGACAGGTCCACGAAGCGGCGCGTCATGGCCGGTGCCCCCCGAGCGTCTCGGCAAACCAGTCCGCGATGTAGTCGCGACCGAAGCTCATATTGTCGGCCCCCACGTGCTCCACGCCACCCTCGCGTGCCGTGAAGATGCGCAGTTCACGGCGCGGGGAGTTGACCAGTTGCTCATAGCTCTGGTGGGCGTACTCCACCGGGATCTGCCGATCCTTCTCCCCGTGCGTGACCAGGAACGGCACGCGGATGCGCTCCATGACGCCGTTGAGGTGCATGTCGCGGACCTTCTCGAGGAACTCCGCCATGTCCCGCGCACCGAACACCCACATCACGTGCGCCCAGTAGTGCGGAACCGGGTTCTCGCCCTCGCGCCGGATCCGCCGCTGCTGCACCTCGGCCCAGTTGTGATTCGCGCCCCAGGCGGCGCCGCTTGCAAAGCGCGGCTCAAACGCTACCGCACGCGGCGCGAAGTGCCCGCCCAGCGAGATGCCCGTCATGCCGATGCGCCGCGGATCCACCGCCGGGCGCTGCTCGAGCCAGTCCACCGCGCGTGAGGCCCACCGCTCGCTGGCGGCGGTGGCGGGCAGGCCCTGCAGGCGCAGCGTCTCGCCGGTGCCCGGTTGATCGACGCTGAGCGTGGAGATCCCGCGCCGGGCCAGCGCCTGCGGCAGGCGGCTCCAGTAGAGCAGCTCCTTGCAGCTGTCCAGGCCATTGCAGTACACGACCACCGGATGCGGTCCCGGCCCGGGGGCTTGCGTATAGAGGGCCGGCATGAAGCCCTGCTCCAGCGGGACCTCGACGCGCTCGCAGGGCTCCTCGCCCAGCGCCATGGCGCGACGGAAGGTGGCCTGGGCGCGCGCGAAGGTCGCCTCGCGACCCGGCGAGCCGTGGCCCTGCATGCGCTCGCCGTTGAAGAGATAGAGGGCCGCGCGCTGCAGCTTGGCCGCGGCCGAGAGGTGGCGGCCACGCGCCTCATCCTCCGCGGCCAGTTCCACCAGGGTATCGGCCTTGCCCATCCACTGGCGCAGAAACTCCTGCGTGCCCGCATCCGCGCCGTTGCTGGCGGCGTCCTTCACGGGGCCTGCGATATCCAGCACCTCCCCGATCGGCGCGCCGCTCTCGATCGCAATGGCGAGCGACAGGTTCCAGATGTAGTTGGGGAAGTATTCAAACAGCGCCATGTCCCCTAGACCTCCGCTGCTTGGAAGAGTCCGCCGTCCGGTTGCGCCGGGGGCAGCGTCTGCGGGCCGCCAACGCCCACGCCCCACTGGTCCATCACCCGCGGCGCGGGCGCGTAGACGGTCGCTTGCCAGCTCGCCTCGTCGACCTCCTCCAGCTCCGCCGTGTACTCCACGACATGGCCGTTGGGCGTCGTGAAGTAGCTGAAGGTGTTGTTGCCGGCCGTGTGCCGACCCGGCCCCCAGGCGATGTTCACCTCCAGCTGCCGCAGCCGCCCGATGCCCCGCATCATGTCGTCGACGCCCAGCATGTCGTAGGCCACGTGGTTCAGGCACGGCGGTCCG
The DNA here is from genome assembly GCA_903868595.1 of uncultured Pseudomonadota bacterium. Classification (GTDB taxonomy): domain Bacteria; phylum Pseudomonadota; class Gammaproteobacteria; order Steroidobacterales; family Steroidobacteraceae; genus ZC4RG30. Next base: position 20,898 of record CAIPVV010000051.1, read on the forward strand.
GGCAGGATCGCGATCCGGTGGTGCCAGCGATTGCAGCGCAGGAAGGCCATGAAGTCGCCCAGCCAGTCACTGAGCCGAAAGCCCAGGACGTCGACGAAGAAGGCGACGGCGGCCTTGTGGTCCGGCGAGTGCAGCACGATGTGGCTGATGCCCTGGGGAATCCCCTCCCAGCGCTGCAGTTCACGCGACGGGCCGCGTGCCACGTCGCAGGAAATTTCAAACGGCAGGCCATCCGGGGAGAAGAAGCGAAAGCCGTAGCCGCCGCCCGGCTGGGCCAGCACGCGGGGCGCAAAGATGAGCCGGCATCCGGCCTGCGCGACGCGCTCACGCAAGGCGTCGACATCGGAGCGCGACGCCGCGGCCAGTCCAATGGCGTCCAGGCGCCGGACCGGCGTCTGCCGCAGCCGCACCACATGGTGCTCCGGCGATCCGGCCGCGGCGAAGTAGGCCAGGCCGCCTTCTGCGCCCACCTCGCGCAGGCCCCAGACCTCGCGGTAGAAGCGCGCCTCGGCCGCCAGGTCCGGCACGCCGTAGGCAACGTAGCGAATATCCGTCACGCGGCTCATGGCTTTCTGCTCCTCATTGCGACGATTCCACGTCAGGGTCGGTCAGGCACTAGATCGGCTCGGCCGTGCGCAGCAGCATCTCGCGGGCGACCTGCGCATGATCGACCGGCGGGCCACTGCCCAGCTGGCTGCGACACACCGACAGCGAGGCCTCCACCAGGTAGCGGCAGCGCTCGAAACGCCGTGCGCGATAGGCCGCGAACGCCTGCTCCGGCGTCTCGGCCCGCGAGAGCTCCTCGGCCAGCACGACCGAGTCCTCGATCGCCATGCCCGCGCCCTGCCCTAGGTGGGGCGTGGTCGCATGCACCGCGTCGCCCAGCAGCACCACGCGGCCCCGATGCCAGGGACCGGTCAGCAAGAGCCACTCCAGCGGCTTGTAGACGACCTGCTCGTCGTCGACGATCTGCGCGACCAGTGGCGCGAGGGCCGGCGGCGGATCGGCGAGCCGCGCGCGCATGGCGGCGGCAAGTCCCGCGCGGGCCCGGCGCGGATTACCCGGCTCCGGCGTGGTCAGGAACAGGTACATGAGCTCCGCCGACAAGGGCGCAAGACCGATGCCGCGCGGCCCGACGTAGTTGTGCAGGTTCACGACCTCCGGCGAGCGCGGGAAGTTGTGCCGCCAGACCGCCTGGCCGGTATAGGCCGGTGTCGGCGCGTCGGGGAAGATCTGCTGGCGGGTCTGGGAATACAGACCGTCCGCCCCGACGACCAGATCAAAGCGCCCGGTATGGCCATCGGAGAAGCCGACCGCGACCGATGAGTCGTCGTCCTTCAGCCACTGGGCCGTCACGCCCAGCCGCACCTGGGCGCCGGCGGCGCGCGTACGCTCCCCCAGCACGCGGTGCAACGCGCGCCGGCCGATGCCGATGTTGGGCGGATAGTTCTCGATGAGCCGCGGCGACGGCAGCACCGCCAGGCGCTGGCCGGTCGGGGCGTAGAGTTCGATGGCATCGAATCCAAAGCCCGCGCCCAGGTAGTCCTCGAGCAGGCCGAGCTGTGCCATCGCGCGCACGACGTTGGCCTGCTGCAGGATGCCGACCCCGTAGACGGCCCAGTCGGGATCCTTCTCGATCACCAGGACCTGGAACCCACGCTGTCGCATCGCTATGGCCGCGGTCAGGCCGCCGATGCCGCCACCGATCACCAGCACGGACGCTGTCTGCATGAGCTCCACCCACCCCCAACTGATCCGGAGGCGGTCTAACTTAGTGGCTCAGAGAAATTTGTCCACGTTATTGTCTGGATGAAAACCTATCCATGGCATAGATACTCAAGTCTGCGCCGCCGCCGCGATCTGCCTGCGCAGCCAGGCCAGGCCCTCGTCCGCGCCGCGCGCGCGGTGGTATTGCAGCATCTCGCGCATGACCGGGAATCGAAACGGCATCGGCGCCACGGCGATGGGGAACTCGCGCGCCATGATGCGCGCCAGGCGCTCGTGCATCAGGGCCAGGCGCTGCGTGCCGCGCAGCAGCCACGGGACGATCGTGAAGGACTCCACCGTGATCTCCACGCGCCGCTTGCGTCCCTGCAGTTCCAGCTGCGTGTCCGCATAGGACAGCGCGCGCAGCGCGCCGATGCGTACCGCGACATGGCCGGCCGCAAGGAACTCGGCCTCCGAGAGCTTGCGGCGCAGGAGGGGATTTCGCGTCCAGCCCACCACCACGTGCTGCTCCTCGAACAGCAGTTCGGTCGGATGCCCCGGCGAGCAGTACAGGTCCGGCGTCACCAGCAGGTCCACCTTGCCCTCGTCCAGCAGGCGGGCGGCCTGTTCCGTGGTCGCGTTGATCTCCAGGCGCAGCTGCGGGGCGCTGACGGCCAGCCGCGCCACCATGGGCACGAGTACGGCCGCGGTGATGTAGTCGGAGGCCACGATCCGAAACGTGCGCTGCGACTGGGCCGGATCAAAGGCCGGCGAGGTGGCGATCAGCGACTCCAGGCGCTGCAGGCACTCCCGGACCTGTGGCAACAGGCCCTCGGCGAAGGCACTCGCGTGCATCCGCTTGCCGTGGGGCAGCAGGATGTCGTCGCCGAAATAACTGCGCAGGCGTGCGAGCGCGGCGCTCATGGCGGGCTGGCTGAGGTTCAGCCGCACCGCGGCGCGGGAAACGCTGCGCTCCTCCAGCAGCGCCTCCAGCGCGACCAACAGGTTCAAGTCCAGTCCGCGGAAGTTCATGGTCGGTATCCAGCTGGTGAATGGCTTTACGTCTAGACCATCCTTGAGCCGAATTCCAGCCGTCAAGCCTCCCGCGGCGATCGCGCGAGGTTGCGCGCGAGCGGGAAGGCTCTGGCGGGCCTAGACGGGCGCGGCGCCGGCGCGGCGCGCCGCGGCGCGATCCTTCAGCAGCATCACGGCCATGGGCAGCAGCGACACGAACACGATGCCCAGCGTGACCAGGCCGAAGTTGCCGCGGACTACCGGGAGGTTGCCGAACAGGTAGCCTCCCCAGATGAACAGGCCCACCCAGCTCGCACCGCCCACCAGGTTGTAGGCGATGAAACGCCCGTAGGGCATGTGGCCGATGCCGGCCACGAACGGCGCGAAGGTGCGCAGGATCGGCGCGAAGCGCGACAGCGCGATGGTCGCGGCGCCATGTCGCTTGAAGTACTCCTCGGTGCGCCGCAGGTACGCCACGTTGATCAGGCGGTAGCGCCCGCTGAAGGCATGCGCGCCGATCGCGCGCCCGATGGAATAGTTGGCGAGGTTGCCCAGCACCGCCGCCAGCGCGAGCAGCGCCCAGAGTCCGGGTGCGGACAGCGTGCCCTGCGTATCCAGGGCCGCCAGCGCCCCCAGCGCGAACAGCAGCGAGTCCCCCGGCAGGAACGGCGTCACCACCAGCCCGGTCTCGGCAAAGATCACCACGAACAGGATCCCGTAGATCCACGATCCGTAGTCGGCCATGAGCTCCACGAGGTGGCGGTCCAGGTGCAGGACGAGGTCGATGAAGGCGTGCAGCAGGTGGAGCACTAGTGATCCTTAGTGGCCGCGCCCAGCAGGTGCTGCGGCGCCTTCTTCAGGGTTTGCAGGGCGAGGGCGACCTGGGCGTCGCGCACGCCCAGGGTATGCGGGAGCACGTCGTCCAGGACCGCGGGCGGCAGGTCCTCGCCCTCGTAGGCCACGTCCGGCTGGATGCCGACCTGGTTGATGGAGGCGCCGGACGGGGTGAAGTAGCGCGAGGTGGTGAGCTTGAGGGCGCGGCCCTGCGAGAGCGGCATCACCGACTGCACCGAGCCCTTGCCGTAGGTGCGCCGCCCGATGAGCGTCGCGCGATGGTTGTCGTGCAGCGCGCCGGCCAGGATCTCCGCGGCGGAGGCGGAGTTGCCGTTCACCAGCACGGCGATCGGCGCGCCGTGCACCAGGTCCCCGGGCTGCGCGTCCCTGCGAAAGCGCGCATCGGCCGCGCGGCCATCTGCCGAGACGATGTTGCCGCTCTCCAGGAAGTCATCGGCGATCTCCACCGAGGACTCCAGCAGGCCGCCAGGGTTGTTGCGCAGGTCGATGACCAAGCCCGCCAGGCCGCGCGGCGCCTGGCGATCCAGCTCGCGCAGCGCGCGGGCGACCTCCTTGGCCGTGGTCTCGCTGAACTGGGAGATCCGCAGGTAGCCGATGCCCGTCTCCAGCTGCTCGCTGGAAACGCTGTGCACCTCCACCTGGGTGCGCTTGAGGGCAAGCTCCAGGGGCACGGCCAGGCCGGCGCGCCGCAGGCTGATCCGCACGGTGGAGCCGGCCGGGCCGCGCAGGCTGGCGATCGCCGCCTCCAGCCCCTCGGCCGGGACCACGACGCCATCGATCGCCACGATCACATCGCCGCTGCGGATGCCGGCCAGCGCGGCCGGCGAGCCCTCGATCGGGTGCATCACTTCCACGCCGTGGTCGGTGGCCTCCACCTCGATGCCGATCCCCGGGTAGCTGCCGGCGGTCTCCGCCTGCATTTCCTGGTATTCGTCCTGGTCCAGGAAGCTGGAGTGGCTGTCGAGCCCCGCGACCATTCCGCGCACCGCATTTTCCATCAGCTTGTGCTCGGCCACCGGCTCCACGTAGTCGCTCTGGACGCGCTGCAGGACTTCCGCCAGCAGGCGGGCGTCTTCCCAGGGGAGGTTCGCGGCGCGGGCCAGGGGGTTGTCGCTGTGGCGCGCTGCAATGACATTGGCCGCCAGCGACAGCGAGATGCCGATGAGGATCCCCATGAGCAAAACCAGGAAGATTCGCGAGCGCAACATGGGCTCCAGTCTACAGGGCCTGCGCCCTAGCCTGCGATGCGCAGCGTCTCGGCGACCAGCGCCTCCACCGGCGCCAGCTCCGGCGGCGCCTGCACGGTGACGCTCTGGGCGGTGGTGTACAGCGGCAGCTCCAGCAGCAGGTCCGCCAGCGGCGCGGGTCGCGCGATTGCAAAGCCCTGCCCGTAGTCCACGCCCAGCGTGGCCAGGCGCAGGCGGATTTCATCCGTCTCCACGCACTCGGCTACGGTCACCAGGTTCATCGCGCGCGCCAGGTACGCGATCGACTTGACCATCGCCTCGGCGCGCGGGTCCTTCAGGATGTCGCGCACGAAGCTGCCATCGATCTTCAGCATGTCGATCGGCAGCTGCCGCAGGTAGGCCAGGCAGGAGAGTCCCGTGCCGAAGTCATCCAGCGCGATCTGGCAGCCCAGCGTGCGCAGGCGCTGCATCACCACCTCGGCGGTCGCACGGTGCGCGATCGCCGCACTCTCGGTGAGCTCGAAGCAGAGGAGCGCCGGGTTCAGGCCGCTCGACTGGATGAGGTCCGCCACGTCGTCGGCAAAGCCCGGGTCGCCCAGCGACTGGCCGGAGAGGTTGATCGTGAACACCACCGGGCGGTTGGCGAGCAGCTCGGCCTGGGGCTTCAACTGCTCCAGCGCCTGGCGGATCACCCAGCGATCCACGGCCGGCATCAGCTGGTAGCCAACCGCGGCGGAGAGGAATCGCTCCGGGCCCACCGTGGCGCCCTGCTCGTCGCTCATGCGCAGCAGCAGCTCGAAGTGCGGACGGTAGTTCCCCATGGTGACCATCGGCAGGATCAGCTGGGCATCCAGCCGCAACCGGTTCTCGCTCATCGCAAGCCTTAAGTTCGACGCGATGTTGATGTCCGCGTAGCGGCGCACGATGCTCGCATCGCTCGCCAGGTAGAGCTCCACGCGGTTGCGGCCGCGATCCTTGGCCACCTTGCAGGTGGTCTCGGCGACGGCCAAGGCGTGCGCGAATTCCACGCGCGGGTTGGCCAGCGGCGCAACACCGATGCTCACGGAGATCTGCACCGCGGCGCTGGAGTGCGCACCGAGGCTGGCAGCGGTGAGCGCGGCAGCGCCCGTGCGCAGCGCCTCGGCAAAGCGCATCGCGTCGTCCGAGCCGCCCGGCAGCAGCAGCGTGAAGCGATCCCCCGACGAACGCGCCGCGATCGCACCCGGCACGAGCCAGGAGCGCACCAGCTCGCCCAGCTTGGCGATGAGCTTGTCGCCCACGTGCATGCCGTGGTTGTCGTTGATGACGTGCAGGCGGTCGATGTCGATGTACAGCGCGCACCAGCTGCGCTCGCTGCGTGGATCGGACAGGGCGGCGCGCGCACGCTGCTCGAAGGCCGGGCGCGTGAGCAGCCCGGTCACGGAGTCGTAGCTGGCCTCGATAATCGCGGCAGCGCGGCGCGCCAGCAGGACCGCCAGGCGTCCTTCGCGCTGCGTGAACTCCGGCGCGTCGGCGTTGCGGAACAGCGCCAGCACGCCGCTGGCGCGGCCACTGGGATGCAGCACCGGGCAGGAGAGGACGCGGTAGTGGCTCTGCTTGCCGCCGCTCTCCACCGGGAAGGACTGGATCATCACCGGCTCGCGGCGAAGCTGGGCCAGGGAGATCAGTTGTCGGTGCGAGCGCGCCAGCGCCGCGGTGTCGGCTGGCGCGCCATTGGCCGTGCGCAGCACGACCAGGCTCTTCTCCGGCACGATCAGCGCAAGGAAGTGGCAGCGCAGGTGGTCGGTGGCGTTCTGCAGCAGCGCGCGGATCTCATCCGTGCCGTCCAGGCCGCCCTGGCCCGGCGCAGCCGCGGCCGAGAGCAGCAGCTCCAGGTCCCCGTCGCGTGCGGTGAGCACGCCACGCAGCTGATCGATGCTCGCACGCGACACCAGCTCCCGGCGCAGCACTTCCAGCGCGGGCTTGAGCAGCGAGTGCACGAGCGAGAACGGCCGCGGCTCGGCCTCGCCGGTGCGCCAGAGGATCGCCAGCACGCTCACCAGCAGTCCGTGGTCGTCGCGCAGCCAGAACAGGTAGAGCGGCGCCGCGTCGTCGGAGAGGATGCGCTCGCCCGCCTCGGCGGTGAGCGCGCGCGCGCGCTCCAGCGACTTGAGGATGATCGGCGGCAGGTCCGGGCTGATCTGACCCTCGCTGGTCCAGCCCAGGTCCCCGCGCGTGTCGAACGCCGCGACGCCGGCGGCGCGCGGCAGCAGGGCCGTCACGAGCTGGGCGTAGGGATCCAGTGCGGCCCAGGGATTCTCCGGGGCAAGCTCGCTATCCATGGTGCGTTCAGCCTTGAAGGAGAGTGTCGGCAGTGTCGCGCTTGCGACGCCGCCAAGGCTTGACGCAGTTGGCAGTTTGCGTTGGTTCGGCGCCACAGATACCCGCACACTGCGGTCCGGCGCACAGTCCCTAGGGGGGGCTTGGGCTCTTGAACCAGGGCCGCGGATCCACCGGTTTTCCGGCCCGGCGGATCTCGAAATACAGCTCATCCTCGCTGCGGCCGCCGCTGTCGCCCACGCCGGCGACCGTATCGCCCGCCCGCACGCTCGCCCCGGCCGCCTTGTAGAGCCGCTCGTTGTGGGCGTAAAGGCTCAGGTACCCGTTGCCGTGGTCGATGATCAGCAACAGCCCGAGTCCCGGGAGCCAGTCCGCATAGGCCACGCGCCCGTGGTAGACCGCCCGCACCGGCGCGCCCCGCGCCGCCGCGATCAGCACGCCGTTCCACTTCACGCCGCCGGCCCGGGTCTCCCCGTAGCGGGCCACGAGCTTGCCCTCCACCGGCCAGGCCAGTTGGCCCCGCAGCTTGGCGAAGGCGTCGTTCGCGTCCACCGGGAAGCGCTCCAGCGCCTTGTTCAGGTCCTTGAGCAGCTTCTCCAGCGCCGCCTGCTGGCGCTGCAGCCGGGCCAGGCTCTGGCTGCGACTCTTGGACTCCTGCTCCAGGCTCGCCAGTACCTTGCCGCGCTCCTGCCGGGCCTGCTCGAGCTTGCCGACCTGGTTCTTCTGGGCCGCCTCCAGGCGCGCCAACTCCTGATCTTCCTCGTCGATCTTTTGCTCAAGATCGTCGATCTTGTGCAGATTGTCTTCGATCGAGCTGATCTGCGTCGCACGCATCCGCCCGAAATACCCGTAGTAGGCAAAGTTGCGACCCGCCTGCGCCGGGTCCTTCTGGTTCAGCAGCAGCTGGAGCGGCTCATTGCGCCCCAGGAGGTAGGCGGCGCGGAGCTGGGCGGCCAGGCTGTCGCGGGCCCGGCCGAGCGCCGCCTGACGCTCGCGCCGGTCCGCCGCCAGCCGTGCGCGGGCCGCCGTGCGCTCGGCGCGCTCGGCGC
>CAIPVV010000052.1 GCA_903868595.1 uncultured Pseudomonadota bacterium
ATCACGCCGCCCGGTTGTCGGCCGTCGTCAGCCGAGCATGAGTCCAACCTGACCTGACCAGAACTCACGACTCATACACCACGCGCTGGGACACGATCCGGGTTAGACTGGGCCAGTGGGGTGGTTGAGCGGGATGGGCAAGCAAGGGCGCGGCAGGCGGGGTAGGTAGCGTTTGGCAGGCGCTGGCCGCGACGTTCTGATTCCGGCGACTTAAAAAAGGGCTGGCTGACAAGCGGTCTTTCCTGCCCAGAGCCATCTGATTCGAGCTTCACAACCAATACAGGGCCCACCTAATGAATGGCTGCGTACTTTCCCGCGTCTGCCGCTGGGTACAAACATGAGTTACGACGTCACGGATCTGCGGGCGCTGGCACGTCAGCGCTTGCGCGTAGGCCTGCTGCTCAGCGGGTGTGTCGTTTTCGTCTACTTCGGGTTCATTCTGTTGATTGCGTTCAACAAGCCCCTGATGGGTAGGCTGCTCTACCCGGGGCTCTCCTTGGGCATCCTGCTGGGGGCCGTAGTCATCGTGTTGACCTGGGGTCTGACCTGGTACTACATGCGCTGGGCCAACACGCACTGGGCTCAGGTTTCGCCGCCCAGCGCCGGCGGTGCGATGTGAACAACGTTTCTGCCACCGCGCTCGGCGCCCCCAATGCCACAGCCATCGGGCTCTTCCTGCTGTTCGCCGCCATCACGATTGGCATCACCTACTGGGCGGCTCGCCGTACTCGCTCCACCGAGGAGTACTTTGCCGCCGGACGCCAGATCTCGGGCCCGCAGAACGGCTTTGCGCTTGCCGGGGATTACATGAGTGCTGCAAGTTTCCTTGGCATCGCGGGGATGGTGGCGACCTCCGGCTTTGACGGATTGATCTACTCGACGGGTTTCCTGGTCGGCTGGCCGGTTGTGCTAACGCTTATCGCCGAGCCGCTGCGCAACCTTGGAACGTACACGTTCTCCGATGTGGTCGCCTACCGGCTTCAGCAGTTGCCGGTGCGCCTGGCCGCTGTGCTGGGTACCCTGGCGGTAATCTCGCTGTACCTGATCGCGCAGATGGTGGGTGCGGGAAACCTGATACGTCTGATGTTCGGGGTAAGCTACGAAACCGCGGTGGTGATCGTCGGTGTCGTGATGATTGCCTACGTCCTGTTCGGCGGCATGATCGCGACGACCTGGGTGCAGATCGTCAAGGCGGCGCTGCTCATGGTCGGTGCGGCGCTGCTGTGCATCCTCGTGCTGGCCCAGTTCCACTACAGTCCGGTGGCTCTTTTTTCCGCTGCTGCCGAGCACTACGGCCCCGGCGTGCTGGCTCCTGGCAGCCAGGTAAGCAATCCCTGGGATGCAATCTCACTGGGTGCGGCACTGATGTTTGGCACTGCCGGCCTGCCGCATATCCTGAATCGTTTCTATACCGTTCAGGATGCACGAGCTGCCCGCCAGTCTGTGTTTTGGGCAACTGGCTTGATCGGGATTTTCTACTTAATGACCTTCGTGCTCGGCTTCGGAGCAATGGTGCTCGTGGGGAAGGAGCAGATCCTCGCCATCGACAAGGGCGCCAACATGGCGGCGCCGTTGCTGGCTGAGGTGCTTGGTGGCACCAGCCTGCTGGGGTTCATCTGCGCGGTAGCGTTCGCTACGATCCTTGCCGTCGTGGCTGGTCTGACGCTCTCGGGCGCTGCGGCGCTGAGTCATGACCTCTGGGTCTCGCTGGTGCGCAAGGGCCGCGCCGATCACAGCGAGCAGCTGAAAATCGCGCGGCTTGCCGCGCTGATTCTCGGAGTGCTGGCCATCTACCTGGGTATCGCGTTCCATGGCCAGAATGTGGCGTTCATGGTGGGCCTGGCGTTCGCTGTCGCCGCAAGCGGCAACTTCCCTGCGCTTGTGATGTCCGTGTTCTGGCGACGTGCGTCCACGGCAGGCATGGTCGCATCGATGGTCTGCGGCACGCTCCTGGCGCTGGTGCTGGTGTATTTCTCGCCGACCATCCAGATGGACCTGCTTCATCGCCCGTCCGCATGGTTCCCCCTGAAAAACCCGGCGCTGGTCTCGATGCCGATGTCGTTCGTGATCGGCATTGTGGTTTCGCTGCTATGGCCGGAAGCGCGGGCGCTGGCGGGCTACGATGCGCAGGAACGCCGAATGCTGCTTGGAAAGTAGGCGGCGTTCCGGCAGCTGCAGGAGGTGGTCGGGTCCGATGCCGGTCGCAGGACCTTCGCCAGGTTTCGGGTCATCGCTGCAGCCGCGGCCTGCCAAGACGGGTAGCTAGAAGAACACCGCTACCGCTAGCGGCACGTCCCACACCCCCACGGTTACGGTGACGGTCAACTCTCGGGCGGCCGAAGGCCCAACCTGCCGCGCGCTGGCGCGTGCGGCAGGGTCCGCTTCCTAGGGTTTGAGTGGCGACGGCAACCCTGTCAGTGTGTCCGTCTGGGTGGACGCCGTGGCTTCGGCGCCTAAGGCGCCCGGGGGGGTGCCAGCCTGTTCCCCTGGCCCTGGCCCTGTCCTTGTGCGCACGGCCTGCCTGAGCAGGAACTCCACCTGGCCGTTGGCGCTGCGCAGCTCATCGGCCGCCCAGCGCTCCAGCTCCTCCCACAGGGCAGCGTCGATGCGCAGCAGGAAGGACTTGCGGGCCGCCATCCGCCTATCCGTACAGCGTGCCGGTGTTGATCACGGGCTTGGCGTCTGACTCACCGCACAGCACGACCAGAAGGTTGCTCACCATGGCCGCCTTGCGCTCCGGGTCCAGGTCCACGATCTGCCGCTGCGAGAGCTCGCGCAGCGCCAGGTCCACCATGCCTACCGCGCCCTGCACGATCTTTTGCCGTGCAGCAATGATGGCATCGGCCTGCTGCCGGCGCAGCATGGCCTGCGCGATCTCCGGCGCATAGGCCAGGTGGGTGAGGCGTGACTCCTCGATCGCGATGCCGGCCTTGGCCAGCCGCTGCTCCAGCTCCTGGGTGAGGGCCTGGGAAACTTCGTCCACGCCACTGCGCAGCGTGACCTCGTATTGCTCGCCGTGGTCGTAGGCATACTGGCTGCAGAGGTGCCGCAGCGCCGATTCGGCCTGCAGGCGCACGTACTCCTCGTAGTCGTCGACGTCGAACAGCGCCTGGGCGGTGTCGGCGACGCGCCAGACGATCACGGCGGCGATCTCGATCGGATTGCCCTGCTTGTCGTTGACCTTGAGCTTGTCGCCGTTGAGGTTGCGGGCCCGCAGCGAGATCTTCATGCGCGGGTTCTTCTTCGCGCCGGTAAGCGAGATCTCCCCCTTGGAGCCGATCTGGAGTCCTGACCCCGGTCCATTGGAGTAGAAGGGGTTCGCCCAGTAGAAGCCGTCGCGCCGCACCGTGCCCCGGTAGGCGCCGAACAGCACCAGCACGCGCGCCTGGTTGGGCTGCAGCGTGAAGTAGCCGAACAGGCTGAGGACCGCCAGCAGCCCCAGCAGTACCCCTGCGAGCACTCCCAGGGGGGCGTGGGCCTGCGCGGCGTGCAGGAGCACCGCGAGGCCTGCGACCGGCAGCAGCACGGTGACCGGCAGCATCCCCCAGCCGGTCACGGCGGTGACTTCCCGCTCGCGGCTGATCACACCAGAATGGCTATCCATGAGATCGTACCCGTGGGTTAAAGAGCTTTCAAAATGATATCAGATAGAAATCAACGTTCACCAGGCGGTGTCCCGGAGCCCCTGCGGGTGGTCGCCGCGGCGCTGGTGGATCGCGCCGGCCGCGTGCTGATCGCGCAGCGCCCCCCGGGCAAGTGGCAGGCCGGGCGCTGGGAGTTCCCAGGCGGCAAGGTGGAGGCCGGGGAAGACGAGGAATCGGCGGTGCGCCGCGAGCTGATGGAGGAGCTGGGCGTGCGCGTGGACGCGGCCCAGCGCCTCATGGAGGTTACCCACGAGTACAGCGACCGGCGCGTGGCGATCGGCCTGTGGCTGGTGCTGCGCCACGAGGGGGAGCCGCAGGGCCTGGATGGTCAGGCGCTGCAGTGGATCGCGGCCGAACAGCTCCACTCCGCCGACCTGCTGGAGGCGGACCTGCCGATGCTGCCGGTCTTGCGCGCTGCGTTAGGGGCCCCAAATCCGCTGTAAGATTCCCGGCTTACCTTCACTTTGACGGCGTCAGACGCCGGAGCGGACATGGTCAACGAAGCAAACCTGCCAGAGATCACCTTCGACGTTGCCAACCTCTACCAGGAGGAGCTGTTCACCGATCGAACCGCCGGCACCATCCGGCGCCTCTCGCCCATCCTGCCCAACGGCCAGCCGGACGCCTCGCGCACGGTGCTGTTCAGCGGCCAGACCCAGCTGCTGACGCCGGGCGGCGTGCTGCCGCTCGGGTTTGAAATGGAAGTGGCGACGCTGGAGGAGGCGATCAACCAGTTTCCGCAGGCCGTGCAGCAGGCGCTGGAGCATGCGATCGAGGAGGCGCGCGAGATGCGCCGCGAGCAGCAGTCGCGCATCGTGGTGCCGGAGGCCGGTGCGCTGGGTGGCGGTTTCGGCGGCGGCAAGATCAAGCTCTAGCCGACTGCGCCGGCCGCCTGTCGCCGCGCCGTCCGGCGCGCGTCGGACCCCGCGGCCGCGGCCGCTGGCCGCGCTGTGCGGCCGAGCACCTCGCGGAACCTCCTGCTTGCCCGACGACGAGAATCAGAACAGCCGAGGGGAGTCGACCATGCGTCTACCTGCGATTGCCGCGTGCTGCGGTCTTGCGATACTGGGCCCGGTAAACGGCGCGTTCGCGCGGGGCGTGGGAACCGAGCGACTGCTGCATGCGGACCAGGAGCCAGGCCAGTGGCTCTCCACTGGCCGTAACTACGACGAGCAGCGCTTCAGCCCCCTCAAGCAGGTCACCACCGAGAACGTCGCTCGACTGGGCCTGGCCTGGAGTGCGCCGATCGACTCCAACCGCGGCCAGGAGGCTACGCCCCTGGTGATTGACGGCGTGCTGTACGTCAGCACCGCCTGGAGCAAGGTGAAGGCCTTTGATGCCCGCAGCGGCAAGCTCTTGTGGTCGTTCGATCCCAAGGTGCCGCCGGAGTGGGGCATCCGCGGTTGCTGCGACGTGGTCAACCGCGGGCTGGCGGCCTGGGGCAACAAGATCTTCCTCGGCACCTATGACGGACGGCTCATCGCGCTGGATGCGCGCAGCGGCAAGCCTGTGTGGGAGACCAACACGATAGACCGCGCCAAGGCCTACTCGATCACCGGCGCGCCGCGCGTGGTGAAGGGCAAGGTCATCATCGGCAACGCTGGCTCGGAGATCGGTGTTCGCGGCTACCTCTCCGCCTATGACGCCGTCGACGGCAAGCTGGCGTGGCGCTTCTACACGGTGCCGGGCGATCCCTCCAAGCCCTTCGAGACGCCGCAGCTTCGCGAGGCCGCGAAGACCTGGAAGGGCGACAAGTGGTGGACGCTGGGCGGTGGCGGCACGGTCTGGGACGGCATCGCCTACGATCCGGCGCTGAACCTCCTCTACTTCGGCACCTCCAACGGCACGCCGTGGGTCGCCAACGTGCGCAGCCCCGGGGGCGGCGACAACCTGTTCCTGAACTCCATCATCGCGGTGAACGCCGATACCGGCGCCTACGCCTGGCACTACCAGGTCACGCCGTCGGAGACCTGGGACTTCGATGCCACCAACCAGCTCACCCTGGCGAACCTGAAGATCGGCGGTGCGGATCGACGCATCGTGATGCAGGCGTCCAAGAACGGCTTCTTCTACGTGCTGGATGCGGCCAAGGGCACGCTCCTGTCGGCCGACAAGTACACGACGGTGAACTGGGCGACCCATGTGGACCTCGCGAGCGGCCGCCCGGTGGAGGTGCTGGAGGCGCGCTACGACGTGACCGGCAAGCCCTTCATCGCGCAGCCCGGCGCGCAGGGCGCCCACAGCTGGCATCCGATGTCCTTCAGCCCGCGCACGGGGCTGATCTACACGCCGGTCGTGGAGAACAGCTACGCGTACAACAAGGACCCCAAGTACCAGATGCGCGAGATGGGCCTGAACGGCGGCACCGGCGCCGCGCCGGCCACCGTCTACGAGGACCTGCATTCCACGGCCCCCCGGACCGCCAGCGGCGTACTGCTGGCCTGGGATCCGGTCGGCCGCAAGGAAGTCTGGCGGGCCAGCGACCTGGGCCGCGTCGGCTCCGGCGTGCTCTCCACGGCGGGCGGGCTCGTCTTCCAGGGCACCCCCAATGGCGAGCTGCGCGCCTATCGCGACAGCGACGGCACGCTGCTGTGGTCGGCGAAGACCCAGGCCGGCGTCGTGGCGGCCCCGATCAGCTACCAGGTCGGGGGCGTGCAGTACGTCGCCCAGCTGGCCGGCTACGGGACGCGCGACTACTACTCCGGCAACGAGTCGCGGCTGCTGGTGTATCGCCTGGACGGCAAGGCGAGCCTGCCGCCGCCCGCGCCGCTGCCGCCCGCCCGCACGCTGAACCCGGTGGCCCAGTTCGCCACCGCCGATGACATCGAGCAGGGTCGGGAGCTGTTCGTCGCCTACTGCTCGATGTGCCACGAGACGCCGGGTGCCAACCGCGGCCTGTTCCCCGACCTGCGCTTCTCGCCAATGATCAATACCCCCGAGGCGTTCCGGACGATCGTCCTGGACGGTGCCCTGCAGCCCCGTGGCATGGTGTCCTTCAAGGACAAGCTGCAGCCGTCGGACGCGGAGGCCGTGCGCGCCTACCTCACCCAGCGTGCCATCGATGCAGTGGCCATCCAGAAGGCGGGCGGAGTCGTGCGCTAGGTAAAGGTCGACGCCGGGGCCGGCAAAGGCAGCGGCGAGATCGCTGCTTTGGCAGCGCGCAGCGGCGCCTCAGGACGTTCTGGGCGCCGTGGGACACGCGCCGTACGCGCCGTACGCGCGGACGCAGCGGCACGCGCCTCCGATCGGACTAGGGGGACGCCAATTCCCGCTTGAAGAAATTCAGGATCGCGTTCAGCGCGTGCGGCCCCTGGTCCGCATGGCCGATCAGGCCGTGCTTGCCGCCCGGGTAGGTCATGAGCTCAAAGGGGCGGTCGGCCTCCTGCAACGCCTTCATGAGCAGCGTGCTGTTCTGGAACAGCACGTTGTCGTCGGCCATGCCGTGCAGGAGCAGCAGGGGCCGCGAGAGTCCTTTGGCGTAGGTGAGTACGCTGGCAGCCCGGTAGGCCTCGGGATTCTCCTGCGGCGTGCCCAGGTAGCGCTCGGTGTAGTGCGTGTCGTAGAGCTTCCAGTCCGTGACCGGGGCGCCGGCGACGGCGGCCGCGAAGCTCTCGGGGGCACGCAGGATCGACTGCAGCGCCAGGTAGCCGCCATAGCTCCAGCCGAAGATGCCGATGTGCTGCGGGTCGACGAACGGCAGGCTGCGCAGGTACTTCACCCCCGCCACCTGGTCGGCTACCTCCACGTCGCCCAGGTGGTGCCAGGAGGCGGCCTCGAAGCGCTCCCCGCGCGCGCCACTGCCGCGGTTGTCCAGCACGAACACGATGAAGCCCTCGCTGGCCAGCAGCTCCTGGAACATCTGCCAGCTGCCGCCCCAGCTGTTGCTGACGCTCTGCACGTGCGGCCCGCCGTACACGTAGACGATGACCGGGTAGCGCCGGCCGGGCTGCATGCCCGGGGGCTTGAAGAGCTCGTAGTTCAAGCGCTGGCCGTCGCTGGCGATGAGGCTGCCGAACTGCGGCACGGCGTGGTGGTCCAGGTACGGGAAGTAGGGGTGACCCGCCTGCAGGCGGTTGGCGATGAGCACCTGCAGGGCCTTGCCACGGGCGTCCCGCAGCGTCAGCGAGGGGGGCGAGGTCGCGCTGGAGGACGTGTCCAGGTAGACGCTGGCCTTCTCGTCCATCCGCACCGAGTGCCAGCCCGCGCCCTGCGTGATCTGCCGGGGCGGGCCTGCGCGGTTCAGTGCGACCCGGTAGAGCTGGCGCTCGATGTCCGAGGCGGCGTTGGACATGAAGTAGACGTAGCCGTGCTGCTCATCGACGCCCCGAAGGCCCGACTCCGGCGTGTCGCCCACGGTCATGTTCTCGCCCTGCGTGAGCGCGCGCAGCAGGCGGCCCTCGAGGTCGTAGAGGTACAGGTGGCGGTAGCCGTCGCGATCGGAGGCCCAGATGAAGCGTGGCGAGGCCTTCAGGAACTTCAGGTCATCCGTCAGCGGTACCCAGTGGGCGCTGCGCTCGCTGAGCAGCTGCTGCGTGTGGCCGGTCGCGGCGTCCGCCAGCAACAGGTCCAGGCGCTTCTGGTCGCGGCTCTGGCGTTCCACGGCCAGGCGCTGGCTGTCGGGGAGGAACTCCACGCGCGCCAGGTACACGTCGCTCTCGCTCCCCAGGTCGACCTGCACCGCGGCCTGGGGTGCCGCGACCGGGGCGACGAGCAGACTCACCAGCGCGTTCTGGGAGCCCGTGTAGGGATAACGCTGGCTGACGACGTTGACGTCGGTCGCGTTGATCTCAAAGCGCTGGGTCTGCGCGACCGGTGCCTCATCCACCCGCGTGTAGGCAATGCGCGAGTCATCCGGCGCCCACCAGTAGCCGGTGAAGCGATCCATCTCCTCCTGCGCGATGAACTCCGCCGTGCCATAGCTCACCGTGCCCCCGCCCTGGCAGGTCACCGGGGTCTCCTTGCCATCCGCGAGGTTCAGGACCCACAGGTTCTGGTCGCGGATGAAGCTGACGTAGCCCCCCTTGGGCGAGAAGCGCGCGTCGGTCTCGTAGGCATCGGTGTGCGTGAGCTGGCGCAGTGCCTTGTCTGCCGGCAGGCTCAGGTCATACAGGTACAAATCGCCGCCCAGCGGTACCAGCAGGCGATGCGAGTCCGCCGCGAAGCGGTAGTCCAGGATTCCAGACAGCGCGGAGCTGCGCTGGCGTTCCCGCCGCGAGGCCTCCTCCGCCGACAGGGATTCCCCGCCGGCAGGCAGCAGGCTACGAGCATCCACCAGCTGCCGATGGGTGCGCGTGCGCAGGTCATAGGCCCACAGGTCCAGTCGATCCTGATCGTCGTCGGCGCTCTTGAGATAGGCCACCATCCGCCCATCCGGCGAGAAGCGCGGCTGGCGCATGCGCTCGCCGGAGAGCTCCGGCGCCCGGAAGAGTCGCTCGACGCTGAGCTTTTCGGCCCGCACCGTTGCGCTGAGCAGGACGGTGAGCGTTGCCCACAGGGCTGGCATAAGATTCCGGCGGGCGACAGGCGGGTTCATGGAGGGGGGAGTTTAGGCGTGGTGAAGTGCGCGAGCCACTGGGCGGGACGGCTGTTGGGATGGGGCTCGCTGCTGATGCTGGCCAGCTGCGCACTGGGCCTGAGCCTGCCCCCGGAGACGTATCCGGCGACCGAGCGGGGCACCGTGGTGGATAACTTCCACGGTACGCGCGTGAGCGATCCTTACCGCTGGCTGGAGGCGCTGGACTCCCCGCCGGTGGCCAACTGGGTCGCGCTGCAGAACCGGCTGAGCATTCCCTACCTCGTGGGCCTGCCGCACCGCGCCCAGATCCAGAAGCGCCTGACGCAGCTCTACAGCTACGAGCGCTTCGGCGTCCCCCGCCAGGCGGGCTCACGGTTCTTCTTCCTGCGCAACGACGGCAAGCAGAACCAGGCGGCGCTGCAGGTGGCGGCAACGGCCACGGAGATCGGCCGTCGCCTGATCGACCCGGACAGCATCGGCGGGGATTCCACCGTGGCGCTGGCCGACTACGAGCCCTCACCGGACGGTCGGCTGCTCGCCTATGCGCTGTCGGACGCGGGCTCGGACTGGAAGAGCTGGCACGTGCGCGACACGGCCACGGGAGCCGATCGCCCCGACCTCATCGCGCAGACCAAGTTCACGCGCGTCTCCTGGACGCCGGACAGCGGTGGCTTCTATTACAGCAGCTACCCCCGCGGCGACGACCAGCTGCAGCCGGTCATCCATTTCCACCAGCTAGGCGATACCCAGGCGCAGGACCGCCAGGTCTACGCCGTCACCGACCACCCGACCCGGCTGCCGGAAGGGCGAGTCACGCTGGACGGGCGCTACCTGGTGATAGAACTGGAGGACGGCACGCTGGCCAACGGCATCAGCGTGCTGGCGCTGGACGGCCGCTCCCCCGTGCAGCCGCTCTTCTCCGACTACGCGGGGTTCTACAAGTACCTGGGGTCCCGCCAGGGCGTGGGCACGGAGCTGCTGTTTGCCACGACCCGCGGCGCCGCGCGCGGCCAGGTCATCGCCGTGGACCTGGGCAAGCCGGCGGGCAGCCGCGAGCGGCTCCTCGTGCCCGAGGCCACCGAGGCCCTGGAGCAGGCCGCGCTGGTGGGCAACCGCGTCATCGCCAGTTACCTGCGCGATGCCCATGCGCTGGTGCACCTGGTCGATGCGGACACGGGCAGGCTTGTAGGCGAGGTGCCCTTGCCGGGCCTGGGTACGGTGGCCGGGTTCACCGGGGATGCGAGTTCCACCGAGACCTACTTCAGTTACACGGACTTCCTGGCGCCGACGCGCATCTATCGCCTGGACCTCGCCGCCGGCGCCGTGAGCCTCCTGCGCCAGCCGCAGCTGCCGGCGGACCTCTCGGCCTACGTCGTGGAGCAGGTGTTCTACCGCAGCAAGGACGGCACGCGGATCCCGCTGTTCCTGGTGCACCGGCGGGACCTCAAGCGCGATGGCCGCAACCCCGTGATGCTGTATGGCTACGGGGGCTTTGATGTCTCGCTCACCCCGGGGTTCTCGGCCGCGACCCTGGTGTGGCTGGAGATGGGCGGAACCTACGCCGTGGCCAACCTGCGCGGTGGCGGCGAGTACGGGGAGGCCTGGCACCGCGCGGGCACCCGCGCCAACAAGCAGAACGTGTTCGATGATTTCATTGCCGCGGCCGACTACCTGGTCGGCGCGCACTACACGCGGCCGGCAAGCCTTGCGATCCGTGGCGCGAGCAATGGGGGACTGCTGGTGGGCGCGGTGCTGACCCAGCGCCCGGAGCTCTTCGGCGCCGCCCTGCCCGACGTCGGCGTGCTGGATATGCTGCGCTACCACCTGGCCAGCGCCAATGCCCGTCAGTGGGCCGATGACTACGGGTTGTCGGAGGATGCGGCGGATTTTCAGGCGCAGTACGCCTACTCGCCCTACCACAACGCAGGCAAGCACCACTGCTACCCGCCCACGCTGATCACGACGGCGGCGCAGGACAACCGGGTCGTGCCCTGGCACAGTTTCAAGCTCGCCGCCGCGATGCAGGCGGCGCAGCGCTGCGCCCGGCCGGTGCTGGTGCGCGTGGAGACCCGTGCCGGCCACGGCGCGGGCAAGCCCGTCTGGATGCAGGTGGAACAGCTGGCCGACCAGTGGGCGTTCGCGGCCGCGGCGCTGCGCATGAGCCTCGCGGCAAGCGCCCTGGATCAGCCCTCGCCGTCGTCGCCCTGAGGTTGCGGCATCTCATCGTCCGGGGAGCGCTGCGGCGCGCCCGGGATGGCCCGCTCACCCGTGAACCAGGCTCCCAGGTCCACCATCTTGCAGCGCTCGCTGCAGAAGGGGCGGAAGCTGTTGTCCAACGACCATTCGATCTCTCTACGGCATGTTGGACACTTCACGCGCACGCCGGCCACCGGGAAGTGACTACGCGCAGCAGGTCAGCAGGAACGGCACGTCGCCCTCGGCCTGCGTGGCCCGCGCCATCAGCCCATTCCATTTCAGGAAGCGAACGCTGCAGCGGTAGTGGCTACCGCTGATCTCCGGATAGATGCCAGCATCGGCCGGTACGGAGATGCGCAGCAGCTGGATCGGCGCATCGCGCTCGAAGGTGATGCTGAAGCAGCCCGCGGCGGCGGTCTCCTGGCGCGAGCGACCGTTCTGGCGCGTCAGCCACAGCAGTTCCGCGATGGCATCGCACAGGGGACGCAGCATCGCCAGCCACTCGTTGAAGGTCTGCACGCGCTGCTCGGCGTCCTGGTTCAGCCAGTAGAAGAAATCCGGAAGGTCGAACTCGCAGGTGCCGCCCGGGATGGCGCTGCGGTGCTTGATCGCGGCCAGGAACTCGGAGTCGCGCAGCGGCTGAAGGTAGGTGGCACCGGCGGCGGCCAGGGCGGCGCGCAGGCGCATGAGGTTGTTGATCAGCGCCCGAAGGCGGCTGTTGTCGACGCCTGCCTTGTTCTGGAATTCGTTGAGCTGCTGCAGCTGGCGCTCCAGCTCCTTGAGCACGTCCGAGCGCACGTCGCCGCGGCTGGAGATGGCCAGGATGTCGATCAGGCTCGCCACCGCCGCCCGGCTGCCCCACTGGCTGGCCTTCTCGTTGTGGTAGAGGGCCTGGCTGTAGAGGTAGTCCAGACGCAGGAACGTGCGCATCCGCTCGTTGAGCGGCTGCTCGAAGATCAGGGGCGCGCTGGCGTCCCCGGGAATGTCCACACCCGTGTCCTGCTCGGTCATCCCGCTATTCTGGCTCAGGGCGGCAAGGGCCGTAAATCCGTTTTACATCATTTAGGCACTGTGGCGAGGTATCGGGCGTGTAATTGCTCGACCTGGCGAGCCAGTGCGGTGATGTCGGCGGCATTGGTGATCACGTCATCGGCGATCGCCAGGCGCTGTTCGCGGCTGGCCTGGGCGGTCAGGATCGCCTCGGCCTGCGCCGGGGTCGAGCCATCGCGGACCATCAGGCGGGCCCGCTGCAGCGCCGGCTCGCAATCCACCACGAGGACGCGGTCGTAGCGGGACTTGAGGCCTTTTTCAGCCAGCAGGGGCACGGCGATGAGCTGGTAGGGGCCGCCTGCGGCGGCGCTGCGGGCGGCGGTCGCAGCCTCTATGGCCGGATGCGTGAGCGCCTCCAGGTCCCTGCGCGCCCCGGGGTCCGTGAAGATCCGCTCGCGCAGCGCCCGCCGGTCCAGGCTGCCGTCCGGCCGCAGGACCTGCGCGCCGAACCGCGCCACGATGGCCGCCAGCACGGGGCTGCCGGGCGCCACGACTTCCCGGGCGATCTGGTCGGTGTCGATGACGGGGATGCCCAGCGCGCCAAACAGGCCGGCCACCGTGGATTTGCCGCTGGCGATGCCGCCGGTGAGGCCAATCCGCAGGGGCACGCGCCGCGGGCGTCTAGTGCGGGGCGTAGAGGGCGAGGTAGCGGTCGACGAGTTCATGGCCGACCAAGAGCATGATCCAGCCGGCCGCTGCAAGGAAGGGTCCGAACGCAATGGGCACCCCGCGGTCATGGCGCCGGAAGGCGATCAGGGCGATGCCGGTGACGGCCCCCACCCCTGCGGCGCCCAGGACGATGGGCAGCAGCATCTGCCAGCCCAGCCAAGCGCCCAGCGCCGCCAGCAGCTTGAAGTCACCATAACCCATGCCTTCCTTGCCCGTTGCCAGCCGGAACGCCTGGTAGACGCTCCACAGGGACAGGTAGCCGGCGATCGCGCCGATCACCGCGGAGCGCAGGTCCACGGGCAGGGGGCCGTGCCCCTGCGCGCCGGGTAGCACGAGCGCCGCGAACAGGCCCAGCCACAGCAGCGGCAGCGTCAGGCTGTCCGGCAGCAGCTGCGTATCCAGATCGATGCAGGTCAAGGCGACCAGGAACCAGGTCAGCACCAGGGCGGCCAGCGCGGCCGCCCCGTAGCCGAATTTCCAGGCCACGACCGCCGAGGCCACGCCGGTGAGGAGTTCGATCAGGGGGTAGCGCGGGCTGATGGGCGTCTTGCAACGCGCGCAGCGTCCGCGCAGGAGCAGGTAGCTGAGGACCGGGATGTTCTGCAGGGCCGTGATTGGCGCCTTGCAGTTCGGGCAGGCCGAACGTGGCATGACCAGGTTGAAGGCGGGCTCCTCGTCCGCGACCCACGTGCCCGCCAGCTCCTGGCACTCCCGGCGCCACGAGCGCTGCAGCATCAGCGGCAGCCGGTAGATCACAACGTTGAGGAAGCTGCCGACCAGCAGGCCCAGAACCGCGCAGCAGCCAATGAACAGCGGCGCCGAGCTCGACAGCAGTTCCAGCACGATGTCAGCGGGGGGCGGTCAGACGACCGAACCCAGCTTGAAGATCGGCAGGTACATGGCGATGACCAGGCCGCCGACCAGCACGCCCAGGATCGCCATGATCAGCGGCTCCAGCAGGCTGGACATGGAGTCCACGGCGTTATCGACTTCCTCCTCGTAGAAGGTGGCAACCTTGCCGGACATCTCGTCCAGGGCGCCGGCCTCCTCGCCGACCGCGATCATCTGGATAACCATGTTGGGGAAGATGTTGGTGTTGTCCATCGCGCGCTGCAGGCGCTGTCCCGTGGCCACCTCGTCGCGCATGCGCATGACGGCATCCTCGTAGACGATGTTGCCGCAGGCGCCGGCCACGGACTCCAGCGCCTCCACCAGCGGCACGCCGGCGGCGAACATCGTGGAGAGCGTGCGCGCGTAACGCGCCAGCGCCGCCTTGTTCATGATCGGGCCGATGATCGGGAATTTCAGCAGCGCCCTGTCCAGGACCTCGCGCATCTTGCGAGAACGCTGTTTGAAATAGAAGAACGCGTAGCCGGCAGCGCCGGCCACGATGGCAATGAAGATGCCATCTGCCTGCACGAAGCGCGAGAGGCCGATGACCATCTGCGTGAAGGCCGGCAGGTCCGCTCCGAAGCCCTTGAAGAGGCTCTCGAACTGCGGGATCACGAAGATCAGCAGGATGACGGTCACGACAAGGGCGACCACGAGCACGGCCGTCGGGTAGAAGAGGGCCTTCTTGACCTTCTTCTTGAGGGCCTCGGTCTTCTCCTTGTAGGTTGCGACCTTGTCCAGCAGCGAGTCGAGTGCACCGGCCTGTTCGCCGGCCTGCACCAAGTTCACGTACAGGTCGTCGAAGTACAGCGGGCGGCGGCCCAGGGCCTCGTGCAGCGAGACGCCGGCTTCTACGTCGGCCTTGACGTCCAGGATGAGTTTCTGCATCGAGGCCTTCTCGTGGCCCGCGCCGACGATCTCGAAGGCCTGCACCAGCGGGATGCCGGCGGCCAGCATCGTGGCGAGCTGGCGGCTGAAGACGGCGATGTCGGCCGGTTTCGGCTTGCCACCGCGCAGGTTGCTGGACTGCACTTTGAGCTTTGTCGGTGCGATGCCCTGCCGGCGCAGCTCGGCCCGCAGCGCCTGCTCGTTCGGGGCCAGCGTCTTGCCACTGACCTTGGTGCCACGCTTGTCCTTGCCCACCCAGAAGTAGGCGACATCGCGCTTGACGGAACGTACGGCCGTGGTGGATTGCGCCATGGGTTGCTTCCTACTCGATCGTCACGCTGTTGATTTCTTCAAGGCTGGTCATCCCGGCCCTGACCTTGGCAAGACCCGCGCGCCGCAGGTCCCACACGCCGCTCCTGGCAGCGGCGTCGGACACGTCGATCGAGTTGCCGCCGGCCATGATGATCCGGCCGATCTCCTCGGTCACCGGCATCACCTGATAGATGCCGACTCGGCCCTTGTAGCCGTCGGTGCACGCAGTGCAGCCTTTGGGTGCAAAGATCTTGATGCCAGCGGCGATCTCGTCCTCCGGAAAGCCTTCCTTGCGCAGGGCCTCCGGCGGCACATCCAGCACGACCTTGCATTGCGGGCACAGGCGGCGCGCCAGGCGCTGGGCGATGATGAGGCTGACCGAGCTCGCGATGGCGTAGGGCTTGACGCCCATGTCTATCAGGCGGCTCAGGGTCTGCGGCGCATCATTGGTGTGCAGGGTCGAGAGCACCAAGTGGCCGGTCTGGGCGGCCTTGATGGCGATCTCGGCCGTCTCCAGGTCGCGGATCTCACCAACCATCACCACGTCCGGATCCTGGCGCAGGAACGCGCGCAGCGCCGAGGCGAAGGTGAGGCCCACCTTGTTATTCACGTTCACCTGGTTCACGCCAGGCAAGTTGATTTCCGCCGGATCCTCGGCAGTGGAGATATTCGTATCCTCGCGGTTGAGGATGTTCAGACCCGTGTACAACGAAACGGTCTTGCCGGAGCCGGTGGGGCCGGTGACCAGGATCATGCCCTGCGGGCGGGCAAGATTCGCCATGTACAGGTCTTTCTGGAAGGGCTCGTAGCCCAGTGCATCGATGCCCAGCATCGCCTGCGACGGATCCAGGATACGCAGCACGATCTTCTCGCCATACAGCGTGGGACAGGTGCTGACGCGGAAATCAATCGCCCTCGTCTTGGAGAGCTTCATCTTGATGCGGCCGTCCTGCGGCACGCGGCGCTCGGCGATGTCCAGGCGCGACATCACCTTCAGGCGTGCGGCCATCTTACCTGCCAGCTGCACCGGCGGCTGGGCGACTTCCTTCAGCACGCCGTCCATGCGTAGGCGCACGCGGTACATCTTCTCGTAGGGCTCGAAGTGGATGTCCGAGGCGCCGCGGCGGATCGCATCCAGCATCATCTTGTTGATGAAGCGCACGATGGGGGCGTCTTCGACGTCATCCCGGGTCACCGTGTCCCGGTCGATGTCGCCGCCGCCGCTGGTTTCCAGGCCGTCCAGGTCGACGCCCTCGTCATCGGCTAGGGCCGGCATCTGCTGGTCGGACTGCTCCAGTACCCGGTCAACCGCCTTCTGCAGCTTGTCGTCGTCGACGACGATGGCCTCGACGCCCAGTCCCGTCTGGAACTTGACCTCGTCGATGGCGTGCAGGTTGGTCGGATCCGAGACGCCGAGGAACAAGCGCTTGCCGCGCCTGAACATCGGCAGGACGCGATGCTTGGAGAGCAGCTTGTCGCTGACCAGCCGCGCGACCTCCAGATCGATCGCGAGGGAGTCCAGATCGAAGATCGGGACGCCGAATTCGGTAGAGGCGGCGACCGCGATATCCCGGGCACGGGCGCCGCCGCCGGAGATCAGCTGGGTCACGAAGCTCGATTTTTTGTCGCCGGCAGCCGCGAGCGCGGCATGGGCGGTCGCCTCATCGACGACGCCATCGTGCACCAGACGCTGCGGCAGGCCACCCAGGCCGTTGCGCACAGAGCCCGAGGCGGACAAAGAAGCGTTTTCGTTCATGTACTTAGGTCGGCCCTGACAGTGTGTCTTTCAAAGTCTAGTCAAGAAACCCAGCAAATCAATTGTCAAATCAGCTTAGGGATAGTCGCACACGCCGGGGGGCTGCCGCGTGACTGGCTTCCCAAAAGAAGAAACCCCGCCTTTGGAGGGGCGGGGCTGTCAGGTCAGGCCGCCTGCGCGGTGGGGCCGCCGATTAACGGCAGCTGGAGGGCAGGTACTTGGACACCACGGTCGTTGCGACGAGGGTGGTGCCGGAGGCAAGCGTCAGGCCGGCCGGAATGGTCGCCTGCCTGCCACAGATCCAGGAGATGTCGTTGTTGACGTCGGTATACGGGACGAGCGTCAGCACCGTGCCCGCGAGATTGGCATTGGCGTTGTTGCCAAAGGTGACCACGATCGAGCCCGTAGTGACGTCGAGCTGCGAGACGTACTTGCCCTGGATGGTCGTGTCGACGCCGAGACCGGCGGTGGCGTTGTTGGCGGGCGTCGTGCCGTTCGAAGCGAAGTACTCGGCGATCGAGGTCTTGGCCGGGCCGGCCATGGCAAGGCCTTCCGTGACCTGCGCGCGGATCGTGTAGTCCTGGTAGGCCGGGATGGCGATGGCAGCCAGGATGCCGATGATCGCCACCACGATCATCAACTCGATCAGGGTAAAACCCTTTTGCTGCGTCTTCATGTACGGCTTCTCCTGAAGAAACTTTGGTTGTGAAATTTCCCGGCAACCTGTCCTAGGGGGGGGCGATCAAGCAAAGCCCATGCCATCTTCTGAGAGGTCGGTCACAGCTCTGTTTTGTATGGAAATTTCAGGGCGCAAGTTGAGTTCCGGCGGTGTTGCCGCGCCCTTCTGGCCCGAAAATGTCCCACTGTGACGCTGTGGGTCACTCC
>CAIPVV010000053.1 GCA_903868595.1 uncultured Pseudomonadota bacterium
CTGTGCCGACTGGTTGCCGCTGCTGCCGGACACAATCACGCCGGGCACCAATGCGGCAACCTGCACGCTGTCGCTCTTGCCGAGTTCCTCCAGCCGGTCGGCCGACAGCACGGTGATGGCAATACCCACGTCCTGGGCTTTTTGCTCGCGTTTCTGCGCCGTCACCAAGAGCTCCTCCAGATCCGCGGCCAGCGCCAGCGGGAGAGGCGCCAAAGCCAGAACCGCCAGACCGAGGGCAAAGCCTGAACCCAAGGCCCGCTGCAGGCCGCCAGCAAATGCGTACGTAGCGCCCGGCGCTGCCGCGGCAAGCCGCAAGAACCACAGAGATGAAAATTTTTGCATGGCGGTCGATATTGCCCGCAAACGATCCGCCTAGGGTTGAAGGTGTACAATTCCTAGCTATTCACTGTACGGCCCAGCTGCTCAGCCAGCTTGCACGTCGTCCAATGCGTCGAGCTGCACGGTGCTTAGCGGCTGACGGAGGTAAATGCGCCTTGGTGTGCCATCCGTAAATGGCTATCCGGCTGAGTAGGGCCAGCAGAGGATCGCTGAGGACGAGGTTTCTTGTGGCCGGCGGTGCGGGCGCCAAAGGGCGCGGCCACGGCACTTCGTTGTCTGGCAAAACGCGCATTTGAACCGGCATTAGCGTGCAGCTTGCTGCCGCAATGCCAAGGATCCAACGGCTTATCGAGGGTCTGGGTGGGGTGTGCGCAACCCGGCCCTGAGGGGCACGCGGTCCTGAACGCAACCAAGCGATGCCTACCTCTATGTCCTATTCAATTTACCATAATATACATTATACGAAGTACGATAAGCCCTGATTCTTGCCTGAGTAGCTCCAGACCAGGCCACCCGCGGTACTCCCGCGGCCGTTTGCCTGCTTTTTAGAATCCCGGTGTGAAGGTTCGGCCGCTGGGTAGCGCAGCCGGTAACACCTGTTCCTTGAACGCTTGTAGCGCGTCCTGCCCATCCTTGGTTCGGGCAGCGAATTCGGCTTCCGTCAGGCAGATTTCGTCGATGGCGGTCCGCGATCCTGTGGTGGCCTGGCGCTCGCAGATGTAGTCCTTTCCGTCCTTTTTCAAGTGTCGGTAGCCTCGAGGCAGCTTCTCAGCGCTTGCGTTCGGACCGAGGGCTGGTTGGGCTGCCAGTACAGTGGACGCCGACATCGACCCAACTTTTGGTGACGGTCCGGCGCAGGCCACTAAAAAGTAGGCGGCAAGTACTGCAAAGCCTGTGACGCGAACGGTTCGCATAGTTTCCCCCGAAGTCGCCAAGTCTCGCACTGTTGCTTGCAGCGCTTATACCGTTCCTCGTCGTATTCGTGCAATGGCGGCTGCCGAGGTCCGCCGCCGCCACCGCCCGCAAGCGGCGTTAAGCCGATCTCGATACAGAAGACGATGGACTTGCCGAGGTCCTAGACCGGAAGATTTAACCCAGACGTCCTGTGCCCTTGTGCAGTCCTGGCGTTGCTACCGCAAAAGCGCGTACTGGGTGCTGTGTACCGGTGCAGCCCAGTCCCGTGGAAAGCATACCCAGCGCGCGCACCGTCAAGGCTGCCTGCCGCTATGGAGCGCGAATGACGCGGACCTTCGTGCCGTCGGGCAGGTCCTTGGTCTGCCGGTGGACGTCGGAGAGCACGGAGTAATGGAGGGTGAGGTCCGTCGGCGCGACGTTATCCCGGACATACTTGCCGCCCAGGAGGCGTGGCACCTTGAACCCGTAACACTGCCCTTCCGAAAGTTCCGGTAGCGCGGCCCGGCAGGCGTCCACAAGCGGAATCAGCAGCCAGAGGTCGGCATTGTGACCGACATCCAGTAGCTGAGCGAAATGGTCGCGGTCATCTGCCAGGCGGTTGAACTCCCCGGTTCCGACGTCCAACAGGTGCACGGACTCATCGTCTAGAACTAGGAAGGCATCGCCAAAGCGATTGACCAGCCAGAGGCTGAAGGATTCCGGAATCGTGCCAGCCCAGCCGGACAACAATTGCGACCAATCCCTGCCGCGCTGGTCGATCAAGTAGTCGTTGATATCCATAAAAGGGGTTGCCCACGCTTTGGTCGGAGCCTGACGGTGATCTTCAGTGGAGTGCATCTTGGAGCTCACGCAGGCAGGCAGTCCAGCGACGCGATGCTCCACCGCCCGGCGGTCTTCACGGACGCGGCCGCGAAGGGACCCGGCCTCCCAGCGATGCTCGGCCACGTGGCCCTGCAGTCTCGCATTCCTTGCCGCCGTTGAATCGTCGCGGAGCGGCCTATTCAATTCCACGGCGACGTGACAGGTGGCGCTCGCCCGCAACCCATCCTCGCTATGGCAGTTCTCATCCCGGTGCTGCAGGGCATTGGCCCGATGGGCGCCGTGTATGACGGGAGCCGACTGGTCTGCGTACTGCCTGGCAAACAGCTGCCGGATGGCCAGTCGCGCGGACTGCGCTGAGCTGCAGAGTGGCCCGCAGGTCGAAAAGTTCGGCGGCCTGCCCATCTCCCTGGCCGGTGACCTGCGAAGTGAAGGCCTGATACTACGGGCGGATCGCATCGAGGTCCCCGAGGCGTGCCATTTCGCGTCGCAATCGTCCCAGCTCAGAGCTCTGCGAATCCGGCTCCGCGTCCACCGGTTCGGCTGCGCCTGCGGTACCTGATGCGGCACTCAGCGCCTTTTTAGACAGACGGGCGACGGGTCAGCGCGGGGATCGGGGGGGTTGTCTGCGGATGCCGGGATTTTTAAAAATGCGTGGGACCGGTACGAGCTTATTTTCCTGCGCCCGATGCCCTACCATCCTCCTATGAAGGTTCCTGAGAATCTCTGGTATCCCGTTCTCCAGTCCCGAGAAGTTCGTTCTCGGCCCGTCGGGGTCGAGCGACTGGGCCGGCGTCTGGTCTTCTGGCGCTCCTCGGATGGCGTGCTGCACGCCCAGGACGAGCGCTGTCCCCATCTGGGCGCCGCGCTAAGCAAAGGACGGATCGCCGCTGACCGTATCGTCTGCCCCTTCCATGGCTTTGAATACGATGGCGCCGGGCACTGCCGCTTGATTCCGGCCAATGGCAAGGACGGCAGGATTCCGGCTGGGATGCAGGTCCGGACGTACCCCGTGCGGGAGCTGCAGGGCCTGGTGTTCCTGTGGTGGGGGCCGGAGCGGGATACCTATCCCGAGCTGCCCTTCTTCGAGGACCTGCTGTCGGGATGGCGGATGAGCACGATGGCTGTGGACTGGCCGGTTCACTACACGCGTGCGATCGAGAACCAGCTGGATGTGGCGCATATCCCGTTCGTGCACAAGTCCACCATCGGTGCGGGTGGCCGGGAATTCGTGGACGGTCCCTACGTGGTGGCGGACGATTCGTCGATTCGCGTCTGGACCACGAACTCCGTGGACCCGGAGCGCCCGTCTCGCAGCCAGGCCGAGCTGGCGGAGTCGGCCGCGGGACGGCCGCCGATCCTGCACCTGCAGCTGCCGGGTCTGTGGATGCTGCTCATCTCGCCGACCTTCAGGAACCTGATTGCCTTCGTGCCTATCAACGAGCAGAAGACGCGCTACTACCTGCGGGCCTACCACCAAGTCCGCAATCCGCTGCTGGCCAGGCCGTTCGAGTTCCTCCTTGGGCTTAGCAACCGTTTCATTCTTAACCAGGACCGACGCGTGGTCGTTACGCAGCGCCCGCTGCGCAGCGCCGATGCAGGGCACGACCGGCTGATAGGCGCCGATCGGGCCATTGCCCAGTACCGACGCTGGCACGCGCGGGCCCTGGGCTCATCCGCGCCCGCCCTGCAGCCTGCGCGTGAACAAGCGCAAAAAGGCCAAGAAGAGTCACCCGTGGCGTTTCCGGGCATTACCGAGGACGTGGCCGATATCCGTTCGCCGCTTGAATAGCGCATCATTCGGGGCATGCATATCACACTCGCGTCCGTCAGCCGTTTCAGGATCCCTCTCGGCGCCATTTTACTGGCTGCGTGGTCATCGCTTGCAGCGGCCGCGGCGCCTGTGCCCGTTGGTTATGAGGGAGAAGTCAGCTACGTCATCTCCGCCCCGACGGCGAGTGTGCACGGTGGCGTTGCACTACGATTGGACAAGTCAACGAGCAGTGCCTCCTCCTCTTGGTCGTACGTCAACACTGGCGGACACTTCAAGACCGCAGCCGACCGACACTGCAAGACCGGCGATGTGGTCACCAGCGAGGTAACCGGCGACCTGCAGTCGGGCCTCTCCGACATCACCGGGGAGGCGGCAAGCCAGCAGTTCGTGCTGCGGATCGGCTTCCCGCACGTGCCGATTCGCCTGACCTGCACGACCTCGCCGGGCGTGAGCAGCCCGGCCCCCGGGGACATCCTTCAAAACGCCTGTGGCGAGCCGATCGCCGCCGGGGTGAGCCTGCCGGCGCGGGCCGCGCGGTTTACCGATGCCGCGAAGCTGGAGGGCTACAAGGTTTGCACCTACCCGGCTGCTGCGGGCACGCGGGTGAACTTCATCGCCTGGCACCTGCGGGCGCTGGCGGAGACCGCCGCTGCGCCTGACGCCTCCGCCTCATCCGTGCCGCTGGATGCGGCTCAGTCCGCGCTGGCTGCCCTGTCTGTCTCGGCAGGCGCCCTGTCCCCGGCCTTCGACGCGGCAACGCCGGTTTACTACCTATCCGTGGCTCATGCGGTTGAGCAGATCCGCGTCATCGCGACGCCTGCCGACGGCGCGGCCAAGCTCGCCTTCTATCGACCGGCAACGATGACGCACTCCAACGCGGCGAACATCGCACTTGCCGTCGGGACGAACGCGATTCCTTTGACGGTCACGGCAAGGGACGGCCTGCATACGCGGGCCTACGTGCTGCAGGTCACGCGCGCGCCCTGATCGCCCGGTGCGCCGACTGGGGCCCTGGTCGGCTCGTTCGGGCCCTATCCGGTGAGGGCGGGCGGGCCGGGCACCCTGGGAAGGCGCTAGGAGAAGAACATCCCGACGACGGTGGCGCCCATCACGGCCGTGCTCAGCCAGCCCAGCCAGCGCAGGCGGCCATTGACGATGTGTTCACCCATGATGTCGCGCCGGCCGGCCAACAGCATCATCACGATCATGATCGGCACGGCGATGACCCCGTTCAAGACGGCAGCCCAGAACAGTTCCTTCACGGCATCGGTCGGCGAAAGGGACAGTGCTACGCCGCCCAGCGTCGCCAGCGCCACGATCCCGTAGAACCCCCTGCCCTCGCCTTGGTCCAGCCGCGAGCTCAAGCTGCCCTCAAAGCCCATCGCCTCCGCTGTGGCATAGGCCGCCGAGCCGGCCAAGACCGGCACGGCCAGCATGCCCGTGCCAATGATCCCCATGCTGAAAAGCACGAAGGTGAACTCGCCGGCCAGGGGGCGCAGGGCCTCGGCGGCCTGGGCCGAGGTGTCGATCTCGGTGATTCCTGCCTTGTGCAGGGTGATGGCCGTGCACAGGATGATGAAGAAGGCGATGAGGTTGGAGAGGCCCATCCCGATGATCGTGTCCCACTGGATCCGCTGCAGATGGCGGCGAACCTGGGCAACGGACTGCGCTTTGCCGCTGCCCGCCCTTACGTCCTCCATTTCCTGCGCCGCCTGCCAGAAGAACAGGTAGGGGCTGATCGTGGTGCCAAAGACCGCCACGATCATCAGGAGGGACTTGCGTGAGAGCACTAAAGGCGGGAACACGATGCTGCGGCCCACGTCCCACCAGTCCACGTGGAGGCTGAAGACCACGGCCACGTAGGACAGCAGCGCGAGCGTCAGCCACTTGAGCCAGCGCACGTAGCTCTGGTAGGGCAGGAAGACCTGTATCACCAGGCACAGCAGGCCAAAGGTTATCGAATAGACCAAGGCCGAGCCGCCTGCCAGGAGCTTGAGCGCCGCGGCCATCGCGGCGATGTCGGCGGAGATATTGAGCGTATTGGCGCACACCAGCAGCACCACGATGCTCAGGGTCACCCAGCGCGGGAACGCACGCTTGATGTTGGCCGTCAGGCCATGGCCGGTGATGTGCCCGATGCGCGCGCTGACCATCTGGATGGCGGTCATCAGCGGAAAGGTGAAGATCACCGTCCACAGCATTCCAAAGCCAAACTGCGCGCCTGCCTGGGAATACGTGGCGATGCCGCTCGGATCGTCATCGGCGGCGCCCGTGATGAGGCCCGGCCCCAGGCGGGAGGCGCCCGATTTAATCACCAGCTTCTTGATCTGACTCTTCATGGGGACTGTGCATCCATCCAGTGCTGAGGGCGGGCTGGTTGATAAACGTGAAGTCCGGCGTATATTCCCTTATTCCACGACGACATACGTCGGTTTTGAAAGCGGACGCTTTAAAGTAAATTATTAAGAAGCACCGCCGAATTTCACCTTTGGCCCAAGATCACGGGTGGTCGGGTATGAACAGCGCTCTGGAATATCTACAGGCTGCCATGCTGCGCCTGGCACAGACGGGGTCCGTAAAGGATCGTCTTGCCGAGGCGTACCTGCACCACCTGAATCTCCTGGAGCCCCACCAACTGCCAGAAGCCTACCGCGCCGACTTCACACGCATGCGTCAGGCGATGCAGCGCGAGCGCCCCCTCCCCAAAGAATGTCCGGTCCGGGCCTCGATCCGCAAGATGTCCAACGAGGAGGCCAGCGGCTACGCCACCCTCATCGTCGCCCTCTTCGGCGCCGCGGCCCGCGCCGCGCCGGTGGCCCAGGCGCCGCGCGCAGTGCCCTCCGCCGGGTTCCCGCCGGTTAGCCAGCGCTACGCCGAGGGCTAGGCGCCACGCTGCCTTAGTCGTCGTCGAGCTTGAACTCGATCGTATCGTAGCGAGCGGTATTTTCCTGGCGCGCCAGGCGGCGGATCGCATCCACCATGGCCCGCTCATCCCAATCCAAGATGTCGTCGGCCCGCTCGGCCAGAGCCTTGGGGACCACGGCCTGGACGCCGAAGGGACGCATCAGCGCCACCGGCTTCTTGGTGGCCTTGGCGAAGTCCATCTCGAAAAGCAGCAGTTCCGACTGGCCGCGGTACAGGCTGGCCGGGGCAATCAGGATCTCCGCGATGCTGATTTGCCGCCGCAGCTCGTCACGGCGGACCTCCGAATCCGACCCGGGACTATGGTCCGGGGTGCTGGTATTACGGTAATAAAAGTTACGCGAGCTTTCCAGATACTCGAAGATCCGATGGTAGTCGTCGGATGCTTCGAAGGCATGGGCCACGAACAACCGAATGGGATTGTGCTGCGACATGCGCAGTAGTCTACCTTAACCGTTGACCGGCAATGCCACGGGGGGCTGCGGTCGATACACTAGCCCCGAGGTACCCAACACTTGCGACTGGTCGTCTACAACATCCGCTACGCCACGGGCACCGGCCCGGCATTCCACCTGCCCCTCCCGGGCGCCGGCTACCTGCGGAGCAGCAAGCGGGTGCTGGCGGGTCTGACGGGTTTCTTGCGGGCGCAGGACGCCGACATCATCGGCCTGATCGAGGTCGATACCGGTTCGGTCCGCAGCGGCATGGTGAACCAGGCCCAGTCCATTGCCGATGCCCTGGGGCATTACTCGATCTACGAGTGCAAGTACGGCACAACCTCGATCAACCAGTTCCTGCCGATCGTGCGCAAGCAGTCCAACGCGTTCCTGGCCGCGCCGCGCGTCACGGGTGAGCGCTTCCACTACTTTGACTCCGGCATCAAGCGGCTGATCATCGAGCTGGAGCTGGAGGACGTGTGCGTGTTCCTCGTGCACCTATCGCTCAAGTACCGCCATCGTCAGTACCAGCTTCGCTACCTGCATGACCTGATCGAGCAGGTGAAGAAGCCGGTGATCGTGGCCGGCGACTTCAACACGTTCTGGGGCACGCACGAGCTGTACCTGTTCCAGCGCGCCACGGGCCTGCGCAGCGCCAACACCGAGGGGCTGCCGTCTTTCCCCTCGCGCGTACCGCGCGCAGAGCTGGATTTCGTGCTGGTGAGCCCCGGTATCGAGGTCACCGGCTTCCACATCCCCGACATCCGCCTCTCGGATCACCGACCCCTGGTCTGCGATTTCACCGTGAAAGGCTAGGAGCCCGCATGCAAGCATCGGCCTGGACCTATACGCGCGAGGAAGGTGGGCTCGCCGTGCTGGTGCTGGATGTACCGGAGCGGTCGGCCAATACGCTCTCCAGCCTGGTACTCACGCAGCTGGCCGAGCAGATGGATCGCATCGAGCAGGACCGGCCGGCCGGGCTGCTCATCCGCTCGGGCAAGCGCAGCGGCTTCATCGCCGGCGCCGATATCAAGGAATTCACGACCCTGGGCAGCGAGCGCGAGGCGCTCGTCATGGTGCGCCGGGGGCAGGTGCTGTGCGATCGTCTGGCGGCCCTGCCTTGTCCCACCGTCGCGCTGATCCACGGGTTCGCGCTGGGCGGGGGACTGGAACTGGCGCTGGCCTGTCGCTACCGCGTCGGCGTGGACGACGGCCGGCTCGCCCTGGGCCTGCCTGAAGTGCAGTTGGGGATCCACCCGGGCTTCGGCGGCACCGTGCGCTCGGTGCAGCTGCTGGGCGTCCGGCCGGCCCTGGACCTCATGCTGACCGGCAAGACGCTGCGCGCGGAGCGCGCGCTTGCGCTGGGACTGATCGATCGGCTGGCCCCTCCCCAAGAGGCGGAGACCGTGGCGCGAGCGTTGCTGCGCGCAGCGCCGGCGCCGCACCGGCCCGTCCTGCTGGAGCGCATGTTGAGCCTGCCGGGGATCCGCGGGCTGCTGGCCCCGGCCTTGCTGCGCCAGCTCGCCAAGCGTGCCCGCAAGGACCACTACCCTGCCCCGTACGCCATCGTGGACCTGTGGGTGCGCTATGGGGCACGGGGCCGCATCGCCTATGAGCAGGAGGCGGCCTCGATATCGCGCCTGTTCCTCACCTCCACGGCCCGCAACCTGGTGCGGGTCTTCCAGCTGCAGGACAAGCTCAAGGCGCTGGGAGCACGGGACGCCGCGGCACCGGGGGCGCAGGAGGCCTTCAGGCGCGTGCACGTGATCGGCGCCGGCGTCATGGGCGGCGATATCGCGGCCTGGTGCGCGCTGCGCGGCCTGGAGGTCACGCTGCAGGATCGGGGGCTGGAGCAGATCGAGCCGGCGCTGCGACGCGCGGCCGAGCTGATCGAGAAGCGCATCCGCGTGCCGGCCGAGCGCGCGGCGGCCCTGGCCCGCCTGCGCGCGGACGTGGAAGGCCGCGGCGTCGCCGACGCCGATGTGGTCATCGAGGCGATCTTCGAGGACCTCCAGGCCAAGCACGCGCTGTTTGCCAAGGTCGAGCCACAGCTGAAGGCCGGCGCACTGCTGGCGACCAACACTTCCAGCCTCACGCTGGAGTCGATCGCCACGGTGCTCGCCGTGCCCGAGCGCCTGGTCGGCCTGCACTTCTTCAACCCGGTGGCGCAGATGCCGCTGGTGGAGGTCATCCACGCCGGGCAGACGAGCCCGGCGGCCACTGCGGCGGCGCTAAGCTTCGCCCGCAAGCTGGATCGCCTGCCGCTGCCCTGCCGTAGCGCGCCGGGCTTCCTGGTCAACCGCGTGCTCGCCCCGTACCTGCTGGAGGCGCTGATTGCGCTGGAGCAAGGCATCGCGCCGGAGCTCATCGACCAGGCAGCCCAGGACTTCGGCATGCCCATGGGTCCGGTGGAGTTGGCCGATGTCGTTGGCCTGGACGTGTGCAAGCACGTCGGGGACATCGTGGGGGCGCTCTCTGGCCGCGCCCCGCCGCTGCCCCTGACTCGCATCGAGGAGCGCATCGCTCAGCGCAAGCTCGGCCGCAAGACGGGCGAGGGCTTCTACGTGTGGAAGGATGGCAAGCCCCAGCGGCACAGCGTCGACTGGGCCAGCGTCCCCGGGGACCTGCAGGACCGTCTGATCCTGGCCCTGGTCAACGAGTGCGTCGCGGTACTTCGCGAGGGCCTCGTGACCGAGGCAGACCTGGTGGATGCGGGGCTGATCTTCGGGGCGGGTTTCGCGCCGTTCCGGGGTGGACCGCTGGCCTGGGCCCAGCAGACTGGCAACGCCCTCATCGTGGCGCGCCTGCAGGGACTGGCCCAGACGCAGGGGGCCCGTTTCACGCCGGATCCAGGCTGGGCACAACGCGGATGACCTGCGCGGATTGTGACGCAGATCGGACTTGTACCGGTCTGGGCGCCCAGGCCCCTGTGCTAATATGTTCAAAGGGTTGCGCCGTTTTGTTCTCTTGGCGCTAAGGTGTTCACCGTCCGAGGCTTTCGCGAACAATGAGTGAAGAAAGGGCTGCCGATGTCGCCCTGCTGAAGCGTTTCACGCCGCTGGCCGGCATGAAGCAGGAAAACCAGGCTTCACTGGCCCGTAAGGTGATCGTGCGTCAGCTCGATCCCGGCCGGCTGCTGTTCAAGGAAGGCGACAACGACAAGCACACGTACTGGATCGTTTCCGGCTCGGTGGAGCTGCGCGAGGGCGACCAGGTCGTGGCCATCGTGCAGGGTGGCACCCCTGAGGCGCGCAGCCCCCTCTCCCCGAAGAACCCGCGCAGCTGTTCGGCCCGTGCCCTGGAGCCGCTGGAGTATCTGTCGATCGACAGCGAGCTGCTGGACGTGATGATCACCTGGGACCAGACCGGCACCTACGAGGTCTCGGAGCTTCAGGCGCAGTTCGAGGGCGTCGCGGAAGATGACTGGATGACCACGTTGCTGCAGAACCGCGCCCTGCACCGCATTCCGCCCGCCAAAATCCAGGCGATCTTCATGCGCATGCAGCGCATGCCGTTTCGCGCCGGAGAGGTCGTGATCCAGCAAGGGTCCGATGGCCACTTCTTCTATGCCATCATCAGCGGTCGCTGCGTGGTGACTCGCGAGACTCCCCTCAACAAGGACGGCATCAAGCTGGCAGAGCTGGGCGTGGGCGATACCTTTGGCGAGGAGGCCCTCATCTCCGAGTCCAAGCGCAACGCGACGGTCGTCATGCTGACCGACGGCGTGCTGATGCGCCTGAAAAAGCAGGATTTCCGCGAGCTCATGAACGAGCCGCTGCTGCAGTGGGTCGACTACGAGAAGGCCAGGCAGATCATCGACAAGGGCGGCAAGTGGCTGGACGTGCGCCTGCCGTCCGAGCACCAGAACCTCGCGGTCGAGGGCTCCGCCAACATCCCGCTGTACTTCATCCGCCTGAAGCTCTCCACGCTCAACAAGGGCACCAAGTACGTCGTGTACTGCGATACGGGTCGCCGCAGCTCGGCTGCGGCCTACATCCTGCTGGAGCGTGGCTTCGATGCCTATGTGCTCCAGGATGGCCTCTCCAGCGTTGATACCGGGCTGCGACGGGCCACGCCGACCTGAGGCCCCTGGCCTTCCCGCCTCCGGGCAGCTGCCGGATTCGGGGCGGCCTGCGCAGCGGGAAATCCCTGGCAGCCCCTAGTCCTGCGACTCGCTGCGTCGCGCGAACGCCTTTCGCAGCTTCTCGATGTCCCGGACCAGGGCATGCCTGAAGGTGGCTGCGTCCATGCCGGCTGGCGGGGCTCCACCGGTGAGCCACGTCTTGAAGTCAGCCCGCACGGCGGCCAGCTTCTCCGACGTATAGGCTTGCCCGCCCGCGCCGCGCTCCAGGTGACCCAGCACGCTCTCTGCCTGCGCCAATGCCGCGGCATCCACCCGCGGGCCGCTCTCCAGGAGGGCCACCAGGCGCTCGATGTCATGCCCCACGTCTGCTGCTTGCATGGTCCCTCCCCGGAAGGCCGTTGCCGACTTTG
This sequence comes from uncultured Pseudomonadota bacterium, assembly GCA_903868595.1. Classification (GTDB taxonomy): domain Bacteria; phylum Pseudomonadota; class Gammaproteobacteria; order Steroidobacterales; family Steroidobacteraceae; genus ZC4RG30. The sequence continues at coordinate 11,701 of CAIPVV010000053.1, forward strand.
CAACAGCCTGGCAGGGTCGGGTACGCGAGAGGATGCGGGAGGCTACCTACCTCAATGCTCGCGGGAGGAGCGAGCGTCCCGATCATCGTGACGGCTATCGACACAGCGTTCAGAGCCGCCATCGCGTTCGCGGCTGCAGTCCCGGCCACCGCCGCGACGCTCGCCCCAACCACGGTCGTAGATGCAGCCGCTCAGCGTCATGACGGCCAGCACCAAGCCCAAGGCACCAACACGTGAAATTTGGTTCATCAGAATACTCCTGTTGTCTTGCCGACAGGATTGCACCGCGACACAGGAGCGTCGGTGCGTTGGCATACGCTTGGGAGACGCGCCCGGGCTTTCCCCGCACCGGGCCGTAAGGCCGCCAAGGGGATCTATGCGCCGTGCGCAGCGGGCGGCGGGGAGGCCGACAATCAAGCGGTGGGGCGGCGTCCCAGGGCCACTGGAGAGGGTCGTTCGCGCGGCATCGGGGCGGGGGGAGTCTTTCCGCCGGTGAGTCATCACCGCACCGAGCGGGCGCGCAGCAGGGCCGTTCGCGGCAGGCAACGGATTCGGGCTATCCGCTAGCGTCCCCAGCTTTTCCAGCTGTCGCCGAAACGGCGCACAAAGTACGTGCTGCCACTTTCCATCACCACCGTGCCAGCATTCTCGGCAACCGAACGTGTGGTCGGCAGATCCGCCACAAGGTCCTCCACAGGTATCGAGGCGCCTTCATCAAACGGATTGTTCGCGGTCACCCTGGAAAGCAGCGTAGCGAGTGCGAGGAAGCTGGTGCGGCTGTCCACGATACGAGGCGCCACCTCCCCTCTCGGTGTGTCGCCAATGAACGCCACGGCGACCGGTACCCGGGTGATCGCCGGCGAGGGTATCTCCCGCAGGCCCGGCATCTGGTGAGGCTCGCCGCCGACGGCAGCCCCATGCTCCGCGACAAGCACAACGATTGCATGTCGGTGGGAAGCGCGGATGTCGGCCATGAAGTGGCCCAGATCGGCAAAGAGTTTTTTTGCGCGGGGAGCGAACCGAAATGACTCAGGACTGCTGGGCGCACCGACGAGTTGGTTGCCGTCATGCAGCGATATCGTGTTGTAGTAGAGGACCTCGCGCTGCGCCCTGCCTTCGCCAAGACGCTGCTGCCACCAACGGGAGAGCACCGAGTAGTCGTCGAGAACCGGCGAACCCTCGAAGGACCTCTGGCTGACAGTGGCCCCCTCATTGGAGTCGGGCCGCGCAGAGACCCCCGCGAAGCGCGAGAGGTCGCTAAAGAAGTTTCCGAACCGGCCGTCGTGATTCATGAGCCAGTGGGGTTCAAAGCCCGCACTCTCCAGGCCAGCAAGCAACAGGCACTGCTGCGCCGGGTTGTCGTACAGCTCGGCCTCGGGGCGCTGTCCGCAATTCGCGCGTAGTAGGCGGATGGCAGCTGGCCCCGAGTAGCTGGCCCGCGACCGGCGGGTTCGCGCAGCGCCGGTCTGCCACGGGCTGGGCCCTGGAGCCTTGGAGTCACCGGGTTGGGCGCCCTCGGCGCCGGGCCTGGGCAGCCTCCTCCTCGCTGTTGCGCAGATCGCCGGGGGCACCTACCCCCGGCAAATCCCGCAGTCTTGAGGTCAATCGCCCGAGGCTGAATGCCGGCGGCGCGCTGTTGTCCTGGGGAGGTTGGGATGCAGGCAATGGCGGGAGGCCCCACGGGACCTGGGACCCCTGTCCCGCGCCATTTTCCTCACATCGTATGCGTGGACTTTTCGCCCGAGAGCGCGCCGGCCAGGTAGTTCTCGATGCGCTTTTGCGTCTGGCCGCGGTCCTGTTCGCTGAACTGCACGCCGATGCCGGCCGTGCGCTTGCCCTGCGAGCCCTTGGGGGTCACCCAGATCACGCGGCCGGCGACGGGAAGCTTTTCATCCTCGCCCATCAGGTTCAGCAGCATGAAGACTTCATCGCCCAGGCGGTAGTTGCTGTTGGTCGGGATGAACAGCCCGCCATTGCGCACGAACGGCATGTAGGCCAGGTACAGGGCGCTCTTGTCCTTGATCGTGAGCGTGAGCAGGCCTGGCTTGTTGATGCCCGAGCGTGCTGTTGAATCGCGTAACGTCATGATCTACCTGAATTACCCTAGTCCTACATCCCGCCCGTAAGCATCAGAGCATCCGCGCGCGTACCGCGCCACGGCTGAACCGCCACAAGAGCCGCTCCACCGCCAGCGCCTTGTTCAGGGTGGTGGTGGCCTGCTGGCGTATTTCCTTCACGCCGTCCAGCAGGCCGAGAGCCGTGGCCATATTTATGTCCAAATCCGGCCCCGACAAGTGGGCGCCAGGCCGCATTTTCGCAGAATGCCCTGCCAACTCAGGTCCTTGTAGCACACGGCGTGTGAGATAGGTCTCAATGCAGTTCAGGCGCAGCCGTAGCGCCTCCTTGGACCAGGCGTCGGCGGTGCGCACCACGTCCAGGCTCCCCTTGAGCGCCTCCTGCAGTGCACGCCAGGTGTCGTCCCGCAGTTCCCGCAGGCGGGTGGGATCCCCGTCCAGAGCCTCCAGGGCGGCTCCCCCGACCGCATCCAGCGCCGCCGGCCAGTCGGCCGAGGGGCGCTGTGCCTGCAGCCAGGCCAGCACCTGCTCCCGCGGCGGGGGCGCGATGCGCAGGCGCTGGCAGCGGCTGAGGATCGTGGCCGGCAGGCTCGAGGGGCGGGTCGTGACCAGCAGGATGTGCAGTCTGGGCCGCGGCTCCTCCAGCGTCTTGAGCAAGGCGTTGGCGGCGTTGTGGTTCAGGGCGTCGGCGGGGCTGATCACGGCAACGCTCCCACGACCCTCGTAGCTGGTCATCACCAGCTGCTCGCAGGCGTCCCGCACGTCATCCACGGTGATCTGCTGCAGCTTGGATTCCTCCTTGGGCTCCACGCGCAGCAGGTCCGGGTGCTCCCCGCTCTCCACGCGGCGGCAGGCCGAGCACACCCCGCAGGCCGGGGTCTCGCCGCTGCAGAGGATCAGCTGGGCGATGCGCTTGACCAGCCGGATGCCGCCCGCCCCCGGGGCGTCGTGCACCAGCAGGCCCTGCGACAGGCGCCCGGCCGCGGCAGCGGCCAGCACGCTCTGGAAGGGGGCGTCCAGCCAGGGCAGCGTACTCATGCCGGCGCCGCCCCGAGCAGCGCCCTGAGGGCTTCTGCGGCCTGCTGCTGCACAAGGTCGGGGCTGACGCTGGCGTCCAGGACCGCAAATCGGCCGGGCTCGGCCCGCGCCAGGTCCAGGTAGCGGCGCCGGACGCGCTCGAAGAAGGCCAGGGCCTCATCCTCGAAACGATCCCCACCCTCCCCCCGGCCACGGGCCCGCGCCAGTCCCTGCGCCGGCGTCAGGTCCAGCAGCAACGTGAGATCCGGCGCCAGGCCGGGGTGGGCCACGGCGCTCAGGGAGCGGATCTGGGCCGCATCCAGGCCCCGGCCGCCGCCCTGATAGGCCAGGCTCGCGTCGGTGAAGCGATCGCACAGCACCCACTCGCCGCGGGCCAGCGCCGGGCGGATCAGGTTCTCCACGTGCACCGCGCGCGCGGCGAACATCAGCAGCAGTTCCGCGGCCGGCGGCACGGGCTCCTCGCCCCGGGAGAGCACCAGGGCACGGATCGATTCGGCCAGCGGCGTGCCGCCCGGCTCGCGCGTGGCGTGCACGATCAGACCCTCGGCCCGCAGCCACGGGGCCAGGGCACGCGCGAGCGTGGACTTGCCCGAGCCCTCGATGCCCTCCAGCGTGATGAAGCGGCCCCGGCGGGCCTGGCTTGTGCGCGTCATGTCTGCGGTTCCGTCCGGCGCAGTCGATCCAGATAGCGTCGCACGGCCTTGTTGTGCTCGGCGAGCGAGGCGGAGAAATAATGCCCCCCGGTGCCGTCACCCACCGCCACGAAGTACAGCGCGTCGGTGCGCTCCGGATGCAGGACCGCCCACAGCGCCTCCTTGCCGGGCATCGCGATCGGCGTCGGCGGCAGGCCGGCGCGGGTGTAGGTGTTGTAGGGGGTATCGCCGCGCAGGTCGCGCGTGTGGATGGTGCCGTCGTAGTGGTCGCGGATGCCGTAGATGACGGTCGGGTCCGACTGCAGGCGCATACCCTTGCGCAGGCGGTTCAGGAAGACCCCCGCGATGCGCGGGCGCTCGCTGGCCAGGCCCGTCTCCTTCTCCACGATGGAGGCCAGGGTCAGCGCCTGATCGGGCGAGGCCAGCGGCGAGTCGGGATCCCGGCCCTCCCACGTCTTGGCGAGGCTGCGCTGCTGGGCCTCGTGGGCCATGGCCAGGATCTCCCGGTCCGGCGTCTGCTCGGCGAATCGGTAGGTATCCGGCGCGAAGCGCCCCTCCGGGAATTGCCCCTCATGGCCCAGCGCCGCCATCAGTTGCGCGTCCGTGAGCGGGGTGAGCGTGTGCTCCACCACCGGCAGCGCCGCCAGCGCCGTGCGGACCTGCGCGAAGCTCCAGCCCTCCACGATCGTGAACTGCTCCAGGATCACCCGGCCCTGCACCACCTGCTCCAGGATCGCCAGGGGCTTGAGCCCGGCGGGGATCAGGTAGCGGCCCTTCTTGGCGCTCGGCAGCGGCTTGCCCAGGCTGCCCTGGCCGAAGCGCAGGTACAGCTCGAAGAGCCGCGGATGCGGCAGGAGGCCCTGGTCGTTGAGCTGCTGGAAAACGGTGCGCAGGCTGCTGCCCGGGGCAACGGTGATGCGCTGCTCCTGGCTCGCCGGGCCCGCGGCCAGGGCTGCGTCGCGTAGCCTCCCCAGCCCCACCAGCGCCGCAGCGCCCAGCAGCAGCAGGATGCCCAGCAGTACGAGCGCCTTACGCATCAAGGCTTGCGATCCGCGAGCGCAATTCGTGCGTCACCGGACCCACTGGCAGCCTGCGCTCGCCCAGCTGGGTAACGGCCCGCACGCCCAGGCGCGCGTTGGTGAGGAAGATCTCCTGCGCGCTCGCCAGCGCCTGCGGCAGCAGGTCGGCCTGCTCGGCCGGGATGCCGGCGCGCGCGGCCTCGCGCAGCACGACGGCGCGCATGACCCCTGCGATCCCGCAGCGATCCACGCGCGGCGTCCGCAGCACGCCCTCGTGCACGAGGAAGAGGTTGGTCATGGTGCCGCAGGCCAGCAGTCCGGAACTGCTGCAGAGGATACCTTCGAAGGCACTGCTGTCGCGCATCTCGGCGCGGGCCAGCACCTGCTCCAGGCGGTTCAGGTGTTTCATGCCAGCCAGCAGCCGGTTCTCCCCCAGCGTCGCCTTCAGCACGATCACGCCGGTGGCCGCATCCTCCGCGTCCGGTGCCGGCGGCAGCGCGTAGCGCAGCAGCAGTTGGCGGGGGATCTCGGTGCCGGTCGGCGCATAGCCGCGCGCCACGGCGCTGCCACGCGTGACGATGAGCTTCAGCAGCGCGTCCTGTGCACCGGCCAGCCGCTCGGCGGCCGGCAGCGCCGAGGCTGCATCCAGCCGGATGCCCAGGCGCTCGCAGCCTTCGGCCAGGCGCGCGGTGTGCAGTTCACGGAAACGGATGCGCCCCTGGCGCAGGACCAGCGTCTCGAAGAGGCCATCGCCATAGTGCAGTCCGCGGTCCTGCGCCCAGGCATCGCCCACCGGCACCCCGTCGAGCCAGATGCCGGTGGCCTGCCTCACGCGCGCGGTGCCGCCATGCCCAGGGCCAGCATCATACCGCGCGCCTTGGAGCGCGTTTCCTTCAGCTCCCGCTCCGCGTCGGAGTCGGCGACGATGCCCGCGCCGGCGCGAAAGCTGATGCGGTTGCCCGATAGGCTCATCGTGCGGATCAGGATGTTGAAGTCTGCCGAGCCATCGCGGTTGATGTAGCCCAGGGAGCCGGTGTAGACGCCGCGCGCCTGCTGCTCCAGCTCCGCGATGATCTGCATGCAGCGCAGCTTCGGGCAGCCGGTAATGGTGCCGCCGGGGAAGACTGCGCGCAGCGCATCCACCGCTCCCAGCTCCGGGCGCATGAGCCCGGTGACATTGGAGACGATGTGGTGCACGTGGGCATAGGTCTCCACGCCCATGTACTCATCGACCCGCACGCTGCCGCCCTGGCAGATGCGTCCCAGGTCGTTGCGTTCCAGGTCAATGAGCATGATGTGCTCGGCGCGCTCCTTCGGGTGCGCGAGCAGCGCAGCCGCCAGTGCCTGGTCCTCCTCGGGCGTAGCGCCGCGCGGGTGCGTGCCTGCGATGGGCCGCGTGTCGATGCGACCGTCGCGGATGCGCAGCAGCCGCTCGGGCGAGGAAGACAGCAGCGTCAGGTCGCGAAACTGGGCAAGCGCTGCAAACGGCGCGGGGTTCGCGCGCCGCAGTTGCCCGTACAGGTCCGCCACGCGCGTGCCGGGGGCGAGACTTACCTGCCAGGGCCGCGAGAGGTTGGCCTGGTAGACATCGCCAGCGCGGATGTAGTCCTGTGCGCGCCGCACCCGCGTCTTGAAGCGCTCCGGCTCCTCCTCGTCCACCGCGAGGATCCCGATGGGCGCCGGGGCCGCGGGCACGGGCTCGTTGGCCAGGTCGGCCAGCAGCTGTTCGACCTGCGCAGGCGGGACATCGGGCTCTACGATGAGGAAGGCGCGCCCATCGGCCAGTGCCACCACGGCCATCGGCACGCGCAGTGCGAAGGCGGTGAGGTGCTCGCCGCGCGGCAGGCGCAGGCGAGCCTCGATTTGCTCCGCCATCTCGTAGGCCAGGTACACGAGCCAGCCGCCGCGAAACGGCAGGCCAAGCTCGTCAGGCGCCGGGTCCTTTTCCGCCTCGAGCCAGCCCGCCAGCACGTCCAGGAACCCCTGCCCCGGGGGGCATTGGGCAGCCAGCTGCGGCGGGGAGCTGGCGAGTGTTCCATCCGCCTCGCACCACAGGCTCGCGCGCGGGAAGGCGGCCAGCACGCTGGCCTGGGCCAGTGCGCCCTGAGCCGCACTGTCCAGCAGGACCGGGTAGCGATCGGGATGGTTCGCCGCGAGCGCCGGCAAAATACCGGCGCGCAGCGTGAGGGCTCTGGCGGTCAGGGACGGCGCTCGCATGGCGCCTGGGCGAACCGGTGCGGCGTCAGCCCGCAAAGCGCCGCAGGACCAGCGTGCCATTGGTGCCGCCGAAGCCGAAGGAGTTCGACACCGCGACGTCGATCTTCATCTGGCGGGCGGTATTGGGCACGAAATCCAGGTCGCAGCCTTCGTCGGGATTACGCAGGTTGATCGTCGGTGGCGCGACCTGGTCGCGGATCGCCAGCGCCGAGAAAATCGCCTCCACGACGCCCGCGGCACCCAGCAGGTGGCCGGTGACGGACTTGGTGGAGCTCACCGCCAGCTTGTAGGCGGCATCGCCGAAGGCCTGCTTGATGGCGGAGGTCTCCGCCTTGTCACCCAGTGGCGTGGAGGTCGCATGCGCGTTCACGTACTGCACGTCGCCGGGGTTCAGGCCCGCATCGGAGAGCGCGACCTGCATCGCGCGCCGCGCGCCATGGCCGTCTTCCGGCGGCGCGGTGATGTGGTAGGCATCCCCGCTCATGCCAAAGCCCGACAGCTCGGCGTAGATCCGCGCGCCACGCGCCTTCGCGTGCTCCAGCTCCTCCAGCACCATCGCACCGCCGCCGTCGCTCAGCACGAAGCCGTCGCGATCGCGATCCCAGGGCCGGCTGGCCTCCTGCGGGGCGTCATTGCGGGTGGAGAGCGCCTTGGCCTGGCCGAAGCCGCCCAGGCCCATGCGCGTGGTGGCCATCTCGGCGCCACCGGCCAGGATGATGTCGGCATCGCCGTACTGGATCGTGCGCAGGGCCAGGCCCACGGCGTGCGTGGAGGTCGTGCAGGCCGTCACCACGCCCAGGTTCGGGCCACGCAGCCCGTAGCGGATGGAGAGGTGGCCGGAGATCATGTTGATGATCGTGGAGGGCACGAAGAACGGCGAAATCTTGCGCGGGCTGTTGGCCGCGAGGAAATCGTTGTGCTGGTCCTCGATCGTCTGCAGCCCGCCGATGCCGGAGCCGGTAATGACACCGGCACGATCCAGATCGATGCGGCCCAGGTCCAATCCGGAGTCCGCCATGGCCTGCACGCCGGCGGCGATGCCGTAGTGCATGAACTCGTCCATGCGCCGGGCTTCCTTGGGCGGCAGGTATTGGTCCAGGACGAAGTCCTTGACCGCCCCACCGAAATGGCAGGGAAAGGCTGAGATATCGAACCGCGTGATCAGCGAGATGCCGCTGACGCCATGGATGACGTTCGCCCACGCCGTGTCCAGCGTGCTGCCGACCGGCGAGACAATACCCATACCCGTAACGACTACGCGACGCTTGCTCACGCGCTACTCCGGACCGACGGAAATGGCGGCGCCGAAGGCGCCGCTGCGGACAGTCCTGATCAGGACTTGGTACGACGATCGTTGATGTAGTCGATCGCCTGCTGGACGGTGGTGATCTTCTCCGCGTCCTCGTCAGGGATCTCGATCTCGAACTCTTCTTCCAGCGCCATCACGAGCTCGACAGTATCCAGCGAGTCAGCACCCAGATCGTCGACGAAGGACGCGTCGCTGGTCACCTGCTCTGCCTTGACGCCCAGCTGCTCGGCAACGATGGCTTTAACTTGCTGTTCAACGCTGCTCATCTGCTTTAAGTCCTCTGTGCGATTGATCTTTGTCCCCCGCGAGGGCGACCTGGCGGGCGGCGTATTGTAGGGGAAGCCCCGACAGCTTGCCACCGCTGGCAGCCCCCGGCTAGATTCGTGAGTTGTTGTTTTTCCAGATATTAAGCCCAAATGCCCCGATTGGGTGCAATCTCAGGGCATCAGCATCCCGCCATTGACACTCAGGGTCTGGCCAGTCACGTAGGCCGCCGCCGGGGACGCCAGGTACAGGACGGCCTGCGCGATGTCCTCCGGCGCCCCCAGCCGGCCGGCCGGGATCTGCGCGAGCAGCAGCGCCTTGTGCTCCTCCCCCAGGGACTTGGTCATGTCCGTATCGATGAAGCCCGGCGCCACCGCGTTGACGGTGATGTTGCGGGAGGCCACTTCCCGGGCCAGCGACTTGGTCAGGCCGATGACCCCCGCCTTGGCAGCGGAATAGTTCACCTGCCCGGCATTGCCCATCAGGCCCACCACCGAGGTGATGTTGATGATGCGGCCGCGGCGCTCCTTCATCATGCGTTTGATGCAGGCCTTGGTGATGCGGAAGTTGGCCGACAGGTTGGTGTCGACCACCGCGTCCCAGTCCTCGTCCTTCATACGCATCATCAGTTGGTCGCGCGTGATGGCGGCGTTGTTCACGAGGATGCTGGGCATCTCGCCCGCCCCATCCAGCTGTTCGAAAAGCGCTGTCACGGAGGCCTTGTCGCCGACGTTGAGCACGGCGCCATGACCGCCGAACGGCGCCAGTTCGGCAGTAATGCGTGCCGCACCCTCCGCGCTGGTCGCCGTGCCGATGACCCGGGCGCCGGACTGGGCCAGCAGCAGCGCAATCGCGCGGCCGATGCCGCGCGAGGCGCCGGTCACCAGGGCCGTGTCGGCGGAAAGGGGCTTCTCGGTGCTCATCAGGTGGCTCCTGTGCTCGCCAGCGCGGCGGCGAGCGTGGCGGGATCCTCCAGCGCGGCGCACTGGATCTCGGGGCGCCGCTCGATGCGGCGGTTCAGGCTCGTCAGTACCTTGCCGGGGCCGCACTCCACGAAGCGCGTGACCCCCGCTGCCGCCAGGGCCCGGACCAAATCCGACCAGCGCACCGGGCTGGCCAGCTGGCGCTGCAGCAAGGCGCGCAGCTCCTCCACGCCGGCGTGCGGGGCCGCATCCACGGGGCTCCAGAACGGGATCTGCGGGGCGCAAATCGCCAGGCTCGCCAGGCGCTCGCCGAAGCGCAGGGCCGCCGGCTGCATCAGGCTGCTGTGCGCCGGCACGCTCATTGGCAGCAGCACGGCGCGCTTGGCGCCGCGGGCCTTGCAGGCCTCGATGGCGCGGTTGACCGCGGCGGCGTGGCCGGCGATCACCACCTGGCCGGGGGAGTTGAAATTCACGGGCTCCACGACCTCCCCGGCCGCCGCCTCGGCGCAAGCCGCCGCGATCGCCTCATCCTCCAGGCCCAGCACGGCGGCGATGCCGCCCACGCCGACCGGCACCGCCTGCTGCATGAGCTCGCCGCGGTGGCGCACCAGCGCCACGGCGTCGGCGAACGTCAAGGCCTGCGCGGCCACCAGCGCGCTGAACTCGCCCAGGCTGTGGCCGCAGACCAGGTCCGGGGCCGCGCCGCCGGACTTGCGCCACAGGCGCCAGGTCGCAACCCCCGCCGCCAGCATCGCCGGCTGCTGCCGCTCGGTGGCGCTGAGTGCCTCCAGGGGCCCCTCGCTGACCAGTTGCCAGAGGTCATAGCCCAGGACCTCGGAGGCCTCGGCGAAGGTCTCGCCAACCACCGGGTCGGCGGCGGCGAACCCGGCCAGCATGCCGACGGAATGGGATCCCTGACCTGGAAACACGAATGCGCTAGACATGCTCAACCCCGCCTTGTTGGGCGCGCATTATAGCTAGGCGTCGCGCGCACGATAGCGCGCCGGCCAGAAGCCCGCCCAGCGCCCCGTAGAGATGGGCGCTGACGATCACCGTGGCCTGTGTTTCAAACGGCAGCGGACCGTGGGTCTGCTCCCAAGCAAGCTTGCCGGCGAAGAGCAGCGCGGTCGGCAACGCGATGCGATCGCGCTGCAGAAACAGCTTCAGGGTGCCCGCGGCCATAAGCCCGTGCAGGACGCCGGAGGCACCGACGTACCACGCCAGCCGCGGCTGCAGGAACCAGAACCCGACATCGATCGCGGCGAGCGACACCAGCACCACCAGCAGTGTCTCCCGCCAGCCCTGCAGGCCGGCAAACAGCGCCCACAACAGCACCAGGCCGATCGCGTTGAGCAGCGCGTGCTCCGGGTCCAGGTGCACCAGGTGGCCGGTGAGCAGTCGCCACCACTGGCCCTCGGCCAGGCCCTGGCGGTCATAGCGCAGCAGCAGCTCCAGCGGCTCCCCGCCCAGCAGCGGCAGCAGCAGCGCGCCACAGGCCAGCAGCAGGGCCACGCCCTGCCAACCGTCGCAATTGAGCGACTTGAGCACCAGTCTGAAGCGGTTCACGGGTTGGTCATCGGCCATTTGATATGATGCACGCCGTTGCGTCTTAACACGGTGTCTCTAATGAGTATTACCTGCATCTTACGCCACCGCGCCGGCTCCGCCGTGCGTCGCGAACAGGGCTTTACGCTGATCGAGATCATGGTCGTCGTGATCATCATCGGCCTGCTGGCCGCCGTGGTCGTACCGCAGTTCCTGGGTCGCGTGGACGATGCCCGCGTTGCCAAGGCCAAGCAGGACATCCAGGCCACCGAGACGGCGCTGACGCTCTTCAAGCTGGATAACTTCAAGTACCCGACCACGGACCAGGGCCTGCGGGCGCTGGTGGAGAAACCCGCCGACCCGAGCATCCGCAACTGGCGGCCGGGCGGCTACCTCAAGCGCGTGAACAAGGATCCCTGGGGCAATGAGTACCAGTACGCCAATCCGGGCACGCATGGCGAATACGACCTGTACACGCTGGGTGCCGATGGCCAGCCCGGCGGCGAGGGCCCGAACGCCGATATCGGCAACTGGAACCTCGACGAATAGCCCACGCCACGCCCGGGGCTTCACGCTCGTTGAGATTCTGGTGGTCGTCGTGATCATCGGGATCCTCTCCGCCAGCGCCCTGCTCTCGCTGGGCGTGCTGGGCCGCGACCGCCAGCTCGATACGGAGAGGGATCGTCTGAACGCCCTCCTCACACTGGTTCGCGAGCAGGCCGGCATGCAGAACCGCGAGTACGGGCTGCGTTGCTTTGGCGGCGGCTACGAGTTCGTCTACTACGATGAGCGCGCCGCGCTGTGGACGCGGGTCACCGACGATCGCACGCTGCGCCGCAGGATGCTGCCGCCCGGCCTGTCGATGCTCGTGCGCGTGGAAGGCAAGCCCATCGTGCTGCCCAAGCCCGATGCCAAGGACGCGGCGCCCCAGGTGATGCTCTTCTCCAGCGGCGAGCTCAACGTGTTCGAGATCCTGGTCACCCGCGACGGCACCAACGAGGGATTTCGCCTCGCCCCCGGCGCCAAGGACGACAGCATCCTGGTGGCGAACCTGGAGGCGCCCGCGCGATGAGCCCCCAGCGCCACCCGCGGGGCTTCACGCTGATCGAGGTGCTCGTGGCCCTGATCATCGTTGCCTTCGGCATGGGCGCGCTGATGGCCACGCTCTCCTCGGCGGCGGATACGACCTCGCACCTGCGAGAGAAGTCCTTCGCCGAGTGGGTGGCGCTGAACCGCATCAGCGAGGTGCGCCTGCGCGGCACGGCGCCGGATATTGGCAAGACCACGGGCGATGTGGAGTTCGCGGGCCAGAAGTGGCGCTATACGCAGGAGGTGCTGGATCCCGGCATCGCCGGCATCCGCCGTATCGACGTGAGCGTCGCCCACTCCGGGACCCTCGACGCCAAGGAGGCGCCGGTCGTGGCCGTCGCCACGGGGTTTCTGGGCCTGGCCGTTTCCCCGCCCAGCGGCATCGACCCGGACTGGAGCCTGTGGTCCTCCACCGGCGCCGCGGGCGCGGCTGCCACGCCGGCCGCCATCACCGGCACGGCGGCGACCACGCCCTCCGGCGCTTCCCCGAGCCCCGCCTCCCCGACCACCGGCACCTCCGCGGGCACGCCGAGCAGCGGCACGGGGAGTACGCCATGAGGGGCGCGCGCGGCTTTACGCTCGTGGAGCTGCTGGTGGCGATGTTCATCACCGCCATCGTGTTTGCGCTGGGCTATGGCGCGATCAACCAGGCCGTCAAGAACCGGGGCGCCATCGAGCAGAACCAGGACCGCCTGATTGCCGTGCAGGGGGCGATCCGCACGATGGTGCAGGACTTCACGCAGCTTACCCCCCGCCCGGTGCGCCAGCCGTTGGGCGAGGGATACCTGCCAGCGATCAGCGCGGACGCGCGCGCCGAGGCGCTGGTGACCTTCACGCGTTCCGGCTGGGCCAACCCCGCCGGCATCCAGCGCGCTGCCCTGCAGCGTGTGCGCTACGTCTACAAGGACAAGCAGCTGCGGCGCGAGTACTGGAGCGAGCTGGATGCGACGCTGGATCCGCCGCCGCGCAGCCGCGTGCTGCTGGAGCAGGTGAAGAGCGTGAAGCTGCGCTTCATGGACGATGGCCACAACTGGCGCGAGCAGTGGCCGCCGGCCACCCTGACGACCACGCCGACGCCGCGCGATCTGCGCTGGCGGCCCATCGCGGTGGAGGTCACGCTGGAACTGGAGGATTGGGGCACGCTGGTACGCCTGATCGAGGTGGCCGGATGAGACGCCAACGGGGAGTCGCCCTGATCACGGCGATCGTGCTGGTGGTGCTGGCGACGATCATTGCCGTGGCCATCGGGTCGCGCAGCGCGTTCAGCGCGCGGCGCAGCGCCGCCAGCTTCAGCGTCGAGCAGGGGCTGCAGTTTGCGGCCGGCGCCGAGGCACTGGCCGCCTACGTGCTGCACGAGGACCGCAACAGCCAGGACACGGCCGGGGAGACCTGGGCGCAGCCCTACGGACCAGTGGAAGTGGCGCCCGGCATCACGCTGGAGGCCGTCATCCAGGATGAGCAGGGCAAGTTCAACATCAACACGCTGGTGAACGCGCAGGGCGAAGTGGACAAGGACGCCGAGGCGGTGTTCGTGCGCCTGCTGCAGTTGCTGCAGCTGGAGCCCTCGTGGGCGCCGCTGCTGGTGGACTGGCTGGACAGCAACGTGCTGCCGGAGGACCAGGGTGCCGAGGACAGTCAGTACCTGGGCCAGACGCCGCCCTACCGGACCGCCAATACACCGGTGACCAGCGTCTCGGAGATCCTGCAGCTGCCGGGCTTTGGCCGCGAGCGTTACCTGAAGCTCGCCCCCTTCATCACGGCGCTGCCGCCCAGTGCCTCGCGCATCAACGTGTGCCTGGCCAGCGGCTATGTGCTGGATGCGCTGGCGACCCTGAGCCAGACGAACAAGAATGCGGTGGAATACAGCACGATGGACCCCAAGCAGTTCGCCGATGCCCGTTCCCGCGGCTGTTTCCCGACGGTGAGCGTGCTGAAGACCACCATCGGGCCGGATATCGACAAGCGCGTGGGCGAAAAGACCAGCTACTTCCGCCTGCAGAGCTGGGTGAGTATTGGCACTACCCGGTTCGCCTTGTACAGTCTCCTGCAACGCGATGGCAGCGGGCAGGTTCGGCCCATTCTCAGAACCCTCGGCACGGAATAATTACGTATGTCGGACTGGATCCTGGTGCGCCTGGCGCGAGACGGAACCCAGCCCGCGGGCTGGGTGGTCGTCTCCGCGGCCGGTGAACTCATCGATGCCCACGCGGCAACCGACGCGGCGGGCCTGGCAAGCGCGGCCGCAGGGCGGCGCGTGGCCCTGGTCGTGCCCGGCACGGACGTTTTGCAGCTGGCGGCCACGCTGCCTGCTGGCAACGAGTCGCGCCTCGCGCAGATCGTCCCCTATGCACTGGAGGACCAGGTCTCGGAGGATCTGGACAGCCTGCACTTTGCGATCGGCCAGGCGCTGGCCGGTCCGGGCTCGCGCCTGTGCGTGGACGTCGTGAACCGCGCGTTGCTGCAGCGCTGGCTTGCGGTGCCCGAGGCGCTGGGACTGGTGGCGCAGGCCGTGTATGCCGATAGCGAGCTGCTGCCGCTGCTGCCCGGCCACATCAGCGCGTGGATCGAGGAGGACAACCTCACGCTGCGCGTGCCCGGCTGCCGGCCCCTGGTCCTGCCGGCCAGCGATCCGGCCTTCGCGCTGGAGCTTGCGCTGGCCAACGATGCCGGGGCGCTGCAGGCGAGTCACCTGAACGTTTACGTGACCAGCCAGGACTGGGCGCGGCACGCCGCCACCTACGAGGCGCTGCGCCCACGGGTGGCCTCGCTGAAGGTGCAGCTGCTCTCCGGCGGCATCCTGCCCCTGCTCGGCGCGCAACTGGTAGGCGCCGGCGCGATCAATCTGCTGCAGGGCGGCTACACGCCGGTGCGCACCGGCGGACCGACCTGGCGCACGTGGCGCCTGGCCGCAGGCCTGGCCGCGGCGCTGCTGGGGGTGCACCTGGTGGCCTCGGGGCTGCAGATAAAGCGCCTCGGTGCGCAGGAGCAGGCCCTGGATGCCGGCATCCAGCAGGCCTTCGCGCAGGCCCTGCCCGGGCAGATCGCTGGCACCAGCGCGCGCAAGCGCATGGAGCAGCGGCTGGTGCAGCTGCGGGCAGCGGCGCCGGAGAGCGGCAGCCTGCTCTCGCTGCTGTCGGCCCTGTCGCGCGCGCATGCCGCCGCCCCCGGCACGCGCATCGAGGCGCTGAGTTATCGCAAGGGTTCGATCGACATGAAGGTTACCGGTCCCGATGCGCAGAGCCTGGAGCGCATGAACCAGTCGCTGCGCGGGGCGGGACTGACCTCTGAGCTGGCCTCCGGCAGTGCGCGTGGGCAGCACTATGAAGGCCGCCTGCAGCTGAGGAGCGGCTCATGAACTTCAGCACCCTGCAGAACTGGTACGCGGGCCTGGCCCCGCGCGAGCAGCGCGTCGTGGCCCTTGGCGGGGTGGCCGCCCTCGTGCTGCTGCTGCTGGCGGTCCTGTTGCCCCTGTATCGCAAGAGCGAGGGCCTGGAGCAGCGCATCGCCACCAAGCGGGCGGACCTGGCTTGGATGCAGGCGGTGGCCCCGACGCTGATGACCGCGGGCCCTGCCCCGGCGGCCGCTAACAACCCCCACGAGTCGCTGGTCGTGCTGGTGGATCGCACCGCGCGTGAATCCGGGCTCTCGCAGTCACTGACCGGCAGCCAGCCCAGCGGTGATGGCGGCCTGCGCGTGCAGGTGGAGAAGGCTCCGTTCAATTCCTGGGTCGCGTGGATCGCGCGCCTGGCCGAGCAGAGCGGCGTGCGGGTGGAATCGGCCCAGGTGGATGCCGCGGGCGAGCCGGGCCTCGTGAACGCGGGCGTTGTCCTGCGCGACCATTAGCCGTGCCGTCCGTGAAGTCCGCAGCCTTTCGAGGGGTGCTGCTGTTCCTGGCCGCCCTGCTGGGGGTGCTCCTGGCGCGCCTGCCGCTGCGCTGGGCGACACCCCTGCTGCCGGCCAGCCTGCACTGCGAGGCGCCGCTGGGCTCGCTGTGGGACGGGCATTGCGGCAGCCTCTCGGTGCGCGGCGGCGCCGGCACTGTCCTGCTGCTGGGCGAGGCGGACTGGGTGCTGCGCCCGACCGCCCTCTTCAAGGCGCGCCTGGGGCTGGACCTGCGCCTGCGGCGCGGTTCCTCGGAGGCCCGCGGCCGGCTGGAGCTGGGGTTTGGCAGCCTGTCGGTCACGGGCCTTGAGGCCCAGGGGCCGATGAACTCGCAGCTGCTGCCCGGCTTCCCGCCGACCTGGACAGGACAGCTGCAGGTCGTGGGCGGCGCACTGCGCCTGGAGGGGGGCAAGTTGGTCGGCCTGGCGGGCACGGCCGTGGCGCAGGACCTGGTGGCCCAGTCCCCGCAGCGCCTGGCCTATGGCAGCTACCAGTTGCGCTTCCTGCCCGCCGCGGGCGGGGAGCTGCCCGTCGGGGAGGTCAACGACCAGGGCGGCCCGCTCGAGCTGCACGCGCGCCTGCTGCTCAAGCCCTCGCTGCAGTGGAGCCTGGAGGGTCAGGTGTCCGCCCGCCCTGCGGCCGACCCGGCGCTCGCCCAGCTGCTGCAGTCCCTGAGCCCGCCGGATGCCAAGGGCCTGCGCCCCTTCTCCGTCGGCAGCCTGTAGCACGCCGCACGCCGCCCGCCGCCCGCTGAGGGCGGCCGACCGGCGCGGGCCGGCCTACTTGCTGAAGCGCGCGTTAGCCTCCACGACGCGCGGCGCAGCGGCGGTCGCGGCCGCTGCACCGGGACGCGCCAGGTAGTCCTCCAGCTGTGCCTCGATCTTCGCGAACACACCGCTCAGGGTCTGCGCATCCGGCAGGTTGGTGATCCGGAAGTGGTTGCGGTACGGCACGTTGAAGCTCACGCCCGGCGTGATCAGCACGTGGCGCTGCTCCAGCAACTCCAGCGCGAACTGCGAGTCGTTGAAGTGGGGGACCGCATCGGCGCGAACCTCCACGAACGCGTACAGCGCACCATCCGGCCGCGCCAGGCGCAGGTACTTGCTGCGCTCGACGGCCTCGATGATGGCCTTGCGGGATTCATACAGGCGCCCGCCGGGCGTCGTCAGGTCGCGGATGCTCTGGTAGCCGCCCAGCGCGCTCTGCACGGCGTACTGCGCCGGCACGTTGCTGCACAGGCGCAGCGAGCTGAGCAGTTCCAGCGCCGCCAGGTACTCGCCGGCGCGGTGCGTCGCGCCGGAGAAGCTCACCCAGCCCACGCGGTAGCCGCAGGCACGGTAGATCTTGGAGAGGCCGGACATCGTGGCGCAGACCGTGTCATGCACCAGCGTCGCCATCGGCACGCTCTCCACGCCATCGTAGGTGATGCCGTCGTAGATTTCGTCGCTGAACACAATCAGCTGGTGCTTCTCCGCCAGGCGCGCCAGGCGCTCCAGCACCGCGCGCGGGTAGACCGCGCCGGTCGGGTTGTTGGGGTTGATGATCACGATCGCGCGCGTACGCGGCGTGATCAGGTTGGCCACCTCGTCCGGGTCCGGGCAGAAATTGTTCTCCGGCCGGCAGGGATAGTGCACGGGCGTGCCGCCGTTGAGCGTCACGGCCGCGGTCCACAGCGGGTAGTCGGGGGTGGGGATCAGGACCTCGTCGCCGGGGTTCAGCAGCGCCCGCAGCGTCAGGTCGATCAGCTCGCTCACGCCGTTGCCGATGAACACCTCGTCGGTCGTGACGCCCTTGACCCCCCGCTCCTGCTGCTGCAGCACAACAGCCTCGCGCGCCGCGAACACGCCCTTCTGGTGGACGTAGCCTTCCGATCGCGGCAGGTTCTCTATCATCGCCAGTCGCAGGATCTCGGGAGTTCTGAAGCCGAAGGCGCCCGGATTGCCGATATTCAGCGAAGTTATCTCATAACCCAGTCGTTCCAGCTCCAGCGCGCGACGGGCCAGGGATCCCCGGATCTCATACCGGACGTTTCGGGTGCTGTCGCTCGGGCGGATGCGGGATTCGGTCTTCATCGGCGTCTCGAAAAAATAGGTCCGTAATTCTAGCCGCTGCGCCGATTGGGTGCGAGGTTCGGTTCGGCAGTTCGATTGCGTATACTCCGCGCGCCAGAAAAAACGCTGGAATCATGGTCTTGGGAGTGCTCTTAGCGATGAAGCGGATCCTCGTCGGTATCAAACGCGTGGTCGATTACAACGTCCGGGTCCGGGTAAAGCCCGATGGCAGCGGCGTGGCGACGGAGGGGGCCAAGATGAGCATCAACCCCTTCGACGAGATTGCGCTGGAGGAGGCCCTGCGCATCAAGGAGCGCGGCGAGGCGCAGGAAGTGGTCGTGGTGAGCATCGGCACGGCCGATGCACAGGCCCAGTTGCGTACCGCCCTGGCGATGGGCGCGGACCGCGCCATCCTCGTGCAGAGCGAGTCGGCCGTGGAGCCGCTGGATGCCGCCCGCGTCCTGCTCAAGCTCATCGAGCGCGAGCAGCCCTTCGCCGTGCTGCTGGGCAAGCAGGCGATTGACGATGACAACAACCAGACCGGCCAGATGCTGGCCGCGCTGTGGGACCGGCCGCAAGCAACCTTTGCCTCGCGCATCGAACTCACGGGCGATGTTGCGCGCGTGACGCGCGAGGTCGATGCGGGACTGGAGACGATCGAGGTGGACCTGCCGGCGGTGCTGACGGTGGACCTGCGCCTGAATGAGCCGCGCTACGTGAAGCTGCCGGACATCATGAAAGCCAAGAAGAAGCCGCTGGATACCCTGACTCCCGCGGATCTGGGGGTGAGCCCACGCCAGCGTGTGCGCAGCACGCGCTATGACGCCCCGGCGGCGCGCCAGAAGGGGCTCGTGCTGAAGGATGTCACGGAACTTGTTGCGGCCTTGAAGAACCGGGGACTTGTCTGATGAGCCATGTACTGATCGTTGCCGAGCACGATGGCCGGCACCTGAACCCCGCCACCGCCAAGTGCGTCAGCTGCGCCGCGCAGATCCCCGGTGCGCGCATCAGCATCGCCGTGCTGGGCCAGGGCAGCGCTGCGATCGCTGCCGCCGCCGCCGCCCTGACGGGCGTGACCGGCGTTCTGCATGTGGAGAGCGCGGCCAACGCGCATCCGCTGGCCACGGTGCTGGCCCCGCAGGTGGCGCAGCTGGCGCGTGACCACGCCGCCACCCACGTCTTTGGGCCCTCCACCACCTTTGGCAAGGACCTGATGCCGCGCGTCGCGGCACTGCTGGATGCCCCGCAGCTGAGCGACATCATGGCGGTGGAGTCGGCGCAGCAGTTTCGCCGCCCGATCTATGCCGGCAACATCGTGCTGAGCGTGGACGTGAGCGGCGAGCCGCTCATCGTGGGTACGGTGCGCACGGCGTCCTTCGACGCGGCGCCGGCCGGCGGCAGCGCCTGCGTCGAGGCGGTAAGCCTCGCAGTCCCCCTGCCCGCCTACGCGCGCTTCGTCAGCCTCTCCGGCGCCACCTCGGATCGCCCCGACTTGCAGACCGCGCGCCGCGTGGTCTCCGGCGGGCGGGCGTTGGGGAGCGAGGAGAACTTCAAGCTGGTGTACGAGCTGGCCGATGCACTGGGCGCCGCGGTGGGCGCCTCGCGCGCTGCGGTGGACTCCGGCTATGCGCCCAATGAGCTGCAGGTCGGTCAGACCGGCAAGATCATCGCGCCGGACCTGTATATCGCGCTGGGGATCTCCGGCGCGATCCAGCACATGACCGGCATCAAGGATGCGAAGACGATCGTGGCGATCAACAAGGATGCCGATGCGCCGATCTTCGAGTCCGCCGACCTGGGGCTGGTCGGCGACCTGTTCACGATCCTGCCGGAGCTGCGCGCGCAACTGGCGCGCAGCTGAGCACCGGCACTGGCCTGCCCGTGCAGCCCTAGAGCTGCGCGAGCACGTAATCGGCGGCGGAGACCTTGAACTCGCCGCCGGATTCCACGTTGACCTGCGTGGCAACCCCATCCTTGACGACTAGTGCAAAGCGCTGCGAGCGCTTGCCCATGCCAAAGCCCGTGGCATCCAGCTCCAGGCCCAGCGCACGCGCGTAGTCGCCGTTGCCGTCGGCCAGCATCAGTACCTTGTCACCTGCGTTGGCCGACTTTCCCCAGGCCTTCATGACGAACACGTCGTTGACCGACATGCACGCGATGGTGTCCACGCCCTTGGCCCTGAAGTCATCGGCGTGCTGGACGTATCCCGGCAGGTGGCGCGCATCGCAGGTCGGGGTAAACGCACCCGGGACCGCGAAGAACACCACCGTCTTGCCCTTGAAGAGCTCATCCGTCGTGACGTCCGTCAGGCCGTCGACGGTAGCCAGCTTGAACTTGCCCTGCGGAAGGTGATCGCCGATCTGGATGGTCATGATTTGCTCCTCTTGGCGCGGATGCCGCGCAGCTTGACGGTGTTCCCTAGGTGTTGGGACCCTCGGGGTCCCTGCCGGCACGATATCCCAGCCGGTCCGTGACGCGGTTGGCTTTGTCGGAAACCGCCACCCGAGGCTGCGGCAGCAGTGCGCGGACCACGACGAGGAGCGCATCCCCGGGGCTGGCGGGTGCGCGCCGCCGCGCCATCGACCCCGCAGCAGCGCGAACCGCGCTGGCCCCGGCTCTCGTAGGGGGAGCGCCGGGCACCGGCGCTCGCGCTCGCGCCCCAGACCTGCAGGAACTGGAGGGGTAGGATGCCGACCGCATCGCAGTGGTCGGGATCCCGCGTCAGGGAGCCCAGTGAGCCCCGGTCGGCCCCGGTGCCGTGCAGGCCGTTTAGCGGGGCCCGCACGCCCCCCAGGGGCTACTGCCTCAAGACGCTGCTGGCGCGTCGTGCCCTGCTACCGCAAGGCGCTTGCGGCTGTCGGCTGGGCACGCGGCTTACTTGGCCGCCAGTGCCCACAGGTTGGCAAGACGAACGAACTTCGCGTCGCCGCCGGCCTTGACGGCCTTGAAAGCGGAGGTCGCCTCGCCCGTCTTCTTCTCGTGGTACAGCGCGATACCCAGCAGGATCTGCGCCTCCTCGGCGCTGCGCAGGCCACCCTTGCCGATGCCACGCTTGTAGGCCTCGACCGCCTTGTCGTACTGGCCCAGCCCGTAGTAGGTCTTGCCGACGCGTAAGTCCGCATCGCCGGCCTTGCCGGCCTTGGCGTCGGCCTCGGCCTTCGGCAGCGCCGCCTGGTCTGCAGCCAGCTGCTTCTTGGCAGACTCCAGCAGGCGGTTGGTGGCGGCCTTGCGATCGGCGGGGAAGAGGTTCGCGTTGATGCCCGACTGCAGCACGGCGACCGCCTCGCCGGCAGCACCCTCCACGATGGAGAGCTTGGCGAACTCGGAGTAATCCTCGCTGCGCTTGAGCGTGCCGGTGCTGTACATGAGGCGATAGATGTTGACGGTGACCGCGTCGGTGTTGTCGTTGGCGGTCAGCAGCACCGGGATGATGTTCTCCCAGTAGCTGGCCTTGGGGTAGAAGGAGACGAGCTTCTCGAACGTCTCGGTCTGGCCGTTCACGTCCTTCTGGCGGCGCTGGTAGTCCAGCAGCAGCAGCAGTTCGTTCTCGGCGGGCTTGGCACCCTTGGCGGTGGCGCTATCCACGCGGCCCTTGATGAACTTGATTGCATCGCCGAGCTTGCCGGACTTGTCGTAGGCCTGCGCCATCACGTTGTACGTGGTGGCATCGGCGGCGCCGGCGCCGACCATCGCCTGGCCCAGCTCGATGACCTTGGGGTAGTTCTTCAGGTTGAAGTAGATACCCAGCAGCTGCTTGTTGATCACCGTCTTCTCGGCGGCGGTCGTGAAGCTGGAGCCCAGCTGGGTCTCCAGGATCGGGGCAGCTTCCGCGAACTTGTTCTGCCGCAGCAGCGCGAAGCTCATCAGCTGATTCATGACGTGCGTGTCGTAGGGCGTCTTGCCCGCGATGCCGTTGACCTCTCGCAGATGCGTGATCGCCTCATCCCACTTCTGCGCACGGACGGCCTTGTTGGCGGCATCCAGCTGCGTGGCGGCGGCGGCGCTGACGGCGTTGGCCGCGAGCGACTGGGACGTATAGCTGATTCCGCCAACGGCCACTGCCACGGCCAGGACGACGGCATGGAAACTTGATTTGATCATAGTGTGAGTGCCTTGAAATTAATCCTATTCGTCCAACTCTCGAACCGCCGCTCCGCGGCCCGGGGCGCGGAGCAGCGGCGATTCTGCACGCTCAGCGTGTGGCTGTGAACCCTTGGTGATCCCGGCCGAGGCTGCCTAGTGGCGCGCCTGCACGGCCCACAGGCGGGCCAGGTTGGCCAGCTTGGGGTCGATTCCCTTGGTCGCGCCGAAGGCCGCGACCGCCTCTTCCTTCTTGCCCAGGTGCAGCAGCGTGATGCCCAGCAGGATCTGCGCCTCATCGCCGTTGCGCAGGCCGCCCTTGGCGATGCCCCGCTGGTAGGCCTCCAGCGCCTTCTCGTGCTGGTCGTAGCTGGCCAGCGCCTGGCCCAGGCGGACGTCGGCCTCGCCGGTCTTGGCGGCCTTGGCCTCGGCCTCAAACTTGGCGAGACTGGCGCGATCGGCATCCGCCAGGCCCTTGGAGACCTGCAGCTGGTGCTCGGCGGCACTCTTGTCGGCGCTCGAGGTGAACGCACCGGCGGCCATGCCTTCCTGGATCACGGCCACAGACTCGCCCGGCGAGCCGAACTTGACGGCCAGCTGGGCCATCTCGTTGTAATCGTTGCCCAGCTTGAGCGTGCCCGTGCTGCGCATCAGGCGGTAGATATTGAGCGTAACGATGTCGGTGTTGTTCTCGCCGCGCAGGATCGTGAGCAGGTTCGACCAGTTCTCCTCCTTCGGGTAGTACCTGACCATGCTCTGCAGGGCGCTGATCGCCGCCGCATTGTCCCTCAGGCGCAGGGAGGCGTCGGTCAGCAGCGCGAGCGTCGTCTCCTTGGGCGTCTGGCCATGGGCTTCCTGGGAGGCGACGTAGCCCTTGAGCAGCGAGCCTACGGCCGGAAAGTCCTTCTGCAGGTACAGCGCCTGCGCGACCAGGGTGTACATGTCGTCGTCGGCCTTGCCGGCGGCGATGACCTTCTGGCCGGCCTCGGCGGCCTTGGCGTAGTCCTTTTCCTGGTAGTAGAGCTGCGCCACGCCCTTGGCGATGCGCTCCGCGTCCTCCTGCGCCAGGAAGCCAGACTCGAGCTGCGCCTCGTAGGCCGGAATCGCCAGCGCCGTCTGGCCCGTCTGGCGGTAGACGAAGCTGAAGAACTGGTTCATCACGAAAGTGTCGTAGGGCGTGCGGACGGGATTGGCCTCCACTTCCTTCAGCCGGGACAGCGCCTCGTCCCATTTCTTGGCGTTCATGGCGTCCTGAACGGCCTTGAACGGCTTCTCCATCGGCTTGCTGACCGTGGGCTTGGCGGGAGTCGAGGTCGCGGCCAGGACCTGGGGCGCCAGCGTGACGCTGGCACCGCCCAGGGCGATGGCCACGGCGAGTACGACGGCGGAAGAGTTAGTGCGCATGAATTTCATAGGGGGAACCCCTGGGTGGAGGTGGGGTGGCCAGGTCGCAAAAAAAATGCCGCCTAAACGCAAGCGCCGGCGGCATTTCCCAGGACCAAAAGTCCACCGGGAGAGCTATTCCCGAAACTGCGAGATATTGACGAAGCCAATCTTGACCATCTTGTGCCGCTGAGCAGAAGCCAGCACGTTGGCCACGACGTCGTACTTGGAACGACGGTCAGGACGCAGGTGAATTTCCGCCTGCGGCTCCAGGTCGGCTTCCTGCTTGAAGTAGCCGTCCAGCGTCGAGATGTTGTTGACCGGCTCCCCGTTCCAGATGATCGCACCGTCGTAGTCGACCTCGATGTCGATCACGCGAGGCTGAACGGTCGGAGGCGGCTGGTCGGTCGGGCGCGGCATGTCGAGCTTCACGGCGTGCGTGGAGATCGGCAGCGTAATGATCAGCATGACGAGCATGACCAACATGACGTCGATCAGCGGCGTCGTGTTGACATCGCACATCGGAGCATCGCTGCTGCTCGTATTGACACTCATCGACATAGTGAAAGTACCCCGAAATTATCCGTCGTACGGCTACGCCTGGGCTCAACCGCCCGAGCGCGGCTCCGTGAGGAAGCCCACCTTGACCAGGCCACCCTGTTGGATGACGTAGATCACGCGGCCGACAGCCTCAAAGTGCGCATTGCGATCGGCGCGGATGTGGATCTCCGGCTGGGGCACCTTGCGGGCCTCAGCAACCACCAGATTCAGCAACTGCCCACGATCGGCGACCGAGCCGCCGTTCCAATACACATTGCCGTTCACGTCCACCGCGACCGTGATGTTTTCCGGCTTCGTTACCGTCGCAATATTGCGGGCATTCGGCAGGTCAACCTTGACGGTCTTGGTAATGATCGGAATGGTGATGAGGAAGATGATCAGCATCACCAACATCACGTCCACGAGGGGCGTGGTGTTGATGTCGGACATCACCTGATCTTCATCACCGCCGCTGCCAGGAACACTCATCGACATGGCTTAAGCCCTCGTGGACGCGTAGCGCCTGAACTATCTTACTTCTTGGCAGCCGGGGCAGCGGACGGGCGGACGTTGCCCAGTTCCGGGCGCAGGCCACCGATCAGGTAAGACTCCAGGTCACCCGTGAACTCGCGCAGCACGTCCTGAATGGCCTTGTTGCGCTTGAGCAAAATGTTGTAACCGAACACGGCGGGCACGGCGACGGCCAGACCCAGGGCGGTCATGATCAGCGCCTCGCCGACGGGGCCGGCAACCTTGTCGATCGACGGCTGGCCCGACAGACCGATCGCGACGAGCGCGTTCAGGATGCCGTACACCGTGCCGAACAGACCCACGAACGGGGCGGTCGAGCCGACAGTGGCCAGGAACGACAGGCCGTTGGAGAGCTTGCCGTTCAGGTTGTCGGAGGAGCGCTGCAGGGCCATGGCAAGCCAGTCGGCCAGGCTGATGCGATCGTTCAGGCGACCCTCGTGGTGCGCTGCGGCGCGCAGGGCGCTCTCGGCGATCACGCGGAAGTCGTCATTCTTCTCCAGGCGCTCGACGCCTTCCTTCGGCGAACCGGCAGCCCAGAACTGCTTCTCAACCACCTTGGCCGACTTGCCCAGGCGGTACTGGTCCCAGACCTTCGTGAAGATGATGTACCAGGAGATCAGCGACATCAGCGCCAGGAAGAACAGGACGGTGTGGGAAACAGCGTCACCGTGATTAACAAGGGCTTCCAGACCATACGGATTGCTGGTCGGGGGGGCGGCGGCGGCGGCATCTGCAACGGCGGCGACTTGGTTTTCCATTTTTGTCCTCAGTTTCTACTTACCGGCCACTTATCCAGTGGGCCGAATGCAATTAATTGATGGGTTGAACTACGGATCAGTCTTTAAGCTGGAATTTCACGCGGAACGAGAAGCAGGCAGCAGCAGGCTTGCCGTTCTCGGTGCCTGGCAGGTAGCGCAACGCCTTCGCGTACTTGATGGCAGCTTCGTCGAGGCGCGTATTGCTGGAGGATTCCTGCACTGTCGCTTCGGAAAGCTTGCCCTTCTCATCGATACAGGACTTCACCACCACGTTGCCCTGCTCGCCCAAACGCTTGGACGACGGCGGGTAGTACTCTTCCGAATCCGGCTGCTGGGAGCGCGGGTTCAGCTTCGGGGCGACCCTCACCGTGGCGGCCTCGACGCGCACCGGCGGCGGCGCCGGCGGAAGCGGCTTGTCGGTGACGTTTGACAGCGCGGTGGTGTTCTGCACGACCGGGATGGCGATATCAACAACGGGCGGGGGAACCTCGACCGGCGGCAGCTCCATCTTCGGGGGCGGCGGCGGCGGAGGCGTGTCGTCCTTCTTGGTGTCTTCGATGATCTCGGTTTCGATGGGCGGTGCCATCGTGTCGATGATCTTCATTGCAAACCCGCTCTTCAGACCCCAGATCAAGAGGATGTGAAGGAGGACCATCGCGATGAAAGCGATGCCGCGCCGGGATGCCCACTTACTGTCGTGTACGTATACGCCCATAGGTCTTTCTTGAAACCGTGCCTCGGTCGTAGCCTAAAAAAACATGCAAGCAAGTTGCACGGGAAAAGCGAGCGCCGCAAGGTAACGGCGTTTTCCACGTCGCGCAAGTCTGCCGATGCATTCCCCCGAACATCAAAAGCCGAGACCGGCGATCTGTGAAACTTCAAACGTCGTGTTTGGACGATTCTGAAGTCCGCACAAAGCCCCGGTCTCCACACGCCGCAGTGTGTCAACACCACGTTTTGACCCCCCCCAACCGCGCTGCTGACGCACTGCGGCGGGAAAGTCGCCAAGCTTTGAGTTTTCGCGTTACGCGGGCTACTCGACCGAGTGCGCCGCACGTTCTTCGATGCTCAACCTTTGAGTTCACGCGCACTCTAACGCCTGACTTCAACACTGACAACTATTCGCGACGGATCATTCTGTTATGGCTCCCTTGGAGGCGCTGCTGACGCTGCGCGCATACTTTGCCAGAACGCCACGTTTCGTATAGGGACGGCGCGGCTTCCACGCTTTCTGGCGGCGCTTGAGCTCCGCTGCACTCAACTGGACATCGATGCTCCGCTTCCTGGCATCGATGGTGATGAGGTCCCCGGTCTTCAGCAGCCCGATCGCACCGCCCTGGGCGGCCTCCGGGGCAATATGCCCCACGACGAAGCCGTGGCTGCCCCCGGAGAAGCGTCCATCCGTAATGAGGGCGACCTTGTCCCCCAGTCCCCGTCCCATGATGGCGCCGGTGGGACTGAGCATCTCGCGCATGCCCGGGCCGCCGACGGGACCCTCCTGGCGGATCACCACCACATCGCCCGCCCCGACCTTGCCGGCCAGGATGGCGGCCGTGGCAGCCTCCTCCCCGTCGTAAACCTTGGCCGTGCCGGAAAACTGCAGGCCTTCCTTGCCCGTGAGCTTCGCCACGGCGCCTTCCGGCGCCAAATTTCCATACAGTACAACCAGATGACTGTCTTTCTTAATGGGCTTGTCGAAGGGCTGGACGATCTCCTGGCCGGCCGGATAGTCGCGCACGGCGGACAGGTTCTCAGCCACGGTCTTGCCGGTCACGGTCAGGCACTCGCCGTGCAGCAGGCCCTGGGCGAGCAGGCGCTTCATGAGTGGCTGGATGCCGCCGATCGCGATCAGTTCGGACATCAGGTACTTGCCGCTGGGACGCACGTCGGCCAGCACCGGCACCCGCTTGCCGATGCGGGTGAAGTCATCCAGGGTGAGCTTGACCTGTGCCTCGTGGGCGATGGCCAGCAGGTGCAGCACGGCGTTGGTGGAGCCGCCCAGGGCGATCACCACGGTGATGGCGTTTTCAAAGGCCTTGCGGGTCAGGATGTGCCGCGGCGTGATGCCGGCCTTGACCAGCTTGACCACGGCCTCCCCGGCCCGGTGGCAATCGTCCTGCTTGTTCTGGCTGACCGCCTCCTGGGCGGAGCTGTTGGGCAGCGAGAGCCCCAGCGCCTCGATGGCCGAGGCCATGCTGTTGGCCGTATACATGCCGCCGCAGCTGCCGGGACCCGGAATCGCGGTGCGCTCCACCTCCAGCAGCTGCTGGTCCGAGACGGTCTTGTTCGCGTGGCCGCCGACGGCCTCGAACACCGAGACAATGTCGCGCCGCGCCAAGCCGGGACGGATCGTGCCGCCGTAGACGAAGATTGCCGGGCGATTCAGGCGCGCGATGGCCATCGCGCAGCCGGGAATGTTCTTGTCGCAACCGCCGATCGCCACCAGCCCGTCAAAGCCTTCCGCGCCCACCACCGTTTCAATGGAATCGGCGATGACCTCGCGGGAGACCAGGGAATAACGCATGCCCGGGGAGCCCATCGAGATGCCGTCAGAGACGGTGATGGTGTTGAACAGCACGGCCTTGCCGCCAGCCGCGTCGGCCCCGGCGACGGCGCGCTGGGCCAGCTCGCCGATGTGCATGTTGCAGGGCGTGAGGTTCGCCCAGGTGGAGGCGATGCCGATCTGCGGCTTGGTGAAGTCGGCATCCTGGAACCCGACGGCGCGCAGCATCGCGCGGGACGGCGTCTGCTTGACGCCATCGACGACGAGACGCGAATACTGGCGGGGATCGTAGGTACCGGGGGTCTTGCTGCGCTGAGTCATGATCTGCCTTTAGTTAACGCAAGCGCGGTTCGCGCTCGCCCTTCATCTGGTTAAAGCCGAAAGCACCGGCGAGCGTCATGGCCAGCGGGACCAGCAGCGCATAACGCCCCGCCCCGCTCCACCGCTGCTCCAGCCACTCGTAGACAAACACCCCCGCCGGCGGCGCGATCAGGCCGCGCATGCCGGTCAGGGTGACGTTGACCCCCATATAGTGCTGCATCTTGCCCAGCGAGGCGAAATCGCTGTGCCCGAGGTTCCAGCCCAGGTTTGCCCCGGCCGTGGCCATGCCGAAGAGGATCGCGCCCAGCCACAGCAGCACCGGCCAATGGGTGAAGACCGCCAGGATCATCACCCCTATGGCCGCGATCAGCGCCCAGCACTGGCGCGCCCGGTACTCGATAACGTGGCCACTGTCGAACTGCCGCGCCCACCAGGGCGTGAACAGCGGCACGGACAGCAGCGGCACGATCGCCAGGATGCCGATCTGGCTGCTGCTGGAGAGCTTCAGGTGGTCGGAGAAAATGATGACCAGCTGGGCGTTGAGCATCAGGTTGCCGGCGCCGTAAAGCCCCAGCCAGAACATGAAGCGCCGGTAGGCCGGGTCCTCCTTGAGGACCTGGCGCAGTACCCCGAGGCTGAAGAGGGGAGCCTCCCCCGATACCTCGTTTTCCGCCGACAGGAGCGCGAATTCCCGCCGTACGCGCGCGTAGCGGTACAGCCAGGCCGCCGCCAGGCCGGTGAGCGTCGCGGCTGCATACAGCCAGCGCGCCTGTGCCGGGTGGGCTTCGAGCACGAAGCCGGCTAGCGCGGAGACGGCGGCAATCCCGATGGAAGTCATCACGACGATGCGACCGGTGATCCGCGCGAGCACCGCGCGGGGATAGTTGGCCGTCCAGACCGAGGCGCGCACGGTGAGGATGCCGGCCCAGATGATGCGAGCCGCGATGACCGCCAGCACCATGAACGTGAGCCCGTTGGTGGCGCGCGGGGAGAGGCCGATAAGGCCCACCAGCAGCGCAAAGCCCGCCAGCAGCCACACCATCAGCTGCACCCGGGCACGCCCGTGCGCGAGGTTCGCCCACAGGAAGCTCACGACGTTGGAGAGCGCCGGCGCACCGCTGACGAAGGCCACGGCCAGGTTCACCGCCTGCGGGGAGGCCAGGCCGGCATAGCCCTTCTTGACCAGGACGGCCGCGGTGGCGCCCTCCACCAGCCCAAGCGTAAAGCCCACCAGGCCCCAGGAGAGGGATTCGCGACGATACAGGGCTTCAGCCAGCGAACTGGGTCGCTGCGCCCTCATCCGTAGCGCTGCCGGATCAACCCGTAGAGGGCGCGGATGGTCTGTGCTTCGGCTCCGAGCGGTCGGCCCGGACGCTCCTTGGGATTCCAGCCGTAGAGGTCGATATGGATCCAGCGGGACGGATCGGTCACGAAGCGGCGCAGAAACAGTGCTGCCGTGATTGCCCCGGCAAAGCCATTGCTGGAGGCGTTGTTGACGTCGGCGATGCGGCTGCCCAGCTCCTCGTCATAGGCACCCCACAGCGGCATCGGCCACACGGGATCCCCCTGCTCGGTGCCGTGGCGCTGCAACTGCTCCAGCAGCTGTGGGTCGCCCGAGAAGATCGCGGGCAGGTCCGGCCCGAGGGCCACGCGGGCGGCGCCCGTGAGCGTCGCCAGGTCAATGAGCAGGTCCGGGGATTCCACGCAGGCGTCGGTCAGCGCATCGGCCAGCACCAGCCGGCCCTCCGCATCCGTGTTGCCGATTTCCACGCTCAGGCCCTTGCGGGAGCGCAGCACGTCGCCGGGCCGGTAGGAGGCGCCATCGACGCTGTTCTCCACCGCCGGGATCAGGACCCTCAGGTCCACCGGCGCCTGCATCTGCAGCAGCAGCTGGGCCAGGCCCAGCGCGCAGGCGCTGCCGCCCATGTCCTTCTTCATCAGGAGCATGCCGGCGGAGGCCTTCATATCCAGCCCCCCGGTGTCAAAGCAGACGCCCTTGCCCACCAGCGTCACGCGCGGCGCACCGGGTCGGGCAAAGCGCAGGTCGATCAGCCGCGGGCCGCGCGGACTGCCCCGCCCGACCGCCGCAATCAGCGGGTAGCCGGCCGCCAGCAACTCATCCTGCACGACGTGCACGCTGCCGCGGAAGCGCTCGGCCAGGCCCCGGGCCGCCGTCTCCAGCTCCGCCGGCCCCAGGTCGTTCGCCGGCGTGTTGATCAGGTCGCGGGCGAGCTGGGCCGCCTCCGCCGCCGCCAGCGCATAGGCCAGGTCCGCCCCGGCGGGCACCCGCAGGCGCGTGCGCCGCGCCGGGGCGTCGTTGCGCCGGTATCGCAGGTAGCGGTAGCTGCCCAGCAGCCAGCCCAGCACGAAGCGCGTCGCCGCCGCCGGCGCCAGGGGCTCGCTGAGGACGTAGTCGCCCGGCGGCAGACGGTCAGCCAGGGCGGCCGGCAGCCACAGGTCGAAGTCGGCGCTCGCGCCCAGCCCCGCGACGCAGGCGGCTGCCGCGGTCGCGCCGGGCGGGATCGCTATGCAGCGGGCACGCTCGGCACGGTAGGCCTGGGAGGCAAGCCAGGCGCCGGTCGCCGGGGGCTGGCGTGCCAGCCACTCGGCGTACGCGGCCTCGTGCAGCAGCGTGAGCGGGAGGGTGTTGGCGCCGGCGTCGTCCGCGGGCAGCAAATTGGGGTGCAGGGGAGTTTCCAAGCCGGGAAGTTTAAGGCATTCCAACCGACGCGGCGCGTTGACAAGCGCTTTGCCAATATGTTGACATTCGTAGTCTTACAGGCACTTACCGCACGATTACCCATGCTTGAGCAGTCCATGCGCCGTCCCACGACAGACAACCGGGTTGTCGTAGTAGCGCTGGATCTGCTGCTGCTCGTACAGAGCAGCCGGTGCGGGTGCTGCGAGCTTAGCTGACACAAGGCAAGTCGCCAGCAGGCAAGAATCCAGAACCCCGCACCGGCTTAAGCAGCCGATGCGGGGTTTTTTGTTGGCCGAACGGGAGTTATGTGATGCGTTTATACGGACCAAAAGATGTCGATAAGAAGGCCCTTCGCAAGGCGAAGATCGCCGTCCTCGGGTATGGCAGCCAGGGGCGCGCACATGCTCTGAACCTGAAGGACAGCGGCTTCGACGTCGTCGTCGGCGTGCGCAAGGGCAAGAGCTTCAACCAGGCGAAGAAAGACGGCTTGGCCGTCACCACCCCGGACGAAGCCGTGGTCGGCGCCACGCTGATCGCGATGCTCGTGCCGGATATCCCGCAGAAGGAGCTGTACGAGCAGGTCGAGTCCAAGATCGCCAAGAACGCGGTCCTGCTGTTCGCGCACGGCTTCAACATCCACTTCAAGCAGATCAAGCCGCGCAAGGATCTGGACGTAGTCCTGATCGCCCCGAAGGGCCCGGGCGGCCTCGTGCGTCGCCAGTACCAGCAGGGTCGCGGCGTTCCGGCACTGATCGCCGTGCACCAGGACGCGACCGGCACGGCCTTCGGCCGCGCCCTGGCCTATGCCCACGGCATCGGCGCCACCCGTGGCGGCGTGCTGGAGACGACCTTCGGCGAGGAGACCGAGACCGACCTGTTCGGCGAGCAGGCCGTGCTTTGCGGCGGCACCACGGAGCTGGTGCTGGCGGGCTTTGAGACGCTGGTGGAAGCCGGCTACCAGCCCGAAGTGGCGTACTACGAGGTCTTGCACGAACTGAAGCTGATCGTCGACCTGCTCCACGAGGGCGGCCTGGCGAAGATGCACAAGTTCGTCAGTGAGACCTGCAAGTTCGGCGACCTGACCCGTGGCCCGCGCATTGTCGATGCGCGCGTCAAGAAGGAAATGGGCAAGGTTCTCAAGGAAATCCAGACCGGCAAGTTCGCCAAGGAATGGATCGAGGAGAACAAGAAGGGCCGCAAGAACTACGCGCGCCTGATGAAGCGCGACCTGGACCACAAGATCGAGAAGGTCGGTGTGGTGCTGCGCGGCAAGATGCCGTGGTTGAAGGACGAGCGCGCCTGATCGCCGCAGAGGCAGGAAAGCCAGAAATGGGAATCGATGACCGAGTACTGATCTTCGACACCACGTTGCGCGACGGCGAGCAGTCTCCGGGCTGCAGCATGACGCAGCCTGAAAAACTGCGCGTCGCCAAGGCACTGGCGGAGCTGGGCGTCGACGTCATCGAAGCTGGTTTTCCTGCCGCCTCGAAGGGTGACTTCGAGTCGGTGAACGCGGTGGCGCGTGAGGTTCGTGGCCCGATCATCGCTGCGCTGGCACGCTGTGCCCGCGAGGACATCGAGATCGCGGCCAAGGCCATAGCGCCCGCCGCCCACGGTCGTCTGCATGTGTTCCTGGCAACCAGTGCGATTCATCGCGAATTCAAGCTGGGCATGGCGCGCGAGGAAATCGTGCGTCGTGCGGTCCAGGGCGTGCGCTGGGCGCGCGAGCACTGCGCCGACGTTGAGTTCTCCCCGGAGGATGCCTCCCGGACGGAACTGGATTTTCTGGCGGAGGTCGTGGAGGCGGTCATCGAGGCCGGCGCCACCACCATCAATATCCCCGATACCGTGGGCTACACGGTCCCGGATGAATTCGCCGAGGTCTTCCGATACCTGCGCAGGAACGTGCGCGGCATCGAGAAGGCACGGCTCTCCGTGCACTGCCACGACGACCTGGGTCTCGCGGTGGCCAACAGTCTGACCGCGGTCGCCAACGGTGCGCGCCAGGTGGAATGCACGATCAATGGCATTGGCGAGCGCGCGGGCAACTGCGCGCTGGAAGAGGTCGTCATGGCACTGAAGACGCGCGAGTCGCACTTCAAGTGCCGCACCAACATCAACACCACCCGCCTCTACCCGACCTCCCGCCTGGTCTCCAGCATCACGGGCGTCGCGGTGCCGCGCAACAAGGCGATCGTCGGCGAGAACGCCTTTGCGCACGAGTCGGGCATCCACCAGCACGGCATGCTCAAGAACGCACAGACCTACGAAATTATGCGCCCGGAGGACGTGGGCTTGCTGCGCAGCAGCCTGGTACTGGGCAAGCACAGTGGTCGCCATGCGTTCCGCGAGCGCGTGCGCAGCCTGGGGTTTGAACTGGAGGAGGCGGAACTCAATCGTGTTTTCGAGGGCTTCAAGGCCCTGGCCGACCGCAAGAAGGAACTCTTCGACGGCGACATCGAGGCCCTGGTCCTCAACGCCGAGGGGCATGAGTCCAGCCCCTGGTCGCTGGCCGCCTTCGAGGTCTCCTCCCGCTTCGGCGAGGACG
Organism: uncultured Pseudomonadota bacterium; assembly: GCA_903868595.1. Lineage (GTDB taxonomy): Bacteria > Pseudomonadota > Gammaproteobacteria > Steroidobacterales > Steroidobacteraceae > ZC4RG30. Next base: position 45,131 of record CAIPVV010000053.1, read on the forward strand.
CCCAGGTCACGCTCACGCTGCGGCACACGGATGGCCGCGAGGTTTCCGCCAACGGTCGCGGCGATGGCCCGATCGATGCGGCCTTCAAGGCCGTGGAGACGGCGACCGCCCTTACGCTGCGTTTCCGCAAGTTTGAGGTGCGCGCCCTGACCGTCGGCGAGGATGCCCAAGCCGAGGCCGTGATCAACGTGGAGCACGGCAACCGCAGCTATCGCGGCGTCGCCGTGAGCACCAATATCGTGGAAGGCGGCGTCAACGCGCTGCTGGAAGTCATCAATCGCATCGAACTTGCGCAACGCAATGCGTCGCGCCAACCCGCCAACGCCGATCGCGACGCCATTGCCGGCGCCGCGAATCCGGCCGCCTAGAGGATCATCAGTCATGCCCATTCCGGCCACTAAGCACATCTGGTTCAACGGCAAGCTGGTGCCTTGGGAGTCCGCCACGACCCACGTGCTCTCGCACGCGCTGCATTACGGTAGTTCGGTCTTCGAGGGGATCCGCGCCTACGCCACTCCAAACGGCGTGATCATCTTCCGCCTGGCCGACCACACGCGCCGCCTGTTCGACTCGGCCAAGATCTACCGCATCGCGATCCCCTACACGCAGGCGCAGATCAACGATGCGTGCCGCGAGATCATTACCGCCAACGGGCTCACCAACGGCGCCTACATCCGCCCCGTCGTGTTCCGTGGTTACGGCGAGATCGGCGTCGCGCCGAAGATCGACCCGCCGGTTGAGACGGCGATCGCCGCCTGGGAATGGGGCAAGTACCTGGGCAGCGAGAGCGAGGAGCTGGGCGTGGACGTGTGCGTCTCCTCCTGGCAGCGCGTCGCCCCCAACACCCTGCCCGCCCTCGCCAAGGCTGCCGGCAACTACCTCTCCAGCCAGCTCATCAGCTACGAGGCCAAGCGCCTGGGCTTTGCCGAGGGCATTGGCCTTGCGCCGGATGGCAGCGTCAGCGAGGGTGCCGGGGAGAACCTGTTCGTAATCCGTGACAACGTGATCCACACGCCGGGCCTTGCGCACTCCGTGCTCAACGGCATCACCCGCGACACCATCATGAAGCTGGCCCGCGACCTGGGCTATGACGTGCGCGAGTCCACGATCCCGCGCGAGATGCTGTACCTGGCCGATGAGATCTTCATGACCGGTACCGCCGCGGAAGTGACCCCGGTGCGGTCCGTGGATCGCCTGCCCGTCGGGGACGCCAAGCGTGGCCCCATCACCAAGGCCTTGCAGGAGGCCTTCTTTGGCCTGTTCACCGGCAAGACCACCGACAGGTACGGCTGGCTCGAGCCGGTCGTGAGCAAGTGATGGAGCAGTCCATGAGCCATCCAAAGACCCTGTTCCAGAAAGTCTGGGAGCGCCACGAGGTCGTCGCGGAGACGGCCGACACGCCGGCCGTCCTGTACATCGACCTGCACCTGATCCACGAGGTCACTACGCCGCAGGCCTTCAGCGAACTGCGCGAGCGGGGCCTGAGGCTGCGCCGCACCGATCTGACGCTGGCCACGATGGACCACTCGACCCCGACGCGTACCGAGCAGATCTTCGGCAACGCGCCGATCACGATCGAATCGGCGGCCCAGCAGATCCATGCGCTGGAGGTCAACTGCGCCGAGTTTGGGGTCGACCTGCTCGGCCTGAAGAGCGACTTGCGCGGCATCGTGCATGTCATCGGGCCGGAGCTCGGCGCAACCCAGCCGGGCAAAACGATTGTCTGTGGCGACAGCCATACCAGTACGCACGGCGCCTTCGGCGCGCTGGCCTTCGGTATTGGCACGACGGAAGTCGGCCACGTGTTCGCCACGCAGTGCCTGCTGCAGCGCAAGCCCAAGACCATGGCGATCAATGTCAAGGGGCGCCTGCGCCCCGGGGTCACCGCCAAGGACCTGATCCTCGCCATCATCGGCAAGATCGGCGTCTCCGGCGGTACCGGCTACGTGCTGGAGTACCGCGGCGAGGCGATCAGCGCACTCAACATGGATGAGCGCATGACCGTCTGCAACATGTCGATCGAGGCCGGCGCCCGCGCCGGCATGGTGGCGCCGGACGAGACGACCTATGCGTACCTGAAGGGCCGCCCGCGTGCGCCGCAGGGGGCCGACTGGGAGCGTGCGCTGGCCGAGTGGCGTGCACTGCCGACGGATGCCGGTGCCGTGTTCGACCGCGAGGTCGAACTGGATGCCGCCGAGATCGAGCCGATGATCACCTACGGGACCCACCCTGGCATGGTGGTGCCGATTTCCGGCCACGTGCCGACGCGCGCCAATGACCCGGTGTTCGACAAGGCACTGGCCTATATGGGCCTCACCGCCGGCCAGGCCATCAGTGGCCACCCGGTGGACGTCGTGTTCATCGGCAGCTGCACCAATTCCCGCCTGAGCGACCTGCGTGCCGCCGCCGGCGTGCTCAAGGGCCGCAAGGTCGCTTCCGGCGTGCAGTTGCTGATCGTGCCGGGCTCGCAGCAGATCAAGAAGGCCGCGGAGGCCGAGGGCCTGGACCGCATCTTCCTGGATGCCGGTGCGCAGTGGCGCGAGTCTGGCTGCTCGATGTGCCTGGGAATGAACGGGGACTTGGTCGAGAAGGGTAAGTATTCGGTGAGCACCAGCAACCGTAATTTCGAAGGCCGCCAGGGCGTTGGGGCGCGCACGCTGCTCGCCAGCCCGATCACCGCAGCCGCCTCGGCCATCCGTGGCCGAATTACCGACCCGCGCGAGGTGCTCTGATGGAGGCGATTCGTAAGATCGTGGCGCGAACGGCCGTCCTGCCGTCCACCGATATCGACACGGACCAGATCATTCCGGCCCGCTTCCTGCGCACCACCACGCGTCTGGGGCTGGGCAAGCAGCTGTTTGCCGACTGGCGCTATGCCGCCGACGGCAGCGATCGCGCCGACTTCGTGCTGAACCAGCCGCAGAGCAAGGGTTGCAAGGTGCTGGTCGGTGGTCGCAACTTCGGCTGCGGCTCCTCGCGTGAACACGCCCCCTGGGCGCTGCTGGACTACGGCTTCCTGGCCGTGATCAGCACCGAGATCGCCGATATCTTCCGCTCCAACTCCCTCAAGAACGGCCTGCTGCCGATCGTAGTGGATGAGGCGACGCATGCCTGGCTGCTGGCCAACCCCGGCGCCGAGGTGCAGGTGGACCTGGAGAGCACCACGCTCACGCTGCCGGACGGGCGCACGGTGCGCTTTCCCATCGAGCCGTTCGCGCGCGTGTGCCTGCTTAACGGCGTCGACCAGCTGGGCTACCTGCTCGGCAAGAACGCCGAGATCAGCGCCTACGAGCAGTCACACTGGCGGGTACGCGCATGAAGGCGTTGATTGCGGTCCTCCCTGGCGACGGCATCGGGCCGGAGGTGACGCGCGAGGGCGTGCGGGCGCTGCAGGCCGTGGCCCAGCGTAATGGCCATGAGTTCACGCTGGTGGAGGCCCCGTTCGGCGGCGCCGCCATCGATGCCAGCGGTGACCCGCTGCCGCAGGCCACGCTCGAGCTGTGCCTGAAGTCCGATGCAATCCTGCTGGGCGCCATCGGCGGCCCCAAGTGGTCGGCGCCGGATGCCAAGGTGCGCCCGGAGGCGGGTCTTTTGCGGCTGCGCAAGGAACTGGGCGTCTATGCCAACCTGCGCCCGGTGGCCGTGCACCCCGCCCTGCGCTCCTCCTCCACCATCCGTCCGGAGATCCTGGTCGGCGTGGACCTGGTGTTCGTGCGCGAGCTTACCGGCGGCATCTACTTCGGCGCCAAGACGCGCGATGCCACTACCGCCACGGACCTGTGCAGCTACAGCGTGATGGAAGTGGAGCGCGTGACCCGCGTGGCTGCGCGCCTCGCGCAGGCCCGCCGCCGCAAGCTCACGTCGATCGATAAGTCCAACGTGCTGGAGACCTCGCGCCTGTGGCGTGAGGTCGTCACGCGAGTGATGCAGGCCGAGTTCCCGGACGTTGCCGTCGAGCACGCACTGGTGGATTCGGCCGCGATGCACCTGATCCGCCGCCCCGCGGACTTCGACGTGATCGTGACGGAGAACATGTTCGGCGACATCCTGACCGACGAGGCCTCGATGCTGGCCGGTTCGCTGGGCGTTTCGCCCTCGGCGTCGCTGGGCGATGGCAAGCGTGGCCTGTACGAGCCGATCCACGGCTCGGCCCCGGACATCGCCGGCCGCGGCATCGCCAATCCTGTGGGCACCATCCTCAGCGCAGCGCTGTTGCTGCGTCACTCGCTGGGACTTGAGTCGGAAGCCTGCGAGATCGAGGCCGCCGTGTACCGGGCCCTGGATGCGGGCCTGCGCACGGCCGATATCGCCAGCGCGGACGTGGATGGGGGCCGCTCGGTGAGCACCAGCGCGGCCGGGGACGTGATCCTCGCGGAACTCGCGCGCGCCTAGCGGCGCGCGCTTTGCGTCCGTGCCGCCGGTGCCTAGCCGGTGGCGCGCTTGAGGCCTGCCGCGAGGTCCGCGCGCAGGTCTTCCAGATCCTCGATACCTACCGACAGGCGCAGCAGCCCGTCGGTCAGGCCCGCCGCCAGGCGCGCCTCCGGGTCCATGGCGGCGTGGGTCATCGTCCCCGGGTGCGCCACCAGGCTCTCAACGCCGCCCAGGGACTCCGCCAGCGAGAAGTACTCCAGCCCGTCCAGGAACGCCTTGACCGCGGGCGTGCCGCCGGCCAGCTCGATCGTGATGATGGCGCCAAATCCCGTCTGCTGCCGGCGGGCAACGTCATGGCCGGGGTGCGCGGGCAATCCCGGGTAGAAGACGCGGGAGATTCCCGGCTGTCCATCCAGCCAGCCTGCCAGGGCATCGGCATTTCGGCCATGGACGGCCAGCCGTGCCTCCAGCGTGCGCAGGCCGCGCAGGGTCAGGAAACTGTCGAAGGCGGAGCCCGTGAGCCCCAGGCAGTTGGCCCACCAGGCCAGCTGCTCGTGCACTTCCTTCTTGGCCGCCACGACCGCGCCACCCACCACGTCGCTGTGGCCGTTCAGGTACTTGGTGGTGGAGTGCACGACAATATCGGCGCCCAGGAGGATCGGACGCTGCCAGCCAGGGGAGAGGAAGGTGTTGTCGACCGCCACCAGCGCACCCACCTTGTGCGCCTCGATGGCCAGCGCCTCGATGTCCGTCACCCGCAGCAACGGATTGCTGGGCGTCTCGATCCACAGCAGCGCGGTCGGCTGGGCCAGCGAGCGCTGCAGGGCAGCCTCATCGCCAAAGTTCACGAAGTCCACCGTCAGCTCGCCGCGGCGCTGCCAGGCGGCGAACAGCCGGTAGGTGCCGCCGTAGCAATCATGGGGTGCCACGATCCGCGCACCTTGCGGCAGCAGGTGGCCGACGACCGCGATTGCCGACATGCCCGAAGACGTGATGACGGCGCCAGCGCCCTCCTCCAAGTCCGCCAACGCATCGCCGAGCAGGTCCCGCGTCGGGTTGCCCGAGCGCGAGTAGTCGTACTTGCGCTTCTCGCCATAGGCCTTGAAGGCGTAGTTGGAGCTCAGGTGCAACGGCGGCACGATCGCGCCGGTGGACTCATCGCTCTCCAGGCCCGCGCGCACGGCGCGGGTGGTGAAATGGGCTCGCTCAGTCAACTCAGCTCTCCTCGTCCCGCCCGGTGGTGCCGGTCACGGTCGACAGTATCGGTTTGAGCTGCGCGGCTTCCTTCAGGAAGGCGTCATGGCCGTGCAGGGATGAAAACTCGTGCAAATAGGAATCGGGCAACCGCGCGGCCAGGGCGCGCATGTCGCCCAGCGGCACCAGCTGGTCCTCGCGCACCGCGACGACTTCCGTGCGCACGCGGATGGCGGCCGCGTCGACCCGGTGCAGGTCGATGGACTCCGATAGGCAGACGAAGGATTCCGGCTGGTAGCGCGCGGCGTAGTCACGCCCGCGCGCGTACAGGTACTCCTCCACCGGGAAGACAGGCTGCGGGCCGTCCATGCGCGGCGGGGCGCGAAAGCGCGCCGCGAATTCCTCCGGGCTGCGGTAGGTCGACATGGCCAGCGCGCGCGCCAGTTCCATGCCCTGCCCCGGCTCACCGACCCGCACGCCAAAGCGCACGATGGAGCGCTGTACGCTGCGCCAGGCCGTGGCCATGGGGTGGGCGCAGTCGGAGGCGCTAATCACCACCAGGCGCTCCACGCGCTGCGCAAATCGCTGCCCGAACGCCAGCGCGACCATGCCGCCGTAGGAGGCACCGACAATGGCGCGCAGCCGCGCGATGCCCAGGTGATCCAGCAGCGCCACGACGGCCGCGGCCTGGTCGAAACTGGAGAGGCTCGGGAAGGCGACGCCGGGGGTGGGGCGCGTGGAGTCCCCGCTACCGCCGAGGTAATCCATGCCCAGGACGCGCACGCGATGGGTATCCAGCGCCCGACCGGGACCCACGACCTCGTTCCACCAGCCGCGCAGTCCATTCTCCACGCCGAACACGCGGCGCGAGGCGGAAATGCCGCCCAGCACCAGGACCACCGGATGGGCCGGGTTCCCGGACAGGCGCCACGCGAGCTTGGGCGCCTGGAGCGCCCCGCCATGGTAGAGCGGCAGTTCGGGAGTCCAGGCCAGCACGCCCTCGCTGACCGCGGCGGCAGGGGCCGCAGGCGGGGTGCCTGTCGTCGTGCTGGAGGTTGGCCGAATACTCACGGATCACCGCTGGATGGACTGAAGGCCCCGTCATCTCCCGCGGTGACCCCGGCAAGGGGGGCACTTGAAAGCCAGCCCGCGGCCCCCCCCGCACAGGAAGCCGGCCAAGCCGGACGATCGCTCATCTGCCGGCTGGGGCACCCGGCTCGCGCCAGGCGATACCAATCGCCGCAGGAGTTGGCACCATGCGGGCAGATCCCGTTGGTTGCCCCGGCGTCGAAGGGCCTTTTCCCTCAGCCGGTCTCGATGAGTGCCTGAAATTCTAGGGTTTGCGTGGGTCCAGCGTCAAGTTCGCCCGCCTTGCGGTAGCTTGGGTTTTTGTGCTAATGTGCTATTACACTGAGACACCCGGCCAGGCGCCGACATGAAAACCCACCGTACCCTGACCCCCCGCCAGGAAGCCCAGGCGGAGCGTAACCTCCTCGCCGCGATGGGCGTGCTGCAGACGCCCGAGGAACTGCGGGCGTTCCTGCGCGACCTGTGCACCCCGGCAGAGCTGCAGGCGATGGCCGATCGCTGGGCGGTGGTGGAGTGGCTGAAGCAGGACCTGCCCTATCGCGAGATCCATCGCCTGACGGGCGTGAGTCTCACAACCATCGGGCGCGTTGCCCGCTATCTTGCCAACGGTGCTGGCGGCTATGCCCTCGCCGCCCGGCGCTTGGAGAGTTCTCGCAATGGATAAGGATCTTCGTCTGAAGCTGGCCGTGCAGAAGTCGGGCCGGCTGACCGACCATTCCCTCGATATCTTGAGCCGCTGCGGCCTGAAGATATCCCGGGGCAAGGACCAGCTCATCGCCGTGGGCGAGAACCTGCCGCTGGACATCCTTTTCGTGCGCGACGATGACATTCCGGACCTGGTGCAGGAGGACGTCTGCGACCTGGGCCTGGTCGGGCTCAACGTATTGGAGGAGCGGCGCCTGGAAATGGCGGCGCGCGGCCAGCAGGCCCAGTTCCAGATCCTGCGCTCGCTGGACTTCGGCCGCTGCCGCCTGTCCCTGGCGGTACCGGAGGGATTCGACTGGCAGGGCCTGCAATCGCTGCGCGGCAAGCGCATCGCCACCACCTATCCGGCAGTGCTGGCGCGCTACCTGGCCGAGCATTCGCTGCAGGCGGAGATCGTTACGCTTTCCGGCGCCGTGGAGATCGCCCCGCGCCTGGGCCGTGCGGACCTGATCTGCGACCTTGTGTCCTCCGGCTCCACGCTGGTGGCCAACCGCCTGCGCGAGGTGGAGACGATCCTGCAGAGCCAGGTGGTGCTGATCCGCACGCCGGTGAAGCTCTCCGAGTTCAAGGAGCAATGGATCACCCGGTTGCTGCTGCGCATCGACGGCGTGGAGCAGGTCAAGGAGAGCAAGTACATCATGCTGCATGCGCCTCGTTCGGCGCTGCCGCGGATCCGCGAGCTGCTGCCCGGGAGCGAGTTCCCGACGATCATTCCGCTGGAAGGTTCGCCGGATAAGGTCGCGGTGCATGCGGTCTGCCGCGAGAACGTCTTCTGGGAGACGCTCGAAAGCCTGAAGGGTGCCGGCGCCAGCGCGCTGCTGGTGCTTCCCGTTGAAAAAATGCTGAGCTGAACACCATGCAGATTCTGGACTGGGAAAATCTCGATGCCGCAGGACGCAGCGTGGCGCTGGAGCGCCCGCGCCTGGGTTCCCGCGCCGATATCGATGCGCTGGCACTGTCGATCATCCGCGAGGTACGCGCCGACGGTGATGCCGCGCTGAAGCGCTTTGCCGCCCGCTTCGACCGGGTGGAAATCCAGGAACTTCAGGTCTCTGAAGCGGAGATGGATGCCGCGGAGTCGGCGCTTACCACCGGGCAGGTCGAGGCGCTCAAGCAGGCCATTGCCAACGTGCGCGCGTTCCACCAGGCGCAGCTTGCGCAGCCGTTGTCGCTGGAGGTGATGCCGGGCGTGCGCTGCGAGCGTGTACTGCGGCCCATTCCCGCGGTGGGACTGTACGTCCCGGCAGGCTCCGCCCCCCTGCCCTCCACGGTCATCATGCTGGCGATCCCCGCGGCGCTCGTAGGCTGCCCCAAGCGCGTGCTGTGCACGCCGCCCGGCCCGGACGGCAAGGCCAATGCGGCCGTGCTGGTGGCAGCGCGCCTGTGCGGCATCGATACCGTGTTCAAGGTCGGCGGCGCGCAGGCGATCGCCGCAATGGCCTATGGCACGGAGTCGATCCCGAAGGTCGACAAGATCTATGGTCCCGGCACCGCCCTGACGACTGCCGCGAAGCAGCTGGTCGCGGCCGACCCCGCCGGCGCCGCCTGCGACATGCCGGCCGGCCCCTCCGAGGTGCTGGTGATCGCTGATGCCGGCGCGGACCCGCAGTTCGTGGCCGCCGACCTGCTGGCGCAGGCCGAGCACGACACGCGCGCCCAGGCAGTGCTGGTCACGGACTCGTATGAATTGGCGCGCGCCGCCAATGCCGCGCTGGCCGAGCAGGCCACGCGCCTCTCGCGCGGCGCGATACTGGATGAATCCACCCGCAACTGTCGCTGCATCGTCGTGAAGGACCTCGCGACCGCGGTGGCGGTGTCCAACGACTACGCGCCTGAGCACCTGATTATCCAGACGCGCGATTCGCGTGCACTGCTGCCGGATGTCGTGAACGCCGGTTCGGTGTTCCTGGGGCAGTGGTCGCCGGAACCGATGGGCGACTACTGCTCGGGCACCAACCACGTGCTGCCGACCTACGGCTACGCGCGCGCCTACAGTGGCCTCTCTGTGGCGGACTTCCAGAAGCGCATCACCGTGCAGGAACTCACCGCTGCGGGCCTCCGCCTCCTCGGCCCGATCGCGGAGACCATCGCCCGCCTGGAAGGCCTGGATGCGCACGCCAATGCGGTCACCGTGCGCCTGGACGCCCTGAAGCGCGGTGGCGGCGCATGAGCTGGGTAACTGACCTTGCGCGTGCGGACATTCGCGCCCTGAAGGCCTACGAGCATGCGGCGTGGGAGCCGCAGCTCACGCGCATGCACGCCAACGAGCTGCCGTGGCGCGTCGCCGGGGATCCGTCGTCGGCCGGCCTGAACCGCTATCCGGAGCCGCAGCCGCCGCCGCTGGTGCAGGGCCTTGCCCGCCTCTACGGCGTGGACCCGGGCATCGTGCTGGTGGGCCGCGGCAGCGATGAGGCCATCGATGTGCTGATGCGCATCTTCTGCCGAGCGGGCCAGGACAAGGTGATCATTTCGCCGCCTACCTTCGGCATGTACGGCGTGGCCGCTCGCATCCAGGGCGCGCAGGTCGTCACGGTCCCGCTGCTGGCGGAGAGAGGTTTTGCACTGGATGTGCCGGGTATCCTCGGCCAAGTCGACGAATTCACGCGCCTGGTGTTCGTCTGCTCGCCCAACAATCCCACTGGCAATGCCGTACCGCGCGAGGTGCTGCTGGACCTCGCGCGCCACCTCGAGGGACGTGCGCTGCTGGTAGTGGATGAGGCCTACGTGGAGTTCTCCGGCGTGCCCAGCGTCGCCGGCGACATTGCTGCCCTGCCGAACCTTTTGGTCCTGCGCACGCTCTCCAAGAGCCACGGCCTCGCCGGTGCTCGCTGCGGGGCGCTGCTGGCTGCGCCGGAGATCATCGCGCTGGCGCGCAAGGTGATCCCTCCCTATGCGATCGCCGAGCTCACCGTCGAGGTTGTAGCGCCGCTACTGGAGCCCGTCGGGATCGCGGCGATGAACGCACGCATCGCCGAGCTGCTGTCCGAGCGCAAGCGCGTGGCGCAGCAGCTCGCCGGCATGCCGGGCGTCGAGCGCATCTGGCCGAGCGATGCGAACTTCCTGCTGGTGGAATTCTCCGATCCGGACGAGGTGCTGAGGCGGGTGCGCGGCGCCGGCCTCATCATCCGCGACGTGCGCCAACCGGTGCTGCCGCGCGCCCTGCGCATCTCGGTGGGTACCCCGGCACAGAACGATACGCTGCTGAGGAGCCTGGCATGAGCGCTGCCGCACTGAAGGTGCTGTTTGTGGATCGCGATGGCACGCTGGTAGAGGAGCCGGCCGACGAGCAGGTCGACAGCCTCGCCAAGATCCGCTTCCTGCCCGATGTGTTCGCCTCGCTGCAGCAGCTGGTGCGCGCGGGCTATCGGCTGGTGATGGTCACCAACCAGGACGGGCTGGGCACTGCCAGCTTCCCGCAGCAGGATTTCCAAATCCCGCAGCAGTTCATCCTGGACGCCTTTGCCTCCCAGGGTATTCACTTCGACGCGATCTGCATCTGCCCGCACAAGCCCGCCGACGCCTGCGACTGCCGCAAGCCTAGCGTGCGGATCTGCGAGGATTACCTGCGCGAGCACACGATTGACCTTCAGCACAGCGCGGTGATCGGCGATCGGCAGACCGACATCGCCTTCGCCGAGAACCTGGGCGTGCGCGGCCTGAGGGTGCGCGTGGGCGGCGATCCGGCCGAGACCTGGCCCGCGATCGCGCGCGAGCTGCTGGCCCGCCGGGCCACGGTGCACCGCAGGACCAAGGAAACCGACATCACCGTGCAGGTTGACCTGGATGCGGAAGGCCCGATTCAGATCTCCACCGGCCACGGCTTCTTCGACCACATGGTGGAGCAGCTGGCCAAGCACGGGGGCTTCTCGATGCGCCTGGCGTGCCAGGGCGACCTGCACATCGACGAGCACCACACGGTGGAGGATTGCGCGCTCGCGATCGGGGAGGCGCTGCGCAAGGCGCTCGGCAACAAGCTGGGCATCGGGCGCTATGGCTTCCTGCTGCCCATGGATGAGGCGCGCGCGCAGGTCGCCATCGACCTCTCCGGCCGGGCCTACTCGGTGTTCGAGGGCAAGTTCGGACGCACCGAGGTGGGTGGCCTGGCAACCGAGCTCGTGCCGCATTTCTTCCGCTCGCTGGCCGACACGCTGGGTGCGGCGTTGCATATCAGCGTGACCGGCGAGAACACGCACCACATGGTGGAGGCCTGCTTCAAGGGCACCGGCCGGGCGCTTCGCCAGGCCTTCCGCCGCGAGGGCAACGAGCTGCCCAGCACCAAGGGCGTGCTGTGATGGGGATCGATGTCGCCATTATCGACAGCGGCGGTGCGAACCTCGCCTCGCTGGTCTACGCGTTGAAGCGCCTGGGAGCCCAGGCCGAAGTTACCACGCAAGCCGACGTCATCCGCGCCGCGCCCCGCGTGCTGCTGCCGGGCGTGGGCTCGGCGGGCAACGCCATGGCGCGCCTGCGCGAGGCCCGGCTGCACACGCTTATCCCCGCGCTTACGCAGCCGGTACTGGGCATCTGCCTGGGGATGCAGCTGCTGTTTGCCAGTAGCGAGGAAGGCGAGAGCGGCGATACGCCCTGCCTGGACATCCTGCCGGGACGCGTGGCACGCATGCCCGCCTCCCCGGCACGGCCCGTGCCGCATATGGGCTGGAACCGGCTGCGCGCGCTGCGCGAAGATCCGCTGCTGGAGGGCATCACCGCCAGCGACTACTTCTACTTCGTGCACAGCTTCGCAGCGCCCGTGGATCCCCATTCCCTCGCCGTCACCGACTACGGTGCCGAGTTCACCGCGATTGCGATCCGCGATAACTTCCGCGGCGCACAGTTCCATCCCGAGCGGTCGGCGCGCCCCGGCGCCCGCCTGCTCGCCAACTTCCTCAAGCTCTAAGAATCCATGCAACTGATTCCTTCCATTGATTTGCGCGGCGGCCACTGCGTGCGCCTGTTCAAGGGCGCCTTCGACGCTGAGACGCGCTACGACCTGGACCCGGCCCTGCTGCTGGAGCGCTATGCCGGGATGGGGGCACGCTGGCTGCACGTGGTGGACCTGGATGGTGCGCGCGACGGCGTGCTGGGCAACCGCACACTGATCGGCAAGCTTGCCGCCAGCGGCAAGCTGCGCCTGCAGGTCGGTGGCGGCCTACGCAGCCTGCCGGTGATCGAGGACCTGTTTGCCGCGGGCGTTTCCCGCGCCGTGATTGGCAGCGCCGCGGTGGAACAGCCGCAGATCGCCGCCACGGCGCTGGGCCAGTTCGGCCCGGAAGCGGTCTGCCTGGCGATCGACGTGCGCGTGGATGCCGGCGGCGTGCCGCGCGTGCGCACGCGCGGCTGGGTCGCCGAGCACAGCGTCAGCCTGTGGGAGCTCATCGAGCAGTTCCGACCCCACGGCCTGCGCCACGTGCTGTGCACCGACATAGAGCGCGACGGGGCACTGGGCGGTCCCAACCTCGCGCTATACGAGGAGGCGCAGCGTCGCTTCCCGGGTATCGCGTGGCAGGCCTCCGGTGGCGTGCGCGACGCGGCGGATCTAACGGCGCTGGCAGAGGTCGGCGTTGCCGCCGCGATCAGTGGCAAGGCCCTGCTTGAGGGCCGCATGACAGCAGAGGAGCTGCAGCCATTCTTGCGCGACGCATAATTCCCTGCCTGGACGTCCGCGACGGCCAGGTGGTCAAGGGTGTGAAATTCCGCGAGCACCGCGTGGTCGGGGACATCCTCGAACTTGCCCAGCGCTATCGCGACCAGAATGCCGATGAACTGGTGTTCTATGACATCACAGCAAGCCCCGAGGGGCGCTCGGTCGACCGCGGCTGGGTGGCGCGGGTGGCCGAGGTGCTGGACATCCCGTTCTGCGTGGCCGGTGGTATCCGCTCGGTAGCCGACGCCGAGGCCGTGCTCAATGCCGGCGCGGAGAAGATCTCCATCAACTCCCCTGCCCTGGCCGATCCGCAGCTGATCAACCGTCTGGCGGCGCGGTTTGGCTCCCAGTGCGTGGTCGTGGGCATCGACAGCCAGACGACGCCCGGGGGCTACAGCGTCTACCAGTTCACCGGCGACCCGAACCGCAGCCACGACACGCGCCGCGAGACGCTCTCCTGGGTGCGCGAGGTGCAGGAGCGGGGTGCGGGCGAGATCGTGCTCAATTGCATGGCCAGCGATGGCGTGCGCCGTGGCTATGACCTGGCGCAACTGCAGGCGGTGCGCGCCGTCTGCAGCGTGCCGCTGGTGGCCTCCGGTGGCGCCGGGACTGTGCAGCACTTTGCCGAACTGTTCACCACGCATAGCGCCGATGCGGCGCTGGCCGCCAGCGTGTTCCACACCGGGGCGATCGCCATTCCGGAACTCAAGCAGTACCTGCTCTCCCAGCATATCGAGGTGCGCACATGACCCTGACCGCCGTGGACGCCGATCGACTGGACTGGAAGAAGGGCGATGGCCTGATACCGGCCATCGTGCAGGACCTGCAGACCGGCAGCGTGCTGATGCTGGCCTACATGAACAAGGACGCGTTGCTGCAGACGCTGCACCGCCAACGCGTGGTCTTCTACAGCCGCTCGCGCGCCGAGCTCTGGGAGAAGGGCTCCACGTCCGGCCACACCTTGAAGTTGATTTCCATAGAGGCCGATTGCGATGCCGACACCCTGTTGGTGACCGCCTCCCCGGTCGGCCCGGCATGCCACCGCAACACGCCGACCTGCTTCGGGGACGGCGGCCTGCGGCCCGCGGATCCGGTCCAGTTTCTGGGTCAGCTGGAGGATGTGATCGCCCAGCGCATCACTGAGCAGCCGGAAGGCAGCTATACCGCCAAGCTCTACGCCCGCGGCATCAAGCGCATGGCGCAGAAGGTTGGAGAGGAAGGCGTTGAGGTCGCGCTGGCGGCTACGGCAGGCGATGACGCCGAACTTATCTCCGAGTCCGCCGACCTGCTGTATCACCTGACGCTGCTGCTCAAGGCCCGGGGCCTCTCGCTGGATCAGGTCGCCGCGGAGCTTGCGGCGCGGCACCGCGGCGGCTAGCGCCGCCGCAGCCGCTACACCAGCAGCTCCTCCGGAGGCTGGCGCAGGTTGTACTGGGACGCCATCGCGCGGCCGTAGGCGCCGGCATTGGCGATCAGTACCACGTCGCCCTCGAAGCTCACCGGCAGCAGCCGCGCATGACCCAGCACGTCGCCGCTCTCGCAGATCGGTCCCACGACGTCGTACAGCTCGGTGCAGTCCTCGCCCAGGCGGGAGAGGTTCACGATCTCGTGGAAGGCGCCATATAGGGCGGGCCTGATCAGCGCGTTCATGCCCGTGGCGACGCCCAGGTAACCGTGCTCGCCTTTCTTCTTCAGTTGCGTCACTCGGGCCAGCAGCACGCCGGCGGCGGAGACGAAGTAGCGGCCCGGCTCTGCCCACAGCGCGATGCCCGGGTGCGAGCCCTTGAAGCCCTGCAGCGCCTGGTCGAGCTTTGCCAGATCCAGCGTGGAGAGGTCGGCGCCATCCGGCACGCCGAACCCGCCGCCGATATCCAGCGTCGTGACCGTCCCCAGGCGCTGGCCCAGCGCGCCCAGCGCCTCGGCGGTTTGAGTCCAGTTGCTGACATCGAAGATACCGCTGCCGGTGTGGGCATGCAGGCCCGTCACCTTGAGTTGCAGCTCGCCGATAAGGCGCTCCAGCTCCCCGATCTCGCCCAGCGGCACGCCGAACTTGGAGGCCGTGCCAGCGGTGCGCACGTGCTCATGGTGGCCGCGGCCCGTGCCCGGGTCGATGCGCACGAACACTTCCCGGCCGCGGAACAGCTCCGGCCAGGCCTGCAGCGCGTAGAGGTTGTCGATCGTCAGGCGAATGCCCTGCTCCAGCGCCCAGGCGTACTCGGCGCGTGGCGCGAAGTTCGGCGTAAAGAGAATGCCGGCGAGGTCGATGCCCGGCAGCGTCCTGATGACATGCTCCACTTCGTAGCGGGACACGCATTCCATGCCAACGCCCTCGGCGTGCAGCAGGCGCAGGACCTCGGCGTTCGGGTTGGCCTTGATCGCGTAGAGCACGCGGTCAAGCGCCTTGATGCCCCTAACCGCACGCGCGGTATCGCGCAGCGTCTTGATGTCGTAGACGTAGGCCGCATCGCGCGTGCCAAGCGCCTTCAGCAGGCCCGCGGCGCCGGACTGCCACCATTGCGGCGGGCGCTTGGCCTCGGCCTTGGGCTTGCTGAACAGCTGCTCCCAGGTTGGCCCCAGGACGCGGTCGCCCGGCACCGGCTGGATCAACAGCTCGTGGAGCTGGTTGACGAGCCGATCGGCCTGCTCCTCATCCACCACGAAGGTGAAGTTCAAGTCATTGGCGGCCTGGCTCATCAGGTAGATGCGCTGCTCCTCGAAGTAAGCAAACGCCTCGCCCAGCTTGTGCAGGATGGCGCGGATGTTGCGGCCAACCAGGCTCACCGATGCGCAGGGCCCGATGACCTGCACGCGCGAGAGGCGCGCAAGGTCCTCCACCACCGCATCCACCGCGGCTGCATCCAGCGTATTGGCCGCAGGATCCAGCGACACGGTGACGTTGGTCTCCGACGTGGAAACCAGGTCCACCGAGAGGCCGTGCTGCTTGAAGATCTGGAAGGCGTTGGCGAGGAAGCCGACCTCGTGCCACATGCCAGGGCTGTCCAGCGAGACGAGCGTGATGCCCTTCTTTACGCAGACTGCCTTTACCTTGGCGGTGCCATCGCCCGGGGAGGCGCTGATGTGCGTGCCTTCCAGGTCCGGTGTCTGCGTGGCGTAGACGTACAGCGGGATCTGGTATGCGCGCACCGGCATGATGCAGCGGGGATGCAATACCTTGGCGCCGCTGCTGGCGATCTCCTGAGCCTCGTCGTAGTGCAGCTCGCGCAAGAGGCGCGAGGACGGCGTGGAGCGCGGGTTGGCGCTGAACATGCCGGGCACGTCGGTCCAGATTTCCAGGCGACGCGCCTGCAGCTTGGCCGCGAAGTAGGCACCGGAGGTATCCGAGCCACCACGGCCCAGCAGCACCGTGTCGCCGTCCTCGTTGCTGGCGATGAAGCCCTGTGTGATCACCACCGGCGCAAGCTTCGCGAGCTTCGCGCCTAGCGCTGGGTCCGGCGCGAAATTGCAGGTTGCCGAGAGCAGGCTGCCGCGGGCGGAAGCATTCGTGCGCTCCTCGGCCTTCAGCCCCTCGCGTGCATCCCACCACGCAACGTCGGTGCCCAGCAGTCGCAGGAAGCGCGAGCCGATCTCGGTGGCCATCAGCTCGCCGTTGGCCATCACGCGGGCGCGCGTGCGGTCGGAGATCTCGCGCATGAGGCTGATGCCCTGGGAGATCTGCCGCAGCTCGGTAAAGTAGTCCTGCAGCTGCGCGCTGGTGCCCACGCCCAGCTCCTCGCAGAGCTGCAAGTGGCGCGCCTCGATGGCGGCCATTGCACTCTCGTGCTCGCCAGCCATCGCGGCCGCGAGGAGTTTCTCCAGCCGGTCCGTGACGCCGCTGACGGCCGAGTGGACCACCATCACGCTCGCGCCTTCAGCGCGGCGGCGGTTGACCACTTCGGCGATGTTTCGCCAATTGGGGAGATTGGAGACGCTCGTGCCGCCGAACTTCAGCACGATCCAGGGCGTCTGGGCCCGATCACTCATGGTTGAACCCTATCCGCCGAATCAAATGTCTAGATCGTCAAAGTCCAGGAGATCCTTCTCGAGTTTGCGGTCCGCCAGGACCTCCTCGAGTTTGCTCCAGGCCGCCTTGCCCGTTTTTTTCCCCTTATCGCGGGCGCGCTTATCCACCTTGTCGAGGATGCGGTCGTAGTCGTTGCCGTCTTCCTGCTCAACAAGGAACTCTTCGTCGAGGTCAAACCGCTCGTTTTCGCGTTCAGGCATCTGGCTTACGAATCAGTCAAAAGTTAGTGAAATCAAATTCTTATGGGCAAGCTAGGCTCGCGCAAGCGGCGAACTATAACGAATCTGCGCGCCGGTTCAACCCGGCGTCGCCGAAATCGCACCGAAAGACCAGGTCCGGGCCCGTCCGTCCCGCCTAGCGGGCCTGCGCACTGGGGGGCGCCACGGGCCCTACGGGGGCTCCGGCGGGGGCCTGCTGCGCCGCGGGCACGGCCACCGGGGCATCCGGCCTATCCGCTGCCAGGCCCACGACGACCGGCATGCCGCGCGCCTTGCGCAGTTCCGCGCGTGCCAGGTCCCAGTGGATCGCAACCACCGTATCCCCCAGCGCCTGCTCCAGCATGCCCTCGAACTGCTGCACATCCGGCTCCACCGTCTGCCCCTCGGCATTCACCGGCGGGTGCGCCTCCAGGATCAGCGCGCCGTTGACCCAGGCCAGCTTCAGCGGCTCGTTCACCAGATACACCGGCGTGCCGACGGGGACGAGCGGGAACAGCGCCTCGATATCCTCCGGGTACATGCGGATGCAGCCGTGGGTCACCGCCATGCCGACGGCGATCGGGTTGTTGGTCCCATGGATCAGATAATCGCCCGGCTTGAGGTCCAGGCGCATCGCATAGAGCCCCAGCGGATTGTCGGGTCCCGCCGGTACCACCGCGGGCAGCGGGTCACCATTGGCAATGTGTTCCTTGCGCACGGATTCCGGCGGATTCCAGGTCGGGCGCTCCTTCTTGGAGAGGATCTTGGTCTTGCCCAGCGGCGTGTGCCAATCCATCTTGCCGATGCTCACCGGGTAGGTGATGACCACGGCCTTCTGGCCCGGCTTGGTCTTGGGGTAATAGTAGAGGCGATGCTCGGGCAGGTTCACGACGATGCCGTCGCGCGGGCCGCTGGGCAGCACCCGCTCGCCGGGGATGACGACGTCCTGGCCAGCGCCCGGCAGCCACGGGTCCATGCCCGGGTTCACCCGCACGATCTCCTCCGAACCCAGGCTGAATCGCCGCGCGATGTCGTACAGCGTGTCCTGGTAGGTGGTGACCACGCGCTCCTCGCGACCAAAGAGCGCCGTGCCGCCCTCGGCCAGCTCGTAGACCGTCGCCTGTGCGCTGCCCGCAGCGCCTGCGGCCAGCGCCGCCAGCAGATATCGCCCGATGCTGTATGTCATGACCGGATGTAAGCCCATCGGACCCGGCAGATCAAGCCATTTGCCTGCCTGCAGCCTGATCGCTAGGCTGCGACGCATGAAGATCAACGAATTGTCCTCCCTCGTCGGCCGCGAGCTGGCCCCCAGCGACTGGATCACCGTCGATCAGGCGCGCATCGATGCCTTTGCGGCCTGTACCGACGACCACCAGTTCATTCACACCGATCCGGAGCGCTCGCGGCGCGAATCCCCCTACGGGACGACGATCGCGCATGGCTTTCTATCGCTCTCGCTGCTGGCGGCGCACCGCCCTGCCGACTTCCCCGTGCTGGAGGACTTGGGCCTGACGGTCAACTACGGGCTGGACCGCCTGCGCTTTCTGGCCCCCGTGCCGGCGGGCTCGCGCGTACGGCTGCTGACACGGGTGCTGGAGGCGCAGCCCAAGGGCCCGGGCCGCCTGCTCGTCAAGCAGGAGAAAACGATGCAGATCGAGGGGAGTGAGAAGCCGGCCTACATCGCCGAGCAGCTGACGCTGTTTGTGTCGCGGGACGTCGCGGGCTAGGGCCACCGGCCTACGGTGCCGGGGACGCGGGTGCGTGACGGCACCCTGCTAGACCGGCAGTCCCACGTAGTTCTCCGCCAGCAGGCGCTGCGCGGTCTCCGAGCTCATCAGGTAGTCCAGCTCCGCCCGCTGCAGGGCCAGCGAGAAGCTGTCCTGCTCGGGGAACCGGTGCAGGAGCGAGGTCATCCACCAGGAGAAGCGCTCCGCCTTCCAGATGCGCGAGAGCGCCTTGCGCGAGTAATCCTCGATGCCGGCCATCGACCGCTCCAGGTACTGCTCGAAGAGCGCCTCGGAGAGGTAGTGCACGTCGCTTGCTGCCAGGTTCAGCCCCTTGGCACCGGTCGGCGGCACGATGTGGGCGGCGTCGCCCACCAGGAAGAGCCGGTTGTAGCGCAGCGGCTCGGCCACGAAGCTGCGCAGCGGCGCGATGCTCTTCTCAATCGACGGACCCGTCACGATGCGCGAGGCCGTCAGCGGATCCACGCGCTGCAGGAGCTCGTCCCAGAAGCGCGAGTCCGGCCAGGCGCTCAGGTCCTCATCCACCGGACACTGCACGTAGTAGCGGCTGCGGGTGGGCGAGCGCATCGAGCAGAGGGCAAAGCCCCGCTCATGGTTCGCATACACCAGCTCTGGCAGCGCCGGCACGTCTGCCAGCACGCCCAGCCAGCCAAACGGATACACACGTTCGTACGTGCGCAGGGACTGGGCCGGAATGCTGCGGCGGCTCACGCCGTGGTAGCCATCGCAGCCGGCGATGAAATCGCAGGCCAGCTCGTGCCGCTGGCCGCCCTGCTGGTAGGTCACGCGCGGAGCGCTGCCCTGCAGGTCGTGCAGCGCCACGTCGCTGGCCTCGTAGGCAGTAATGCCGCCGGACTGGGCGCGCGCATACATGAGGTCACGCGTGACCTCCGTCTGGCCATAGACCGTTACGACCTTGCCCGCGGTGAGCGCGTGGATGTCGATGCGGTGCAGCGTGCCGCCAAAGGAGATGCCCGTGCCATGGTGAACGAGGCCCTCGGCCTCCAGTCGTGCCGCGCAGCCGGCCTCGCGCAGCTTGCGCACCGTGATCTCCTCCAGCACCCCGGCGCGTATGCGCCCCAGGACGTAGTCCCCGCTGCGGGCTTCCAGGATCACATTGTCGATACCCTGGCGCTGCAGGAGCTGGCCTAGCAGCAGGCCAGAGGGTCCGCCGCCAATGATGGCGACCTGGGTACGGGACTTGATGGGCGTCATGACGTGGAAGGACTGCCTATTGAAACGGCGGCGGCTCCAGCGGCTCAGCCGTCTGTGGCACGCGCTCGAGGCGCGCGGTGTCGTAGCCCGCATCGGCCAGTACACGCAGCGCCTTGTCGTAGGTCTCCGGGGGGAGCGTGCCGGTCCGGGAGAAGATCCAGCCGTACTGCTTGCTGGGATGGCCGACCACGGCCCACTGGTACTGCGGGTCGACGGCGAGCACGACGTACTTGATCTTCAGCACGTGGAAGAACAGGACGTTCCACTCCGCATGCGTCGCGGTATTTTCGATATGGGCCCGGGCGCGGGCCTGCCGCTCCAGCGGCGCGGAGGCGGAGCCCTTGCGGCAACTGAACCAGTTGTCGATGTCCCCGTCCGCGCGTAGTGCGTAGCTCTCGATCGAATCGGAGCAACCCGCCTCGGCGAAGTACGGGATATGCGCGATGACGCGCCAATGCCCCATGTAGCGGGCAATGTTGACGTCGGGGGCGGTCTTGAGGTCCCCGAAGGAGCCGCTCAGCAGCGCGCATCCCCCCAAGGCGAGGCAGGCCAACCCGACAGCGACGGTGCGGGCGGCCTGCCGCATGGCGACGGGTTAGCCCTGGCCGCCGTCGGCCGCGGCGCCTTCGGCGCTGGCAACAATGCTCTTCCAGGTCACGGAGTGGCCATTGCGGCGGCCCTTCTCGACCAGCTTCAATCCCTCCGCATCTATGGTCAGCGTGTAGGCCTTCTCCTCGATGAGAATTTCGCGCTTGAGCGGACGGTCCAGCTTTGTCGTCATATGAGGGACACCCCTTTGAGGCTTAAGATTCTTCGTCCGGCGGGCGCCAGACGGGGGGCAGAGATTACCACAGTGGCTTTCCCCGGGGGCCGGCGGGCGCGACGGGCTTGGCTGCGCTGCGGCATTTTACCCGCCGATGGGCCTGGCGGGGGCGTGGGCAGCAGCGCCGCGTCCACCGGGGCGATCCGGCCGTCCCGGACCTTGACCCGCTCCGCGATCAGGACCGTGGAGCGGGTATCCCACGGCGCCCCGCAGCGCCGCCTCCACGGCGGGGCGCCGGTCGGCAACGGCGCGGGGGGCGCTCCCGCGCCGGCCAGCGCGCCGAGGGCCAGGACGCCGGCCGTGGCCACCACCGCCAATCGCAGGGTCTCAGGAACTCATCAGAGCTCCTGCCGTAAAGCTTGCGCTGTCGTGCCTGCACGGCAACCAAGCGCGAGCCGAGTGAACAGGATTCGCAGCACCCGGTCCACCCGTGGCGGCCGCGGATTGATTCGTTGCCGCCACGGGGGTAGCCGCCTAGACTTCGCTTTATCTTTGGCCTCCGCAGTCCTCCCCTCATGAGCGAATCCGCCACACCGATCTCCACCGTCATTCGCGCGCGTATCGCCAAGGCCAAGCAGCGCTTCCATGCGAACGACAATATCGCCGCGTTCCTGGAGCCGGGTGACCTGGAACTGCTGATCAATGAGGTGGAGGGCAAGTTCAAAGGCGTCCTGGACAGCCTGGTGATCGACACGGACAGCGATCACAACACCCAGGACACCGCACGGCGCGTCGCCAAAATGTACCTGACCGAGATCTTCCGGGGCCGCTACCGCGAGGCGCCGCCGGTCACGGAGTTTCCCAACGCCGAGCGGCTCAACGAACTGATGATCGTCGGTCCGATCACCGTGCGCAGCGCCTGCAGCCACCATTTCTGCCCGATCATGGGACGCCTGTGGGTCGGCGTGATGCCGAACGAGCATTCCAACCTGATCGGCTTGTCCAAGTACGCGCGCCTGGCGGAGTGGATCATGAGCCGGCCGCAGATTCAGGAGGAAGCCATCACGCAGATGGCCGAGTTGCTCATGAACAAGGTCAGCCCGGACGGGCTGGCCGTCGTGATGGAGGCAGATCACTTCTGCATGCACTGGCGCGGCGTGCGCGACGCCGGCGCCAAGATGGTCAACAGCGTGATGCGCGGCTCGTTCCTGAAGAACGCACAGCTGCGCCGTGAATTCCTCTCGCTCATCAACCTCAAGGACTGATGCCGCCATGCTCGTTCGCCTGCTCTACGCAAGTCGTGCCGCCACGTCCCTCACGACCACGGTCGTCGACTCGATCCTCGCCCAGTCACGGCGCAACAACACCGATCGCGGCATCACCGGCATCCTCTGCTACAGCGATGACATCTTCCTGCAGGCGCTGGAAGGCAGCCGCGATGAAGTGTGCGAGACGTTCAACGCCATCGTGCGCGACCCGCGCCATGCCAACGTCCGCATCTTGAACTTCGAGGAGATCGGGGAGCGGCGCTTCGGCGGCTGGACAATGGGCCAGGTGAACATCGCCAAGGTCAACCCGAGCCTGTTGCTCAAGTACGCCGAGAAGCCGGTGCTGAACCCCTTCTCCTGCTCCGGCCGCGCCTCGATGGCGTTGCTGGAGGAACTGATGGCGACCGCCTCGGTGCTGGGCCGCGCGGGGTAAATCCACGGCGCGCAAGCCCCCCCCTAGTTGAGCGGGATCGCCACCGCCTTGTACGGCCGCTCCGGCGGCGGCGGCGGGCCATTGGGGGAACGCATCAGGGCACCCAACTGCCCCTCCAGCGCGTAGGCCACAGGACCCACCGGCGTCACCGACACCAGGCCATCGAAGCCCGCCTTGACGGTCGACACACTGCCGATGTTCTCCCACAGCACGACCTTCACGACGAGACCGTTGGCATCGGTGGAGATCAGCGTGTCCTTGCCGATCGCGCGCATGCCATCCGGACGGGTGATCTGGCGCGTAAGCTTGATGGGCGCGACCTCGCCGGCCTGGCCATCCTTGCCCACCGGCACGGCGAACAGCTTGCTCGTGGAGAGCGTATTCACGACCACCCGGTCACCCAGCAGCGTGATGCCGTCCAGCACGCCGCCAGCCGGCCCGAACGCGCCCTGCCCCGCCCAGACCTCCAACTGCTTGCCGCCCTTGGGCAGTCGCAGGACCTGCATCCCCGGGGTATCGGTCGCATAGACCGTGCCATCGGCCGCGGTCACGATGTCATTGCACATGCCGCCCGGCGGGAATGGGTAGCGGCCCGTGGGTGCCCCGCTCTTCAGGTTGAAGCGGTGCAGGGCGCTCGGCGCCGGCGAAGCGCCGGGTGCGCCACCCAAGACATTGCTGCAGACCCACAGCGTGTTGCGCTTGGCATCCGCGTAGACGCCGAAGACCTGGTTGATCCCGCCGCTGCCGGCCGGGATGAACACCTCTGCCGTGGCGCTGCCGGGCTTGGCCCGGTACACCTGCCCCGTGCCGATGCTACCGATGTAGACGGCGCCATCGGGCGTAGAGGTCAGGCTCTCCGGGAAGATCCCGGTGCCCGGGACGGAAATCTCGGCGGGCGGCGCAGGCGCTGCGGGCGGCCTGGCGGCCACGACGAGGGACGTGCCGAAGCTCGAGGCGACGGCGCCCAGCACCCGCCAGACGGTGCGGTGGTGAAATTTCAATGACATGTCGTCCCCCCTTGAGGATGGCTTTAGCGTACTCCGCCCGCCAGGTTGCAGGCGCAACAGTCAGCCGGGAAATGCTACACCCGTACGCCGTCCCGGCGCGCCCGCCGGTGGCTGCGGATTCCCCGTAAGGCAGCGCACCGGATTGGCCGTTGCATTCAGGAGGTATTCATCCCGGCAGATAGACCATGGCGGCGAACCATCTGCTAAACTCGCGACGTTTTTTCCAACGGTTACTGGGGGATCACAGAATGAAGCGTTTGATCAGCATTGGCCTTGCCGCAGCCCTTTCCGTCGCCAGCTTCCATGCAGTGGCCGCGGAAGGCCCGCCGTCGCCTGAGGACCAGGCCAAGGCGTCGGTTGAGACCCGCCAGGGTCTGTTCAAGGTGATGGCCTTCAGCTACCGCCCGGTCGGCGGCATGCTCCGCAACCAGACTCCGTTCGATGCCGCCGCCGCGCAGAAGGCCGCCGAGCGCGTTGTCGAGCTGGGCGCTTTCATCCCCGATGTTTTCACGGCTGATACCCGCAAGTTCCCGGCGATCAAGACGGCGGCACTGGAAGGCATCTGGGGGAGCCAGGCCGACTTCAAGGTCAAGGCCGATGACCTCGTGAAGGCCGCCACGGTGATGGTTGCTGCCGCCAAGACGGGCGACAAGGATGCCACGCTGAAGGCTGCCGGTGCCGTGGGCAAGGCCTGCGGTGGTTGCCACGACCAGTACCGCGCGAAGTAATTCGCCCGACGGGTGGGCTACGGCTTGCCGGGAGGATTCACTCACGGCGAGCCGGCCGCTCTAGCGCGGCCTCTGGACGCCCCCAAACCGACTCAGTAGTCGATCGCCGCCGGCGGCGGCGCGCTGTGCACGAGCCAGTAGACGGCTCCCGCGCAGACCAGGGCGACAATCAGCGCCTTGATTAATTCAGACCCGCGTATCGCCTCGTGCGCTGGTACCAGGCTGGCCGGCTTGTAGCCGTTGACCATCGGCGTGACCAGGTCCTGCTTCTTGTAGAAGCGGTAGAACAGGATCGCCGCGATGTGCAGCCAGATCACCGTCGCCAGGATGTTGAAGTTGATGTGGTGCAGGGAGGTGAGCTTGGAGGCCAGCGCGGTGCTGACGGCCGGGTTGTAGGGTCCCGCCCAGGCGATGTCATCGGTAGTGAACAACCCGCTGAAGGCCTGAAGTCCCACCAACACCAGTATCACCACCACCATGACCGCACCGGCCGGGTTGTGGCCAATGGACGGCGTGGAGTCGGCCTTGAGAATCTTGCCCAGGTAACCGAAGAGCTTTCCCGGCCCGGGCAGGAAGCCCCCGAAGCGCGCATGCTTGGGCCCGATAAAGCCCCAGATAATCCGAAACAACAGCAGGCCGATTACCGTATAGCCCAGATAGAAGTGGTAGGGCATCCACTCGAACCCGGCCTTCCCCGTCAGGTACAGGCCGAGGATGCTCAACACGAGCAACCAGTGAAATGCCCGCAGGGGCAGGTCCCAAACCAGGCGCTTATCCGCCATGCGTCAAACCTCGAAGTACAGAAGTAGGACGGCAGTTTAACGCTGTGCGGTCACCTTTGAACCCATGAGTTCTTGCAGAAGGTTGGCCGTGGCTTGGTTGACGGTCACGCCCTGTCCGCCGCGCCCCTGCCCGCCGGCCTTGCCGAGCGCGTAATCCAGCGCCGTGAGGCCCTTGGAGTCCGTGAGTTCCAGATTCGCCTTGTTGGCAACCAGGAACTTGACAACGTCGTCGTAGCCCCAGAAGGCTGCCCCATGCAGCGCTCCGCGGCCTTGCTTGTCCTGCAGGTTCACCTCGCCGCCGGCGGCCAGCAGGAGCCTCAAGCTCTCGATCAGCTCGGGCTGGGTCTTCAGCGACCCACGCGTGTCGATGTTGGTTGAGCCCACGCCCGCGGCGGCCATCACCGAGCTGATGCCCTGCGCCTGCGGCAGGTTGGGGTTCGCGCCATGGGCCAGCAGTAACTTGATGGCTGCCACATCGCCCGCCTTGGCCGCGCGGATGAGCGGGGTCGTGCCGATCGAAAGCATTGTGTCGGCACCGCGGTCGGCCCCCACCGCACGGTATGGCGGCAGCAGCTTGAGCTGCAGGTTCGGGTTCGCACCGGCCTTCAGCAGCAGGTCGATCATCTGCAGACTGGTCGTCTTGTCCAGCGACGGCAGGTCGGCGCGACCGCCGCGCGGGATGGTGTTCAGGTCCACCGCGCAGTACAGCGCGGTGCGACCCCACCAATCCCACAGGTTGGGATTCGCACCCTTGGAGAGCAGGTAAGCAGCCGTGTCGAAGTAGAAGTTGTTGACTGCGAGGATCAGCGGGGTCACGCCTTCCGGGTCCGTGTAGTCGACCCTGGCGCCCTTCTCAACCAGTGCCTTGGCGCATTCCAGGCAGCCCTGGCGCGCTGCGAACATCAGCGCCGTAAAGCCGCCGGCAGGCCGGTACTGGGCGCGAGGCTCGCCGCTGACCTGGCGCTGGCTCTCGTTGACTAGCGTGGACACATTGACGTTTGCACCGTGCGCGAGCAGCTCGCGTACCATCGCGGGCTGAGCCTCGGCGGCAGCCCACATGAGCGGCGTCTGGCCCCGCAGCTTCTCCGCCGCATTGACCTTGGCGCCCTTGCTGATGAGCAGCCGCGCCGCCGCCACGTTGCTGGTACGCGCAATGACCATCAGCGCCGTCTGCCCCATTGCATTGGTTGAATCAGCGTCCGCACCCGCCTTCAGCAGGCTGCGCAGCACCGCCAGGTCGCCCATCACCGCGGCCTCCGACATGGGGGTCGCCCCCAGGTCGTTGGCGGCGCGCACGTTGGCCTTGGCCTTGATCAGGGCATCGACCAGCGCCGCATCATCGTTGTGCACGGCCCATTGCAGCGCCGTGCTGCCGTCGTCGCTGACGGCGTTGACATCGGCGCCCTTGGCGATGAGCGCTCGCACGCCCGCCGCGTCTTTGGCCTGAGCAGCCGCGACGATCGAGGCGTCGGCGGCGAGGGCCGAGGCCGTGTTAAGCAGCATCGCAGCCGAGATTATCCAGGCTCTCACTGCTTCAGATCTCCGTCAGCACGGCGGTGCTGTCACCGATGGATTTCTCCGGCACCCCGGACTTGTTGAGCATCGTCAGCAACACGTTGGCCAGCGGCGTGTGGTCCGGGTAGCGCACATGGCGCCCGGACTTCATCGTGCCGCAGCCGCCGCCCACCAGCGCGGTCGGCAGCGGGAACTGGTTGTGCGCGTCGCTGTTGCTCATGTTGCTGCCGTACAGGAGGATCGAGTGATCCAGTACCGAGCCCTCGCCGTCCGGCATCGCCGCCAGCTTCTTCAGGAACTTGGCGAACTGCTCGGTGTGGTAGCGCTGGATTTTCACCAGCTTTTCCTTCTTCGCAGGGTCGTTCTGGTGGTGGGAGAGCGGATGGAAGGCATCCGGCACGCCGATGTGGTTGTAGGTCATGTTGCTGACCTCGGCGGCGATCATGAACGTCTGGATGCGCGTGAGGTCGGCCTGGTAGGCCAGGGCCATGATGTCGAACATCAGGTTCAGCTGCTCGTTGAACTGGTCCGGGATGCCCACCGGCACCTCCGGCAGCTTCAGGCGCGAGAGGTCCTGCTTCTCGGTCTTCTGCACGCGACGCTCGATCTCGCGGATGCTCTCCATGTAGTCGCCGATGACGGCCCGGTCTGCAGCGCCCAGCGTGCGCTTGAGGTCCTCCGCCTCGGTGCTGACCATGTCCAGGATGCTGGAGTACTGCTGCGAGAGCAGCTTGCGCTCCTCGGGCGAGTTGCCGCGACCGAAAAGGCGCTGGAAGAGGTTGCGCGGGTTGTATTCCATCGGCAACGGCGTGGTCGGCGTGCGGAAGGCGATCGTGCCGGAGTAGCTGCAGCCGTATGCACGGTCGCAGGCGCCGCCGCCGCCCGGGGCCTCCGTCGCCACCTCCAGCGAAGGCAGCGGCGTATCCTGCCCGATGTGCGCGGCGGCCAGCTGGTCGGCGGTGACACCGCCGTAGGCCTCGTGCGTCTCGCGCGGGTGAACGCAGGAGAGCCAGGTACCGGGCACGATCGCATGGACCGCGGCGCTCTGCGCCGGACGGTTGCCCAGGCCGCTGACGATCGTCAGCTGGCTCCGGAAGTCTTTCAGCGGCTCCAGGATCGGGCTCAGCTCGTAGTCCGTTCCCTCGGCTGCCGGCGTCCACTTCTCCATGATCGCGCCATGCGGGAAATACACGAATCCCAGCCGCATCCTGGCGGCGGCGGCGGTCTTGGCCAGCGCCGTGTGCGCCGGGATCATCGCATCCAGCAGCGGCAGCGCGAGCGCAACACCGGCCCCCTTCAGGAAGGTGCGACGCGGAACATACTTCTTGGTGATGAACATGGGTTGCCCCTTGCAAACAAATCTTAGTGAACGCTGCCCAGGACCTGCGCGACCTTGGCCTTATCCGCCGGCTTCTCCGGCGCGACTACGGCCTTCTGGAACTGCTCGCTGCGCACGATGCCGGCGATCAGCGCCGAGAAGCGATAGTCCTGCTTGGCTGCATCGCGCGCGATCGCGCGGATCCGCGGCATGTCGGTGTACTCCACCGTGCGGCCGAGGGCGAAGATCATGAGCTTCTCGGTCAAGGTCTGAGCGAACTGATCCGGCCTCGCGGCCAGGGCGTTGCGCAGCTCATCAGGCCCCTTGATCGGGGTGCCGCCAGCCAGCACCGAGGTGGAATCGATGACCGTGCCGGCCTCACGGTCCTTGTCGCGCCAGGCGCCGATGGCATCGAAGTTCTCCAGCGCGAAGCCCAGCGGATCCATGACGCCGTGGCAGGCGTTGCAGGAGGGCTTCTGACGATGCATCTCCAGACGCTCGCGCACCGACATCGCCTTCTGTCCCGGCTGGTTCTCCTTCAGCGCCTCCACGCCCGGCGGCGGGGCTGCCGGCGGCGTGCCGGTGATGCGCTCCAGGATCCAGTTGCCGCGCAGCACCGGGGCCGTGCGATTGCCGTAGGAGGTGGACATGAGCATCGCGCCCTTGCCCAGCAGCCCCCAGCGCTTGGAGTCGGTCAGCACGACCTTGCGGAACTGGTCGCCCCGCACATTGGGTACGCCGTACTGCAGGGCCAGGCGCTCGTTCAGGAAGCTGTAGTTGGCGGTCAGCAGCTCCGTAACGTTGTGATCCTCGCGCAGGATGCTACCGACGAAGAGCTGGACCTCGCGGCGATAGGCGCGGCGCAGGTCCTCATCGAAGTTGGGGAACAACGATTGGTCGGGATCAACGCTGTCCAGGCCTTCCACGTTGAGCCACTGGTTGGCGAAATTGCTGATCAGCGAATCCGAGCGGCGATCCGCCAGCATGCGCTGCACCTGCTGGCCCAGCACGGCGGGGTCCTTGAGCTTGCCGGCGGAGGCCAGCTGCAGCAGCTGGTCATCGGGGCCCTGGCTCCACAGGAAGAAGGCCAGGCGCGTTGCCACGGCCATGTCGTCCAGCGCGTAGACCTGCCCGGGCTTGGCGTCCGGCGGCGCGCTCTCCAGCCGGTAGAGGAACTTGGGACTGGAGAGAATGGCCATGATCGCCGTCTGGATACCGGTATCGAAGCTGCCGGCCTTGCGGCCGTCGGCGAAGAAGCGCAGCGGTGCGGCCAGGTCCGCGTCGCTGACAGGGCGGCGGAACGCCTCGCGCGCGATGCGGCCGATGATCTGCCGCGCGCAGGGCGCCTCCTCCGCTTCACTGGCCGGGTGGCAGGTGAAGATCTTGCGGCGGCTCGGCGTTTCGCTGAGGCCGGTCGGGTTGTACGGGCCGACCACGTCGATCGCGGCGACGCGCGCATAGCCGTCACTGCCACCGCCCGGGGTAAAGGGTGCGAACAGCGCCTCCGACTCGGCGAAGGTCGTGGCCTCGAAGGTCACGACCAGGCGGCGTGGGCCGGCCTTCACGGGCAGGCGGATCTTCTGGAAGCGAGCGTTGATCTTGCCGGTGGCCGGCGCCTGCTGCTGGTCGACGGCGCGCGAGTCCTCCTCGCCCCCGAGCTTCTGCTCGAACACCTTCTTGCCGTCGATCAGGAAGAGGACCTTCTGCTCGGCCATGCCCAGGCCATAGCCGCCCCCGACCGGAATGCGCAGATTGAATTCGTACTCGCCATCGGCCGGGAACCAATGCTCCACCGACAGGCCACCGCGGCTGCCCAGCGGCATGCCCTCCTGGTAGAACGCCTGGCGCATGGGCGGTGCCCGGTAGGTCACGCTGGCGGAGCGGACCTTGGGATCCCCCACCGCCGCAACACTGACCGTGCGCGCAGCGGAGATGTACTGGTCCAGGAAGGTCGGGGAGACACGCAGCACGTTGGCCACGTTGTCGAAGCCCTCGCTCTTGGTGTCCTTGGGCAGGAGGGTTTCCGCCGCGACCTTCAGGCCCAGCAGCTCCTCCGCGACGCGCGCGTACTCCGTGCGGTTGATCCGGTGCAGGCCCACGCCGCCCGGCTCCACATGACCCTGCGCGTGCTCATCCAGGCGCCCTTCCATCCAGCCGACGAACTGGTCCATCGCGGCCTGCGGCGGCTGCTTCTCGCCCGGCGGGGGCATCAGGCGCCCGCGCATCTTGCGCACGGCTTCTTCCCAGATCTTGCCGTCGGTGGCGACGCTATCGGGCGTCATCGTGTCGAAGGCCACGCCGCCCGCCCAGTCGGTGGCGTTGTGGCACTTGGAGCAGTAGTCCTCCAGCAGCTTGAAGTTGTGCTCGGCGAGCTGCGCCGCCGGCGCCTCGGCCACCGGGGCGGCGCCGGCGGGGTTGCCTGCGAACAGCGCGCCCAGAACCAGGGGCGCCGAGACCCGCAGGGAGGAGATTTTCCACATTTTTTTATAAAAAATCATAGGGTTACTCAAACAACACCACGTTGTTCCCGAACATGTCCCCATAAACCCTTGTAGCAGCTCAGCAAGAACTGTGTTGGATCGCCCCATTTCGCGTCGTATTCGGCGGTAGGCTTGGCAGCCACGATGTCCGTATCGCTCATGCCCTTGCGCATGAGCTGCCAGACGCGCTCCTTGAGCACCTCCAGCATCTCGCTCTGGGCCTGCAGGTGCGCACGCGTCACCACCGTGCCGCTGCCGGGCACGATGATCGTCTTCTCATCAGACAGCTTCAGCAGCTGTTTGGTTGCCTCCAGCACCCCGCCCACCCAGCCGCCGGTGGCGTAGTCCAGCACCGGGTAGCTGCCCTGCGAGACCACGTCGCCGACCACCAGCACGTTGCTCCGTGGCAGGCGGACGTAGAGGTCCCCGTCCGTGTGCGCCTGGCCCAGGTAGCCGTATTGCAGCTCGTGCGGACCGAAGCTGAGCGTATCGCCGGTGTAGAAGGTGGCGGTTGGCAGGGCCTTGGCCGGCACCGGCGGGTACTCGCGCTTCTCCCAGGGGACGATGATCGCGCGCTGCATCCACAGCTTGGTGTTCTCGTGCGCGATGATCCGCACGCCCGCGTTGCCCAGCGCCTCGTTGGAGCCGGTGTGGTCCCAGTGCCAGTGTGTGTTGAACAGGGCCCGCACCGGGCGGTTGCCGGCCTGCACGAGTTTGAGCAGCGCGCGCGACTGGGCGGCCAGGCCGCCGTCGATCATGACCACGCCGTCGGGGCCGCCGACGGTCACCACGTTGCCCCCGGCGCCGCTGAGCAGCGCGATGTCCGGGGCCAGCGCGGTAGACGTCAGCCCCGGGGCCGCCGTGGCGCCGGCTGCGGCGGGAAACGCCCACGGCGCCACGCAGGCAGCGGTACTCAGCGCACCCTTCAGGAACAGCCGGCGATCAGTTACCCGTGGCATCGATCCAAACCCCCAATAACGACCTATTCTTCAGATGCTTGCCGGTGACAATAGTTTCTTTGTCCGGCGGTTTAATCGGCCCCGGCAAG
Organism: uncultured Pseudomonadota bacterium; assembly: GCA_903868595.1. GTDB lineage: Bacteria > Pseudomonadota > Gammaproteobacteria > Steroidobacterales > Steroidobacteraceae > ZC4RG30. Next base: position 76,654 of record CAIPVV010000053.1, read on the forward strand.
CCGGCGGGTTGCTGCGCTCGCACATAGGATGCCCGCCTGCCCAGGCGCAAGTATGCAGCAGGCCGCAAGGCCCCGCGAAATCAGGTAGATGGGCCTGCCGGCCGGCCGAACATTGGTATGATCCGCGCCCTGTCCCAACCCTGCTGGAGCGATGGTTTAGTGAAAACTGATGCCGCAATGGCCGAGATTCTGAAGCGCGAGGGTGTCCAATTCCTCTTTGGCTATCCCCGCAATGCGCTGCTGGAGGCGGCGGCGAAAGTGGACATCAGGACGATCATCGTTCGACAGGAGCGTACCGGCCTGCACATGGCCGACGCCGTCTCCCGCATGACGCGCGGCAAGAGCATGGGCGCCTTCTGCATGCAGCACGGCCCCGGCGCCGAGAACGCCTACGGCGGCGTCGCCCAGGCCTATGCCGACTCGATCCCGATCCTGGTCGTGCCGCAGGGCTACGCGCGCAAGAACCTCTTCCTGCCGTACAACTACAACTCCACGATCCAGATGCGCGGCATCTCCAAGCACAACGAGCCGATCCTGCTCGGTGCCGAGACCCCGAACATCATGCGCCGCGCCTTTACGCAGCTGCGTAACGGCCGCCCGCAGCCGGTGGTCGTGGAAGTGCCCATCGATGCCTTCAACGATGAAGTGCCGGAGCCGCTGGACTACACCCCGGTACACGCCAACAAATCCGCCGCGGATCCCGAGTCCATCGTCAAGGCCGCCCAGAAGCTCATCGCCGCCAAGCGCCTGGTGATCCATGCCGGCCAGGGCGTGCACTGGGCCGACGCCTACGTCGAACTGCAGGAGCTGGCGGAGCTGCTGGCTGCCCCGGTGAGCACCTCGCTGCCGGGCAAGAGCACCTTCAACGAGCGTCACCCGCTGTCGCTGGGATCCGGTGGCCACGGCATCAACGCCCAGATCCACCACTTCGTGAATGCCGCCGACGTGATCTTCGGCATCGGCTGCTCCTTCACCGAGAGCAGCTTCGCCATCGCGATGCCCAAGGGGCCGACCTACATCCACTCCACCAACGACCCGGTCGACCTGAACAAGACCGTGGCGTCGGAGCTGGCCCTGGTGGGCGATGCCCGGCTGGTGCTCAAGCAGCTGATCGCCGAGATCCGCAAGACCGTCACCGCCAACCGCGATGCCACCCTGGTCGCCGCCGAGATCAAGAAGATCGAGGCCGAATGGCTGAAGAAGTGGCTACCGAAGCTGGAGAGCAAGGGTGCCCCCCTCTCCCCGTATCGCGTGCTGTGGGACCTGCAGAAGACCGTGGACATCGACAACACGATTATCACGCACGACGCCGGCAGCCCGCGCGACCAGCTGGTGCCGTTCTGGAAGTCCACCACGCCGCTGTCGTACATCGGCTGGGGAAAGACCACGCAGCTGGGCTACGGCCTGCCGCTGGCGATGGGCGCCAAGCTCGTCCACCCGGACAAGCTGTGCATCAACGTCTGGGGCGACGCCGCGATCGGTTTCACCGGCATGGACTTTGAGACGGCGGTGCGCGAGCGCCTGCCGATCCTCTCGATCCTGCTGAACAACTTCTGCATGGCTATCGAGCTGCCGATCATGCCGAACGCCACGGAGAAGTTCCGCGCCACCGACATCTCCGGCGATTACGCCGCGATGGCCCGCGCCTTCGGCGGCTACGGCGAGCGCGTAACCCAGGCCGAGGACATCATCCCGGCGATCAAGCGCGCGATCGAGCAGACGCAGAAGGGGGTGCCGGCGCTGCTGGAGTTCATCACCGAGCAGGAGACGCAGGTCTCGCGCCCCTGGTTGCCGTAGGCACGCACGCCCGCGGCCGGCGGCTCGCCGCCGGTTGACCGGCCAAGCCCAGTGCGGGGATCGCGTCCCCGGTCCGGAACGCACAGAGCAGCCCCGAGCGGATTCCTCCGCCCGGGGCTTTTTCTTAGGGGCGGCGCCTCAGCCGCGCAGCGTGCGGTTGAAGAACTCGATCGTGCGCGTCCAGGCGAGCCTCGCGGCCGCCTCGTCATAGCGCGGCGTCGTGTCGTTGTTGAAGCCGTGCTGGGTGCCCGCGTAGCGGAAGGCGGTGTACTTGACCCCGGCCTTCTGGAGCGCCTCCTCGTACGGCGGCCAGCTGGCGTTCACGCGCTCATCGTTGTCGGCGAAGTTCAGCAGCAGCTCGGCCTTGATCCCGGGCACGGCTTGCAGCGCCGGGGCGCTGCCATAGAAGGGCACCGCCGCCTTCAGATCGGGCAGTTTCGTCGCCAGGATGTTGCTGAGGCTGCCGCCGTAGCAGAAGCCCACCACGCCCAGCCGCCCGTTGCCTTCCGGCTGCCCCTTGACCACGGCTGCCGCGGCGAGGAGGTCCTGCTGCGTCTTGGGCTGCTCGAGCTTGGCGAACAGGTCGCGCGCCTTGTCCTCGTCACCGGGATAGCCCCCCAGCGGGAACAGCGCATCCGGCGCGAACGCGATGAAGTTCTCCAGCGCCAGGCGTCGCGCGATGTCTTCGATGTGCGGGTTCAAGCCCCGGTTCTCGTGCACTACCAGCACCGTGGGCAGCTTGCCGGAGATCTTGGCCGGCTTGGCCAGGTAGCCACGACCGCGGCCATAGCCTTGCGGGGAGTCGAACTCCAGGTACTGCATCTTCAAGCGCGGATCGCTGGGCGGCACCTGCTGGGCGAGGGCGAAGCGGGGATTGAGTGCGCCCAGCATCGCCGCGGCCGTCATGCTGCCGACGGCAAACCTGCCGGCGCGCTCCAGGAAGGTGCGCCGGTCGATGTCGCCATGCACGTACTGATCGAAGATCAGCAGCACCTGCGGGTCGAAGTCACTGGCCTGATGCTCGGGTTTCCAGTTCGACATGGCCGCCATCCTCGCTGTGTTTGGGGTTCAGGATCAACCGACGACGACTTCCACCAAGGTCGGACGCGTCGCTGCGAGCGCGCTGCTGAGCGTTTCCGCCAGCCTCTCCGCTTTCTCCACGCGTACGCCGTCGCAGCCCTGCGCCTTGGCGATGCCGACAAAGTCGATTCCACCCAGCTCCGTTCCCACCGCGTCGGCCAGGCCAAATCGCTTGGCAAAGTGATGCAGGGCCTCGTAGCGTCCGTTGTTGATGATCACAAAGGTGATCGGCAGTTTCAGCTGCGCAGCCGTCCACAGGGCCTGGATGGAATACATCGAGGAGCCGTCGCCGATCAGTGCGATCACCTTGCGCGTGGGGTTGGCCAGGGCCACGCCCACGGAGGCCGGCAAGCCATGGCCCAGGCCACCGCTGCTGCAGGTGTAGAAAGTCTCGCTGCGCAGGATCGGCAGGTACGCCTGCATCGGCCCGCGGCTGCTGGGCGCCTCCTCCACGATGATGCTGCCCGGATCGCGTATCTGCGCCAGCGTCTGCATCAGGAAGGAGTCCGGGAAAGGGTCCGTTGCCGGCACCCGCGGCGCCGGCGCACGGCCCTGCTGGCGGGCCGGCTGCGCGGGCCCGGGCCGCGCCACCAGGTCGCGCAGGGCCGAGCCCACGCTGGTCAGCAGCGTCGTGCCCGCCAGCGCGCAGGCCGCCCAGTCCGGATCATCGGTCAGCTGGAACAGCTGCAGGCCCTGCGGGGTGTAGGGGCCCACGCCCTCGGCATGGTAGGTGAACACGGGCGCGCCGATCGCCACGCACAGGTCGTGTCCGGCGAGGCGCTTGCAGATTTCCTCGCGGAAGGCCGGCAGGAAACCGGCGAACAGCGGATGATCCTCAGGGAAGCCGCAGCGGCCGATCAGGGGACTGGCCCACACCAGTGCCCCGTGGCGCTGCGCCAGGGCGAGCAGCGGCTCCCAGCCCCCCTCCCGATCCACGGCACCGCCGATGACGAACACCGGACGCTGGCTCGCGTTCAGGGCCGCGCTCAGCGCATCGATGGCCGCCGCCTCGGCGCGGATGGAGGTGGAGACGCTGCGCGCGGTAACCGGCTGCGTCAGCACGTCCCAGTCATCCACCGGGATGGAGACGAAGGTGGGCCCGTACGGGGGCTGCATCGCGATGTAGTAGGCACGCGCGATGGCAGCAGGCACGTCCTCGGCACGCGCCGGCTCGCAGCTCCACTTCACATATGGCTTGGGCAACTCGGTGGACTGCGTCGCAAACAGAAACGGCTCCATCTGCAGCAGCGAGCGCGACTGCTGCCCGGCCGTGATCACCAGCGGCGTGCGGTTGCGGTAGGCGGTGAAGATGTTGCCCATCGCGTGGCCGACGCCGGCCGCGGAGTGCAGGTTGATGAAGGCGGCGTTGTGGGTGGCCTGGGCATAGCCATCGGCCATGCCGATGACCACCGACTCCTGCAGGCCCAGCACGTAGCTGAAGTCCGGCGGGAAATCCCGGAACATCGGCAGTTCCGTGGAGCCGGGGTTGCCGAAAACCTTGCTGATACCCAGTTGACGCAGCAACCGGAACGTCGCCTCTCGCACAGTGACCAAGCCGCCGGACTGCGCCGCGGACGCAAGCTTCTCAGACATCGGATCCCCCGTTCGGTATGAACACGCATCATAACCGTGCGCGGGCCGCCCGCAGGGGCCCTAAGCGGCCGCAGCCGCGGGTTTTTTGCCGCGCCACCCGGCGCCGCGCCTAGGTCCCGGCGGCGGCGCAGGGCGAGGATTAGGTTAGAATTAGGGATTACCTGCGCCCAGGTCCCCTTCAAGAGAGACGCTTTCCCGTGACAGAGCCCCTTACCGTCGGTCGCCTTAAGGTCGCGGCTCCGCTGCACGCGTTCCTAGCCCGCGAGGCCCTGCCGGGCACAGGCCTCACAGAGGCCGCCTTCTGGGCGGGCGTTGAGGCGATCCTGTCGGACTTCTCGCCGCGCAATGCCGCCCTGCTCGCCACGCGCGACCAGTTGCAGGCGCGTATCGATGCGTGGTGGCGCGAGCACAAGGGTCAGGCCTTCGACATCGCTGCGCACACCGACTTCCTGCGGCAGATTGGCTACCTCGTGGCCGAACCGGGCGCCTTTGGGATCAGCACGTCCAACGTGGATCCGGAGATCGCCAGCATCGCCGGCCCGCAGCTGGTCGTGCCGGTCAGCAACGCCCGCTATGCGCTCAACGCAGCCAACGCCCGCTGGGTGAGCCTCTACGACGCGCTGTACGGCACCGACGCCGTAGCGCCCCTGGATCCCAGCCAGCGCGGCTACGACGCCGCCCGCGGCGCCAAGGTCATCGCCTACGCGCGCGGCCTGCTGGATGAGATCGCGCCGCTCGCCCGCGGCAGCCACGCCGCCTGCAGCGCCTACGCGGTGGTGGACGGCGCGCTGCTCCTGACGCTCGGCGACGGCAGCCGTACCGGCCTTCGCGACGCGGCGGCGTTCGCCGGTTGGCGTGGCGAGGCGGCCGCGCCCAGCGCGATCCTGCTCAGGAATAACGGCCTGCACCTGGAGATCAGCATCGATCGCAGCCACCCTATCGGCCGCACCGATGCGGCCGGCGTTGCGGACCTGGTGATTGAGGCGGCCCTCACCACGATCCAGGACTGCGAGGATTCGGTGTCGGCCGTGGACGCCGAGGACAAGGTCGAGGTCTACCGCAACTGGCTGGGCCTGATGAACGGCACGCTGGAGGCCCGCTTCGCCAAGGGCAGCGGCACGGTGACCCGCCGCCTGAATGAGGATCGCAGCTACCAGACTGCCGGGGGCACGACGCTCACGCTGCCGGGGCGCAGCCTCATGCTCGTGCGCAACGTGGGCCACCACATGGTGAGCGATGCGGTGTGCCTGGACGGCAAGCCCGTCTATGAGACGGTCATCGACGCCTGCATTACCCTCCTGATCGCCCTGCATGACGTGCGCGGTGGCCGGCGCAACAGCCGCGCGGGCTCGATCTACGTGGTGAAGCCCAAGATGCACGGACCGCAGGAAGTGGCGCTGGCCAACGACCTCTTCAACCGAGTGGAAGACCTGCTCGGCCTCCCCCGCCACACCGTCAAGATGGGCGTGATGGACGAGGAGCGCCGCACGAGCGCGAACCTGGCCGCCTGCATCCAGGCTGCCGCGGCCCGCATTGTATTCATCAACACGGGCTTCCTGGATCGCACGGGCGATGAGATCCACACCTGCATGGAGGGTGGGCCGGTGCTGCGCAAGGACGAGGTCAAGCTGCAGCCGTGGATCCGTGCCTACGAGAAGCGCAACGTGCAGATCGGACTGGCCTGCGGCTTCTCGGGCAAGGCGCAGATCGGCAAGGGCATGTGGGCCATACCGGATCACATGGCGGAGATGATCCGCACCAAGATCGCCCAACCGCAGGCCGGCGCGAACACCGCCTGGGTGCCCTCGCCCACGGCCGCGGCGCTGCACGCCATCCACTACCACCGCGTGAACGTGGTCGCCGTGCAGGCACGCCTCGCCAAGGACGCCGCGCCGGGCACCGATGAACTGCTGACCGCGCCGCTGGCCACCGGTCTGCCGGCGCCGGCCGACGTGCAGCAGGAACTGGACAACAACGTGCAGGGCATCCTGGGCTATGTGGTGCGCTGGATCGACCAGGGCGTCGGCTGCTCCAAGGTGCCCGACATCCACGACGTGGGCCTGATGGAGGACCGCGCGACGCTGCGCATCTCCAGCCAGCACGTGGCCAACTGGCTCTACCACGGCGTCTGCAGCGAGGCGCAGGTCCGCGAGACGCTCGCCCGCATGGCCGCCATCGTGGACAAGCAGAACGCGGCCGACCCGCTGTACACCCCGATGGCCCTGAACCTGGCGGCAAACATCGCCTTCCAGGCCGCCAGCGACCTGATCTTCAGGGGCCGCGAGCAGCCCAACGGCTACACTGAGCACATCCTTCACAGCCGGCGCCGCGAGCTCAAGTCGCGGCTCGGCGCCTAAGTCAGACCGAGGAATTTGCCTGCATGATCACCAAGACGACGCTCTGCCTGGCCGACGCCAAGACCATCGCCGCCGCCGCTTCGGCCAAGGCGGTCGCCGAGGGCTGGACGGTCGTCATCGCCATCCTGGATGTCGGTGGACACCTGATCTACCTGGAACGCGCCGATGGCACGCAGCTGGGCTCGGTGTTCGTTGCGCAGGAAAAGGCCAAGACCGCGCTGATGTTCAAGCGCCCCACCAAGGCGCTGGAGGACGGCGTGCTGGGCGGCAAGATCCACATGCTCTCGCTACCCGGCGCCACCGCGGTGGAGGGCGGCCTGCCGCTGACGCTGAACGGGGAGATCGTGGGCAGCATCGGGGTCTCCGGCGTGCTCTCCAGCCAGGATGGCCAGGTCGCCGCTGCCGGACAGGATGCCGTCGCGAAGCTCTAGCTGACGCCGTGCGGGTCGATCAGCCCGAAATACCAGCACAGCATCAGGATCGCGAAGAGGGCCACGGATAGGCCGATACGCAGCGTCAGGGCCCTCACCATGCGGGCCGAGTTGCCCTGTCCCGAGGACATTGCGAACAGCGCCTGCCCGAGACTCACGATGATGGCCAGCAGCGCAGCAACGATCAGCAGCTTCATGGTCTGGGGGCTCCCGCGTCACGTTTTTCCTGGCGGATGACGCGAAAGACCTGGGTCATCGCGATGCCAAACACGCCAATGAGGGCTGCCAACAAGATCACCATGCCACCGGCCAGCCGGTACGCCTCCAGGAGGCCGATGGCGACCCCCAGCGGTGTCGTGACGAGCAGGATGGGCTTGGCAATGCGCATGGGAGCAGTCTACTCGCTGACCCTACCCCCCTTCCATGCCGATAGGTTATGAAGAAAGCACTCCACCGCGGCCAGGGCGGCAGGCCCCGCCCGCTCCGCTCGCACCAGGACCAGGCAGAGCGGTAGCCTCGGAGGGCTCCCCAGCGCCAGGGGCAGCCTCGAGCAGCGCACCGGTTCGCAGCGCCTCGGCCACGACAGGCTACGGCGGCCCTGCGAACGCCCATCCGGCACGCCCGAGCGCGAGGGAGATGCCACGCGAGTCAACGTGCAGCGCCGCCGGTTACGCCGACCTTGACGCTGCGTCCGGCAAGGGCCTCCTCGGCACCGGATAGCACGGCGGCAGCAGGGGCTGGCCCTGGGGCGTGAGGACCGCCCGGCGGCATGGCGGCTCCAGCAAGGCGAGGCCCAGCCGCTGCTTTAGCCGCGCGACGGCGCAGCTCACCGCCGACTGGCTGCGATGCCGCTTCGCGGCCGCCGACCGGAACCCACCCTCGTCCACCACCGCGGCCCGCTCGCGCCCGTATGCCAGGGAGGTCTTTGTGGCGGCAGGAGTGATCCAATCCTTGGATCCGACTCAGCGAGGTATCGCGCTTTTTAAACCGACGAGTGCCCGGTAGGGTGGGGTCCTTGCCGACAGAGACCTTCCCATGCTGCAGATCCGACGCGCGTCCGAACGGGGCTACGCTGACCATGGCTGGCTCAAGTCCTTCCACAGCTTTTCCTTCGCGGACTACTACGACCCGCAGCACCTGCAATTCGGGGTCCTGCGGGTGATCAACGAGGACCGCGTCACGCCAGGCGCCGGCTTTGGCACCCATGGACATCGCGACATGGAGATCGTGAGCTACGTGCTGGAGGGCCAGCTCGCGCACAAGGATTCCCTCGGCACGGGATCCTTCCTCAAGCCCGGTGACGTACAGCGCCTGAGCGCAGGCACGGGCGTGCGGCATAGTGAATTCAATCCCTCGGCGACGCAGGGCACCCACTTCCTGCAGATCTGGATCCTCCCCGGGCGGGCGGGACTTGCCCCGCAGTACGAGGAAAAGTCGTTCTCGCCGGAACAGAAGCGCGGCCGGTTGCGCCTGATCGTCTCCCCCGACGGCGCGGACGGCTCCCTGCAAATCCACCAGGATGCACGGATCTATGCCGGACTCTTCGCCGCGCAGGAATCCGCCCTGCTGGCGGGCTCGCCGCGGCGCCAATACTACGTGCATGTCGCGCGAGGCTGCGTCACGGCCAACGGCGAGCTCCTGCAGGCTGGCGATGCGCTGATGGCGACGCAGGTGGAGCAGCTCACGCTGGCGCACGGCAACGAAGCCGAAGTGCTGGTGTTTGACCTGCCGGCCGAGGCGGCCTAGCGCTTGCGGTCATGGCGCCAAGGGGGGAGCATGGCTGCCAACCGCAGCGGTGCTGCGCAGCCCGAAGTCGTGCGATGACCCTGATCTTCCCGTACGAGTTGGCCCCGGCCGCCGGCTGCGCGGCGCAGGCTCCCAGCGGATCCACCCGCCGGTGAGCCACCACAGCGACGTGCTCGTCGTGGGCACGGGCCAGGCCGCGGCACAGCTGGCCATCTGCCTGCGCCAGGGTGGCTACACGGGCAGCATCCTGCTGGTTGGCGAGGAGGCAGACCTGCCCTACGAGCGGCCGCCCCTGTCCAAGGAATACCTCGTGGGCGATCGCACCGTGGAGAAGCTTGCGCTGCGCCCGGCAGGCTTCTGGGAACAGCGTTCGATCTCTCTGCGGCTGGGATCGCGCGTCACGGCCGTGCAGCCGCACGCGCATCAGGTGTGCCTGGATTGCGGCGAAACGCTGCGTTACGGTCTGCTGGTCTGGGCCGCTGGCGGCCAGCCGCGCGCGCTCTCACAGGTGCCGGAGGGTCTGGCGAACGTGTTTGCGATACGCACGCGGGCGGATGTGGATCGACTGCGGGCGGCCCTGCCGGCGATCGAGCACCTGGCCATCGTGGGTGCGGGCTACATCGGCCTGGAGGCCGCCCCCGCGCTGCTCAAGCTCGGCAAGCGCGTCACGGTGCTGGAGTCGCAGGAGCGGGTTCTGGCCCGCGTGACCTGCCCGGCCGTTTCACAATTCTACGCGGCCGAGCATCGCGCCCACGGCGTGAACCTGCGCACCCAAGTGCGGCTGGGCGAAGTGCTGGCCACGGACGGCCGGGTGAGCGGTATCCGCTTCGACGACGGCCAGGCCGACCTGCGCTGCGATGCGCTCCTCGCGGCAATCGGCATCGTGCCGTCCGTGCAGCTGCTGCAGGCTGCGGGCGCCGAATGCAGCAACGGCGTGGAGGTGGACAGCTTCTGCCATACGAGCCTGGTGGATGTCTTTGCGATCGGCGACTGCGCCAACCACGCCAACCGCTATGCCGGCGGGGCGCGAGTTCGCATCGAGTCCGTGCAGAACGCGGTCGAGCAGGCCAAGGTGGTGGCGGGCGTGATCCTGGGCGCGCCGTCCCCCTATGCCTGCGTACCGTGGTTCTGGTCAAACCAGTACGACATCAAGCTGCAGACCGTGGGACTGAGCCACGGCTACGAGGAGGTCGTCCTGCGCGGCGACCCCGCCGCGCGCAGCTTCAGCGCCGTGTACCTGCGCGCCGGCCGCGTGATCGCCATCGACTGCATCAATGCCGCGCGCGACTTCGTGCAGGGCAAGGCCCTGGTGGAGCGCGGCGTGAGCGTGGCCCCCGAGCTGCTGGCCGATGCCGAACGACCGTTGAAGCTGCTGGCCGCAGGCGCCGGCTAGCTGGAGAGGCCCCGCATCCACCTCAGTGCCGCGGCGCTCTGCCGCTTCACGTAGATACGGGAGCCCGCGTCGAAGCGACGCGACGTGGAGCTGCTCGAGCCGCTGCAGGTGGCCTACGCCCCGCCGAAAGGGCGGGTCAGGGGTGGCGTGCGGCGCCGGCCCGGAGGGCACGCGCCTGTGCGACGTGGACAGCGGCCCAGGGATCCCGGCCAGCTGGCGGCCTGCCGCGCGCGGAATCACCGGCCGCGTCTCCTCGCCCGCCGGCTTGCGATCCCTGCGAGCGCAGCGGCACGGGAACGGCTTTCGCGCGGCGATGCGGTCACCGCCAGCGGCGATAGGACATTGCCCGGCCCGCGATACGCCGTGTCCCGAAGCGCGCGCGCCGCGGCTCGCCAGAACGATCCAGAAGCCCCTCGCCAGCCTATATACTTCGCGACCGATTTTCAGATCGACCACCCCCGCATGTTCTTCAAGAATCTCGCCATCTATCGCCTGCCCGACGACTGGAGCCTCTCCGCCATTGACCTGGAGGAGAAGCTGATCACCCGCCGGCTGCAGCCCTGCGGCCACTTCGACATGAGCAGTCGCGGATGGCTGAAGGTCACCAGGGATGAACGCCTGGTGCACAGCGTCGGCCGCCAGCAGCTGATTGCCCTGGGCGTGGAACAGAAGATCCTCCCGGGCGCGGTCATTCGCCAGGTGGCCCTGGAGCGGGCCGAGCTGCAGGCAGCCGAGCAGGGGTTCCCAGTGGGGCGCAAGCAGATGCGCGACCTCAAGCTGAAAGTCACCGAGGAACTGCGCGCTCGCGCCCTGACGCGGCGGCGCGTGACGCGCGCCTGGATCGACCCGGAGCAGGGCTGGTTCGTGGTCGACGCAGCCGGCGGCGCGAAGGCAGACGAGGTGCTGGAGACGCTGCGCGACACGCTGGGCAGCTTTGCGGTCCTGCCGCTGGAGACCGAACGCTCTCCGCAGTCCTCGATGATGGCCTGGCTGCAGGTCGGGGAGTCCCCTTCCCCGTTCCGCATCGAGGATGAGCTGGAACTCAAGGGCGTGGACAAGTCGCGCACCGTGATCCGCTATTCGCGCCACCCGCTGGATAGCCAGGAAGTGCGCGCGCACCTCTCCAACGGCCTCTTTCCGACCCGGCTGGCGCTGACGTGGAGCGACCGCGTCGCCTTTATCCTGACCGAGAAGCTACAAATCAAGCGCCTGCAGTTCCTGGAGATGGCGCAGGACAGGCCGGACGGCGGGGACGTGGATGAGGCTGAGCAGTTCGACATCGACTTCACGGTCATGGCGGGCGAACTGGCCAAGCTCCTGGCCGAACTGGGCGTGGTCCTGCAATCGAAATAACAGCCTCCGACGTGGTACAACCTACGCACGCTTGCTGGAGAATGCGATCATGAAATACGCACTGGCACTTTGCCTCGCCGCACTGCTGGCCGCCTGCGCCACGCCGGCACCGCGTTTGGATTTCGACCCCAAGGCGAACTTCGTCCAGCTGCACAGCTTCGCCTGGGTGGCCGAGGATCCGCTGTACCAGCCGCGTGACAGCGACGCCTCCCTCAGCCTCCTGAACCGCAGCCGCGTGATCCAGGAGATCGAGTCGAGCCTGGCCGCCAGGGGCTATGTGAAGGCTGACCGGCGCGAGACTGCCGACTTCACCATCGCCTACGGCGTGGGCACACGCGAGCGCCTCAACGCCACGACCTTCCACGATCCCCTGTTTCGGTCGTGGGGCTGGGGTTGGGGCTGGCCGGGCTACGGCCGGGAACTGGAGGTGCGCAGTGACACCGCAGGGCGGGTGTACGTGGATATCCTGGACAGGGCCAGCGGGCGCCCTATCTGGCACGGGGTCGCGCGCGAGGAGCTGTCCGAGGCCGACCTGGAGGCCGCCGGGGCGCGCCTGCCGCGACTGGTACAGTCGATCCTCAGCCAGTTCCCGCCGCATTGAGGGCTGAGCCATGCTGCAGAACCTGGACGTCTTTCTGCGACTGCTGGCGGGCCTGGCCTGCGGTGGTGTCATCGGCCTGAACCGCGACCTGCACCACAAGCCCGCCGGCTTCCGCACCTTCGGGCTGGTCGGCCTGGGCTCCGCCCTGGCGGTGCTCGTGATCGTACAGACCGGCGGCAGCACGGTGCCGGACACCGAGGCCACCAGCCGGGTGATCCAGGGCGTGCTCACGGGCATCGGCTTCCTGGGCGCTGGCGTGATCCTGCACCGCGTGAGCGAGGGCCGCGTGGCGGGCCTGACCACGGCCGCCGCGGTATGGCTGACGGCGGGATTGGGGGTGGCTGCCGGCGCGGGACAATTCACCATGGTGTGGTGGGGCCTTGCGCTGGCCATGGCCGCGCTGCTGATCGGCGGCCGCATCGAGCGGCTGGTCGAGCGGGTATTGGGCCGGACTGAAGGGGAGGAACTGCCTCCCTAGGACGACGGTCCCCGGCCCTATCGGGTCGGCAACCCGCCACCAGTGCTAGGTCGCGGTGGCGATCCGCCGCAGCGGCATGCGATCGAAATCCAGCTCGAACTCCTCATCGCCCAAGTGGTTCACGCGCTCACCGGTCTTCAGGTCAAAGCGCCGGTTGACCTGCCGCGCTTCCGACAGCGAGCCATCCGCTAGCACGGTCCGCTCAAAGGTCAGCCGTTCGAGGATCTCGCAGGGCCGGCCATCGGCGAGGACTGCCTGGTGGCGCAGCACCTGCTCGTGATACTTGACGCTCATCACACCGATCCTACTTGCCCAACGGCGGCGTGCCACCGTTCGGATACCAGTACTTCTTGTGGCACTGCTCGCAGGCCTCATCGATAACGCCGCCGGCCTCCAGGAAGGCATCCACGTTGCGGGAGTCGATCGCCTTGAGCGCCAGCCCGCCGGCGTCCTGCAACGCCCGGGCATAGGCGATGAAGGCCGAGCGATCGGCGGAAATCGCGGCCAGGCTCTGTTCCGGCGACAGGTCGCCCTCGCCCGGGGCGTTCTCCAGTTTCTGGCCCGGCTGGGCAACCACGCGCCCTTCCATCATCAGCAGATTGCTGCCTTCGATCAGTATCAGCGCCTGGCGGCGGACGGCGGCCCATTCGGCGTCGGTGCGCGGCTGCTTCTCCTCGGTGCCCTTGGGCCCCGTGATCGTGGCCACGGAATCCCACAGGAAGTCCGCCGCGGGATCGATCTGCCCGGACATCAGGTCAAGGATACTGGCGGTGGGCTGGAACGGGGTTGGCGGCGGCGCCAGCTTGGCCGGCTCTTGCTTGGCGCAGGCGGCCATCCCGAGCCCTATCAAGGACGCCACGAGCAGTGTTTGGAATTTCATTTTAGATGGAAGCCCTCTTAGTGTGAGCTGTCATGGGCTGGGTCGCATGATGAACCGGCTGCGCCACGCTGGCTAGTACGCAGCATCCCGTACACGGCCCGGCACTCCCCGGCCGGCGATCCTGCGGCCGAAACGCCGGCGCCCGGGGTCCAAGGTTGCCGGGGCGAGGACGGAGCCGGAGCCCGACCCCGGCACGACAGGCAAACGCAGACGTGCGCGCTGCGACGCCGCCGCCGGTCCCGTTGGGACGTAGCACGCGAGCCAAGGCGCGGCCGCTCACCGGACTGAAGCGCCCTGGTGCTTGGCTGCGCAGCGAAACCAGGCCGCCCCCGCAACGGTTCCAACAACCGCCCGCCCTAGCCTGCAGCCTACTCGGATCGGTGCCGCGTCGCGCGACAGCGGGCCGGCCACGGGGTCGGTCTCGATCGCTGAATAATCCCCTTTCGCGCGAACTGGCACCCCCCACCGCGCGCACCGATTCCCGGTGCGCGCTGCCCTCTCCGGCGGCTGGATCACCGCCTTGAAACGACGACGGGCGACGCATCGCGCGTCGCCCGTCGCGGGAGCCGCCTCTCCTGTCCGATCAGTCGTTCACGACTACGACCAATCGGTTCACCGAGAGGGTCGCGGAGCCGGAGTTGAACGGACCGTCGGCCAGGATTGCCAGTACCGTGGTCGTGCCGTTGAGCGCCGTGCCCAGGGCCGCGACTTCATCGGCGAAGCTGGTGAAGGAATCCAGCTTCTCGCTCACCCGGTGCGCGATCACGAACTGCGTGCTGACCGCGGCCGGGTTGGGCACCAGCGTCAGGCCGCTGGTAATCGTGGAGGGATCCAGGCGCTGCGGTCCGATTTGCAACGCATGTTCCAGTGCGCTCTGCACCGTCGCCTGGCTCACCACCACATGCGTGGCGCTGAGCGTGGAGAGGAACGGCGCCGTGACACCGGGGCGCCCCCACACCAACTCAAGGCCGGCGATCGTGGAGGAGAAGTCCACCAGCGAGACCGCGGCAAAGTCCGGCGGCGCCGCACCGTAGGGCCTGACATAGCCCAGGAAGCGGACCGGCACGCCGGCCGAAAGGTTCGCCGTGGACAAGGCGGGCGGCACGACGACCGTGTAGGTCGCCGCCAGCGCATCGTTTGCCGTGCTGCTACCCGTGCCAGCGAAGTTGAAAGCCGAGGGCGGACGGCCATCCAGCGACTGCAGGCTGAGGGTAACCACACCGGCGGCGCTGGAGGCGTACTGGCCCCACAGGCTCGTCGGTTGCAGGCGGGCGTTGCCCTGCGAGGCGTCCAGCGTACGGTTGCTGGAGACATCGGTGCCCAGCTTCCCGAAGAACTGGGCATGCTGCCCAACAGAGATATCGGAGGCCGCGAACGCACCCGGGATGGTGTCCTTGCTTACCGTGGTCGCCGAGCCCACGGTCACGGCGATCTGATGGCCGTACTGCACGCCCGACTCGTCGTGGTGCGCGATCAGTCCGTTGACGACCGTGAGCACGTTGCCGCTGCGGGCCACCACCGTACCCTCGACGCTGTCCAGACCCGCGCCGGGGATGCTGGTGCCGGCCAGCACCGATGCGGCCGTGAACGTCTTGCTGGACACGTCGAAGCTGCCCTGCGCAGCGGTCAGGACGCCTGGAGTCAACCCGGCCAGCGCCGTCAGGCCCGCCGTTCCGGTGTAGCTGGTGCCGTTGATGGAAAACGTCGTGGTGGCAGTCGTCTGCACGACCAGATCGCCATGCGAACCCTGTCCGTTGTAGAAGGGACGCACCTGGACCGTGTACGAGGTGTTGCTCGCGGTGTTGCTGACGCTCGCCAGCGGACCGCGCACGCGGATCGACTTGACGGCATCGGGTACGACGCTCGCGGCGAGCACCGGGTTAACCGTGACGGTGACCGTGCCTGACGGCGTGGAGGAAGTCGGCGCCGCCGGCGAAACGACGTTGGAAGCGGCGAGGTTGAAGTCCAGCGCAAGGTTCGCGACAGACCCCTTGGTGACGACCAGCGGCCGGTCCGTCGGCAGCTTAAGTGCGAGCGTCACCTGCGCATTGGGGCTGGTGAGCGGATTGTTATTGGCGCCATTGAGGATATTGGCCGGCGCGATGGCAACGCCGCCGCTGCCGTTATCCACGACGATGGTGGCACCGGTGTAGTCGAGCGTCAGGGACGCTGACGCGTAGTTGCCTTCCGGCACCTGCGCCGCGCTGATGACTTCCGAAAGGTTCACCAGCTGGGCGAAGTCCACCTGCGTGGTCGCGGGCAGCGTCTCCACCACCGTGCCATCGGTACGCTTCAATTGGATTGAGACGACGTTGACGATGTAGCTGACGAAATCCCCTGGCGCATCCGTCAGGGTCACCATGGCCGCGCCGGTCGAGACCGCCGTCGGCTGCAGTCCGGAGGATCCACTGCCGCCGCCGGCGCCGCCACAGGCCACCAGCGCGGCCAGGCCCAGCGTCAGCAGGACGTTGCGAATATCAAGGCGCTTCATAAAACTCCTCCGTTGTGCAGGGTGGCTGCCGCCGGACCCACAACCGTCCCGGCAACAAGCCATAGGAGCCAAGCATGCCCCTCTGCCTGTCAATTTGTAATGTCCGAAAACAGCGACAAGTCCAAATTATTATTCCAAATAGCGTCGTCGCAAGCCACCGGGGCAAGCCTCCCGCCGCAACCGGCCCGCTGTCAGCTTCCTGCAAGCTTGGGCGGATAATTTCCACCCTCCGCTGCAGGGACCGGGATTGCCACAGGCGACCTGATGCGACCGCGGCGTTTTACGTTCTGTAACGCTTCCGACGGCACTACTCCCGCCGATCGAAGACCACAGACAGGCTCCGGCTTCCCCAGACGCCGGAGCTTTTTTTTGCCGCGGCGACCGGCGTCTCCATGCCTGCCCGCGCATCGCCTGCCTCAGCGACGCCCAAGACGCTGCCCTGCTCCTAGCCCGCCGTCCCGCCCTGTGACTGTTTGCAGCGAGCCACGGCCGCGACTGCAGCGGGACCGCCACAGCATCGCCGTGTGGCAAAAGGACAGCCTTTGCAGTCCCCCGCACGCCCTCGACGCCAAAGCCTCGGCCGCCGATATCGGCTACGCTAGGGGCTTGAAATCACAGACACTTAACCGCCTCTCAGAGCGCTCATGCGAACCCTGGTAGCCGAAGACGACGACTCTATCGGAGAGGCCATCGTGGCCACGCTGGAGAGTGGCGGACACGTCGTGGATCGCGTCGTCAGCGGCCGGCATGCGGACCAGGCACTGGCCAGCGGTGCCTTCGAGCTGCTGGTGCTGGACTTGGGGCTGCCGGGCCTGGACGGGACGGAAGTACTGCGGCGCCTGCGCCAGCGCGGCGAGGGGATGCCGGTGCTGGTCATTACCGCACGCGATGCCCTCAACGAACGCGTGCAGGTGCTCGACCTGGGTGCCGACGACTACCTGGTGAAGCCGTTCGCGCTGACGGAGTTCGAGGCTCGCGTGCGGGCGCTGATGCGCCGCGCGGCCAACCGTGGTGCCACGGAGCTACGCATCGGCAACCTCACCCTGAACCTACCGGGCCAGCGCATCACGGTAGGCGGCCAGGCGGTGGATCTCACGCGCCGGGAGTTCGCGCTGCTGGCGGCGCTCGCCACCCGCCAGGACCGCGTGACCAGCCGGGCCCAGCTCATCGAGGCGATCTGCAGCTGGGATGACGACCTCACCGACAACGGTCTGGACATCGCGATCCATCGGGTGCGGCGCAAGCTGGAGCACAGCGGCGTCGGCATCCGCACGATTCGGGGCCTGGGCTACCTGCTGCAGGAAGGCCAGGGTGAGTAGGGGCGGTTCGCGGCCCAGCCTGCGTTTGCGACTGCTGGCGGTGCTCATGCTGCCGATCCTGGCGCTGCTGCTGATCGGTGCAGCGGTCACCTACCGCGTGGTGCTGAGCTACGACAACATCGAGCACGATCGTGCCCTCACGACGGATGCGACCTCCGTGGCCGCCCTGCTGCGCACGGAGCAGGAGGATGGCAGCCTCTCCTCGCAGGCGCGCTACCTGCTCGCGTACGATGCGGAGGGCACGAACTACTTTGCGGTCACGAGCAGCCGGCGCGGCGTGCTCAGCAGCACCGATCTCTACCCGACGCCGCCCCGCCCTCCCGCCATCGACGCGCCGCCCCAGCTCTTCGATGCCGATGTCGCGGGACAGCCGGTTCGGGCCGTGACGCTGCGGGTGCGCTCGCAGAGCAATCCGGAGGAGTACTTCACCGTGACGGTGGCGGAGACGCTGCACAGCCGGCAGCGTCTTGCGCGGGAGATCCTGCGCATCACGCTTCCCCTGCAGGGCCTGCTCATCGCCGGCCTGCTGGGGCTGATCTGGGTCGGCGTGTACTTCGGCTTGCGCAGCCTGGATCCACTGATGCACCGCCTGGCCTCGCGCGCCCAGGGCCTTGAGCCGGTGAGCGATGCGCAGGTGCCGCGCGAGATCCTGCCGCTAACCCACACCATCGACGCCCTCTTCGCCCGGCTGCGCGAGGCGCTGGAAGTGCAGGAGAACTTCGTGGCCGACGCGGCACACCAGCTGCGTACGCCGCTTGCCGGCCTCCGGCTGCACGTGGAACAGGCACTGGAGTCCCATGACGAGCGCAGCTTGCGCAGCGCCCTGCAGCAGGTGCAGACGCTGACGCTGCGGGCCAGCCGCACCTCCAACCAGCTGCTCTCGCTCATGCGTGCGCAGACTCCCCTGGACACCGAGGAGCAGCAGTCCCCACTGGACCTGGCGGCGCTCGTGCGCGAGACGGTCACCGAGCGCGTTCCAGATGGCCTGCGTGCCGACATCGACCTGGGCTATCACGGCCCGCATGCGCCCCTGTGGATCGCCGGCAATGCCGCGGCGCTGCGCGACCTGCTGCAGAACCTCCTGGACAATGCCCTGAGCTATGCCGGCCGCGGCAGCAGCGTGACGGTATCGCTGGAGGGTGCCGCCTCCGGCCAGGTCACCCTGACGGTGGCCGACACCGGCCCCGGCGTGCCCGAGGCGTACCTGCATCGACTGGGGGAGCGCTTCTACCGCGTCCCGGGGTCCGGCCCGCCGGGCACGGGGCTGGGGCTGGCGATCGTTGCACGGATTGCCCAGCGGCATCGCGCCGGCCTTAAATTCGGGCCGACCCCGGACGGGGGGTTCAGCGTCAGCGTAGAATTCCCGCCCTTGAACCGCCCTTCCTGAGGCAGACGGATCCGCCGAGCTTGAAGTCCTACTCCCACACCCTGCTCGCCAGTCTCGCAGCACTGGCGGTACTTGGCCTGGCGGGCTGCGCCGCGCAGCCGCCCCCCCCGCTGGCGTCGCCGCTGCCGGCGCAGTGGCGGCACCAGTTGGCGCCGCTGCCGGCGAGCGAGCAGTTGCAGACCTGGTGGCAGGGCTTTGAAGATCCGACCCTCGACGGCCTGGTGCGCACGGCGCTGCGGGACAACCTGGACTTGGCCGGGGCCGTGGAGCGGCTGCAGGCCGCTCGGGTGATTCGCCAGCATGCGAGTGCTCGCTACCTGCCCTATGTCCGCGCCATGACGGAGGATGTGATCAATCCGAACGCCAGCGCCTCCTACCTGGTGGCGGGTTTCGATGCCGTGTGGGAACTGGGCCTGTTCGGCCGCCGTGAGGGCACGCGGCGCCTAACCCAAGGCGCACTGGATGAGGCCGGCGCAAGCCTGGCCGGCGCGCGGGTCTCCCTCGTCGGGGAGGTCGTGGGCGACTACCTGATGGCCGCGGCCATGCAGGATCGGTTGCGGATCCTCCACGAGCAGGAGGGCGTGCTGAGGCGGCAAGGGGAGCTGATTCGCGTTCGTGTTCAGCTGGGCCTGGCCACTGCGCAGCAGTTGACCGAGGCACAGGGCCAGCTCGCCCGGCTCGCAGCCGACCGCGTGCAGGCCGAGCAGCAGCAGGACGCGCTGGAACAGCAGCTGGCCGTACTCCTGGCCCGCGCCCAGCCCGACCCAGCCTGGCAATCCGGCAATGGCCTGCCCCCCCGGCTCCCGCCGCTACCGGCGAGCGCCCCGGCCGACTTGCTGCGCGTGCGCCCGGAAATCCGTCGGGCCGAAGCCGACGTGCTGCAGGCCGCTGGGGCCGCGGCCGTCGCGCAGGCGGATCGCCTGCCCAACCTGGCGATCGGCGGCTCCCTGGTCCTGGCCACCAATATCACGCGCAACCGGCGCGCGCAGGAATACAACATCGCCTCCATCGGTCCGCTGCTGGACATACCGCTGCTGGATTGGGGCCTGCGACGCGCCAATGCCGACGCGAAGGCGCATCTGCTGAAGGCCGCGACACTCGCCTACCGCCAGGCGGTCCTCACGGCCTACGCGGAAGTGGAAACCGCGCTGGGCAACCTCGCGAGCTTCCAGCTGCGCGAGAACTCGGAAGCCGACGTGAGCCGCGCCGCGCATGAACTGGCCCGGCAAACCGATACCCGCATGGGATTCTCCCTGGCGAGCGCCTTGGAGCAAGCCAGCGCCCGCAGCACGGCGCTGCAGTCGGATCTGGTGCAGGTGGACTTCAGGGTCCAGCACGCCCTCGCCTACGTCACGCTCTTCAAGGCACTGGGTGGCGCTGCGCTACCCGGCGATACGGGCGCCACGCCGTGACATCGCTGGCACTGAAGACGTTGATCTACGAATGGCGCCGCTTCCTCCCGGCCGTCCTGGCAGTGGGCTTTGCCTGCCTGCTGCAGCTGCTGCAGATCGCCTTCGTGCTGGGCATCTTCAGCAGCGCGAGCGTCTATATCACCGGCTCCACGGCGCAGCTGTGGATCGGCTACCCGGGTACGCAGAGCGTCAACGTGGGCCGGCCGGTGCACGAGGAGCTGCGGTCGCGGTTGGCGATGGATCCGCAGGTGCAACGTGTCGAGCCCTTCCTATGGCTCGATGCCGACTGGCGCAGCGCCCGTGGCGGCGCCTCGGTCATCGTCTCCGGGATCGACGAGCGGCCCAATGGCCTGATGTTCGCGCACGTGCTGCCAGCGGAGCTGCGCGCGCAGCTCACGGTGCCGGATACGGTTATTGTCGACCGGGCCGATCTCTCCAAGCTGGGCGTCAACGTTGGGGAGTGGGCCACCATCAATGGCGAGCGGGTGCGCATCATCGGCGTGACCCAGGGCCTGCGCGCGCTGGGCGGCGTGAACGTCGTGGCCTCGCTGCAAACCGCACGACACCTGGATGCCGGTGGCAGCACCTCGATCGGCCCGACCTATTTCGTGGCGCAGCTCCGCGGACCCGACAACGCCGAGGCGGTAGCCCGGCGCCTGTGCTGCCAGGCCTCCTTCGGTCCCTACGAGGTCTGGACCGCAAAGGCCTTTGCGCGACGCTCGGAACTCTACTGGCTGCTGGACACCGGCGCCGGTGCGGGCGTGATGTTCCTGGCCGTTATCGTCTTCGCCGCCGGCGCGGCGATCAGCAGCCAGGCGCTGATGGCGGCCGTCGGCGGATCACTGCGGGAATACGCGACGCTCAACGCGCTCGGCGTCGGCATCGCGAGCCTGCGTTGGGTGGTCCTGGAGCAAGCGCTGTGGGTCGGCGCGGCGGGCCTGCTGGGGGCCGCGGCCCTGGGCGGCGCCCTGTTGCTGCTGGCCCGCTCGCAGGACGTGCCGGTCGTGCTGGATATCTGGGTGACGCTGCTGTGCATGGGTGTTGCCCTGGGCGTGGCCGTGGTCTCGGGACTGGCAGCTGTGCAGAGCCTTCGGCGCGCGGACCCGGCAACGCTGCTGCGTTAAAACGCCATGACCTCAGCTGCCACACCCACCTACCCCCTGCGCGCGCTCAACGTCAGCAAGAGCTTCCTGGTCGGGCGCATCCGCACGCAGGTGCTCACGGACCTCTCGCTGGACGTGGAGGCGGGCAGGCTCACCCTGATCGCCGGTCCCTCCGGCTGCGGCAAGAGCACGCTGCTGGCGATATTGAGCGGCCTGCTGCGCGTTGAGGCAGGCGCCGTGCAGGCGCTGGGCAAGGACCTGGCCGAGCTCAGCCGGCACGAGCTGGAGCGCTTTCGGCTCAGCCATACGGGATTTATTTTCCAGGAGTTCGGCCTCTTCCCCGCCTTGACCGCGCTGGAACAGGTGGAGCTGCCGCTGCATTACCTGGGCATGAGCCGCGCAAGTGCTCGCGTCCGCGCCGAGCAGTCGCTGGAGGAAGTGGGCATGGCCACGCGCTCGCGCCTGCGTCCCTCGGAACTCTCCGGCGGCGAGAAACAGCGCGTGGCCATCGCCCGCGCCATTGCCAAGGAGCCGGCGCTGCTGTTCGCCGACGAACCCACCAGCGCACTGGACGCGGCCAATGGCGCGCTGGTGATCGACCTCTTGCACAGAATCGCGCGCAGCCACGGGACTACCGTGCTGTGCGTTAGTCATGATCCGCGCGTCATCAGCCATGCGGACCGCGTGTTCCAGATGGAGGATGGCCGCATCCTCGAGAGCCACCCGCGCCCTCCCACCCCTATCCTGAAAGGCCACACGGCATGAGCCCATCCCCCCCCTTGCGCTGGTTAGCCGCCCTGCTCGCGTTGAGCGCCTGCTCCGCGCCGCCGCCACCGCCCGCCCCCGCACCGAGCAGTTACGCGGCAGTGGCGCGGGGCCGCGTGGATGTCGAAGGAGGCCTGGTGGCGCTGGCGGCCCCCCGTGACGGCGTGGTGAGCCACGTCGCCATTCACCAGGGCCAGGACGTACACAAGGGCGACGTCCTGTTGGAACTGGACGCCACCGCGAGCCACCTCGCCTTGCGGGCGGCCACGGCCGAGCAGCAGCAGGCGCGGGCCGAATTGGCCGTGCTGGAGCAGCAGCGACGGGCGGCCGCCGTGCGGGCCGAGCGACTGGCCGCCGCGGCGAAGGCCGGTGCCGGCGAGGGACAGCTGGCCGATGATGCCGCCGCAGCCTTGGCCCAGCTCACCGCGCAGCGCGAGGTGACCCAGGCCGCCATTGCCGCGGCAGAGGTCAAGGCCAGCGCTGCCCGCTACGAGATCACGCAGCGGACGCTACGCAGCCCCCAGTCAGGCACGGTGGTTCAACTGGCCGCGCAGGACGGCGTCGCCGTCTCCGCGCAATCCGGCGCGCTGGTGACCTTGCTGCCGGCGGTTCCGCGGATCGTGCGCGCGGAGCTCAGCGAGGGCTACGTGGCCCAGGTCCGGGCCGGGCTGTCGGCGGAAGTCAGCGCCGAGGACGACGCCGAGAAGGCGTGGCCGGCCCGGGTGCTGCGCGTTAGCGCGGTTGTGGCTGCCTCGCAACTTGAGGACGATCCGCAACGCCGGGCCTCTTCGCGCACGGTGGAGTGCGTGCTGTCCCTGGACCCCATGGCGGACCTGCGGGTCGGCCAGCGCGTCATGGTGCGATTCTTGAAGCCCGTGGCGGCCACGAAAGACTGACGAAACCTGCCTCTGGCACCCTTGCGGGACGCAATGGAGGCAGCCGACCTTGATCCAGGACCACAGCTTCAAACTCGAAGGCAGTAACGGCCGCGGCGTCCTGCTGATACACGGTCTGACCGGCACCCCGATGGAGATGCGGCTGCTGGCCAAGGGCCTGCACAGCGCTGGCTTTACGGTGCAGTGCGTTCAGCTGGCCGGGCATTGCGGTTCTGTCGAGGACCTCCTGAACACCGGCTGGCGCGACTGGTATGGCAGCGTCAGCGTCGCCGCGCAGACGCTGCGGCGCGAAGTCGATGAGCTGTACGTCGGCGGCCTGTCGATGGGCGCGTTGCTGGCGCTGAAGCTCGCCGCCGATCGACCGGACGCGGTCGATGGCGTGGGCGTCTATGGCGCGACGTTTCGCTACGATGGCTGGGCGATACCCTGGAGCGCCCGCCTGACCTTCATGCTGCCGCTGCTGAAGAAGCTGGGACTCGGGCGCGCGGGCCTCTTTATGGAGCAATCCCCCTACGGCCTGCGGGATGAGACGCTGCGCGCGCAGATCAGCGCGGCAATGCTGAGCGGCGACAGTGCCGTGGCAGGGTTGCCCGGCAATCCCTGGTATTCGCTGGCCGAACTCTTCAAGCTGTCGCGCGTGGTACGCCGGCAGTTGTCGCAGGTCACGGCGCCCTGCTTCATCGCGCACGCAACCGAGGACGATGTTGCCAGCCTGCGCAACGCCCGCCTGGTGCAGCAGAACGTGGCCGGTCCGACGGAGATGCTGGAACTGGCCAACAGCTACCACATGATCACCATCGACCGGGAACGGCGCCTGTTGGCCAAGTCCTCGGCCCGTTTCTTCGCGAATCTTCCCTCACGCCGCTCCAGCACACCCTCGGCCGTTGAGCGGGTGCTTGTTACCGCAGCTGCGGCCTAGGCGTGCCGCTGGCTGCTGTCCTGCTGTGGCTGCTCAGCCTGACGCTGGATACCACCGGACAGATCACCTTCAAGTACGCGGCGCTCGGTGCCGCGCAGCATCCCCAGGAGCGCCGCTACTGGGCGCACATGGCGATGCGCCCCACGCTGTGGCTGGGTCTGGCCTGCTACGTGGCGGAGTTCCTGGTGTGGATCGCCTTCGTGTCGCTGGTGCCCCTCTCCACGGGCGTGCTGCTGGGGTCCTTTAACATCGTGGTGTTGATGCTGGCGGGACGCTGGCTGTTCAAGGAGCGCACCAGCACGCTGCACGTGGCAGGCATGCTGCTGGTGAGCGCGGGCGTCGCGTTGGTCGGAGCGGCCTCGTGAAGCGCAGCTACCTGCCGGGCTTTCTGTTCCTGATGCTCTTCGACACGCTCGCCCAGGTCAGCTTCAAGCTGGCGGGACGCTCCGCGCTGCCGGTAGTGGCCGACCTGGACTGGGTGGGGCGGCTGGCCAGCAACCCGTGGACCTACGGGGCGATCTGTGGCTACCTGGGGGCGTTCTATACCTGGCTCACGCTGCTCAAGCGGGCGCCCATTGGGCCGGCCTTCGCCGCCACGCACCTGCAGGTGGTCAGCGTCCTGATCGTCTCGGCCTGGCTCTTCGGCGAACCCTTCACGGCGGCCAAGCTCACCGGCGCCGCGCTGATCATCACGGGCATCGCCTGCCTGGGCGTCGCCGAGACACGCAACGCGGTGCCGCCAGCAGGCAGCGCCTCCTCCTAGACGACCCTCAGCCCGGCTCGGCCTCGAAGTGGTGCGAGAGGCGCCGGAAGCACCAGCGCAGCACGGGGTTGCGTACATATACCGCGTGCCGCGTGCGGGTGAGGTGAGCACCCAGGTAGCGCTTGATGCGGGCGTCCGTCCAGCCGGCCACGTAGTGGCTTAAGCCCTTCTGCAGTGCATATTCCAGGCAGTGAAACCAGCTGACGTAATACAGGTTGTTGTCGCGTGACTGCGGATACTGGAAGCCCAGGTACTTATCCAGCAGCTTGCCCGCGTGCTCGTAGCAGAGCTTCCAGCCGATGAGTTGCCCGTCCCTGCGGTAGGTGAAGAGCAGGCCGTCGTTGCTGGCGTCCTGAAACAGCTGACGGAAGAACTCCCGGTCCAGCACGTCGAAATGCACGTCGCTCTGCTCGTAGACGTTCACGTAAAGGCGGTAGAGCTGGTCGATGAAGGCCTCGTCCTGGAACACCGCCGAGCCCGTCCGCAGGATGTCCTCCTGCAGGAACTTGCGGATCCTCAGTTTGCGGCGCACGTCGGAGCGACGACCCGCTGAGAACGTGGCAATGCAGCTCTCGATGGAGTCGAAGTCGATGGACATCCAGCCCAGCGAGTTGCCCTCCACCATCACGAAGCCGGCCAGCTCCAGGGCCTGCACGAACGCCCGGACCGCGGCATTCTCGCGCGCATCCAGCAGCGGGGAATCCGCGGCGATGTCCTTCACGATCAGCAGTCGGTGTTCCGAACCGTAGGTGCGCAGCAGCTCCTGCACGAGCGCCTCGGCGGACAGCCCGGCCGGGAGGGGCGCGTACTCGGTCACCGTGCTGCCTACAAACCGCGTTCGCCAGGACAGCAGTCGCCCCCAGTGGCGGAACAGCGGCAGCGACTGGATGCGCTGCCTCACGGGCTCATCCAGCGTCATCAGCAGGTCGAAGGGTGCCTCAAAGGTCGGCATGCCGGAGGGCGACCACGCGGCGGTGAAGCCGATCGGCGGATGCCGCATGAACGTGTCCAGGTACTCGCCCGGCTCCAGCAGCGCCAGCAGGGGTGCACGGGATTCCGGAGAGGCAGGCGTTGCCAGGGGCGCCGGCACGGCTAATCCCGGGTCAACGCCAGCACCGCGTTGAGCCCGCCAAAGGCAAAGGAGTTGCTCAGGGCTACCCTGATCGCCCGCTGCCGCGGGGCGTTGGCCACGTAGTCCAGATCGCACTCCGGATCCGGCACGTCCAGGTTGAGCGTCGGCGGGAGCACCCCGTCGGCCAGCGCGCCCAGCACCGCCACCAGTTCCAGCGCGCCGGCTGCGCCCAGCGCGTGGCCGTGCATCGACTTGGTCGACGACACGGCCAGGCCATCCGCATGTGCCCCGAAACTGCGGCGAATGGCGCGCGTCTCCGCCAGGTCATTGGCCACGGTGCCGGTACCGTGCGCATTGATGTAATCCACGTCCTTTGGCGAGAGCTCCGCGTCGCGCAGCGCCTGCGTCATGGCGGCACTGGCACCCACCACGTCCGGCGCCACGATGTCGCCCGCATCGCTGCTCATGCCGATGCCCGCCAGGCGCCCCAGGATCCTCGCCCCGCGCGCACGCGCGTGGGCACGGGATTCCAGCACGAAGACCGCCGCGCCCTCCGCCAGCACCAGGCCCCGGCGGTTCGCGCTGAAAGGCCGGCAGGTGTCATCCGAGAGCACGCGCATCGCCTCCCAGGCCCGCAGCGCGCCATAAGTGAGGCAGGCCTCGGTGCCACCGGTCACGACGACATCCGCCAGGCCGCTGCGGATCAACTGCGCGGCCTGCGCCAGGGCGTGGTTGGAGGACGCGCAGGCGCTGGCGACCACGAAGGCCGGGCCGCGCAGCCCATGGGCGATGCTGATTTGGCTCGCCGCCGCGTTGGGCATCAACCGCACGATCGTCAGCGGATGCACGCGCGTGGCGCCCTCGCCATAGATCCGGTGGCTCTGCTCATCGTGCGTGGTTTCCCCGCCGATGCCCGTGCCCAGGATGACGCCCGTGCGCTGGGAGAGATCCCCAAGCGTGAAATCCAGCCCCGACTGCGCGATGGCCTCCGCTGCCGCCACCAGTGCGAACTGCGCGGAGCGATCCAGCATCGTCAGCGTACGCTCGGCGATATGCGCGCCGGGGTTGAAGTCCGCCGGCACCTGCGCCGCGACTTCCACGCGCAGCTCCGCGGCACGCGGATGGCGCAGCGGCGCAATGCTGCTGCGGCCCGCACGCAGCGCCTCCCAGAGCGGGGCTGCGCCGATGCCGTAGGCGCTGACTGCGCCCATGCCGGTGATGACTGTCGCGCGATCGTCGCTGGTCGCCATGCTTGCTAGGCGCCCTTGCGGGCCGCCTTGGCCGCCTTGACCGCCAGGGCATCCCGGATGGCATCAATCAGGTGCTGCAGGGTGCCGGAGTCGATGTCCGCGCCCTGCTCCGGGAAGTCCACGTCAAAATGCTCCTCGAGGTCGAAGATCACCTCGATCGCCGTCAGCGAGGCAATGCCCAGGTCCTTGAGCGTCAGCTCCGGCTTGAGCGTCGCGATGTCCAGCTTGGCCTGCTTCGCGATGATGGCGAAGACTTCCCCGCGGATGCTCTCTTCCGACAATTCCGTGTTCATGCCCGCCTCTCCCGTTTGCACAGCCGCCACTAACCGACCGAACCCAGGCGCTTGGCCTTGGTCAGCAACTGGTCCAGCAACACCATCGCCAGGTCGATCTCCTCGTAAGTGATGTTCAGAGACGGCGCAAACGTGATGACGTTCTTGTACCAGCCGCCCACGTCCAGCACCAAGCCGATCGGCTTGCCCTGGTGCGTGAGCTCTCCGGCCAGGCCGATGTCCACCATCTTGTCCAGCAGCGCCTTGTTGGGCGTGTAGCCGTCGTCCGTGCAGATTTCCGCGCGCAGCGCCAGTCCCAGGCCGTCCACGTCGCCGATTTCCTTGTGCCGCTTCTGCAGCTCCTTCAGCCCAGCCAGGAAATACGCGCCCTTTTCCGGCACGGTGCGCTCGTAGTCCATCTCGCGGCCGAGCTTCAGCACCTCAACGCCCAGCGACGTGCCCAGCGGGTTGGAATTGAAGGTGGAGTGCGTGGAGCCCGGCGGGAAGAGCGTCGGGTTGATGAGTTCTTCACGCGCCCACAGGCCCGAGAGTGGGTTCAGCCCGTTGGTGAGTGCCTTGCCGAACACGAGCACATCCGGTGTCACGCCGAAGTTCTCGATCGACCAGAGCTTGCCGGTGCGCCAGAAGCCCATCTGGATCTCATCCACCACCATCAGGATGCCGTACTTGTCCAGGACGCGCTTGAGGCCCTTGAAGAAGTTGCGCGGCGGCACGACGTAGCCGCCCGTGCCCTGGATCGGCTCCACGTAGAACGCGGCATACTCTGACTGGCCTACCTTAGGATCCCACACGCCGTTGTACTCGCTCTCAAAGAGGCGCTCGAACTGGTACACGCAGGAGTCGGAGTATTCCTCCGCCGACATCCCCTTCGGGCGGCGGAACGGATACGGGAACGGCAAGAACATGGCGCGATCGCTGAAATGGCCGAAGCGGCGGCGGTAGCGGTAACTGGAGGTGATGGCCGAGGCCCCCAGCGTACGGCCGTGGTAGCCGCCCTCGAACGCGAACATCAAGCTCTTGCCGTTGCGGGCATTGCGCACGATCTTCAGCGAATCCTCGATCGCCTGGGCGCCGCCGACATTGAAGTGCACGCGGCCCTTTAGGCCGAACTTGGATTGCATGTCACGCGCCACCATCCCGGCCAGCTCGATGCGCGTGGGGTGCAGGTACTGACTGGCGACCTGCGGGAGCGTGTCGATCTGCCGCTTCAGCGCATCCGTGAGGCGCGGGTTGGCATAGCCGAAGTTTACCGCCGAGTACCACATCTGAAGGTCCAGGTACGGGATGCCGGCGCTGTCGAACATATAGCTGCCTTCGCAGCTCCTGAAGATCTTCGGCGGATCAACGTAGTGCACCGTGTCGCCGAAGGAGCTGTACTGCGCCTCCTCGGCCAGCAGCGCGGCGTCATCCAGGAACGGGGGGCTCTTCATGTCGGGTGCATTCATGTTCTGGCGTATTCCGTAAGAGTAAAGTGGTGGCGCCGTTGCGACGCTCAAGCAGCAATTCGGGCAAGACGCGGCAGCAACTCGATCGCGTCGGCAAAGCCCGCAATCCCCGTGTGCGGCAATCCCTTGGCCTCGCAGTGCACGCGCAGCTTGCCCTTGGCGAAGGTGTGCGTGGCCGTGCCCGCCGCGCAGAAGTCGGAAGTCCCGTCGCCAATCAGCAGCACCCCGTGGCGAACCTGAGGCGCGGAAGAACGGATCTGCGCGCACTTGCAGGTACCGCTGCCGCAGCCCGCGGCCTCGAAGGGGGACGCCAGGCGCCATTGGCGGGCCTCGCTGCCCGGCAGCAGCCGATTGGCGGCGATGGGCAGGTCGGTGAGATCATGGCGCCGCAGGATGCGATGGATCGCGTAGTCCATGCCATCGCTGACGATGCCCACCTGGTAGCCCAAGGCCGCGGCCTGCCGCAGGAACGCCGGGAAGGCCGGGTCGATCTCGATGTCATCCAGGTGCGCGTTGAGCGTGTCCGCGTCCAGGTCCAGGAGGGCCACCTGCCGCTGCATGCATTCCCGCGAACCTATCCGCCCGGCAAGCCAATCCTGCTCCAGTTCGCGCCAGCCGTCCCGGCCGTAACGCTCCAGCAGCGAGTCGATGACATCCGTGAGTGCGATCGTGCCGTCAAAGTCGCACAGCACCGTCCAGTTATCTAAAGCCATGCCTTACTCGCCGGCCTATTACAGGCACTTAACTTAGGACATGGACCTTTCGGTCACCTTTCGATCGGTCACCCCGCCGAGGCCCGGCCTTGCGTGCCCGGCAGAGACAGCGTGTGCAGGCGCAACCGCTTCGGCACGCGTATCGCTGCACCGGCGCAGACGCCGTTGCAGCGGTACAACGCAGCGGCGTGCTTGGGCGCGAGGGCATTGCCGGGGCGCCGACCGGGCGCGGTGGCCGCCAACCGCACCGGTGCAGGCGCTAAAGGCTTGAGGATTGATTCGCCGTGGGTTTGAGCCGGTACGCTTCGCGTCACGGTCGCGAAGTACCTGCATAAGCACCTGATTCATCGCATCCAGTGTCCCGGTGCCACGCAAGCTGTATGCCATCCCGCTATTGGACCGCCCAGCCGGCCCACCGCACAGTGACCGCATGACACAACACCGCCAAACGATCTGGTTGCAGGTGGATTACCTCACCTTCGACCGGTACCTACGGGAGTACCCGCGCCCCCTGGTGCCCGACCCGCCGTTGAACAAGCCCGCCCGGCTGCGCGAATGGTCTGACGTGAGCCTGGGACCCTGGCCGGCGAACGCCGTGGCCAAGCTCCTGCAGGTGCATGGCCTTCGTTACCTGGTGCGGGACCTGGCCGGGGAGGCGCGCGAGGCCGGCATGCCCGAGCCGCCCTGGGGTTGACTCGGGAGCACGCCGGAACAGGCGGCGTGCCGAACCTGCGCCGCGCCCCCCGCAGGACGCGCGAACCCCTGTGGGGCGGCAGCAGGCAAAGGACCGCATCAGGCCTTGACGGTGACCTGCGTGCCTACCGTGCTGTCGTTGTCACCCGCACCCGCAGCTCGTCGGGCGGGCTCTCTACCCAGGGCTACTCGGAGGGCTTGATGCCGTCCACGAAGTACTCCGTGTCCCCAAAGCAGGAACTCGGCACCCACTTGTGCTGGGCATACTGCAAGGCCACTCGCTTGCCCATCGAGGCGTTGATCTGGGCCGCCACGGCGTCGCTGGGCACGGTGAAGTAGAACTTCTCGGTCAGCGTGCCGGGCATCGTCACCATGGCCATCTCGCCTTCCCAGGTCTTGCAGACCCAGCCGCGCTGGGAGAGCTTCTGCACGTACCCGGCACGCTCACCCGTCGCGTACGACCAGTGCAGCGTCAGCCAGGTAAAGCCGCCCAGGGCCGCAACGATCGCTATCAGCACCATCGACACTATTTTGATCACGCGGGAGCCTGCCCAGGGAATGTTCGTTATTCCATGAGTATGCCCCCCGCCATGGGCTCTGCCCAGCGTCACGGTCGAACCCCGGCCTTACCGCCCGGTCAGTCGCACGCGGTGCCAGGAGGGCCGCGAGGCCCGCTTCAGGAAACCCGTGAGGTCGGCCAGCTGCTCAATCTCCGAGGAGAGCACGGCCGACTCGATCACGCGCTGTTGGCTAACGCTGCGGGAACTGCGCCACTCGCCGGGACGTCGACTAAACGACTCCTGCCGCCGCAGGACCTCGCGCTCGCCGATCAGGCGGCTCGCGAACTGCGCCGTGCCGCCCCGCTCGCTGGCCGAGCAGCGCAGGATCAGCGTCGTGCCGCAGTTCTCGATGAGCGTCTGCGCGTCGCCAATGCCGTAGGTCGAGCTGACCTGCGCCACGGACTGGAAACCCAGCATGCAGCGACCGCCAAACTTGCGAAGGCGGGCCAGCGCATCCTTCAGCCCGTCGATAGCCCCCAGCGCATCCAGCTCATCGACGAAGAACCACAGGCGCCACGGGTCCTGCGCCGTGCGCTCCGGGCCGTTCATCGTCTCGAATATCGCCAGGCGCAGCCACGCCGAGATCACCGAGCGCAACGCGGCGATCTGGGTTGCCGAATAGGGCAGGAACAAGGCGCGTGTCCGCGGGCCGTCAGGGCGGTCGGCGCTGCGGATCCATTGCCGCAGGGATACGGGCCGCCCCTGGCTCTGCCCCTGGTGGGCAAGGCTGGCCACGTAGGTGGCGGTGACGGCACGGATGGAGCCAAACATGCGCTCATTGGCCCCGTCCAGATAGGTTCGCGCCGGCGTGCCGTCCAGCAGCGCGGCCAGCTCGTCATGTCGGGCCAGGGTCAGCACCTGGTAGAGCTCGGCCACGGTCCGGACCTGCGGATGCGTTTTGCCCAGTTCCCAGAGCTGGCGGATCGCGCAGGCCAGAAACACCCGCGCATAGTTTCGCCAGCTGCGCTCCTCCCCCGGATGATCCGGGATCAGCGCCCGGGCCAGTTGCTCCACGTCATAGGGCTGCTGGATCTCCCCGAACAGGTCCCACGGCGCCGCCTGCGGCTCGAACGGATTGAGGATCTGGTCGCCCGCCTTCGGATCGTAGAAGCGCGACAGGTAGCCCCCGTCAGGATCGGCGATGATCGCGCGGTCGCCGCGGTCCAGCGCAGCCTGCAGGACCTCGCGGATGGCCGTGCTCTTGCCCGTGCCCGTGGTGCCGATGACCTTGATGTGCTTGGTCTCATCCAGCACATCCAGCGGCAGCCCCGCCAGCGTGATGCCGCCGGGACGGCGCCGGGCCCGCCTGGGCCATCGGACCGACGGTGCAAGGCGCGCCCCGCGCTGGACCTGAAGCGGCGTGTCCCGCGGCGTAAGGCCCAGGCCCGCCAGCACGCCCAGTGCAAGGAAGAACACCCAGCCCGCAACGTACAGCGCGCCCGCATCGCGCGGCAGCGCCAGGCGCGCCGCCAGCGACGGCCGTAGCAGCATCCACAGGAGCGCTCCCCCCAGCGTCACCAGCACCACCACGAGGGGTGCAGCCACCCAGCGTCGCCACGGCGCCCGTCCGACCCGCAGCATCACGAGGACCGGAACGCCGGTGGCGAGCAGCAAAAGGACCGGCTCTCTCATGGCTGCCCGGCGGCCCGGTACGCGCTCGCGGGCGCCGGCTGACGCAGCCGATGCGATCCGCGGGCGCCGGGGGTATCGTGCGACTGGCGTGGATCACAAAAACAAGTGCCCGGGTCAGCGACCCGGCACACCGGGGAATCAACACCATGAATAGCCTCTCGCGCAGCCTGTCCCTTGCGGCGATCGCCACTTTTTCGACCCTTGCCTGGGCCAAGGGCCCGGCGACGACCGCACAGGTGGTGGAACACCATCTGGCGGCCTCGGCCGCGGGCGACGTGCCGGCCGTGCTGCGCGACTATGCCGACACTGCCGTGACCATCTCCCCGAACGGCCAGACCCAGGGCAAGGCCGCGCTGGAGAAGCTCTTCACCGCGGTGCTGGCCGGCCCCCCGGGAGCCCGCCCTCGACTGATCCTCAAGCAGCAGGTCTTCATCGGCGAAGTCGGCTACATCACCTGGGTGCAGAATGAGGGCAAGGCCGGCGAGACGCAGGGCTCCGACACGTTCATCGTCCACCAGGGCAAGATCATTGCGCAGACGGTGGTGATGTTTACGGCCCCTGCCGCAGGTCGGTAGGCCCGAGCCGCCGCACCCCTGCAAGACCAGGCCCGCCCGGTCGGCACGACGGCCAGCGTGCCCGCTTCGCGACAACTTCATCGCATTCTCCCTGCTGCAGGCCGGCAGGCGGCCACAGTGTCCTGGGGATACTGGGGCGGCAAGGGGCGGACTTGCGAGCGGTCTATCGCGCGCAAACGCCCCGATAAGCGAGTTGACGCCCAGCAGCGTGTCAGCCTTTTGTCAGGCTGATCATTCACCCTAAGCTCAGGTGACAGCGCTGGAGGCGTTCACGGTGAACACCCTCGTCAGAAACCTGATCTGGTTTACGGTTGCCGTCGGAACGGCCCTGCTCGCCACCGCCGTCATCTCGCTGGCCAGCACGTAAGTTCCACCGGCATCGCCCCGGACAGACCCGCCTTAGCGGCCGCGCCGGGCATCAGCTCGCAGTCGGGCAGTGCCGCCTGCGTAGGCGCTGAACAGGCGCATCCCTGCCCGGGCCGGTAAACCGGCGCGGGCGCCAGAGCAAGGCCCCGAGCCGCGCGGTATCCTGCAAATCATGAGAGCCCTAGTAGTCGAGGACGATCCGGTGATCCGGGATGCGGTGTGCCGCGCATTGAGCCGCGAGGGCTATGCCGCGGACTCCGTCGGCAGCGCCGAGCAGGCCAAATCCGCGCTGCATGCCGAGCACTTTGACCTCGCGATCGTGGACATCGGCTTGCCGGCCGAGGACGGACTGCAATTGCTGCGGGACCTGCGCCGCCGCGGCAACAGCCTGCCCGTGCTCATGCTGACCGCGCGAGACGGGCTTCAGGATCGCGTGAGCGCGCTGGACCTGGGAGCCGATGACTACCTCACCAAGCCGTTCGACGTACCGGAACTGCTGGCCCGCTGCCGCGCCCTGCTGCGGCGGGCCAACGGCGTCGCCAGTGCGCAGATCCAGCTGGGCGCGCTGACCGTGGACCTGGGGCGCAAGGAACTGCTGTTGCACGGCACGGCTCTGGATATCACGCAGCGCGAGTGGTCCGTCATCGAGTGTCTCGCGCTCAATGCCGGCCACATCGTCTCCAAGGAGAAGCTGCTGACTGCCGTCTCCGGCTGGGGCGAGGAAATCACCCCCAACGCCATCGAGGTCTACGTGTCCCGCGTGCGGGCGAAGCTCGCCGGCGCGGCGATCATCCACGCCGTCAGGGGACTTGGCTATCGGCTCGATGAACAGCCCAGCTAGCCGCGCCGCGTCGATCCGGCGTCGCTTGCTGACGCTGCTGATCGTGCCGGTGTCCGTGGCGCTACTGGTGGGCACGGTCGGCGACTACTTCTCCAGCATCCGCCCGATCCGCGACGCCTACGACCAGGGCCTGGCCGACGCGGCCCTCGCGCTGGCCCTGAACATCCAGGTGGACGCCGAGCAGCATATCGACGCGCATGTGCCCAACGAGGCACTCACGCTGCTGCGCACGGACCTGGCGGACACGATTTACTTTCGCATCGCCAGCCCCGACCACGAGACGCTCGCCGGGGATCCTGACCTGCCCGAGGCCCCGCTAGCCCCCTTCAACCCGAGCCACCAGACGGTGACGTACCGCGGCGCACCGATCCGGCTGGCCACCTACCGGGACCCGACCCGTGCCGGCGTGGTGACGGTCACCGTCGGCGAGACGCTTAACAAGCGCACCGGCGTGCGCTCGCGCCTGTGGAGCACCGCACTGGCCCTGGACCTGGTGGAGATGCTGGCGCTGCTGGCCTGTGTGTGGATCGCGGTGCGCCTGGCGCTCAAGCCCCTGCAGGGCCTGGGCGATGAGCTCGCCAAGCGCTCGGCGACGGACCTCAAGCCCCTGCCGACGCAATCGGTGCCGCTGGAAGTGCTGCCCATGGTGGCGCGCCTCAATGCATTGCTGAAGACCCTGGAGTCCAGCAGCCAGGCCGAGCGGCAGTTCCTGGAGAGCGCAGCCCACCAGCTGCGAACGCCGCTGGCCGGCATGCTCGCCCAGCTGGAACTGCTGATCGAAGATGAGCCCGACGCCTCGCGGCGCGACCGCCTGTCGCTCACGCGCGAATCCGCGCAGCGCCTCTCGCGCACGACCCACCAGTTGCTGGCCCTGGCACGCTCCGAGCACGGCGCCTACGCCTTTGGGGACCTTCGCCCGGTAGACCTTGCGGCAATCGCCACCGAGGCCATCGCGGCGGACCTCTCCCGCTCCAGCGCCGCCGGTATCGACCTGGGTGCGGAGCTTGAGCCGGCTACGGTGCAGGGCATCGAATGGCTGCTGGGCGAAGCGGTCCGTAACCTGCTGGACAACGCCCTCACGTACACGCCGGCGGGCGGCCTCATTACCGTGCGTACCGGCCACGACGGCCGCGAACCGTTCCTGGAAATCCTCGACAGTGGCAGCGGCATCTGCCCATCGGAGCGGGCCCTCGTGCCGGAGCGATTCTACCGAGGCCAGCAGTCCCGCGGCAGCGGCAGTGGGCTCGGACTGGCTATCGTCGCGGACGTGGCTCGTCGCCACGAGGCGCGCCTGCAGATCGACGACGGGCCGGGAGGGCTCGGCACGCGCATTCGGCTGCAGTTCCCGGCACAACCCGACGGGAAAATACCGGACCGCTGAACCCGTCAGTCTGCCGTCAGCGGCTCGTGGGAGCGTAGGCGCCAAGACTTTGGGAAACGCTCGTGGTGACAACCACGCCGACGGGTAATCCAGACCCGTTGTTCACAAGGATGCAGCATGTTGCCTCGCCGTCGCCGGTGCCTGCCGCGCGCCATCTTGCGCCACGGGTTGATCGCGGTTGCCACGCTGCTGGCCGCCTGCGGCCGCGGCGCCGATGCCGTGCCGACGCACTACGCGGTGCAACTGGCGGTCGCGAGCGCCTCGCCCGTAGAGTGCAGCGGGATCGTTGGCATCCGCTTCCAGCCGGTGCAGCTCCTTGACTTGCCGAAGGGCAAGACCGATCCGGTGCTGGCCCTCACCGACCGGGTCCGTATCCAGGGCACGCCCCTGAAGGACAGGGCCGGCCGCTGGCGCTGCACGCAGACCTACGAGAGCGGCGCGCTGGCCGCCGGCAAGTGGCAGGTCGTGGGCGAGTTCGCCGACGGCTCCCAGAGTTGCCTGCGGGACGCGGCACCCGGCCAGCCGAACGCGGTTAAGATCGACCAGGCGGAGGGCTGCAGTGACTGGGACGGGCATTCCGCTCCCGCCTCGCCGGCCACCGCCCCGCCGTAGTCGCCTGACCAGGAGAACGCTGCCATGGACCGCCGATCACCGGCTTTCGCCGCCCTCGCCGCCCTCGCCATCGTGGTCCTGGGCCCACTGACCTGCGCCGCCGCCGAGCCCGACGTGCGCATTCCGTTTGCCAACTACGGCGGCATCAACGACTGGCGGGCCGACGGCAGCTCCGCCATCTACATTCAGGGTCGCAACCGCAGCTGGTATCACGCCGAACTCCTGGGCTCGTGCACTGACCTGCCCTTCGCCGAACACGTGGGCTTCGTCGTGGAGCCCAACGGCGAATTCGACCGTTTCTCGGAAATCATCGTGGGTCACCAGCGCTGCATCCTGAAATCGCTAACGAAAAGCGAGCCGCCGCCGACGAAGGCAAAGACCAAGGGCAAGACCGTGCCCACGCCGCCGACACCGCAGGCCAGCAAGTAGCGCTGCGCCAGCGCCAGGCGGGGATGCCCTAGCCCGGAATCAGCGGCACCGGCCGGTGGGCGTCGTACCGCCCGCCGGTCAACAGCGGGTGGCGACCGCGGTTTCGCGTCTCCTGGTGCATCGCCAGGGGCAGGCCGGGCGCGCGGTGCAGATAGCGGAAGATGTCCGATCCCTGGCTGACCACGCGCAGTCGCTCTTCCTGCCGGAAGAGCGTGGAGGACGGCCAGATCTGGATCCCCGGCGGCACGTCCACGCCGGGCGTCAGGGGGGCCTCGGCGAGGTGCGTGTGCACCGGTTGCTCAGGCCGGGGGCGCTGCAGATCCAGCGCGCGATGGCTTGCTCGCAGCCAGCCCAGCGCGACCGGCCCCGTAGCGAAGTTGGCGTCATGATGAATCGCACGGTGCCTCAATACGCAATGACGTATTCGCAGGGGTCCTGGGCCACGCAGCGCGCAGGTGGCACTGATGCCGTGCGCCGCCTTCAGTTATCTCAAGTACTCAGCAGCCTCCACCAAAATCCGCCCCTGCACGGATGACGCCCCCTTCGGCGACCGGATTCGGATGTCAATATCGCTGCCCAGCGCGGTCAGAAACCTCATCAACCGCTCGACGGATAAACCGTCCAGGCGATAGTTCTTCAGCGCAGAGATTTGGGGCTGATTGATGGCAAGGAGGCCAGCCGCCGGAGCCTGCGGCCGGTGACGGCTGGCGCTCCGCTCATTGATCGCGACCGCCAGGCGAACCTTCCTGTCGGGCTCTGCCGCATCGGGCAGCCCGAGGTCGGCAAACACAGTGCCTGCGCAAACTTCACCGTGGAGATCGAGCGGAACGTGTCGCCGTCAGCATTGCTGACGACTTCAAACACCCCGGACCCTCGCCTTTCCACGGCTTGGCCGCTCCCTGCGTGCCGCCGTGCGGGGCGACGCCCCGTGCAAAGCCGACCTCGCGGTACACCGGTTCGGGCATCGCCAGCAGATCGCGCTTGCTGGAGGCCACCCCGTACAGGGGCCGCTCGGCCGGCGCTGGCGCGGGACCCCTGGAAGAGCATCCTTGTTCTGGGATATTTGGCTAGCAGCCACTGCCGCTCAAGGGCGGCCGGCCCTGGCGGCCGATACCTGGGAGGATCGGTGGATCAGCCGGCGAAGACGAATTCGCGTCACGGGACAAGGCCAGGCCACTCCTCGATCTTGATACGGGCCACCAGGGAAGTGCCGCCCTTGCCGTCCGGCAGCAGCACTAGCGTCTCGCCATCCTCCACGGTGCGTGCCCACTGCGGGAAGGCGGCGCTGATCGTGGGGAAATGCGTGACGAGCAGCGTGTTGCCCGCGACCGGTGGCAGCGCGGCCTGCTGCCGCAGCCATTCGGCCTGTCCGGCGCCGGCGCCCTGCATGCTGGCTCCCCCCTCCCCCAGTTCCGGCACCGTGCGCGTAAGCACGAGACCCGCCAGGCGGATAGTCTGCCTGGCACGGTAGGTGGGACTGCTGAGCACCGTGGTTATCGGGATGCGCAATTGGCGCAGGGCCTGGCCCATGGCGGCGGCGCTGCGCCGGCCGGCCTCATCCAGCTGGCGTTCCGGCGTGGTGTTGTCGGGATCGGCCGCGGCGCGTTCGGGAATCTCACGGGGCGAGCTGGCGTGCCGCATGACCAGCACGTAGCCACCGTGCCGCAAGGCATCCGGCAGGCCGGCCCAGTCCGCCGCAGGCGACACCAGCGGCGGCAGCAGCAGCACGAACAGCCCCACGGCCCGGATCAGGAGACGCGATCCCACGCGCTCAGACGCGAAGAGCAGTGCCCGCATGCCTGCCGCCTGTGGTTGCAACCGCCCCGCCCTGGGGAGCGGGGCGGCAGTTGAAGGGTTCGCCGCGCCTGTGAACCGGGCGAGTGGGGCTCTCCCCTGCTCGCCCTGCGCGCGCGGCGGGCTGGCCTCAGGCCAGCGCGGTCTTGAACAGCTCGAGCATCCGCGCCCAGGCTTTCTCGGCCATCTCGTGGTTATAGACCTGGGCATCGGGCGGGCACCAGCCGTGCATCGCGCCGGTGTACACCTCGATCTCCGCCTTCAGGTGGGCGCTGTCGAAGGCCTTGCGAAGCATGTTCTTGGCCTCTGGCTCGCGCTTGTCGTCGTTGTCGGCGATGGCGATGAGGAACTGGGCCTTCATCTTTGGCACGAGCAGGTGCGGGCTGTCAGCCGCGTCCGTGGCCAGGCTTGCGCCATGGAAAGAGGCGCCGGCACCCACGCGATCCGGGAACGCTGCCGCCGTGCGCATCGTGAACGGTCCACCCATGCAATAACCGGTCGTGGCCATCTTGCGCTTCTTGTCCACGCAGGCCTGCTTGTCCAGGAAGGCGATGAACGCCTTCGCGTCGGTCAACACGGGCATGGGCGTGAGCGAACCCATCAGCGCCATCAGCGAAGTGCGGGTTGCCGGATCGGAGAAGTCCGCGTGATCGGGCGCCGTCGGCGCCTTCTTCGCGCGGTAGAAGGGGTTGACGACGAGCACCGAATAGCCCGACTCGGCGAGCCGGCGCCCCATCTGGCGGAAGGAAGCCCGCAAGCCGAAGATGTCCGGCCAGACCAGCACGGCGGGATACTTGCCCTTGGCCGGATGCACGAAGTAGGCATCGGCAACGCCGTCCGGCGTCTTGATCTCCACCTCCGACTCCATGACCTCGGCCGCACCGGCCACCGGCGGCAGCAGTGACACCAGGCCGGCCCCCAGACTCATCGCCCCGAACTGGCGACGCGACAGCGCCTTGTTCTTGAGCTGTTGTTCCAGCATGTCATCCATCGAATCCTGGTCACACATCTGTAATGCCTCCTCTTGCGGGGGGTTAGGGCCAATGCGGGCCGGTACGCCACATGAACGCAGGATGTTGCGCCGTCCCAGCCGGCCGGCGCAAGCACCCCCCCGGGACCGTGCGCGGCCCGGCTGCCACGGCCCTGCCGGGCAGGCGGCTGCGCGGGCTCCCGCCGGCCTGGCGGGATGCTGCAGCCAGCCCAAACCGCCGGCCCTAGGCACAAGAACGACTGGTGCGGCCGTCGGGTTGGCGTACGGTGGCGAGGCCCTCTTACGATACGCAGAGGCCTGTCATGAATACGATGGCCAAGTTGGCGTTGGGGTTGATGGGGCAGCTGCGCCCGAAACCGGCTGTGGGCGATGCCACCTCCCGAATCGGCCTGCCACCGCCGGCGCTGCACGGCGGACTGCCGCTGATGGACGCGCTGCGGCAACGGGCCTCGAACCGCGAGTTCGCGAGCACACCCCTCCCGTTGCCGGTGCTCTCGAACCTGCTGTGGGCGGCCTACGGCATCAATCGTCCGGTCGAGGGCGGGCGTACCGCACCGTCGGCGCTGAACGCGCAGGAGATCGACGTGCTGCTGGCCCTGCCGACGGGCGCGTATCGCTACGAAGCGGCGACTCACTCGCTGCAGCTCATCGCGGCGGTGGACCTGCGCCGCGTGACCGGCTACCAGGACTTCGTCGACGCGGCGCCGCTGGATCTGGTGTACGTCGCCGACCACGGGCGCATGGGCCGGATCCCGGTTGGGCAGCGGGAAAGCTATGCCTCCGTTGCCGCCGGGGCCATCGCCCAGAACGTGTACCTGCAGTGTGCCAGCCTGGGATTGGTCACGGTGCTGCGGGCGTGGATCGACCGCGAGGCGCTGGCCACGGCACTGGGCCTCGCGCCTGATCAGCCGGTCGTGCTCTCGCAGACGGTGGGCTACCCGAAGGCCGCCACCGAAGGAGCCTGAGGCCTGCGCCTCGCAAGCCCAGGGCTTTGCGGGTCAGCCCCGAAGCTTGCCCCGCAGCCGCTGCCCAGCGAGGCTCCCCAGGCCGACGGCGGCGGGTACCGGCGCGACAGCGCAAAGCGCCGCAGCCGCGGCGGCCGCGCCGCTGCAGCCGGTTGCTGCGAAGCTCGCCTGCCGTTGGAGGTTCTCGTCAGGAGGTCCCGGGGGGCCGCGGGCTGGGGGGCTTGCCGCCGGAGGCCGCGCGCGACAGAAGCCGCTGCACTTGCTCGTCCGGCACTTGATCAAAGCGCTCATACCACTGGCCTACGCTCAGGAAGTCATCGGGAACTTGCAGCAACACCACGTCGTCGGCCTCGCCGCGCAGCAACGCTGCCGCCTCCCGTGAACCGACCGGGGCCGCGCAGACAATGCGCGATGCACCCGCCTGGCGGGCCGAGCGCACGGCCGCCAGCATCGTGGCCCCGGTGGCCAGCCCGTCATCCACCAGCACCGCCGTCTTGCCCTGAAGCGCAAGCGGCGGCAGCCCGCGGCGATACAGCTGTTCGCGCCGGGCAAGCTCCGCCAGCTCGCGCCGCTCAATGTCCTTGAAATCCTGCTCGCGACCCCTCCAACGCAGGCGCAGGCCCGGATCCACCACCACCACGCCACCCGGCGCGACGGCGCCAAATGCCCGCTCCGGCTCTCCCGGCAGGCCCAGCTTGCGCACCGGCAGCACGTCCAGCGGGGCCTGCAGGGTGTGCGCCACCTCATAGGCCAGGGGTACGCCACCGCGCGGCAACCCCAGCACCACCACGTGCGGGCCCAGCGGGCGAGCCCGCAGCGCTGCCCCCAGCCGTTGGCCTGCGAGTTCGCGGTCCGTGTAGATTTCGAGCCTGCCGGGCGTCATCGCCACCACCGTGCGCAACGCAGTCGAGAAGTTTGCATCGTGCGCGCCCACCGCGGCGCTGACATGCGCACAACTACATAGCGCAGTATCTATCGTTTAGGGCTCGATACCGAGGCGCTAGCGGGGCGTGTTGCCTGGCCTTGTGCAGGTCCGGGCGCTCGGTCCGCGCCAGAGCACGTAACAAGACGCAGGCAGATCGATATCGGCAAGCGGGTTCAGCCAAACCGCCTGACGGTCCGCGAGGCTGCCGATCTCGTGGCGGCCGCTCAGCTCAGGCGTGAGCGGTACATCGAGTACCTGGTCGTCGTGAATCCCGCTGCCGTGCACGGCTCGCTGCGTCCAGTTGGCGTACTTGCCGATCCAGCCATCACCATCCAGCTCGCCGCGGCAAGAGCGGACCCGCGCAGCCTCCGGGTCGGCGACGGCACGATCCCAAATCCCGCGGTAAGGGTCAGACCGACTCGTTGCACCCGGTCCGCTCTGCGAT
This sequence comes from uncultured Pseudomonadota bacterium, assembly GCA_903868595.1. Taxonomy (GTDB): domain Bacteria; phylum Pseudomonadota; class Gammaproteobacteria; order Steroidobacterales; family Steroidobacteraceae; genus ZC4RG30. Next base: position 118,400 of record CAIPVV010000053.1, read on the forward strand.
GCGTACGACGGGCGCGTGCGACGCCTGCCGATCATCGATGTCCGGGGTGAATGGAGCGGCGTGCTGTGGATCGACGAGGTGCTGGAGGCGCTGCCTGCCCACCCAGTGGTCTGGCTGGTGCGAGACGCAACGCCGCCGCCTCGAAGCGACCGCCCCCTGGCGCCGCGCGGGTTCCCCAACAAGGCTCCGCCGCCGCACGGTGACCGGGTGTGGTAAGAAGGGCGCATCGTGACGCGTCCCGAACCCCAAGACGATCGCCTGCGGCTGGACAAGTACCTCTGGTGCGCGCGCTTCTACAAGACACGCGCCCTGGCGGCCCAGGCCGCCAGTGGCGGCAAGGTCAAGGTCAATGGCGAGCGCGTCAAGGCAGCCCACGCCCTGCGCGTGGGCGACCGGCTCACCTTGAGCAGCCCGGAGGAGACGCGCGACGTGGACGTCCTGGCGTTGCCGGGGCGGCGCGGCCCGGCGGCCGAAGCTCAGGCCTGCTACGCCGAGACGCCGGCAAGCGTGGCGCGACGCACGGCCTATCGTGAACAGCGGCGCCTGGCGGACATGAGCCGTCCGCAGTCCGATACCCGCCCCGACAAACGCGAACGCCGGCAACTGGAGAGACTGCGCCGCGGGCAGGGCTGAACCAACGCCTGCGAGGATTACAAGGCCGCCACGGTAGAGGGCTTGCACCGGGGTGCTCTGCGCCTCCACTTGCGGTCAGGTCTGCTTCGGCTTGGGTCCTACCTCCGCGATGCGCTGAACAACACTCCGGAACATGACCTCGATAGGGGTGCGGGCGTGGCTGATCAGCCGCCCCTGCGGGCAGTCAAGCATTCTGTAGGCCACAAAGCCCGCCCAGCCCGGCCGTGGGTCCAGGTGCATCCCACAAGGCCGGCTCACCTCAGGGCCAGGCCCTGACCCTTGCCGAAACCGACACTACCGGCTCGGTACCAAGCCGCCTGTCGACGGATCACGGGACAGCGCGAATCCGGCCGCAAGCGGGTGGACCTGCTGCCCCACGGTCACCGCAAACCGTGGTCTTGCGCCTGCGCTAGGATGGGCGCCTTTATAGCGACCCTGGGAGTGCCCTTGCCGCCGGTGCCAGCGCTTAGTCCAACCCGGCATTCGCTCCACCCGCGCGGGCTTGCCGGCCCGCTGGCGGCGCCAAACGCGCGCGGGTACGTCCTTGCGCTCCTGGCGGGCTCGCTACACGCGATGACGTTTGCGCCGGCCAACGCAGCCGATTCCCCTGCGTCCAGCGCAAGCAGGCCGGTGACCGAGGTCGTCGTGGAGAGCCAACGGCTGCCCGTGGAAAACCTCGTGGATCGCAAGGTCTACAACCTCTCCGGCGACATCCGCAGCGAATTCGGCACGGTGAGCGATGTGCTGGTGGCCATACCGTCCGTCGACGTGGGCATCGATGGCAGCGTTTCCCTACGGGGCGACAGCAGCGTGCTCATCCTCCTGGACGAGCAGCCCCTGGCGCAGGTCTCCGGACCGTTCGTCGGCGAGGCGCTGCGGCAGATTCCTGCCGACGACATTGAAAAGATCGAGGTCATTACCAATCCGCCCGCGCAGTACAAGGCAGAGGGCGCCGCTGGCATCATCAACATTGTCACGCGCAAGAGTCGGCGCGAAGGCCTTACCGGGTCGGCCAATGCCAATGGCGGCAACAGCCACCGCTCCAGCGTCGGCGCGAATGCCCGCTACGGCTCCAGCGCCCTGGGGATCTTCGGCGGCTTCACGCTGCGGGAAGAGGACCGCCAGACGCAGGCGACCTCGGACCGGACCGTCCCGCAGCTGCCCGGCGAAGCGAGCCTTCTGACCCACAGCCAGTTCAACCAGGACCTCCACCGCGCCATGCCCAGCGCCCGGGCCGGGATGAGCTACGATTTCAACGACGCCCAGTCGATGCGCGTGTACATCAGCCGTGGCGGGCGCACTGGCCGCATTCCCTCCACGAACCAGTCGCAAAGCGCCCTCGCCGGTGGCCAGGTCAGCAGCCTCACCGAGCGCGACGGCGTCGACCAGCTCTGGTCGATGGACAGCGACCAGCGCGTGAGCTTCGACCAGAAGCTGGCCCGGGAGGATGAGCATCTGAGCGTCTCGCTGCACCATGGCCTCTCTTCCAACCGCGACACCTACGCGTACACGGACCTCGCGTACTTGCCGATCGCCGCGCCCCGGTACTCACACTCCCTCCAGCGCGTTGACCTCGCCTCGACCGACCTGAACGCCGACTACAGCCTGCCACTGGCAAAGGACGAGAGCCTGCGCGCAGGCCTCTCCTTCCGGAAGGACAATCGCAGCTACGTGAACTCCAGTGACACGATGAATGCGCTGAACGACACCGCGGTAGGGGATCCCAGCCTCACGAATGACTTCAGGTACCGCCAGCTCGTACGCGCTGCCTACGTCAGCTACGAGAACACGGTGTGGGGCTGGAATGTGCTCGGCGGCCTGCGCCTGGAGCGCACCAGTACGAACGCCGAGCAGCGGACGCCGCGCCAGCTAACCCTGCGCAGCTACGCCCAGCTCTTCCCGAGCCTACACCTGGAGCGCTCGCTGCCGGCCGATGCCACGCTGACCTTCAGCGCGACGCGACGCATCTCCAGGCCGGACGCGGGCTCGCTAAACCCTTACGTGGATCACAGTGATCCGCAGAACCTGCGGTCCGGCAACCCCTACCTGCTGCCGCAGCTCTCGCGCGCCTACGAACTGGGCTACAGCATCGACGCCACGCGTATTGTCTACAGCGTCACCGGCTACCTGCGTCGCAACTTCAACGGCATCACTGACGTCGCGCAGGCGGTTACGGCCGACACGGTGCTGGTAACGCGGACCAACCTGCCGCTGAGCAGCTCCAGCGGGCTGGAGCTCTCAGCCAACGGCCGCCTGCTTCCCGCGCTGCGGTTCGGGCTCAGCGGGAACCTCTTCCACAACCAGGTGAACTCGTTCTCCCTCGGCGCGGGCTTGAGGACTACGACCGGGCTCAACGGCAAGGCCAGTCTTGATTACCATGCCAGCGCCTTCGACACGCTGCAGCTGTCCTTCACGCATTCGGCGGGCCGGCTCACGCCCCAGGGGTCCCAGGGCCCCAGCAACCAGACCAATGCCGGCTACAAGCGCCAGATTCGCTTCAACCTGCTGGCCGTGGCCACCCTGACGGACGTCTTCAACGGCCAGGGTTCGCGCCGCATCACCCAGGCGGCAAGCTTCACGGATATCACGCAGCAGCACGTGCAGGGCCGGGCCATCGCGCTGGGCCTGGTCTACAATTTCGGCTGGCGCAAGGCACGCAAGGCCGTGGTGGAAGAGCAGGATTAGTCGATCCAGACGCCGCTTGCCGCCACCCGCCCTCCTCCGTCACGATCCCGCGCATGAGCTGCCTGCACCCGACGCTGTCCGGTCCCTGTCCCTGCGGCCGGCCCCTGGCCTACGCGCAGTGCTGTGGGCGCTGGCATAGCGGGCCGCTGCGGCTTCAGGCCCCCACAGCCGAGGACCTGATGCGTTCGCGTTACAGCGCCTACGTGCTGGGTCTGACCGACTACCTGCTGGAGACCTGGCATCCGGACACGCGCCCCCGGGCATTGGAGCCCAACCCGCCGGCCCTGCGCTGGCTCGGACTGGACGTGCGCCGGCACGTTCCAATCGACGCAACCCATGCGACGGTGGAGTTCGTCGCGCGCAGCCAACTCGGCGGTCGGGCCAGCCGACTGCATGAGTTGAGCCGGTTCGAGCAGCGAGAGGGGCGTTGGCTCTATGTGGATGCCCTCGCATAAGACCGTGATTCCCGCGGCCTGGCGGCGCTGCCGGCGGGCGAGCTGAGCCCCCCCAAGGAGGGGGTGCGCAGGCAGTGCACGGGCGAAGCTGCCCGGCAGGGCATCCGCGCTTGCGGGACGGGCGCCGATGCCTGACTTGGACCTGCCACAGGAATAACCACGTGGGCGCGGCGGCGCACCACCCGAACACGGGGAGCCTGCCGACAACGACACGTGCGCTGCGGGAGCCCGCGCTTTGGCGCCAGTTCACCCGCCACCTGTTGCGGCCCATCGCGCTGCTGACCCTCGTCAACGCAATCGACCGGCTCAACACCCGCTACGCAGCCGCCACGAGGCAGGCCGAGCTCTCCCTACGCCCGTTGCAATGTGGTCGCGGTGTCCGGGCGTTCTTCCCGGCCTACCGGCGCTGCCCGTAACTGCAGTGGCAGCTCCGGCACCGCATCGCGCGGAACCCGCGACGCGCACGGGGCGCAACGCCCGGCGCCCCGCGGCTTACTGGCGTGCCGCCGTCTTGGCGGCTTTCTTGGCCGCCTTCCGTACCGGCTTCTTCGTCTCGAGGAACGCGGCGTGGACGCCGGTGGCCTTCGTATAGGCCTTCCAGTCAGCCTTGGACTGGCGCACACAGGCGCTCATGAAGGCCTGGATCGCGCTGAGCGATGCCTGCTCGACGGTTTGCTCATCCAAGCCCTGCTGGCGGGCAGCCTTCAACGCATGGCGATAGACATCCGCGCACAGCTCGCCAATTTCCTTCGGCTGCGGAACGGGCGGATGAGGCGGGATGAGCGCCTGCCGGGTGGATTTCTTTTTGGCCTTGGCCATGCGCGCTACCTGTAGTTGCCCGGGAGGGGCGGCGGATTCTAGCGCGCGCCGGCCACAGCGGCGACATCTGATCGCTGCTGTGCACGCCGGCCCAGCCGGAAACGCCCAACCGCCCCGGCGTTACCGGCCAACCTCTAGCCAGCTAGGGCGCTTGGAACGACAGCTTCAGCGAGGCGCCACCACCGTAATCCGGGCTGCCGTCGGCACAGTCCTTCAGGGCGGGCAGTTGCCACTTCCCGTCGGTGCCCAGGTTGTAGATGAGAAAGCCGGTCAGGTCCCGGCTCGCGTCCTTGGCCGTCCCGGCCGCCTGGCGACTGAGACTTGAGACCTGTTTACCCGGCCTCTCGACTCTCTGTCCGCACTGGCAAACGGCGCGCGCAGCGCCGCTAGCCCTCGGGTAGCGCGCCGCACCTGCCGGGTACACCCCGAAAGCCGCGCTGAAGGGTGGGGCGTGGCGCACTTCCTGACCTCCGGATCAGTGCGCCAGAGCCCTCGACCTTGTCTACGGCGTGTTGTGCTTGGCGGCCTTGCTGGCGCGCCGGGCTTGCTTCGCCGCCTTCAGGTCCTTCTTGTCGGACTTCAGGTCAGTCTTGTCGGCCTTGAGGTCCTTGCGGTCGGCGCTCAGGTCCTTCTTGTCGGTCGCGATGGTGTCCGCGGAAGCGTTGGCCTGCTTGTCCGACTGCAGCGTCCGCCTGTCGGCATTACGAGCGGCCGCATCCTTCAGGCGCTCTGCCCTGTCGGCCTTGATGTCGGCCTTGTCTGCTACGACGCCCGTGGTCGTCGTCTGGGCGAAGGCAGCCACACTGGTGGCGGCAAGCACGGAGGCGATGAGCAAGTTACGAATACGCATGAGAAAATTCCCCTAATTAATTAACCGCATGGCCAGACCCTATGTACCGACCATTCCATCGCGAGACACCGACATAACGGGTGATGGGTCCCTGGGTTGACATCACGCAGCGAACGTTGCCGCGGCCACGTGTTGACGCAATCCTCGCGGACAGCCCCTGTCCCGTACCCTCTGCATTTGGAGACAAGGATCCTGATCCACTGAACGCAGGATCGAAGCTGGTTCAGGTCGCCCGAGCTGTCCCTTAACGCGCGCAGCGGCTCTCACGCTCAGTGGCAGGCGGTTTGGATACGCCGCTTGCTCCGCCGCCAGTCTGTACCGGCATTCCACCAAGGACGCAGCGCGCACAGAGGAATCTGCGATTGCCGTCACATTTTGCAGGCCGCGAGAAGGCGCCCGTGGAAGAGCAACGGGAAGAGCCGGATTCTGGTGCTGGAAATCCGGGAGGCGGGCAGTTGACCTCTGTTTCAGGCCAACGCGAGAGGGGCCGCGCCAACGCCGCAGGGAGAAAGGGACGCTGCGTCGGCGCAAGGCCCCGCCAGCCGGACTCGTCAGTGGTAGCTGGCTGGCAGCGGGAACAACCCGTCGTAAGGCGGCCAATTCGGCACGGGACGGTCTTCCGGCGGGTAATAGAACGCAGCGTGGATGTCCCGGATCTTGCCGTGATCGACGTGAAACAGTTCCGTGAAGTGGTTGCGACGCTTGGGATTCCTCGCATCGCGGCGGAACATGGCCGACACCATCACCGCCTGCGCCTCGTCGTCGATCACGTAGAAATTGCGGATGGCGACGATGCCCACGCCGAAGTCAGCCTGCGTGCGGCAGTCCGTCTTGTCGTGGTTGCCAATGTCCATGCCCGGTTGCATCGGGGAATTGAACGTTGGGAACCCGTTCTCGTAGCGAGTGCAGCCCGGGTGTCCCTTGACGATAAAGCCGTTGTGATTGGTGATGCCGTCGAAGTAGGTATTCACCACGGCTTGCAGCGCCTCGTGCTGCAGGCGCTCGGACTTGGGAACCACGCGCTGGGCAGGCAGTGTCGCGCGCAGCGTATCGAGGTTGAAAGGCGTCTTGCCGGCCTCGCCCGTCACCCCGGGATCCCCCTTGCGCGCGATGAACCACTCGGCCTCGGTGACTTGGTTCCACTGCACCTTCAGGCGCAGCGCCACGACGGCCTCCTCCTCCCCCAGGTACACCGTGCCGAAGTAGCCGGCCTGCCCTTGCACCGGGTCCAGGTAATGGCGCTGCAGGGAACCCAGGGCCGTGACGTTTTTCCACACACCCTGCCCCTCGGGGATGACGACGGCATTCTCGGTTTGCCGAAACCCGACCCACAGGCCTCCCGCCTCCGGCTTGTGGCTGACCACCGCCGAAAGGTAGGCGTCCAGGTGCCTATTCAGGCAATCGCGATTGCAGCCCTCGGCGCTGGCGAAGCCTGAACCCAGCAGCGATGCCAGCAAGCACAGTGCAACAAGCATTTTCTTCATGAATCCCCCGGCGTGGAATGCGGACTTCAACTGGAGCGCCACTTCGGTTGTTGGCGTTGCTTCCTGCCGCCCACCACCTCGGGTGAGGCCCGGCGGGCTCGCGCCCCCGAGCATAGGCCCTTCGTCGGGCGAGGTGTACGGGGGGGCTTGGAAGGCCCCGCCGGTGCAAGTCCCCCAGACCGTCCTTGGAGTAGGATGGCCGAATCGTCTCGGCGGGTGCTGCCCTGGCGCGGCGGCGCTCGGGACCCCAACGCTCAATTCCAACAAGAAGCGGGAATCCATCATGAAGAATATTTTGGGTAGTGCCTGCCTGGCCTGGGTACTCCTGACACTCGGTGCGCCGGCCCTAGGGCAGCTCAGAGAGGCCACTGTCACCGGCGGCAAAGTCGCCGGCAGCGTTGAAGGTGGCGTCGGGATCTTCAGGGGCATCCCGTTCGCGGCTCCCCCGGTGGGTGGGCTGCGTTGGCAAGCGCCCCAACCCCCGAAGGATTGGTCCGGCGTCCGCCAGACCATCGCCTTCGCCCCGGCCTGCATGCAAAACCCCGCTTCGCTCGCGAGCCAGGCACCCGGCATCGTGGCCAGCGAGGATTGCCTCTACCTGGACATCTGGACCCCTGCCAAGGCGTCCGGTGAGAAGCGACCGGTGATCGCGTGGATCTATGGTGGCGGGTTCAACGGCGGGATGACCAGCGCCCCGCTCTATGACGGCGCCCGTTTCGCCAGCAAGGGCGTTGTGTTCGTTAGCATCGCGTACCGGGTCGGGCCATTTGGCTACCTGGCCACCCCCGAGCTCAGCCGCGAAAGCGGCCATGGTTCAGGCAACTATGGCCTGCTGGACCAGCTCGCGGGACTACAGTGGATACAGAAGAACATTGCCCGCTTCGGTGGCGACCCGTCGAAGGTCACGATCCTGGGGCATTCGGCGGGGGGCTATGCCGTCAGCATGCTGGCGGGCTCACCGCGGGCCAAAGGCTTGTTTCGGGCGGTGATCTCGGAGAGTGGCGCAAATTTCACGCCGCCGCAGGACTCGCCCTGGGCGGGCACCAACCTGCAGACCCTGCGCATGGCGGAAGCTGCCGGCAAGGCCTGGCTCGACAGCCTGGGCGTCAAGTCCCTGGCCGATGCGCGCGCCCTGCCCGCCGAGCAGCTGGAGGTCGCGCAACGGGCCCCCGGTGCGCCGCATTTCTGGCCGCCGGTGGATCGCTACGTGATCAGCGCGGACCAGTTCCCACTGTGGCGCCAGGGTCGCTTCAACGACACGCCGATTCTGGTCGGCGACGTCTCGGACGAAGCCGCGGCATTTGGCGCGCGCAAGACCGATCCGGCGACGTTCGAGCGGGAAGTCCGGGACGGCTACGGCAAGCACGCGGAGGCAATCCTCTCCACCTATCCGCATGCCACGGAGGAGCAGACAACGCGCTCCGCCACGCTCCTGCGCAGTGACACGGGCTTTAATTGGGGGCAGTACACCTGGGCCCGCCTTGCCTCGACGCACGGCAAGCACCGGGCGTACGTCTACTGGTTCGACCGACCGAGCGCGAACAACCCTAACGGCTCCGGCCACGGCCAGGAAGTGGGCTACGTATTCGGCAACCTAGGTGTTGGCGGCCGCCCCGCCCCTTCAGCGGAAGATCGGGCGCTATCCGAGCAGATGCAAGGCTACTGGGTGAATTTCGCAAGCCGTGGTGATCCGAATGGCGGCGGCCTTCCGGCCTGGCCAGCGTTCACCGAAGGACAGCCGCTGGTGATGCGCTTTGGTGTAAATCCCGGTCCCGCACCGATGCCGGGCCAGGAGCGGCTGAAGGTGCTGGACGCCTACTACGACTGGCGGCGCGCCGGCTCTCCCTAGCGCACTGTAACAACCCTTTAGAGACTGTAAGGGCGTCCATGACAGACGCCAGCACCCTGACGAACGCAGGGCGTCGGGAACAGACCCGGCAAGCCTGCCTGATCTTGCCGCTGGCCGAGGGCCCTAGGTGGTGCGAGCACGCGCTTTCATCTCCTGGCGCTGGTCTCGCACGGCTACCGCCTCATCGCCAGCGGGAGTATCAGCAGTGGCCCGGATGCTGCGCCGCTGCCCCCGGCTCCTCCTGGTCCCACACCTCAGGGGCAGGCGTTGCAAGGACAGGCGCCGCAGCCCGGACAGCTACCAACGCCGTGAACCACGGCGGCGGACCGGACGCTGGCGATCGCCCCGAACCCGCGCACTGGCAGGCCGCACTTCGGGAAGATCCATCCGAAGAGGGCTGCCGTGTCGGGCTTCCGCTGCGGCGGCCTCCAGGCTATCAGCGCTGCCAAGGCTCGCCGGGTCACCGCGGTGGTCCTGCAACACCCCGGCATCCTCCATGACGGCCCGCGCACCATCCCCGGCAGGGACCTGAGGAAGGACGCGCTGCTCGACCTGCCTACGCCGGTCCTCTGCATCCGCGGCGATCCGACGGACATCGCGCAAAACAACAGCCTGGATGACTGGCAGCGCCTCGCGCACGCGCCGTTCGCGATCGAGACCCTGCAGGGTGCCGCCCTCGGGGGCCGACGCCGTTGGGGTCTTCTGCTTCATCGCTGCGGGTGGCGCTCGTACCGGCGCGATGCCGATGCGCTGCGCCACCGCTTGCCCCGGGGTGGGCTCGGTACCGCGCCGGGAGCCGGAACCGAAGGGGCGCACCGGCCGCCCCTGCGAGGAGCAACCGGCCGTTGGCTTAGGGCTTGACCGGTGCCGGCAGCGTCGCCGGATCCCAGTGCTCATCGGCCTTGCCGCCGACGAAGCGCCACGTGTCGAACCACGTGCTGGTGTACGACAAGGACGGATCATCGGCGTACTTGAACTCACGCACGGCGAGGACGGTAACGTAGTCACCCTCCGCCTGCACCGCAACCACGGGGCTGGTGAGTTTCGTGCAGGTTGGCGTCGGCTTGCGCTTGGCAACCTCGATGAAATACTTCTTGACGCCCGCCAGGCCCGAGGCGGCCATCGGGTTGTGCTGGATGTACTTGTCGGTCAACCACTCGCCGGCGCGGTCCCACTGATTGCACTGCAAAAGCTCACGCATGATGTGCAGCGCCGCCTGTTTGTTGACGTTGAGCTTCGCGTCCTTGCTGCTGAACAGCGACTCCGGATCCGGATGAGCCTTCACAGGATCCGCCAGCGATCGCAGGGGCATCTGGGAAAAGGCCGGTGCTGCGACAGCGAGCGCAGCGACGATCAAGGCAACGGAACGTTTCATTTTATTGTCCCCTGTGGCTCATTGTTGTTGGCATCGGCATCGGCATCGGCATCTGCTTCCGCAGCAGCTTAGCAGCCCGGCGTCTGACGCGGCTAGGGGCGTCCTTGTCGTCGCGGCCGGGGTGAAAGTCTTCGCTGACGACGCCCCCGGGCCCAGCTACCGCCGAACGTCGACGGCCGCCCGGGAGCACCGCGCGCCCGCAGTCCTCGTGGATGACTCCCGCGGCCGCCAGTGGCGGGTAACGGCTGATGGTGTGCCGATGTGTCGCGACGGATCGGCATAGTGCCGTTTCACGGTGCGAGGGGCTGTGTCGTAGCGGCGGATGGAGCGCAGGAGCGTTCTCTTGCGGTCGCAGACGCTACTCCGCCAGCTTGCGCGTCGTCCCATGCCTCGCGCTGCTCGGTGCGTGGCGCGTCGCCTGCAAGATCCGTGCGTTCAGGTCCGCAGTACGCACCGTTGCCACCGGGCCGATGTGCCGGCTGCAGAGTCCGGCGATACGCTGCTCGGCGAACCGCTTGCGCGGCTTGGCCACAAACCCTCCGCTGTAGTCGATCCGCTCCGAGGCTTCATCCCGCCTCTGGCCCTCGGCCCGCAGCAAGATCAGGCGGGCGCGTCGGGCGTCTTTTGCCCGATCCGACCGGCTGGTGGCCCGCCGCGGCCGTTACCGGCTCGCGTAAGGCCGGGGTCGCTAGTGCTTAGTCGACGCAGCGGCCCGGGGCGAGCAGGGGCTCCTCGGGCCGCGGTGGCATGGGGCCGGCGGCCTCCGCGTCCTGCTTGCGCTTCTGGACCCAGGCGCCGACGTCCTTCTGCCACTGCTTTACAGATGCTTTATAGGCGAGGAGTCGCTCGCGGTCCGCCGGGTTGTCACCACAGTAGGCCAGGGAGACCTGGATCCCCTCGAACTCCGGCTCCGGCGGAGACGCTTCCGACAGGTTGGCCACCCTCACTTGCAGCGCTTTCGCCCCCTGCCAGCGAATGCGGGGCCAGTCGTCGCGGGAACGGGGCACCGGCATGAGGAAGACCCGCTTGCTGTGAGCCGGATCCTGCGCCGACGCGATTACCACCGTGATGCCGGCCGCTGCGCCGGTGGGCGTCGAGCAAACCTCCTCCTGTACGTTGGCGATCCACTGCCCGTCGGGAGAGGGCGTGGACTTGGAATCCGAGCGGTCGCATACCTGCTCAGCCGCCGGCAGGACGGCGGGGGCCGCGGACAGCGCCAGAATACTCATCAGTGCAAGGAATCGCATGGTGCTCGCGCCCCGATTTTTAGTGCTTGTAAGGAGTCGTGCCGGTATCCATGAGTTCCGTCGCAAACAGCATGGCCATGGCACCCCCACGCGCATCCTCGCCCAGAATCGCCGCGCGCTTGAGGTACTGATCCAGCGACGTCATGCGCGCTGTCGACTCGCAGACGTCGATAAACGTGCCAGCGGCGGCGCTGCGCGAGTTAACCGCCACCCAGGCACGCTGCACGGCGCGGCGGTAGGGGCTGCCGCGCAGCCAGCCGTTCTCCAGGCCACGCTGCATCGCAAAACCGATCATCGCCGTTACCGAGAACTCCGCGTACGCCCCAGGGTGGTCCACGACATTGCGCCACAGCCCGTCGCGGGTCTGCAGCGGTAGCAGCGCCGCCATCAGCTTGCGGTAGTCCTGCAGCGCATGGCCGTAGCCCGCCTGGTCGCGCGGCAGTTCCGAGAGCGTCAGCGCAAGACCCAGCGCCGCGAAGCCATTGCCCCGACCCCAGGCCGCATCGCTCGCGGGCTGGTGCCGGTAGAGTCCGTCGGGCCGCTGATCCAGCAGCTCCATGAACCGCAGGTGGCGGTCGGCCATGTCGAAATACTTCCCCTCGTGGGTCAACGCGCCCGCCTGCGCCAGGATCACCGTGCCCATGAACACCGAATCGCTGAACTCACCGTGATACGGCATGGCCTCCCGCATCTGTCCGGAGGCATCGAAGCCCAGCTCGGCAACCTTGCGCACCGCGGCGACATAGCGAGGATCACCCGTACGCCGCGCAAGCTCCGTGAACACGATGTGCCCCGCCATCACCAGGGCGCTGGGTCGGGCGAGGCTGTCCTTGGAGCCGTCGACCCAGGGCTCCACGATCCGCTGCACGTCGGCGAGGTCACCCAGCCTCACGCGAGCGATCAGCGCGATCGCGCCGATGTACAGGGGCTGGTCAAAATCCCGCCCGTAGTGCGCGGCGAGCTCCGTGGCAAGCTGCCGCGGGGAACGGGAGCGGCGTCGTTGGAGCTCCAGGCCTGCCTCTGAGCGCGGAAGGCGCCCCAGCGTAGCCAGCTGGTCCCCGGCCCCGTCCCAGTGACGCGCCGGCACGCGACCCATGTTGGCCACGGAGTTTGCACCCAGCGCCATGGCAAGGCCGGAAGTGTCCTCCCCCGCCACCAGCACCAGGTCCGGTGCCTGGCTACCCAGCCATCGCCATAACGCATTGGACTCCGGGTTCTCGCGGTAGGCGACACCGGTCGGCGGAAACGCCAAGGGCGCGTTATCCGGGTTAGCGACTGGGACGGCCAGCAAACGCACTGTCCGCCGGCCATGCTGCGCATAAGCGGCAACGGCAGCGCGTACCGCGACGGAGCTTGAATCCTCGCCGTGAAGGCCAGCCACCAGAACCACGGTCGGCGCAGACTTCACCGTACTCTCGACCGATACGCCATCCAGGCGAGCCCCGCCAGCGGAAAGCCCAAAGTCGAATGCCTCGGCGCAGGAGGCCAACCTCGCCCCCGCACAGATAAAGCAGGCCAGCAGGGTGACGGTGACTCTTCCGATCATCATGAGGAGGTTCTGCGCATTCTTGGGCCACAATAACGAAGTTCAACAGACGTTCCTAGAAGCCTGCCGGACTTAAGGCGGCGTTCGAAGTTCAGGCGGGGTAAGCCCGACACAGAAATTGAGTCGTGTCGAGGTGGCGTGGACTGCCCGCGAACCAGGCCCGCTTGCGGGTGGATATCCCGGAGCAGCGGGACCTCTCCCGGCTCGCCAACGCGTCCGCGATCCCGGCTCCCGGGCCTACCACCGGCAGATGCTGGCCGCGCTTCGCACCTGCGGGTAGGCCACAGGCAACTTCACCCGCCGCAGGATCCAGCACGCCTGCTCTCCGGGATGCGGCCCGGCGATCCTTCACGCCTATGACGCGGCGAATCTCGCCAAGCCATTGTGCAATAGCACCCAATGGGTCCGTGACACCGCGGGCTTCGCGGTGAAGTTCAGTATCCCCAAGATTGCCAAGGGAAAGGTCTCTGTCGGCACCCGAGGAGGCAATAGCCCCAGTTCTGGTGCCCCGGCGGGACGACCAGCGGTTTACGGGCTACTGCCGACGAACACCAGAGTCGTATTGAGCACGTTTCTCTGCAAAACGTGACAACGGGCGCCCTCCTCCCCCATGTCCAGCGAAACGGATACGGCCGCGATCGATCGCCCCGATCCCATGCGGCCGGCCAGCTAGATCCGCTCCACCGCACCGCCGTAGGCGACCCGGATCTTGTCTGCCGTCACCAATCTCAGCGGCTCCTGGAAGGCCTGGGCCAGCAGTAGCCGGTCGAAAGGATCCCCATGGTGCCCCGGCAGCTTGGCCGCCGCCGCGGCATGCGTCGCGGTCACGGGCAGCGCCAGGAAGCCGCTGCTCTGGATCGACGCCGCAAAGTCCGCCGGATCCCCTGACATCTTGCCAAGACGCGTCTTGATGGCGATCTCCCAGAGGGAGGAGGCCGACACGTAGACCACCTCGGCGTCGGCCAGGCCGTGGCGCGTCGCCGCCGTCAGCTGCCGGCTGTCCAGGACGGACCAGAGGAGCACGTGCGTGTCGAGGAGCAGGCGCATCAGCGACCCTCGAACACCGCCAGAACCTGCGCCGGCAGCGCGGCGTCGAAATCCTTGGCGACCGTGGCCTTGCCCTTCAGCACGCCGAAAAGGATCTTGCGGGCCGCGGCTTCCAGCCGCGTGAGCTGCGCGACCGGTTTGCCACCGCGGGCGATCACGACATCCTTGCCGGCATAGGGCGCCAAACTGAGGCTCGCAACGTGGATGGTCTCGGCGGCCGCTGCCGCCCCTGTCACAAGCCACGCAGCAGCAAGCCATTTCAGAGCAGGCGTGGCGAATCGCCGCGTGGGGCGGTGGATTGCAGCATAGCGCCGATAACAGCTACGGGGCCGCCTTCAGCGCCCAAGCCAGCATCCTGCGGCGCTGGCGAGAAGACCGCGCAGCCGGAACACCGGTTGTCTTTAACTAACATAGTAAGATAATAGGTCGCTGGCTTCGTGCCTGCAGGAAAGCAAGGCGCCACAAATCGATTGACTCGCCAAAATAAAAAACAAACGCGCAATAATCAGGCAAGAAATGCGCATTCCTACCACTGAGGATTTTTGCGGCTCGCGGCTTGCCTGACCTGGGACTGGCGCAGGCGGATGGGGTCTTCCGCCCCTACACGCTGGCAAGCCTGTAAGGCTGCGACGCGATTGTGACCGGCATCAACGGAGACTTCGCCTCATGCGTAGACACGGAACAGAGAATCCCGACAGGAACGCATCCAATACCGGAGGTCCACGATGAGCATGGTTTTCAGGGCGGCTGCCGTTCAGGCGGAGCCCGTCTGGTTTGATGCCGACGCCACGACCGACAAGACGGTCGCCCTGATACGCGAGGCGGCTGCCGGTGGCGCGCAATTGGTAGCTTTTCCGGAGTTGTGGATACCCGGCTATCCGGGCTTCATGCTGACACACACCCAGGCGCAGACGCTGCCGTACATCATCGCTTATCGGCAGCAGTCCATTCGGGCCGATGGACCGGAGGTAGAGCGGATCCGCGAGGCGGCGCAGGCTTGCGGTATTGCTGTCGCCTTCGGCTTCAGTGAGCGGGCCGGCGGCACCTTGTACATGGCGCAGATGCTGATAGACCGGGACGGGGTAACCAAGATCCAGCGGCGCAAACTGAAGCCAACACGCTTCGAGCGGGAACTGTTCGGTCAAGGTGACGGGTCAGACCTGCAGGTCGCCCAGACCAGCGTGGGGCGGGTCGGTGCGCTGAATTGCGCCGAGCACCTGCAGTCGCTGAGCAAGTTCGCGTTGGCGTCGCTCGGCGAACAGGTGCACGTTGCGTCGTGGCCGTTCCCGCTCGGTGATCCCGTGCTCATCGGCGACTCGATGGGTGCGATCAACCAGACCTACGCTGCGGAGAACGGGACCTTCGTTCTCATGTCCACGCTCGTGGTCGGGCCGAAGGGTCTCGCCGCATTCGGGATTGGCGCAGCCGATCAACCAGAGCTGTACCTCGGCGGTGGATACGCGAGGATCTACGGGCCAGACATGCAACTCAAGACCGAAAAACTGGCGGCAACCCAAGAGGGAATCGTCTACGCGGATATCGACCTCTCGTGGCTGGAGGCGGCAAAGTACGTGCTGGACCCCGTCGGGCATTATTCGCGCCCGGACGTCTTTACCGTCACGATCAATCGCCGCCGGCAGTCCGCAGTCACCCAGTTGCTTGACGGGCCGGACGCGGCAGACCCGGGGTCTGCGGGGCGATGACCGCGGGCCGCACTTGCGCAGCACGGCCAGGGGGTCGGTGCATTAAAGATGCGGCTCCCGCGGAGATCGAACTTTCAAAACAGGGGCTGCGTCGCTGGCTCAAACCCAAGGTCTCGCAGGCGAACCTGATGTCCAGCCCCTTTTCCTCAAGGACGTGCTGATAGGCGCCGGATGGACTTGCCCGAACCGCGTCCAAACGACGGGCCTGCTTTGCGAGTTCTTGGACGGTTTTCTGGCTCCCTGCGACGCTATCGGACGGCGTTACCTGCAGGGATGGTGCCCAGGGGCGGAATCGAACCACCGACACGCGGATTTTCAATCCGCTGCTCTACCAACTGAGCTACCTGGGCCCGAAGAAGGGGGACTTTGCGAGTCGCGTATTAGACCGGTCGGGACCGGGAGGGTCAAGGGTTCTGCGTCCGGATTTTCCTGGCCATTTCTCAGCTTGCATCCCTGCGGATTACTGCGGGCGACCGGGCTGGGACAGGACCGGGCCGCAGGACCGCGAAAAGGCCACGACGCAGGTCTCTCGGGCCCTCGGTGAAGGCCTCCGGAGCAAGCAACGTCCCCGCGCCGCCGCCAGCGGCGGCGCAAGTCTCGCGCGGGCCCGACAGGCACCACCCGCTCCAGTGTGCCCTGCCTAGCCATGCGCTCCGCCCGCTTCCCCGGCCACAGCCAGCTCGCGGGCCAGCTGCCCCAGATCGGCCCGCGTGCACGGGTACACCGCATGCCCGACGGGCTGGTCCGCTGCCATCACGTGTTCGGCCTGAAACACAACGCGCAGGCCCTGCGCCCCGGCCAGCTCCTCCCGGCCGCACAGCACGCCGGTCCGGTCCGATATCCTGTAGCCAACCGTCCGTGACGTCGATGGGGCACTGTACGCACCGCTGCGCCTCGGGCGGCCAGGCTCGCCCCGAAACGCCTGGCCCCGCCCGAGCGATCGCACGATGCGCACGACGGGGAAAGGCGGCAAGGCTGCGGTCAGGGCGTCTGCGAGAGCCGGAAGATACCCTGACGACGGGCGACGTGGCCCCGGTCACCCCGTGAAGGAAATCCCCTCGACTGCTCCTGCACCGTCCCTGCTTAGTGCTGTCGGGCCTGGCTGGCCGCACCCGCGGGCGGAACCGAGACGACGCGGCTTCTGAGGGATCGACGACTCACCCGGCGGCTACCGCCCGGTCAAGCCGCCCGCGCAGGTCAGCGTGGAGCGACTGCACCGCCGGCGAGCACCTCACGATGCCGCCGGGCCAGGCGCGCCCCGCGCCGAGACCCGGGGTCGACAGGGGTGCCGGCGGCTGCGCGTCCTACTCCACCCCGAAGGCGAGCACCGCGTTGCCGGTGATGCCACCGACCACGCCAAAACCCGAGCCGACGTAGACGCGACCGTCCACCACCACTGCCCCGCCGGAGAGGATCGAGCCGCCCTTGGTAGCCACCTTGTTGACCGCCTCGAAGCTGCGGTTGGTGTTGTACTGCCAGAGCGTCGCGCCATCGACGGGCGACAAGGCCGTCAGCGCGCCGTCGGCGCCGCCGACGAACACCACGCTGGGCGTCGCCATTGCCGCCGCCGCGTTGCTGGCGCCCTTGACCCCGGGCGCCGCGAAGGACTGGGACCAGACGCGCTCGCCGTCGGCCGTGCGCAGGGCCACGACACCACCACCGGTGAGCCCGAAGTAGCTGATCGAGGAGCCGATCGCCCCGCCCCACAGGACGCCCGTGGACTTGGTCGCCAGGCCAGTCGTGCTACCGGCAGGGTTCTCCCCCACCACCGGCCCGGTCAGGTTCTTGCGCCATACCAGCGCGCCCTCATGGTCCGGATCCAAGGCCAGGATGTCGCCCGGCTTGGTGGACACGAACAGCAGGTCGCGGCCGCCCACCGTGCGCAGGGTGACCGAGGCCGGGATGTCGTAATCGGGTCCCTGGGTCTTCGGGCAGTTGTTGACGGGCTCCTTCACCGGACAGCCCACGAGGAAGGAATCGTTCTTGAACACCTGGTAAAACCAGGCGAGCTTGCCCGTGTCCAGGTCCAGTGCCATCACGGCGTCCGAGGTCGGCGCAGCCGGGAAAGTGCTCGCATCGCCCGTGCCGAAGTACACGCGCCGCCGCGCCACGTCCACGGTGGGCGTGTTCCACACCGGTGCGCCGGCCGGCCCATAGAGCATCGTGCCGGCGGCATTGGGGCCCAGGGGCTTTGCCCCATCGGGGATTACCGGCGTTCGCCATCGAGGCTTGCCGGTGTTGGCGTCGACCGCCAAGACGGCGCCGATGGACTGGCAGCACGGGTAGTCCTTGACCGCGGCGGCAATACCCTCCCATGACGACACCGGCACGTAGAGCCGCCCGTCATGGAAGGCCGGTGCTGCGGTGATGCGGTTGGAGTAATGCTGCCCGACGTGCCGCTGCCACAGCAGTCGGCCGGACTTGGCATCCAGCGCATAGAGGTTGGCCAGCAGGTCGCCAAAGTACACGGCGTACTTCACGCCCGGGAAACCGCGGATCGGCGCGATCGTCATCGCGTTGCGGACGCCCGCTTTGGCGCGGAAAGACCAGTGCACGCAGCCGCTCCTGGCGTCGAGCGAATAGATGTAGCCCGTGTCGGCCCCGACGTACAGGTGGCCGGAGACCACCGTGGGTTGGCTGTAGCTGGAGCTGGAGTTGGGCAGGCCAAAGGCCCACAGGAGCTTGAGCTTCGGCAGGCTTGCCGCATCAAGGCGCGCGTTGTCGGCGGACTGGAAGCGCGTATTGGCCAGGTCGCCGCCCCAGCCGTTCCAGTGTGGGTCGTTCTCAGGATCGATCGGCACCGAATCCGGCCCGCAGCGGTTGGGCATGTGGCGGGCATCGCCGGACACGCCGGTCCCCAGCGGCCTGCCGCCCAGCGAGGCCGCTACCTTACGGCGCTGGGTATCGGTCAGCGTATCGCCCACGGACTTCATCGTCCCGGTGGTGAGTGCCGTGAATATACGCTCCGGCGGCATCGACCTCAGCTGTGCCGGGGTCGGCGCGCGCTCGACCGCGGGGTTACCGTGACAGGCCGTGCAGTGTTGCTGGAAGACAATGAACCCAAGTTCGGTATCCGCCGTCGGCGAGGGATCGCCCGTGCCCAACTGCTGCGCGCAAGTGACACTGCTCAGCGCCAACAGCAGCACTGCGGCCGCCGCGCTGGGCGCCCTGCGCACCTTGAGGTCTACGCTCATGCCCCACCCCTTCTTCTTGTTCTGCCTGTAGTTGTACTTCAAACACGGGGATCGGCACAAAAAATCGGAAGACGGGATCCCGTGCAGGCGGACCGGCGCCCACCGTGAGGTGCCCTGACAGATACCGGCCAAGAGGCCTTGAGGCGCGCCAAAGGCTCGGCCAAGAAGCCACGACCCCGAGCCGGGACCCGGACGGGGGCACATCGGGGCAGTGCCCAGCGGCCCCACGCCGCGTCCCTGCGCGTAGCCTGCTGCCCGCACACCCGTGGGCAGCCCCCTATCGCCTTGCACAGCCAGCTTCCAAGCCCCGGTATTTCACGGGGGGTGGCACCCTGGAACCGTCGCTTTTACGCCGGTCTTGAGCCGCGGCACCTGCCCGCAGAGCCGGCAGGTGCCGCCGGCACGGGATCGGCGGCTACTTAAAGCTGAAGATGTCCTCCTCCGTCGGCTTTTTCATGCCCTTCTCGAAATACTTCTCCCAGATCTGGGCCCAGGGACGGCCGTACGTGTCGGGCACTTCGTACTCAATCACCTGGCCCGGAGACACGGCCGTCGCATGGCCCTTGACCGGCAGGATGGTCGGGATGCACTCGATGAAGGTGTACGGCGCGCCTTCCTCGAAACCGCTGAGCTTTGCGTAGTTGCGGATGATGCGAATCGGCTCCACGAGCGCATCAGGATCATAGAAAACGGCTTCATGGTTGAGGCCCGTCACCCGCCCTTTTGCATCGCGAGTGGGTGTGTAGATCTCGATGGTCTGCATCTTGTTGGAGAACTCGAACGCGCCGTGTGCCGCCCAGCCCTGGATGTTGGAGGTCCAGGTAATCAGGACATCGTGGTCCCAGAAACCGACCGTTTCGCCATACCAGCGCGGCACGTCGGCGCCCAGGCGGGGCACGGCGCCATCCATGCGGAAATCCCGCCCGACCTGAATGTTGGTGACGAAGTTATCAGCGACGCCCGCCATGATTTGCACCAGCGAGGGCGTCACGATGACCGATTGCGGGAACTGGATCGCAAAGGCGTACCAGCGCCGCATGAACCCCTCTGGCCAGCAGTACTGCGACGGCCACTGGGGAGCATTGGTATTTCCCTGGTGGAAGGCGTCCTGGACCATGCGCTGCTGGTATTCCGGCGTCAGCACCGACAGAACCGTCGGGAACTGGACCGCCAGCATCAAGGTGTACCAGTTCTCGAAGATGTTGCCCGGGGCATACCGGCCGCTGATCTCGCCCGGAACCGTTGCGTACGTGTGCTTGGTGGGACCGCCGCGTCGCTTGGTTTCAGCCCGTAACGCTTCGTAATGCTCCTGCGCAGTCTTGAACTTATAGGGGCTGACGATCGCCTCGCGGGGATAATCGCGGTCGCAGTAGCCCCAAGCGGCAGAGCGGGGTGGATCGTTGCCGATGGTGGCCGGAAAAATGGCGCCCCGCTGCATCTCCAGACCCTGCGGGCTGTTGCAGCGGAAATAGCGCGGATCGGTCCACAGCGCCCGATCCTGGTAGAAATCCTTGGATGTGAAGATATCCACCGGCAAGGGCTTCACGCCGGCCGGACTCTCGCCGTTCCAGGCCGAGCCGATGGCCTGCGGCGCCGGGCCGCTCCCGCGAGGAGCCCCAAAAGCCGGCAGGTTCAGGGGTCCCACGAACGGATAGCTCTTCAATGCCTCGACGAAGCGCTGCATTTCCTGCGGGTTCGCATTCGCAAGAGTGGCCGGCTGTACGGGCGTCGGAAGCACTGCAGCGAGCGGCGCGCCCCGGCCAACGCTCTTGAAACCAGGATCGGCCACTCGTTGGCCAAATACCGGCGAGACGAAGCTGACGGCAAGGGCCACCACCACCGTCCGCCGGACAATGCGTCCCACAAATTTTGAGGCCATAGCCATCTTATTCCCCGTATGCAGCCGTGTTTCTTGTTATTGCCGAGGCAGCCGCCGCGCGTACGCTCGTCGTATCGGCGTCCCTGTCGCCTGCGTCTTCGCCAGGACAGTCCTGTATCTTAGGCCGACCAGATTATACCGGCCCGGACCGCCCGTGCGAGCCTTCTATGCCACCGCGCATCCGTGTCAACCCTGCGCTGCTTCGCGCACCAACAAAAGGGGCACCGGGGAATGACGCAGGACGAATTCCGCCGTGCTCCCGAGCAGCAGGCGCCGCAGGCCGCTGCGCCCATGGGTGCCCATGACGATGAGGTCGGCTGGCCAGCCAAGGGCCTCTTTCACAAGGAGCTCGCCGGTGTCATCGCCCGAGGTCTCCAGCAATACGGCCTCGGCACGAACATTACTTGTGGAACACAGCTCCATCGCCTCCTGCAGCGTGGCATTGCCTGCGCGACGCAGGTCACCGAGGAAATCCTGCGACGCAGCGCCGGCCGCTGCATACTCCAGAGCCACTATCGAACTGCTGACGACGCACACGAGCCGCAGCACCACCGCATCGCCCAGCCGGCCGAAGCCTAACGCCTCCGACAGTCCACGCCGGGACGTGGTGCTCCCATCCAGGGCCACCAGAATCCGCTTGTACATGCCTTGGCACCCCCGCTAGCGCGCTTCGATGAACCGCCGTCACTGTGAGCAGCCCCCGGCAGCACCGGGCAAGCGGTACACCTTGGCCGCAAACCCTCCGCCGGAACGACTCACGACAGGATAGCGCGAGCGCTGCCGGCACCCATCGCCAAAACAGGACCCAACCAAGGGCCCTTCCGGCACGCAGGGACGGGACCCAGGCCCCCTCGCCTCCCGGCGCGTGTCGGCGCGTGCCGGCGAAAGGCCTCGCATCAAGCTGGCCAACGAGGGCGGAGTTCGTGTAACCCGCTATCGGCCAGTCACTGACTGTGCGCACCCTCGCGGACTGCCTGCAGCGAAACTTGCCGTTCTCCACAGGGTACAGAGCCAGGCTCATGATCCGCATCATAAGCCGCTCGCGCGCGCTGCGACCGGCCGCCGGCACCATGGCCCTGAGCGGGAGCGGCGACGAGCGGCAGCGCGGCGAGGCAGCTGGCCAGGCGGCTGCAGTCCCCCGTCAGAACGGCATCTCGAACGCAGACCGAAAGCAGAACACCATCCTATGCCCAGGGACGCAATGTCCGCATCGATGCGGGACGCCTCCGTTATGAACAAGCTGCGATCGCTCCTCTCTGGGAGCCACAATCCGGACGCATGTGAGGAGCGAGATGCAACTCCCGATTCCGGCAGCTGGACCCTCACACTGCTTCCCGACAAGGATATTGGTGGGTCACTCCATAAAGGATGCGCCCGGCCAACCGGCGGTGAAACGCAGGTCCCTGCCCTTCCGCTCCTTCGCATCAACGACGTATTCCAGCTCCTGCGTATCAGCACGCCGACACTGTGGCGGATGCGCCTGAATCACGTCTTTCCGGGGCCTTCCAATGTTTCAACACGAGCAGTGGCCTGGAGGCGCACAGAGATCCAGGATTGGCTAGCCGGTCGACATGGAGCTACCGATCGGGCGTCGGTACGCCCCCGCCAACCCTGAGGACCTTGACCGAGACTGCCGGCGAAGAATGCGACCAATCGCTGTTGGGCGCATCCAATGACCGGCGCGCTGATAGCGGATCCTGTCCGGATTGCACCGATGATGGATGCGCGAGGCCAGCCGAGTTCTGCTGCCCTGTGACCGGGAGCCTCTAAGCGCCGGCGGTGCGATTGCACACAAACTTGAAGTGGGCACAAAGGCGGACAGAGAAGTTCCAGGAAAGACGCGCTTTAGATGGTCGGAGCCCCGAGATTTGAACTCGGAATGGCTGGCACCGCATTTTCGGCCTCCACTGAACTATTGCCATGGTATTATTTAGCGTAACTCGTTACGATAAATAAATAATGGGCATAGAACCAGCACAAGCCAAGAGACCACGCGGCAGGCCACGCAGCGGAAATGCGCTCACGGCGGCGGAGCGTATGCGCCGCATGCGTGCGCGCAAGAAAGCCGACGGCCTGAAGGCGGTCTCGTCATGGATCCCTACGCACAGCGATACGTCTGGAGGCTACTCCTCCCATCGAGTCTTGGACGCTCGGAGCCTTGCGATGCACGTTCGCATTGTCCAAAAGATCGACAGGGATCCAGGCCTGCTGGCGATCGCGCACCGCAATCTGGCGCGCTGGGGAAAACAGCGGGATCCTGAACCACCCACCTGGCTGAAGGAATGGCAGCACATCCTCAGACAACCCTGGCCGCGGGTCGCCGCCGTCATGTCTGAACAGAGTGAAACAGCATGCCGCCTGCGTCAGTCGTCGCCTTTCGCGGGCGTTCTGACGACCGAGGAACGCAGGAAGATCTATGAAGCGTTCAGAACTTGAGCATCTGATCCGGGCAGCCGGATCGATAGCCAACGATTCCGAAATCGTCATCATTG
This sequence comes from uncultured Pseudomonadota bacterium, assembly GCA_903868595.1. GTDB lineage: Bacteria > Pseudomonadota > Gammaproteobacteria > Steroidobacterales > Steroidobacteraceae > ZC4RG30. Next base: position 141,658 of record CAIPVV010000053.1, read on the forward strand.
GCAGCCAGTCCATTCTCGGTCAGTTTCCGGATGCCCCGGCAGCCCTGCTCCGCTCGGCCGAGGCTGACGTCTACCCGCGCAATCACCCGGAGCTTGCCGATCTCATAGACGGGAGCATTGGCGAGGGGTCTCAGTTCCACGAACTCTACGGGTACTACGCGCAGGGTGTCGGCGAAGAGACGGCAACTCTGCCGCGCGGATGGCGCGATCGCCTCATTCCCGTGAACAACGCCAAACACAGTGGGCGTCACCGGCCTGTGTCTCGAGGCACACGATCTGGCGATTTCCAAATAGGTCGCGCATCGGCCCAAGGATCGTGAGTTCACCCGCGAACTGGCGGCACACGGCATGACGAACCGGGAAACCCTATTGACCCGGCTGCACGCAACCAACCTTCCCGACCAGGTTCGCGATATCGTCGCGGCCGCGATTCAACTCGACTTCAGCCGCGCTCAGGAGAGACACAAGGACTAACGCGTGAGGCGCCGCTTCACGCTCAGATCCTGAGGTGGACACAAAAGCGGACACAGAGTTTTTGGAAAGTGGGGTTTTAAGTGGTCGGAGCGCCGAGATTTGAACTCGGGACCCCTTGCACCCCATGCAAGTGCGCTACCAGGCTGCGCCACGCTCCGACCGTACCCAAACCGCGGCGGGGGATTTGCCTCGGGGGGCGAATCATACTTCAGCGGCGAAGTATCTTCAGCACTTCCTCAAGCTCGACGCGGATCTGGCGGACGATCTGCTGGCTCTGGCTCACGTCGGTACGCGCTTCCTCGCCCCCGAGCTTCTGGCGGGCCCCGCCGATCGTGAAACCCTCCTCGTACAGGAGCGAGCGGATCTGGCGGATGACAATGACGTCCTGGCGCTGGTAGTAGCGGCGGTTGCCGCGGCGCTTCACCGGCTTGAGCTGTGGGAACTCCTGCTCCCAGTAGCGCAGCACGTGCGGCTTCACACCGCAGAGGTCGCTGACCTCGCCGATGGTGAAGTAACGCTTGCCGGGTATCGCCGGCAGCTCGTTATTGTTCCGGGGTTCCAGCATAGGCTTCGACGCGCGCCTTGAGCTTCTGGCCAGGGCGGAAGGTCACCACGCGCCGCGCGCTGATGGGAATCTCCTCGCCCGTCTTGGGATTGCGACCCGGCCGCTGGTTCTTGTCGCGCAGGTCGAAATTGCCGAAACCCGACAATTTCACTTGTTCGCCATTGGAAAGCGCACCGCGGACCTCTTCAAAGAAAAGATCCACCAGCTCTCTCGCTTCGCGCTTGTTAAGGCCCAGCTGGTTGAATAGCGCTTCCGCCATTTCAGCTTTTGTTAGAGCCATGCTTACTCTCGTATCTTCGCGTCCAGGTTCGCAAGGAGATCGGCGGCAATTCCGGCCATCAGCCGGTCCGCCTCATCGTCCTTCAGGGTGCGGTGATTATCCTGAAAAATCAAGCCGAAAGCGATGCTTTTTTGACCAGATTCGATTCCCGGGCCCTGATAGACGTCGAAGACGCGAAACTCGCGCAGCAGACTCCCTGCCGCAACAGTAGCACGATCTTTCAGGGCTCTTAAAGGCGTGCTTTCCGGCAACGTCACCGACAGATCGCGCCGGACCTGCGGAAATCGAGAGATCGGAGCGGCCTTTACCACGTCGCGACGCGTCGCCTCCTCCCGGTCCAGCTCGAACAGCAGCGGTGCGCTGGGCAGGTCCCACTCGCGCACCCGTGCGGGATGCAGCTCGCCAACCCAGCCCACGCCACGCCCGTCGCGCAGGATCCGCGCCGAGCGGCCGGGGTGCAGGCAGGAGAGAGCTTTTGCTTCAAATTCAAATGCTTCAGGTGCATTGCTAAGGTCGAGTAACGCCAAAACATCGGACTTTATGTCAAAGAAGTCCGCGCCCTCGCGGCCCAAGCCCCACTGCTCCGGCGCACGGGGTCCGAGCGCAATGCCGGCGATTCGCTTGGGCTCGGCCACCACGCCGTCGCGGCGGCGGAACACCGAGCCCAGTTCAAAGATCCGCACGCGGCCCTGCTGGCGGCGCTGGTTTTCCAGCGCGCACTTGATGAGTCCCGGCCACAGCGAGACGCGCATGACCGCAAGGTCCGCCGCGATCGGGTTCGCGAGCTTCACCGGATCACTGTCCGGGAAGAGCTGCTGCTGCAGCACCGGATCCACGAAGGCGTAGTTGAGTGCCTCCTGGTAGCCCCGCGCAACCAGCACGTCCAGGACCGCACGCTCCTCGATCTGCGCCTCGGGCCGTGGCCGGAAGCGCTGCGGGAATTTCGCCGGCGTCTCCGGGACGCGGTCATAGCCAATGACCCGCACCGCCTCCTCGATGAGGTCCTGCTCAATCGAGACGTCGAAGCGCCACGACGGCGGCGTGACCTGCCAGCCCTCGGCGGTCACCTCGACCTGCATCTGCAGCGAACGCAGCGCCTGCTCGACCTCCGCATCCGGCAGTGCCGTGCCCACGAGGCGCGCCAGGCGCGTACGCCGCAGGGCAAGGGCCGGGCGTGCCGGCACACCGGCCGGATCCCCGCTCAGCGTCACGGGACCGGCCTCGCCACCGCAGATCTGCAGGATCAGCTGCGAGGCGCGCTCGAGTGCCCGCTCCTGTCCGGCCGGATCCACGCCGCGCTCAAAGCGCTGGCTGGCGTCGGTCTGCAGGCCATAGCGGCGGCCGCGCCCGAGGATCGCATCCGGTGTGAAGTACGCCACCTCCAGCAGCACCTGGCTTGCCTCGGCTGCGATCGAGGTCCCGTTGCCGCCCATGACACCGGCCAGGCCGATCGCCTGCTCGCTATCGGCGATCACCAGGACATCGTCCTGCATTTCAATCGTGCGGCCATCCAGGAGCTCCAGGCGCTCGCCGCTGCGGGCCATCCGCACGCGCATCTCGCCGGTGAGGCGGGCGCGATCGTAGGCATGCATCGGCTGGCCGAGCTCCAGCATCACGTAGTTGGTCACGTCCACCACGGCGCTGATCGGACGCAGTCCGCTGCGACGCAGGCGCTCCTGCATCCACTCCGGCGTCGGACGGGTGTTGTCGATGCCGCTCAGCACGCGGCTCGCAAAGCGCGGCGCGGCCTGGATAGCCTCCACCTTCACGGGATGGGTCGCCGCGCTGGTCACCGCAACCGGTGCCTGCGGCGCCAAGGTCAGCGGCTGGTGCAGCAGCGCGCTCACCTCCCGCGCCAGGCCCAGCACCGACATCGCATCGCCCCGGTTCGGGTAGACGCTGACCTCCAGCACCACGTCGTCCAGCGCCAGCGCCTCGCGCAGCGAGGCGCCCAGCGTGGCGGACGCCGGCAGTTCGAGGATCCCCTCGGCGGCCACCGAGAGACCCAGCTCCCGTGCGGAGCACAGCATGCCGAAGGACTCGATGCCGCGAAGCTTCGCGGCCTTGATGTTCAGCTCCCCCGGGAGCTTGGCGCCCACCTGGGCCAGCGCGACCTTGATGCCGGCGCGCGCATTGGGCGCGCCGCAAACGATCTGCAGGGGGGCTCCCGAGCCGATGCCGACCTGGCAGACCCGCAGCTTGTCGGCCTGCGGGTGCTGCACGGCCTCCAGGATTTCGGCGACCACGACGCCACTGAACGGCGGGGCTGCGGGCAGGCAGCTCTCCACCTCGAAGCCGGCAAGCGTAAGGCGGCTGGAGAGTTCCTCAGCCGGCAGGCTGATGGCAACCCAATCCTTGAGCCAGGAGAGAGGCAGTTTCACGTGTGAGACCTTGGGGTTCTAGCCGCCGCGGAATTGCCGCAGGAAGCGCAGGTCGTTTTCAAAGAACAGGCGCAGGTCGTTCACGCCGTAGCGCAGCATCGCCAGTCGGTCGATACCCATGCCGAAGGCGTAGCCGGTGTACTTGTCCGGATCCACATCGCAGGAGGCCAGTACGTTCGGGTGCACCATGCCGCAGCCGAGCACCTCGATCCAGCCCGTGTGCTTGCAGAGCCGGCAGCCCTTGCCGCCGCACTCGACGCAGGAGATGTCCACCTCGGCCGAGGGCTCCGTGAACGGGAAGTAGGAGGGGCGCAGCCGCATCGCCAGGTCCCGTTCGAAGAACGCTTCCATGAAGCCGTGCAGGATCGATTTCAGTTGCGCGAAGCTCACGTCGGTGTCCACGAGCAGGCCTTCGACCTGGTGAAACATCGGCGTGTGCGTGGCATCGGAGTCAATGCGGTAAACGCGGCCCGGCGCGATCACCGCCAGCGGCGGCTTGCCCGCGCGCAGCGCGCGTATCTGCACCGGCGAGGTGTGGGTGCGCAGCAGCGCCCCTTCGGCCGCCTCCCCGGGCGCCAGGTAGAACGTATCGTGCATCGCCCGCGCCGGATGGTTCTCCGGCACGTTCAATGCGGTGAAGTTATGGAAGTCGTCTTCGATCTCCGGACCCTGGGCCACGGTGAAGCCGACATCGCAGAACAGCTGCTCGATGCGCAGGCGTGCCCGGGTGACCGGGTGCAGTCCACCCGACTGCTCGCCCCGTCCGTCCAGGGTGACGTCGATGCGGCCGGCGGCGAGCGTGCGCTGCACCTCCGCGGCCTCAAGCAGCGCATGGCGTGCATCCAGCGACTGCTGGATCTGCGCCTTGGCCTCGTTGATCCGCTGTCCAGCGGCAGGTCGCTCGGCGGCGGTCAGGCCACCGAGGGATTTAAGCTGCTCGGTCAGCAGCCCCTTCTTGCCCAGCCACTGCACCCGGACCTCATCGAGCCGGGCGAGGTCGGCGCTCGCGGCGATATCCGCGAGCGCACGCTGGGTGAGCTCAGAGAGAGACTCCAAGGGTTGTTCCTGTGCGCCTTGCGGACAAGCGCGATCAGGCAGCCTGGAGCTTGGCCTTGGCCTGTTCCACGATCGCGCCGAACGCAGCGGCGTCGTGCACGGCCAGATCCGCCAGGACCTTGCGGTCGATGGTGATGCCGGCCTTCAGCAGCCCATTGATCAGGCGGCTGTAGGAGATGCCGTGCTGGCGGGCACCCGCGTTGATGCGGGTGATCCACAGCGAGCGGAACTCGCGCTTCTTCGCGCGGCGATCGCGGTACGCGTACTGGCCGGCCTTGATAACCGCCTGCTTGGCGACGCGATAGATCTTGCGACGGGCGTTGTAGTAACCCTTCGCCTTGTGGAGAACTTTCTTGTGACGGCGTCCAGCGGTAACGCCACGTTTAACTCGTGCCATGTTCTATATCCTCGTGAAAAGTGGTGTCAGGTCAGGCGTTCGGCAGCAGTGCCGTTACGCGACCCACATCGCTCTTGTCCACGAGGCTGGAGCCGCCCGAGCGCAGGTGGCGCTTGGTCTTGCGGGCCTTGTGGCCGAGGTTGTGCCGGCGGCCGGCGGAATACGCCTTGAAGCCATTCGCAGTCTTGCGAAAACGCTTAGCCGCGGCCCGGCTGGTTTTCAGTTTGGGCATGTCCAACTCCTTCCTTCGTTTATGTAGCCCCGTTCGCAGGCGCGTCCCTTTACTTGCAGGACGCCATCCGCTTGCGGGCGGATCCGCTCATCCCCTTGGGTGGGGTAGATACGGATCACTTTTTCTTTGGCGAAAACACCATGACCATCTGCCGACCTTCCATCAGCGGGTTCTGCTCGACGACGGCGTGAGCCGCCAAGTCGCCAGAGACCCGCGCCAGGAGCTTGCGGCCGATATCCTGATGCGCCATCTCACGACCACGGAACCGCAAGGTCACCTTGGCCTTATCACCTTCGGTCAGGAAGCGGATCAGATTACGCAGCTTGACCTGGTAATCGCCCTCTTCCGTACCGGGACGAAACTTCACTTCCTTGACCTGGATCTGCTTCTGCTTGCGCTTGGCAGAGTGGGCTTTCTTGTTCTGTTCGAACAGGTACTTGCCGAAGTCCATCACCCGCACTACGGGCGGCTCTGCGGTCGGAGATACCTCCACGAGGTCCAGTGCCGCCTCGGTTGCCATTGCTTAAAACAATCCATCTATCTGCAAAGAAAGATGGATTTCAGGAGGCGCGTATGTCCGCTATGTGCTGTACGACCGGTGTTACTAGCTCATCATCGTCCGATATTCGCCGTGAGAGCGAATTGTTCCGCGCCGCTCAATTGGAACTCGACCGCCACAAGTGGTTCCTGTCCGAAAAGGCCGGCTGCGACATGGGGCACACCGCTATTGTTAATTGGAAATGCAAGCATTGGTGGTCATGGTGCCGCGCTCGTCTTATTGAACATCTGTCCGGAACAAAATATTGGAGTGAGTTGGATCAACAAGATTTTGACCTCATCAACCGCGAATTTCATCCCAACCGCAAGCTCGTCGAAGCCATCTTCGATCGCGTCAAAATGGGCGGACATCAGGGCGAAAACTTGGGCATCATTCTCTGGTCGCAAAAAGAAGGCCATAATATGAAAGAACTCGATGAAATTTTAAAACTCATTGATATCAATTCAAAACGCTTGGAATTCTTCTTGGATCTGTAGTCTATATCAGTATTTAAAGTATCTATTAATACACTTCGCTGGTTATCAACATCACGGCA
>CAIPVV010000054.1 GCA_903868595.1 uncultured Pseudomonadota bacterium
CCGGCGGCGGCGCGCGCGGCGATGACGTGGTCGACGCGGAATTCGAGGAAGTGAAGGACAAGGGCAAGGGCTGAGACCGGGACTGGCCGGACGGCCTTCGAGCAACCATCAAGCCGCCGCGTGTCCCGTGAGGATGCGCGGCGGCTTTGCCATGTTGGACGTGAGTGAGCGGTGACTATGTCGAAGCGGGATTACTACACAGTGCTGGACGTGGCCAAGACGGCGAGCGAGGCCGACATCAAGAAGGCCTATCGCCGCATGGCGATGAAGTTCCATCCGGACCGCAATCCGGACGACAAGGCTGCCGAGGAGAAATTCAAGGAGGTCAAGGAAGCCTACGAGGTGCTCACCGACGCCGGCAAGCGCGCCACCTACGATCAGTACGGCCATGCGGGCCTGGACCAGCAGCGTGGCGGCGGTGGCGCGGGGATGAACCCGGGCGAGGCCTTCGGCGACATCTTTGGCGATGTGTTCGGCGACATCTTCGGCGGCGGCCGCCGCGGCGGCCGCTCGCAGGTGTTCCGGGGCGCGGACCTGCGCTATGACCTGGAGCTGGACCTGAACGAGGCCGTGTTCGGCGCAAGCGTCGAGATCGACGTGCCCAAGCTGTGCGAGTGCGAGACCTGCAAGGGCTCCGGCGCCGCCAAGGGCTCCACCCCCAGCACCTGCGACGCCTGCCACGGCAGCGGGCAGGTACGCATCTCCCAGGGCTTCTTCCAGCTGCAGCAGGCCTGCCCGCGCTGCCGCGGCAGCGGCAAGATCGTCAAGAACCCCTGCGACACCTGCCTGGGGCAGGGCCGCATCCGGCGCAGCAAGAAGCTCTCGGTGAAGATCCCGGCGGGCGTGGACAACGGCGACCGCATCCGCCTGGGCGGGGAAGGGGAGGCGGGGCGCAACGGCGGCCCGGGCGGCGACCTGTACGTGGAGGTGCGCGTGCGCGAGCACGAGATCTTCCAGCGCGACGCCGAGCACCTCTCCTGCGAGGTGCCGGTAAGCTTTGCCACCGCCGTCCTGGGCGGCACGATCATCGTGCCGACGCTGGATGGACAGGTGTCGCTGAAGATCCCGGCCGAGACCCAGTCCGGGCGCGTCTTCCGGCTGCGCGACAAGGGCGTCAAGCCCGTGCGCGGCGGCGCGCGCGGCGACCTGTTCTGCAAGGTGATGGTGGAAACACCGGTTAAGCTCAGGAGCGAGCAGCGCGAGCTTCTGAAGAAGTTCGACGAGTCGCTGCGCGCCGATGACCACCAGCACACGCCGCGCGAGGAAGGCTTCTTCGAGGGCGTGAAGAAATTCTTCTCCGGAGCAGATCGCTGATGAGCCAGGCGAAGGTTGCGATCATTGGTGCCACCGGCCGCATGGGCCAGGCGCTCACCCGCGCCATCGCGGAATTCCCGGGACTGGTGCTGCACTCGGCCGTGACCAACCCCGGGCACCCGGAGGCGGGCCGCGACGTGGGCGAGCTGGCCGGCCGGGGCGCGCTGGGCGTGCGCATCGACACCGACGTGGCCAACGCGCTGCGCGGGGCCGACGTGGCCATCGATTTCTCCAGCGCCCAGGTGGCGGTGGCCACGGCGGTGGCCTGCGCGCAGGCGCGCGTGCCGCTGCTGCTGGGCACGACCGGCCTGGGGGAGGCGGCGAAGGCGCAGCTGGACGCCGCCGCACGCCAGGTCCCGCTGATCGTCGCGGCCAACACGAGCCTTGCGCTCAACGTCCTGCTGTCGCTGGTTCGCCAGGCGGCCCAGGCGCTGCCGGACACCTACGACATCGAGATCTTCGAAGCCCATCACCGCCACAAGGTCGATGCGCCCTCCGGCACGGCGCTGGTGCTCGGCCAGGCCGCCGCGGCCGGGCGGGGCGTGAGCCTGCCGGCCCACCCCCGGCCGACCGGTTCGGCCCCGGGACCCCGCCTGGCGGGGGATATCGGCTTCTCGGTGGTGCGGGGCGGCGACGTGGTCGGGGAACACGAGGTGCGCTTCCTCGGCGCGGGGGAGGAACTGACGCTTAGGCACGTCGCAACCGATCGCACCATTTTTGCGCGGGGAGCCCTCACAGGGGCCCTCTGGCTCCTCGGGAAGCCTCCCGGGCGCTACACGATGGCTGATGTTTTGTCTTTATAAACAAGAAGATACAGCGGTTTCTGCGCCAAAATTCAAATGTTGCGTTGCTGCACCTCGACGGAAAAAATGCAGCGCAACATTTCGATTTTCAAATGGACACGAGGGGCAGCGCTCCTTAAACTTTTGCCCGAATCCGTCACATTCCGTAACGGGTTAGTCCGCGCAAGGCGGGAGGGCGTTCCACAAGAACTCCTCCCGCTTTGTGCATCTACGCCTGGAAAGCCATGAGCGACATACAGATCAGCCGCCACCGTTGCGCGGAGGTCAAAGAGTGAGCGTACCTGCGGTATTGGCACTGGCCGATGGAAGCGTTTTCCGGGGTCAGTCAATCGGCGCGCGAGGCAATACCACTGGCGAAGTTGTTTTCAATACGGCGATGACCGGGTATCAGGAGATCCTGAGCGACCCCTCGTACACCCGCCAGATTGTCACGCTGACCTATCCCCATATTGGTAACACCGGCACGACGCCTGAAGACCAGGAGTCGGCCACCGTCGCCCCGTCGGGCCTGGTGATCCGCGACCTGCCGCTGCTGGCCAGCAACTGGCGCTCGACGCTGTCGCTGCAGGAGTACCTGGAGCGCGGCAAGATCGTGGCCATCGCCGGCATCGACACGCGGCGCCTGACCCGCCTGTTGCGCGAGAAGGGCGCGCAGGCCGGCTGCATCATGACCGGCGAGAACGTCGATGAGTCCGCGGCAGTCCATGCCGCGCGCAAGTTCCCGGGCCTGAAGGGCATGGACCTGGCCAAGGTCGTCTCCACGCGCGAGCGCTACCAGTGGAACGACGGCAGCATCTGGCAGTCGGCCACGCGCCCGGCGCTGCGCCCGCAGCAGCGCCTGCACGTGGTGGCCTACGACTTCGGCATCAAGCGCAACATCCTGCGCCTGCTGGCCGATGCCGGCTGCCGCATCACGGTGGTGCCGGCGCAGACGCCCGCCAGCCAGGTGCTGGCGCTGGAGCCGGACGGCGTGTTCCTCTCCAACGGCCCCGGCGACCCGGAGCCCTGCGACTACGCGATAGCGGCCATCCAGCACCTGCTGGCCACGGACCTGCCGATCTTCGGCATCTGCCTGGGCCACCAGCTGCTGGGCCTGGCCGTCGGCGCCAAGACGCTGAAGATGAAGTTCGGCCACCACGGGGCCAACCACCCGGTGCAGGACCTGGCGTCCGGCCGCGTGCTCATCACCAGCCAGAACCACGGTTTTGCGGTCGATGCCGAGACGCTGCCCGCCAACGTCAAGGTGACCCACGTTTCGCTGTTCGACGGCTCGCTGCAGGGCATTGAGCTGACCGACAAGCCCGCCTTCAGCTTCCAGGGCCATCCCGAAGCAAGCCCCGGCCCGCACGACGTGCGGCCGCTGTTTGACCGCTTCATCCAGTTAATGATCCGGCGCCTGCAGAGCCAGTTGCGCGGGCGTCGCGCGCCGCAGCCCTCCACGCCGACCTCGGACGGTTGAGACATGCCTCGTCGCACAGATATCCAGAGCATCCTGATCATCGGCGCAGGGCCGATCGTGATCGGTCAGGCCTGCGAGTTCGATTACTCCGGCGCGCAGGCCTGCAAGGCGCTGCGGGAAGAGGGCTACCGGGTCATTCTGGTGAACTCCAATCCGGCAACCATCATGACCGACCCGGAGATGGCCGATGCCATCTACATCGAGCCGGTCAACTGGCGCACCGTCGCCAGCATCATCCAGAAAGAGCGGCCCGACGCGCTGCTGCCGACGATGGGCGGCCAGACGGCGCTCAACACGGCCCTGGACCTGGTGCGCGAGGGCGTGCTGGAGAAGTACAACGTCGAGCTGATCGCGGCCTCCCGCGACGCCATCGACATGGCGGAGGATCGCGAGAAGTTCCGCCACGCGATGACCGACATTGGCCTGGCGACCCCGCGCGCGTACATCGCCCACTCGATGGAGGAGGCCAACCGCGGCCAGGCCCAGCTGGGCTACCCGGTGGTGATCCGCCCCTCCTTCACGATGGGCGGGACCGGCGGCGGCATCGCCTACAACCGCGAGGAGTTCGAGGCGATCGTGGCGCGCGGCCTGGATGCCTCGCCGACCACCGAGGTGCTGCTGGAAGAGTCGGTGATCGGCTGGAAAGAGTTCGAGATGGAGGTTGTTCGCGACCGCAAGGACAACTGCATCATCGTCTGCTCGATCGAGAACCTGGATCCCATGGGCGTGCACACCGGTGACTCCATCACCGTGGCTCCCGCGCAGACCATGACGGACAAGGAATACCAGCGCATGCGCGATGCCTCCATCGCGGTGCTGCGCAAGATCGGCGTGGAGACGGGTGGCTCCAACGTGCAGTTCGCCCTGAACCCGCAGGACGGGCGGCTGCTGGTGATCGAGATGAACCCGCGCGTCTCGCGCTCCTCGGCGCTGGCCTCCAAGGCTACCGGCTTCCCGATCGCCAAGATCGCGGCCAAGCTTGCCGTGGGCTACACGCTGGATGAGCTCAAGAACGACATCACCGGCGGCCTCACCCCCGCCTCGTTCGAGCCGGCGATCGACTACGTGGTCACCAAGATCCCGCGCTTTACCTTCGAGAAATTCCCCGCCGCCAATACCCGCCTCACGACGCAGATGAAGTCGGTGGGCGAGGTGATGGCCATCGGCCGCACCTTCCAGGAGTCGTTGCAGAAGGCGCTGCGCGGCCTGGAGACGGGCCTGGATGGCCTGAACCCGCAGCTCTCGCTGCCGCTGGATGAGGACACCGCGGCGCAGCTGGCTTACGAGCTGCGCTCGGCCGGCCCCAACCGCCTGCTGTTCGTCGCCGACGCCTTCCGCGCCGGCTGGACGCTGGAGCGCGTGCAGGAGCTCAGCTACATCGATCCGTGGTTCCTGGTGCAGGTGGCGGACCTCGTGCGCGAGGAGAACCTCCTCGCCAGCCAGAGCTACAAGGCACTGGACGCCACGCGCCTGCGCGGCCTGAAGCGCAAGGGCTTCTCCGACAGCCGGCTGGCCAAGCTTACCGGCAAGAAGGAAAAGCAGCTGCGCGACCGCCGCCACAGCCTGGGCATCCGCCCGGTCTACAAGCGCGTGGATACCTGCGCCGCGGAGTTCTCCACCTCCACCGCCTACCTGTACTCCACCTACGAGGAGGAGTGCGAGGCGGAGCCGACGCAGCGTCGCAAGATCATGATCCTCGGCGGCGGCCCCAACCGCATCGGGCAGGGCATCGAGTTCGACTACTGCTGCGTGCACGCGTCCCTGGCGCTGCGGGCCGAAGGGTTCGAGACCATCATGGTCAACTGCAACCCGGAGACCGTCTCCACCGACTACGACACCTCCGACCGCCTGTACTTCGAGCCGCTCACGCTCGAGGACGTGCTGGAAGTGATCGAGAAGGAGAAGCCCGAGGGCGTGATCGTGCAGTACGGCGGCCAGACGCCGCTGAAGCTGTGCCGCGCGCTGGAGGAGGCCGGGGCGCCGATCATCGGCACCAGCCCGGATGCCATCGACATTGCCGAGGACCGCGAGCGCTTCTCCGCGCTGGTCACCCAGCTCGGGCTTCGCCAGCCGGCCAACGCCACGGCCCGCACCGAGGAGCAGGCGCTGCAGCTGGCGCGCGAGGTGGGCTTCCCGCTGGTCGTGCGGCCCTCCTACGTGCTGGGCGGCCGCGCGATGGAAGTGGTGTTCGCGGAGGAGGACCTGCGCGTCTACATGACCGACGCCGTGAAGGTCTCCAACGACAGCCCCGTGCTGCTGGATCGCTTCCTCGACCAGGCCATCGAGGTGGACGTGGATGCGCTGTGCGACGGCACCGACGTGCTGATCGGTGGCATCATGGAACACGTGGAGCAGGCCGGCGTGCACTCCGGCGACTCCAGCTGCTCGCTGCCGCCCAACAGCCTCTCCCGGGAGCTGCAGGATGAGCTGCGCGAGCAGACCCGCAAGCTGGCCCTGGCACTGAACGTCATCGGCCTCATGAACATCCAGTTCGCCATCCAGAACGGCGTGGTCTATGTGCTGGAGGTGAACCCGCGTGCCTCGCGCACCGCCCCGTTCGTCTCCAAGGCCACCGGCCGCGCGATCGCCAAGATCGGCGCGCTGCTGATGACCGGCCGCAAGCTCAAGGAGCTGGGCGCGACCGAGGAGCGCATCCCGACCTTCTTCTCGGTGAAGGAGGCCGTCTTCCCGTTCGTGAAGTTCCCCGAGTCGGATCCGATCCTCGGCCCGGAGATGAAGTCCACGGGCGAGGTGATGGGTACCGGACGCACGTTCGGCGAGGCCTATGCCAAGTCGCAGGCCGCCTCCGGCGTCGTGCTGCCGCGCAAGGGCCTGGCCCTGATCAGCGTGCGCGAGCGCGACAAGCCGGGCGCGGTGGTGCTGGCCCGCAAGCTCATCGGCTACGGCTTTGACATCGTGGCCACCGTGGGTACCGCCAAGCTCATCGAGGAGGCCGGCCTGCCCTGCAGGCGCGCCAACAAGGTGCGCGAGGGTCGGCCGCACATCGTCGACATGATCAAGAACGATGAGATCGCGCTGATCGTGAACACGACCGAGGGCAAGCAGGCGACACGCGAGTCCAACTCGATTCGCAAGGAAGCCGTGCACCGCCGCATCACCTACTACACGACGCTGGCCGCGGGGCTGGCCAGCTGCGAGGCCCTGGAGCATGTCGATGATGTCGACGTGAACCGCCTGCAGGACCTGCACAAGGAATTTCTCTCATGAAGCGCGTGCCCATCACGTTGCGCGGCGCGGAGTCGCTGCGCAACGAGCTGAAGAAGCTCAAGAGCGAGGATCGCCCCAACGTCATCAAGGCCATCGCCGAGGCCCGCGCGCACGGGGATCTCTCCGAGAACGCCGAGTACCATGCGGCGCGCGAGCAGCAGGGCTTCATCGAGGGGCGGATCAAGGAGATCGAGGCCAAGCTCTCCAACGCCGAGATCATCGACGTGACGCAGATGGCGGCCACCGGCAAGGTGATCTTCGGGGCGACGGTGGACCTGGAGGATGAGGGCAGCGGCGTGAAGGTGACCTACCAGATCGTTGGCGAGGATGAGGCCGACATCAAGTCCGGCCGCATCTCCATCGGCTCCCCGATCGCCCGCGCGCTGGTGGGCAAGCAATCCGGCGACGTCGTGGAAGTGGCGGCCCCGGGGGGCGTGCGCTCCTACGAGATCGTCGCCGTCCGCTACACCTAGGGCTAGATGCTCACCCCGTGCAGGCCGCTGCTTCGTTGCAGCAGCCAGGCCTGCAGCCCCGGCACCAGCCCGTACGCCGCCAGCAGCAGCGCCGCGGCGACGGCCAGCCACAGCAGTCCGCTCCACAGCTCCGCCCAGCCCCGGCGTCGCCCGCCGTTGGCGTAGTACAGGGCCGTTCGCCGCCCGGCGCCCACCGGCAGGCCGAGCAGCAAGTAGAGCACGAAGAGCGCGACGATCACGGCCCAGAAAGGCAGCTGGGGCATGAACCCCCCGCCCGCAGCCCAGTGGTGTCCCAGGAGGGTCGCAAGGCACAGCAGCAGCGCGACGAACAGCGCCGCCGAGAGAACCGTGAAGACGGGCAGGAGCAGCCCCCCCGTGATGCGCGCGGCGTAGCCGGGGCGGGGGCCGCGACCCTCCCCGTCGCGCCGCGCCCGCCGCTTCACCGAGCCGGCGCGGTATTGCTCATACTTTTTTTTTGCGCGGTCGACCAGTTCCTGCGCGTTGAACTGCTCGCCATGCGCCGCCGCCAGCTCCTCGGCCGTCTCGGCGCGCGGCACGATGAACAGCAGCGCCAGGTAGATCAGCAGCCCGCCGCCCGTCAGCAGCGCGAGCAGCACGAACAGCAGGCGGATCCAGACGACGTCGACGCCGAAGTACGCGGCAAGGCCCGTGCAGACGCCGGCGATCATCTTCTTCTCGGCGATGCGGTAGAGGCGCCGCGGTCCGGACCGTGGCTTGGGGCCGCCGCGGTCGGCGGAGGCTGCCTCCGGGGTGCTGCGCGCCTCGGCTGCGGCACCCCCGCCCGTGGCCTGCGCGGGCTCCGCGCCGACTTCCACGGGGCCCATGGCCTTCAGGATCTGCTCGACCTCGGCCGTCGTGATCAGGTTCTTGTGGGCGCCCAGGAAGGTGTCGCACTTGTCGGCGATGGCCTGCTCCAGGTCCGCGAGGATCTCCTGGCTGTCGGGGTTGGCGGCCAGGCGCGCCTCGGCGGTGGCCAGGTAGGCCTGCAGCGCGTCGTAGCCGGCGTCTTCGACCGGATAGGCGTTGTTGTTCAGGTTGACCGTGATGACCTTGCGCATGCTCATCTTCCCAGGTGGAGGATTGTGTCGTTGAGGTGCTGCCAGTAGCCCTGCAGGTCCGTCAGTGCCGCACGCCCATGGGGGGTGAGCTTGTAGTACTTGCGGGGCGGACCGCTCTCGGATTCCTGCCATTCATAGTCCACCAGGTCCTCCCGCCGCATCTTGCTCAGCAGGGGATAGAGCGTCCCCTCCTGCGTGGCGAACTGCGTCGCCGCCAGGCGCTGCAGCATCTCGGCCACGTAGAGCTTCTCGGTGTCGATGATCCGCAGGATCACGAACTCCAGGAGGCCCTTGCGGATGGGATTGAATTTTTCGGTGATAACCATGAGTGGGTCAGAAAGCTACCTTGTCTGCACAAGGTAGTGTACTTCGCGAAGGCCGTCAAGGCGGGCCGTCGCGGGACGGCGCTCCGCCCAGGCCGCCCCGGGGCAAGCAGAGGGCCCCGAAGGGGCCCGATGGGCGGGCTGAGGGAGCAGGAGGGGCCCGGGGTGCCGGGCCCAGGGGGCTAGAAGCGCTTGGCCACGGTCAACCGCGCGGTGATCGGCTCCAGCGGATGGGCATGCACGTCCGCTACGCCCTGGGCGGGTTCGCCGGGCAGGCGGTCGACGTACCAGAACTGTGCGGCCTGGGCCTTCTTATCGAGGATGTTGTAGAGGCCGAGGCTGAACGTCCAGCCGCTGGCCGTGTCGTACCCCACGTCGCCGTTCCATTCTCCATAGCCCTGGCCCTGGATCTGGTTATCCGAGGACAGCGGGAACTTGCCGACGTAGCGGTATTCCAGACCGCCGTGCCACGGCCCCAGGTTCTTCACGTAAAGGTTGAGCGAGCCGGCGTTGAAGGGTGCGTTGGGCAGGAACTGGCCGACGTGCCCGGTGCCATCGTCATAGAGCGACCTGAAGCGCGAGTGGCTGGCGGAATAGCTCGCGTAGAACTCCAGCCATCGCAGCGCCTGGTACGTGGCGTTGATCTCGTAGCCATAGCGGCGGCTTGCGGGTCCTGCGCTGTCCTGGCCGACATCCGCGTTGTAGGTGGTCTCCGACTGCGCATCCAGGTTGAACACGGCCACGGTCAGCGCGATGTTGCCGCCGATCTGCTGGCGCAGCCCCAGCTCCTCGCCGGTCTGGCTGGCCAGCAGGGGCGCGCCGGCAGTGGCCGAGTCGGCGGCCTGGTTGAAGCCGCGCAGATCGTCGCTGTGAAAGGCCTTGCCGTAGCTGACGTAGAGCTCCGTGGTCTCCAGGGGAGTGAAGATCAGGCTCGCCTTGGGCTGCAACAAGGTCGCGCTGGCGCTGCCGGGGTTGGTGCCGGCGTCGCTGCCCCGGTAGTACTCCTCGCGCACTCCGACGACCGAACGGATCCAGTAATTCCAGTGCGTGGTCATCTGGACGTAGGCCGCCACGTCCAGCAGGTGCAGGTTGTCGGCCTGGATGAAACTATCCGGGTACTCGGCGGCGCTGAGCTGCGCCGCCGTCAGCGGCACGCGGCCGGCGGTGGGCAGGCGCGTGACCGTGTTGAGGTCCTGGCGCAGGAGGAGGCCGACCAGCATCTCGTTCTCGAAGCCCGCGAAGTTCGCCGAGTGGGTGTAGCCCACCTCGCCGCCGAACTTCACGCGCGCCTCGTGCTGGCGCTCCTGGTCCCCAGTGAGCGGGTCGACCAGGTAATGGGTGAAGTTGTTCCAGAGCGTCATCTGCCGGTCGATCAGGTAGGCCGTGGCGCGCAACTGGCCATCGCTGATCTGCGCGCGGTACTGCCCCGACAGGCTCAGTCGCCCGGTCATGCCGCCGTCGGTGGGGTCCAGGGTGCCGTTTCCCGGTATCAGCCCCTGCTCGACAGCCCGCTGCGGCTGGTCGGTCGTGGCGTTCCAGCGACCGTGGTACCACATGGCGGTGAGCGAGTAGCCGTCGTGCGGGTCGCCCTGGCTGTAGCGCAGCACGGCGTTGACCTTGCGCTGGTCGTCCGGGTCGATCCAGGGCCCGTTGTAGTGCTGCACTTCCAGCGCCGCGAGCAGGTTGCCGGCGGAGAGCGGCTGGGTGCCGGAGGCGAACAGCCGCTGGAAGCCGTACATGCCGCCGGTGAGCTTGACCTGGTTGTCGATGACATCCTGGTAGCTCAGGTGCACGGAGCCCACCGAGGAGAAGTCGCCTTCGTCGGCGTAGTAGGTGCCCTTGGTGTAGCGGATGTTGGTCGCCAGCTCCGGGACCAGGAAGTTCACGTCCGCGTAGCCCTGGCCATGGGCGTTGGTGGCCTCGTTGATCGGCATGCCATCCACGAAGACGCCCAGGTTGGTGCCGTGGTCCAGGTTGAAGCCGCGCATCAGGTACTGGTTGGCCTTGCCCTCGCCGCTGTGGGAGGTCACCACGAGGCCCGGCACGGTCTCCAGCAGCTGGCCCGGTCGGTACGCGGGGGTCAGTGCCAGCTCATCGTTCACCACGACGCCCTGGCTGGCGGTGCTGGCGGTGCCGATGAGGGTGAGCCGCTCGGCCCGGATCACGACCTCCTCCAGGTCGTCCGCGGGACGGCTGGCGGCAGCGGTCGGCGCGGGCGCAGGGGCCTGCGCCGCGGCGGCGCCCAGCGACAGGCAGGCCGCCCAGCCGGCGACGCAGAGCCGTAGGGTTCTCAGCGCCGCTGCGGTGGCGGTGGGCGCGGAGGATCGGATCATGGGGCCGGCGTCCCGCCTTGCGGGTACCAGAACTTCTTGTGGCAGGCCTCGCAGGCCTCGTCGAGGGCACCGCCGGACTCCATCAGGGCGTTGGCATCCCGCGCGTCGATGGTCTTCAGGCTCGCCAGGGCCGACGCCTGCAGCACCTTGGCGAACCCGATGAAGGCCGCGCGATCCTGGGCAATCGCCGCCTCGGCCTGCTGCGGCGTGAGGTCCCCGGCACCGGGCGGGTTCGCGTAGTGCTCGCCGGGCAGCAGCACCTGCCGGCCCTCCATCATCAACAGGTTGCTGGCCTCGATCAGGATCAGCGCCTGGTTGCGCACCTCGGCCCAGTCCTTGTCGCTGTGCGGCGCCTTCTCCTCATCACCCTTCGGGCCGGAGACGGTGCCCACGGACTCCCACAGCACGGTCGCGGCTGGGGAAATCTCCCCGGACATGAGGCTGACGAGGCTCGCGACGGGCCGCAGGGGCGACGCGGGGGAGGGGTCGGCAGCTGCCGGTGCCGGGGCCCTGGCGCAGGCGCCGAGGGTCGCCAGGGCGGCCAGCAGGCAGGCGGTGGACCGGCGGGGGGCGCGGTGAGGCATGGTCTTCTTCCTGGGGCACACGGGGCGATGATCGCTCCGTTCGGCAGGCAAGTTATGACAGGATGCGGCGGCAATAGTCTCGATTGCTACGGTTGGGAACAGGTTATGGCCCGTTAACGATTTGTTAACGGGCCCCGCAACCGTCCCTAGGCGGGCAGCAGGATCCGCGGGGCCTTGGGATGGGCGCGGTAGAGCGTCGCGACGTGGCCGATGCGTCCCACCAGGGCGCTCTGCGTGCGCACCGCCAGGTCCGCCAGGGCGGCATCGCGAGCCTCGCGGGGCAGGCCGGGCAGGCGGACCTTGATGAGCTCATGGTCGTGGAGCGCACGGAGGGTCTCCTCGACCACGCCCGGGCTCACGCCGGCATTGCCGATCAGGATCACGGGTTTGAGGGGGTGGGCGAGGCCACGCAGGTGTCGACGTTGTTTTTCGGTAAGCTGCACGCTGCCAAGTCTAATGATTTCAGCGCCCCGCGCGAACCCTTCCCATGCCCAAACGTACCCAAAGCAGCCATGCGTGGCTCAAAGAGCACTTCACCGACCCCTATGTGCAGCGCGCCAAAGCCGAAGGCTGGCGCTCGCGGGCGATCTACAAGCTGGAGGAGATGGACCGCAAGGAGAAGCTCCTCAAGCCCGGCATGACGATCCTGGACCTGGGGGCGGCCCCCGGGGGCTGGAGCCAGTACGCGCGCCGCAGGGTCGGCAAGTCCGGGCGGGTCGTCGCCATGGACATCCTGCCGATGGACGCCCTCATCGGCGTGGAATTCCTGCAGGGCGACTTCAAGGAAGACGCCGTGATGGAGGCGCTGGTCACGAGCGTGGGGGAGCGCGGGGTAGATATTCTTTTGTCGGATATGGCGCCGAACCTGTCGGGAACGAGCGCGATTGACGGCCCAAGATCCATGTATCTGGTCGAGCTGGCACTGGACATGGCCAGCCGGGTCTTGAAGGAGGGCGGTAGTGCCCTCATCAAGACCTTCCAGGGGGCCGGGTTCCAGGAACTGGTGGTTGCCACGCGGCGAAACTTCAAGCGTGTGAAACTGCTCAAACCCGATGCCTCGCGCGCGCGCAGCCCGGAGCTGTACTTGCTGGCGAGTGGGTTCCGGATGGTGTAGCGTCCTTGTCATGCCTGCCTAGTCGAGGTTCTCCTTTTGAACGATCTGACGAAGAACATCCTGATCTGGGTCGTTATCGTGTTCGTGCTGCTGGCGGTGTTCACCCGCTACATGCCAACCGCCGGCCAAGTCCAGGAGGTTCGATATTCGACCTTCCTCGACGATCTGCGCTCCAGCCGCGTGGAATCCGTGGTCCTGCAGGGCGACCAGATCCTGGGCGTGCGCAAGGACAAGACCCAGTTCAGGGCCTACAACCCCGAGACGGACTACTCCGCGCTGATTGGCTCGTTGCAGAAGGCCAACGTGGGCATCGAGGGTCGTCCCCCGAAGCAGCCGAACTTCATGGCCCAGCTGCTGCTGCAGCTCGCGCCCGCGCTGCTGCTGATCGTCGTATTCGTGTACATGCTGCGCCAGATGCAGGGTGCCTCCGGCGGCCGGGGCGCCATGTCCTTCGGCAAGAGCAAGGCGCGCCTGCTGGGCGAGGATCAGGTCAATGTGACCTTCGCCGACGTGGCGGGCGTGGATGAGGCCAAGCAGGAAGTGGGCGAAATCGTCGACTTCCTCAAGGATCCGGGCAAGTTCCAGAAGCTCGGCGGCAAGATTCCCAAGGGCGTGCTCATGGTGGGCTCCCCGGGTACCGGCAAGACGCTGCTGGCTCGCGCCATCGCGGGCGAGGCCAAGGTGCCGTTCTTCACGATTTCCGGTTCCGACTTCGTCGAGATGTTCGTCGGCGTCGGCGCCTCGCGCGTGCGTGACATGTTCGAGCAGGCCAAGAAGCACGCGCCCTGCATCATCTTCATCGACGAGATCGACGCGGTCGGCCGTCATCGCGGCGCGGGGCTGGGCGGTGGCCACGACGAGCGCGAGCAGACGCTCAACCAGCTGCTGGTGGAGATGGATGGCTTCGAGGGCAACGAGGGCATCATCGTCATCGCCGCCACCAACCGTCCGGACGTGCTGGACCCGGCGCTGCTGCGTCCGGGCCGCTTTGATCGCCAGGTGGTCGTGCCGCTGCCGGACGTGCGCGGCCGCGAGCAGATCCTGCGCGTGCATATGCGCCGCGTGCCGCTGGGCGATGACGTGAAGCCCTCGCTGATCGCGCGCGGTACGCCGGGTTTCTCCGGCGCTGACCTGGCCAACCTGGTGAACGAGGCGGCGCTGTTTGCGGCCCGCTCGAACCTGCGCCTGGTGGGCATGGAGCAGTTCGAGCGCGCCAAGGACAAGATCCTCATGGGCGCCGAGCGCCGCTCGATGGTCATGAGCGACAAGGAAAAGCTCAACACGGCCTACCACGAGGCGGGCCATGCGATCGTGGGCGTGAACCTGCCCGAGCACGACCCGGTCTACAAGGTCACGATCATCCCGCGCGGCCGCGCGCTGGGCGTCACCTTCTTCCTGCCCGAGGAAGACCGCTACAGCTACAGCAAGCAGCGCCTGGAATCGCAGATCGCGAGCCTGTTCGGCGGCCGAATCGCCGAAGAGCTGGCCTTTGGCCCCGATGCCGTGACCACCGGCGCCTCCAACGACATCGAGCGCGCGACGAGCCTCGCGCGCAACATGGTGACCAAGTGGGGCCTCTCGGACCGCCTGGGACCGCTGTCCTACGCGGAAGAAGAGGGCGAGGTGTTCCTCGGCCGCAGCGTCACCCAGCACAAGCAGGTCTCCGACGAGACCGCGCATGTGATCGACGTGGAGGTGCGACGCGTGATCGACACGGCCTACAACCGCGCCCGCGACATCCTCACCACCCACCGCGACAAGCTCGACGCGATGGCCGATGCGCTCGTGAAGTACGAGACGATCGACGATGAGCAGATCCGCGAGATCATGTCGGGCAAGCCGCCGACCCCGCCGCCGGGCTGGGACAGCTCGCTGGGCGGCAATTCCCCCCCCAAGGGCGGCGCAGCCGATGGCCGCCCTGCGTTCGGCTCGCCGGCCGGGCAGCACTGATCTGCCAGGATGCGCGGGCCGGCCGGCCCGCGCATCGCAGTGATTTCCCATGAAGCTTCATTGCGCAGGCCGGGTGCTGGACCTTGCTACGCCCGCGGTCATGGGCATCCTGAACGTCACCCCCGACTCCTTCTCCGACGGCGGGCGCTTCCTGGACCCCGATGACGCCCTGCGGCAGGGGCTTGCCCTGCGGGCCGCCGGGGCGGCGATCATCGACGTGGGCGGGGAGTCCACCAAGCCCGGTGCCGAGTCGGTCGGCCTGCAGGAGGAGCTGGACCGGGTAATCCCGGTGCTGGAGCGCCTGCGCGGGGCGTGCGACGCCATCCTCTCCATCGATACGCTCAAGCCCCAGGTCATGCGCGAGGCGGTCGCCGCCGGCGCCGGCCTGGTCAACGACGTCATGGGCCTGCGGGCGCCCGGTGCGCTGGCCGCGGTGGCCGAGGGGCCGGCCGCCGTCTGCCTCATGCACATGCAGGGGGAGCCGCGGACCATGCAGCAGGCCCCCCACTACGAGGATGTCGTGACGCAGGTCAGCGCCTTCCTGGCCGAGCGGGCGCAGGCTTGCCGCACGGCGGGTATCGCCGCCGAGCGCATTTGCCTGGACCCGGGCTTCGGGTTCGGCAAGACGCTCGACCACAACCTGGCGCTGTTGGCGGGCCTGGACAGCCTCGCGGCCGGACCCTACCCGGTGCTGGTGGGCCTCTCGCGCAAGTCCCTGCTCGCCCAGCTCCTGGGCCGCGGGGTCGAGGAGCGCCTGGCCGGGAGCCTGGCGCTGGCGACGGCCGCCGTGCTGGCCGGTGCCCGGATCGTGCGGACCCACGACGTGGCGGCAACCGTGGATGCGGTGCGCGTGGCCGCTGCGATCAACCAGGCGGCCGCGGCGGCCCGACGCAATGCAGGGGATTGAACGGATGTCACGCACGTATTTCGGCACGGATGGGGTTCGCGGTCGCGTCGGCCAGCATCCGATGACCGTGGATTTTGCCCTGCGACTGGCCAGCGCCGCGGCCCGCGTGCTCGCCCCCGAGGGCGGCACCGCGTTCATCGGCAAGGATACGCGCCTCTCCGGCTACCTGTTCGAGGCGGCCCTGGAGGCCGGATTCGTCGCGGCCGGCGTGGATGTGCAGCTGCTGGGTCCCTTGCCGACGCCAGCCATCGCCTACCTGACCAGCCGCGTGAAGAACAGCTTCGGCGTAGTCATCAGTGCCTCGCACAACCTGTACGAGGACAACGGCATCAAGTTCTTCGACTCCACCGGCGAGAAGCTCTCCGATGAGCTGGAGGAGCGGATCGAGGAGCAGCTCAAGGCCGAGGTGCTGACCCGTCCCTCCAACCTGCTGGGCCGGGCGCGCCGCGCCGACCAGTTGCGTGAGGACTACCAGGCGTTCTGTGCCTCCACCGTGCCCGGTGGCCTGGACCTGACGGGCATGAAGATCGTCATCGACTGCGCTAACGGCGCGGGCTACAAGGTCGGCCCGCGGCTGCTGGCGGACCTGGGCGCCGACATCATCCCGATCGGCTGCTCGCCCAACGGGCGCAACATCAACGACGGCTGCGGCTCCACCGCGCCGGGGCTGCTGCAACTGACCGTGCCGGGCGTACGCGCGGCGGTCGGCATCGCGCTGGACGGCGACGGCGACCGCCTGGTCATGGTCGACCACCTGGGGCGCATCGTCGATGGCGACCAGCTCCTCTACATCATCGCCTGCTCGCGGCACGCCGAGGGCACGCTGCGCGGCCCGGTGGTCGGCACGGTCATGAGCAACCTGGGCCTGGAGGTTGCGCTGAAGGCCCGGGGCATCGAATTCCAGCGCGCTCCCGTCGGCGACCGGCACGTCCTGGGGCTCCTCAAGGAGACCGGCGGCAGCGTGGGTGGGGAGGCTTCCGGCCACATCCTGTGCCTGGATCGGACCACGACCGGCGATGCGCTGGTGGCGGGCCTGCAGGTGCTGGCGGTCATGTGCCGCACCGGGCGCTCGCTGGCGGAGCTCTCGGCCGACATGCCGCGCTTCCCGCAGGTGCTCATCAATGTGGGGGTGGCGCAGCGTTTTGACCCGCTGGGCGTCCCGACTGTGCGGGATGCGGTGCAGCGGGTCGAGGAGCGCCTGGCCGGGGAGGGCCGGGTGGTGCTGCGCGCCTCCGGCACCGAGCCGGTGATCCGCGTGATGGTGGAAGGCCGTGAAGAGGCGGAGGTCCGCGGCTGCGCCGATGAGATCGTTCGCGCGGTGCAGGCGGCGAGCAACAGCAGAACGCCATAATTGCGCCCTGCGGGGTGCGCCGTTATGATCCCGCGCCCTTCTTAACGCCCCCCTGACCCCGTCACGCCCGAGGCTTGCTGGCATGCGCCGCAAAATCATCGCCGGAAACTGGAAAATGCACGGCTCGCGTGCCGAGAACACGCAGCTCGTGGAGACCATCATTTCCGGGTTCGCCGGGGATGACGGGGCCGAGTGCGTGATCTGCCCCCCGTTTGTCTACCTGCATGAGATCTCCCGTCAGCTGCGGGACTCGGCGGTGAAGCTTGGCGCGCAGAACCTCTCTGCGGAGGCACAGGGCGCCTTCACCGGCGAAGTCTCCGCCGCGATGCTCAGGGACGTTGGCTGCCGCTACGTGCTGGTCGGTCACTCCGAGCGGCGGGCGCTGTATGGGGAGGACGATGGCCTGGTGGCGCGCAAATACGCCGCAGCCCAGGCCAAGGGCCTGGTTCCGATCCTCTGCGTCGGCGAGACGCTGGCCGAGCGCGAAGGCGGGCACACGCACCCGGTGATCGCCCGGCAGCTGGATGCGGTGCTGGCGGTCTCCGATGTCGGCACCCTGGCCCGGGCCGTGGTGGCCTACGAGCCCGTCTGGGCGATCGGCACGGGTCGCACCGCGACGCCGGAGCAGGCGCAGGATGTGCACGCGTTTGTGCGCGAGCGGATTGCCGCGCGCGATGCTAAGATCGCGGCCGATTTGTCGCTGCTGTATGGCGGCAGCGTCAAGGCGAGCAATGCGAGCGAACTGTTCGCCATGCCGGACGTGGACGGCGGCCTGATCGGTGGGGCGTCGCTGAAGGCTGAGGAGTTCCTCGCCATTTGTGCAGCGGCCCTGGATGGCCGCGTGGTTTGAAGCAATAGGCTGATCTAGAAATGCTGCATTCGGTCCTGATGGTCATTCATGTCATCTGCGCCGCCCTGATCATCGGGCTGGTGCTCATTCAGCGTGGCAAGGGAGCCGACGCGGGCGCCGGCTTCGGCTCGGGTGCCTCCGGGACGGTGTTTGGCGCGCGTGGTGCCGGCACGGCCCTGTCGCGGGCTACCGCGATCCTGGCCGCGGTCTTCATGATCACGAGCCTGTCGCTGGCGTACACGGGAACCCGTACGAACCAGGCCCAGTCGAGCATCCTCGATCAGCTTTCTAGTCAGCAGCAGGGCGGCAGTTCCAAGCCGTCTGACACGGTACCGGTGGCGCCGCCCGCGGCCCCGACGGCTCCGCCTGCCAATTGATATCGAGATCTGATTGATTGCCGACGTGGTGGAACTGGTAGACACACTAGCTTGAGGGGCTAGCGCCGCAAGGTGTGACGGTTCGAATCCGTCCGTCGGCACCACCAGATCTTGATTGTGGTTTGTTACACTACGAACCTTACGCTGGGGGCAGAGGTAAGCTCTAATCGGAGTTACCTGCTGTCCCCTTTTGATGTGGACGGTCATGCTCGCTAACTACCTGCCCATCCTGATATTTCTGGTGGTTGCCACAGGCCTTGCCGTGGTACTCATGGGTCTCGGCCTGGTTCTCGGGCGCCTGGGGTCCAAGACCTACGGCGAGGCGCAGAAGGTCTCGCCCTACGAATGCGGGTTTGAAGGCTTCGAGGACACTCGTGCGCGCTTCGACGTCCGTTATTACCTGGTCGCCATCCTCTTTATCGTCTTCGACCTGGAAATCGCCTTCCTGTTTCCGTGGGCCGTGTCACTGAGCCGCATCGGCACGTTCGGACTGGTCGCGATGGGGATTTTCCTCACGATTCTGGTGGTCGGCTTCATCTACGAATGGAAGAAAGGGGCGCTGGAGTGGGATTAGAAGAGGTCGAACTCCCTCCGGAGAATCCCGAGGCCTTCGCGCAGCGCGGCTTCGTCACCACGCAGCTGGATAGCCTGGTCAGCTGGGCGCGTACCGGTTCGCTGTGGCCCATGACCTTCGGTCTGGCCTGCTGCGCCGTGGAGATGATGCACGCTGGCGCATCGCGCTATGACCTGGATCGCTTCGGCATCGTGTTCCGCCCCAGCCCGCGCCAGTCCGACGTCATGATCGTGGCCGGCACGCTGGTCAACAAGATGGCCCCGGCGCTGCGCAAGGTCTATGACCAGATGCCGGAGCCGCGGTGGGTCATCTCGATGGGTTCCTGCGCCAACGGAGGGGGTTACTACCATTACAGCTACGCCGTCGTGCGCGGCTGTGACCGCATCGTGCCGGTCGACGTCTACGTGCCGGGCTGCCCGCCGACGGCAGAGGCGCTGCTCTACGGCATCATCCAGCTGCAGAAGAAGATCCACCGCACCTCGGTGATGTCCTCATGAGCGTCCATGTCGAGACCCTGGCGACGCTGATCCAGGCCAAGTTCGGCCAGACGCTCACCCGCCGCGCCTCGTTGCCGGTGGACCTCTCCTATGACGTCTCCCCGGAACACCTGCTGCAGGTGGTCTCCACGCTGCGCGATGATCCGGAGCTGCGTTTCCAGATCCTCATCGACGTGGCCGGCGTCGACTACCTGGACTACGGGCGCAGCGAATGGCGTACCACGGACTCCAGCAGCAGCGGCTTTGGTCGCGGCGTGAATCGTGCCGGCGCCGGTGGCTCCCATGCCGGTAGCCGCTTCGCCGCCGTGTACCAGCTTCTGTCGGTCGCCAAGAACGAGCGCGTGACGCTGCGGGCGTTCTGCGCCAGTGTCGATGAGCCCTCGCTGCCGTCGCTGGTTGCGCTGCATGCCGGCGCCAACTGGTTTGAGCGCGAGGCCTTCGACCTCTTTGGCATTCTCTTCCACGGGCACCCGGACCTGCGCCGCATCCTCACGGACTACGGCTTCATCGGGCACCCGTTCCGCAAGGATTTCCCGCTCGAGGGCAACGTCGAGGTTCGCTACGACGAAGCGAAGGGTCGCGTTGTCTACGAGCCGGTGCAGATCACTCCCCGTACGCTGGTGCCGCGCGTGATCCGCGATGACAACCGCTACGAGGCTGCCCTCAAGGACGGTCGTCCCAATGGCTGAGATTCGCAATTTCACCCTGAACTTCGGCCCGCAGCATCCGGCAGCGCACGGCGTGCTGCGCCTGGTGCTGGAGATGGATGGCGAGACCATCCAGAAGGCCGACCCGCATGTCGGCCTGCTGCACCGGGGCACGGAGAAGCTGGCCGAGTCCAAGCCGTTCAACCAGTCGATCGGCTACATGGATCGCCTCGACTACGTCTCGATGATGTGCAACGAGCATGCCTATGTGCTGGCCATCGAGAAGCTGCTGGGCGTCCCGGTGCCGGTCCGGGCGCAGTACATCCGGGTGATGTTCGACGAGATCACGCGCATCCTGAACCACCTGATGTGGCTGGGTTCCCACGGGCTGGATATCGGCGCGATGACCGTCTTCCTGTTCGCCTTCCGCGAGCGCGAGGACCTGATGGATTGCTACGAGGCGGTCTCCGGCGCGCGCATGCACGCGACCTACTACCGTCCGGGCGGCGTGTACCGCGACCTGCCGGATTCGATGCCGAAGTACCAGTCTTCGCGCTGGCGCTCCAAGAAGGACGCCGACCGCCTGAACGAGGCGCGCTCGGGCTCGCTGCTGGATTTCATCGAGGACTTCACGCGCCGCTTCCCGGGCTGCGTGGATGAGTACGAGACGCTGCTGACAGATAACCGCATCTGGAAGCAGCGCACGGTCAACATCGGCGTCGTCTCGCCGGAGCGTGCGATGCAGCTGGGCTTTACCGGCCCAATGCTGCGCGGCTCGGGCGTCGCCTGGGACCTGCGCAAGGCGCAACCCTACGAAGTCTATGCCGAGTTGGATTTCGACATTCCCGTGGGCGTGGGCGGCGACTGCTACGACCGCTACCTGGTGCGCATCGAGGAGATGCGGCAGTCCAACCGCATCATCCAGCAGTGCGTGGCCTGGCTGCGTGCCAATCCCGGCCCGGTGATCGTGGATGATCGCAAGGTACGCCCGCCGCGCCGCGAAGAGATGAAGGGCGACATGGAATCGCTGATCCATCACTTCAAGCTGTTTACCGAGGGGTACTGCGTCCCCGAAGGGGAGACCTACGCCGCGGTGGAGGCGCCGAAGGGCGAGTTCGGCGTGTACCTGGTGTCCGACGGGGCCAACAAGCCCTACCGGCTCAAGTGCCGGGCTCCGGGCTTTGCGCACCTGTCTGCGCTGGGGGAAATGGTGGAAGGGCACATGCTTGCCGACGTCGTTGCCGTGATCGGCACCCAGGACATCGTATTCGGGGAGGTCGACCGCTGATGAGCGACACGACCAGCAAGATTTCGCTGCTGCACGACCATACCCGTCACGAGATCGACGAGTGGGTCGCCCGCTTCCCGGAAGGCAAGCAGCGCTCCGCCGTGCTGTCGGCCCTGCGCTTTACGCAGGAGCAGAACGATGGCTTCCTGACGCCAGAGCTCATGGAGGCGGTGGCCGAGTACCTGAAGCTGCCCGCGATCCAGGTGTTCGAAGTGGCCTCGTTCTACTCTATGTTCGAGACCCACCCTTGCGGCCGCCACCATGTGAGCGTCTGCACGAACATCTCCTGCATGCTCAATGGCTCCGACGGCGTGGTCGCCTATGTCGAGAGGAAGCTGGGCATCAAGACGGGACAGAGCACGCCGGATGGCCGCATCTTCCTCAAGCGCGAGGAGGAGTGCCTGGCCGCCTGCACCGGCGCGCCGATGATGATGGTGGACCACCACTACTACGAACACCTGACGCCCGAGTCGATCGACAGCGTCCTTGATGAGTTGAAGTAGGCGTACCATGGGAAATTGGGACGACAAAATGAACCTGGTGTGCTTTGAGGCTCTCAAGCACCCCGAGTCCTGGAAGCTCGAGAACTACCGCAAGATCGGTGGCTACGAGGCCTGGGAGAAGATCCTTGCCGAGAAGACTCCACGCGAGGCGATCATCGAGATCGTCAAGGCGTCCGGCCTGCGTGGCCGCGGCGGCGCGGGCTTCCCGACCGGGGTGAAGTGGAGCTTCATGCCCCGCAACTCGCCGGTGCAGAAGTACGCCGTCTGCAACTCGGACGAGAGCGAGCCTGGCACCTGCCATGACCGCGACATCCTGCGCTTCAACCCGCACGCGCTGATCGAGGGCATGGCCATCGGTGCCTACTCGATGGGTGCGACCGTCGGCTACAACTACATCCGCGGCGAGTTCCTGGGCGAGCCCGTGCCGCGCTTCGAGGCCGCCTTGAAGGAGGCCTACGCGGCCGGTCTTCTCGGCAAGAACATCAAGGGCACCGGCATCGATGTGGACCTGTACTGCGCGGTCGGCGCGGGCGCCTACATCTGCGGTGAGGAGACGGCGCTGCTGGAGTCGCTGGAAGGCAAGCAGGGCAAGCCGCGCTTCAAGCCGCCGTTCCCGGCGAACTTCGGCCTGTACGGCAAGCCGACTACCATCAACAACACCCAGAGCTACGCCTCGACCCCGACCATCCTGCGCAAGGGTGCGGCGTGGTTCGCGGCGCTGGGCCCGCCGAACTCCGGCGGCACGGTGATCTTCTCGGTATCCGGCCACGTGGCCAAGCCCGGCAACTTCGAGGTGCCGATGGGCATCCCGTTCGCGGAGCTGCTGGCGCTGGCCGGTGGCATGCGCGGTGGTCGCAAGATCAAGGCCGTGATCCCTGGCGGTTCCTCCGTCCCGGTCGTGCCCGGCGAGATCATGATGCGCACGAACATGGACTACGACTCGGTCAAGGCCGCCGGCTCCGCCGTGGGTTCGGCCGCCGTGATCGTCATGGACGAGACCACCTGCATGGTCAAGGTGCTGGAGCGGCTGTCGCGCTTCTACATGTCGGAGTCCTGCGGCCAGTGCACGCCGTGCCGCGAGGGCACCGGCTGGCTTAACCGCATGCTCAAGCGAATCATGGCGGGCGAGGGTCGCCGCGAGGACATCGGCTTGCGGGTGGAGGTCGCCAACAAGATCGAAGGCCACCCCATCTGCGCGCTCGGTGACGCGGCTGCCTGGCCGGTGCAGAGCTTCATCAAACACTTCCGCCACGAGTTCGAATACATGGTCGACCATGGCGGCCGCAGTATCGTAGACGGGGAACGCGTCGCAGCATGAGCGAGGATGCAGTCAACATCACCGTAGACGGTGTGCCGATGAAGGCCCGCAAGGGCGAGATGATCATTCGCGTGACCGACGCGAACGATGTCTACGTGCCACGCTTCTGCTACCACGAGAAGCTGCCCATCGCCGCCAACTGCCGCATGTGCCTGGTCGAGGTGGAAAAGGCCCCCAAGCCGCTGCCGGCCTGCGCGACCCCGGTTGCCGAGGGGATGGTCATCCACACCCGTTCGCCCAAGGCCATCGCG
>CAIPVV010000055.1 GCA_903868595.1 uncultured Pseudomonadota bacterium
CGGTGACGTAGACAACCGGCATCTGGGCCGTGGCCCGAAGTCGCTCCACCTGTGCGCGCAGCTCCGAGAGTTTCGGCGGGTGCGGGCGCTGATTCAGGGCGAGCAGGACGTCGTGTCCGTGGAGAGTCAGCCGGCGGACAGCAAAGGCTTCCTGAAGGAAATAGGGGAGCTTCCCGGCAGCCGTCCACGGACCCAGGGTGGCACGAAGCCCGAGGGTGTCGTGCAGATAGCGCTGGATAGCCGCATCCGTCACAGGGCTTCGGGTCGCTGTTTCTAACATAGATTGGCACGATAACATATAGAATGTTAGCGTGCAAAATACCGTTAACTATTAAGAAGCAGTTCGCAAGCCTGGTCCTGCCCTGGAAGGATCGCTCGCGGATCCCTGCGCCTCCCGGCCAAAGGTCACGGCGCCTCCTGCCCCGAATATTTCGGCGGGCGACCGCGCGCGCGAGTCCCGCGGGAATTCTGCATCGCCGATGCGCAATAGCCCTCTGGGTCCCTGATCCAGTCCTGGAGCGCGGATGTAGACCACCCGCACGCCCGGCCGCCGAGGTGCACTGGGGCTGGAAAGCGCCACGCGGCGATCCGGCGATAGAGCGTCGCACGACTGAGCGAGGTGACTCGCAGCACGTCCCGCGTCCGGAGGAAAGCCGGTGCGAACTGCAGTGCAGCTTGGGTGATAGCGGGTCCGCGGAGATCCATCAATTGCGCGGGCGGTTGCATCGCTTCCGTGGGAGCGTGCCGGTCAATGACGCGACTCAAGGCTTGTCCCCTGCTCATGACTTGCACCTCCAGTTACGACGTTCGACATTCTAGGCTTTCGGAAGCGCGGTGCTCGCCGTCAGCTGAAGTGCATGCAGGACAAAGTCGTGTGCGGTCTCGACATCCGTACTCTTCGCGCACATGAGCAGCTGTCGCCACACGCTGGGACGATCTTCCCAGCGCGGGCGAATCTTTCGGCAGTGTTGTTCCGCTATCCGATCGATGTCCTGCAGCCGCAGTGATCGCAGATGCCGAGCAACGGCGGGCGTGATGCCGAGGAGAACTACAGACGCCTCAGTATCCGTGCGCACTGTGTGCCATGCGAGCATGAGAGTCGCACGCGACAACGTTGTTGCCGCCGCGCGCGGAACCGGCGAGAGCCACGCCACCTCGTTGGCGACACTGTCGTTGCCACCTGCAGCCTTGTTCCACCACTCTGGCGCGCGGAACCCGAAATCCACGAGCAGGAATGGGAATCGCGAGGCGGTGGCCAGTGTGGCCGCGTCGAGCGTCTTGATGAAGGAAAGAAGCTGATGAACGAACGGCTCGTCAGCCGACTGGGACGTGCGCGCAGCCTCGACGAGCATTTGCAGACACGGCTCGTTGATGCCGCAGATAGGCGCCAGCGCATCGGTGCTGTGGTGTTTCCTGGTTGGCGCTCTCATCTGCCGGAGCGTGCCGGGCGATGTATTCATACCCTCCGCGGATGCCCCTGCGCATTCTTATGCTTTTGCCGCATTGTGCGTCCGCGCCCAATTCCCAGTACACGGTGGGTTTTTGCAAAAAGCGGCTGTCGCCGCGCCTGCCGATGGACCCGGATGTGGCGGCCCGTGACCCAAGCCTTGGTTCTATTTAAATAGGTAAATAAGACTCTAATTACCCTATTAATCGGGTATCATTACCCCATTCCTGGATCCGGGGGCTCCTTTGCACTCCCTCAAACCCGAATATCTGGCCGCACTGCGGTTTGACGCCAACCAGGCGGCGACCCTGCGCGCCGTCGGCGAATACCGGGGCAAACAGGCGCTGTTCTACCGGCAGGCCCCGGAAGTCCTGAAAGGGCTTCGGGAAGTCGCGGTGATCGAATCTAGCGAGTCGTCGAACCGTCTGGAGGGCGTGGTCGTTGCCGCGAACCGGTTGAAGGCCCTGATCGCTCACAACACCCAGCCACGGGACCGTTCCGAGCAGGAAGTCGCGGGCTACCGCGACGCCCTGGCACTGATCCATGAATCCGCGCGCGAGATGCGCTTAAGCCCCAACGTGATCCTGCAGCTGCACTCGACGCTGTACCGGTTCATGCCGACACCCGGTGGGCGATGGAAGGCGGTGGACAACGAGATCATCGAGAAACGCCCGGATGGATCAGTGCGCGTTCGCTTCAAGGCAACGCCCGCGCACCTGACCCCCATCGCAATGGCGCAGTTGTCGGCCGAATACGCTGCTGCGATCGGTGCGCATCAGGATCCGCTGATCGTTGTTCCGCTCGCGATCCTCGATTTCCTCTGCATACACCCATTTACCGACGGCAACGGGCGTGTCGCGCGTCTGCTCACCTTACTGCTGCTCTACCACTTCGACTACGACGTGGGTCGCTACATCAGCGTCGAGCGCGTCTACGAGGCGACCAAGGAGAGTTACTACGAGACGCTGGAGGCAAGTTCTCAGGGCTGGCACGAGGGTCGTCACGATCCGTATCCGTGGCTGAACTACTTCTGGGGTGTCTTGCTGCGGGCGTACCGGGAGTTTGAGGAACGCGTGGGTGAAGTGCGCAGCGGTCGCGGTGCCAAGGCGGCGCAGGTCCGCGAGGCAGTCCTGGCGCGTAGCACACCCTTCTCGATTTCCGACATCGAGGCTGCGTGCGCCGGTGTCTCCCGCGACACCGTCCGGTTGGTCTTGCGCGCGATGAAGACCGAAGGACTGATCGCGTCGACCGGTAAGGGACGATCTGCCAAGTGGATTGGCCTGGCCGGCGGGCGCCAAGGGTAGCGGCAGGCGAATGCGCAGGCGAAGCGACACGTGATCACGCTCTGCTGCACTCAAAAAGTCCGCTGGAGACTGGCGCTGACTTCGGCGGCATCGGTGCCACAGGAATCGACGACGCGCCTCGGAAACTGGTACGTCAACCTGGTGCGCTACGGGCGTCCGCAAATGGTCCTGGCCTCAAGCGAGCGCTCCCTGCTGACAGTGGTACTGCCGGCGCGCAATTTGCGCGAAACAATGGAAGGCAACCTGATTGCTTCCGTTGGGGAAGGTGCTGACTGCCTTAGACATCCCGCCGGCAATCGTCAGACGTGAAGTGGCCGCAATGCAGCCTGCCGTCGTGGCACCGGCGACCAACCGCAGGGTGCTGGGTTCGATGAACGTATTCGCCTTTCATCTGGGCTTTCACATGGAACGCAGCGTGGATCCGCTCATCCTGGCCCTGGCCCTGGCCCTGGCCCTGGCCCTGGGCTTGAGCGACATACCAATGTCAGCAGTCGGTACCAAGAGCCACTACGGCATCCCGAGGAGCGTGGCGCGCGAGCTGCTGCTCGGGGATGCCGAGTAAGAATGCGGGAGTAATCCCTGACTGTTCGCTACTGCCAAATCTACTGCCAAATTCGGGGGTTCGAGGGGATTGCAGGGGACAAAATAGCTTTTGAATTCCATAAGTTATTGACGCGGCACGTGCCTCCGCCAAGTTCGAATCCCTCTCTCTCCGCGAATCTTCCGCTGTATTTTCAGTAACTTAGCCGCTGACTGATCCCGCTCAGTGGCAAATCCGGTGGCACTTCGCCGGGCCTGCACGTTTGGGTGCGGCTGGATTTCAAGCTCGAACGGTCGAGCGATGGGGCGGGCTTTTTTCTCGCGCGGCGAGCTTCATCTGCCGACGCAAGGGGCGCTCCGAATTGAGCGCGGCACGGATCCTCTCGATGCCGGATTCGTCGGTACCGTCCGCCCAGGCTGCATAGAAATGCAGCATCGCCGCCATACTTTGTCCTTGCTGCCGCGTGACCCAGAGGGCGCTGCGGCCGATCATCAGATCCCAACTCACCGAGGTGTGGCGCGCCGTGGACGGCCGTCGGTACCTGAGAGTCCTCAGTCGGCTCTGCGTTCGCCGCCAGCGAATCCACGGATACAGGAGATTGCGCAGCGGCTGCCCGTTGGCCTTGAAGAACGGGAAGCCGTGATCGATTTTGCCGGCGCGCACGAGTTCCTCGCGCAGGGCCAGCTGGCGCTCGGGTAGGGCAGCCCCGGCCTACTCCGGCGAGAGTTCGGGGTTCCGCTGGCGCCGCCGACGCAACAAGATTCCTCAGGAGGCGCGACCGGAAGACCATTGGCGTGCTAAGTGCGCGACCCAGCCCTCTCCAGCCAGGACGCCCGCCGAGACTCCCACAAACGCCCCGGCGACGATGTCGCTGAGAAAGTGCCAGTCGCCGACGAGCAGACAAGCGGCCGCGATCAGCAGCAACCCGGACAACAGCCATACGGTGGTTCTGTGGAGCCGCATGAAGACGCCCGCAAACGCTCCCGCCAGGACCATGTGCCCGGACGGAAAGCTGCTACCGAGCGACCCCTTCCAAAGATTCATGGCGTGACTGGCGCCTCTCACGACCTCCGCCGTACTCGGGACGCCGAATACGACTTTCAGCACATGGTCGTTGACCGCATAGGCGCACATCGAGACCAGGCAGGCGATCGCCAGAGTCTCGCCGAATACCGAGATGCGGCCTTTCAACAAGCGCGCGAGAACCGCGGACAAGACCACCGCCGACTCCGCGGCCAGGATAACCGTACTTCCGAACAGCACGTTCATCGGGCTGCCGAGATGATCCGCGTTCCAGAAGTGCCGTGCTGCTGGCACGTCCACCCACAGGAATATCGGAGCAACGACTGCCGAACACGCTACCACTGCAACCAGCCAGATCCGCAAGACAAGGACAAAGTGATTCAAGATGAGTAACTCCCTGCCGATGCACGCGACGTCGCCCAGCCGGATCGAGCGTTGATTGGTAAGCGCGGGACTATAGCAAACCGTCCTCGTGACACCGGCCTGCCGGCGATCCTGGACGGCCAGGTCGCCCATCCAGCCAAAAGACACAAGCGTGCCGGGCCAAGATGACAGGAGGGGTCGGGGGTATCGGGAGTCAGTATCGCCAGGGACTGCCGTGGAGCGTGGGATCGCAAACGACCCAAAGTGCGGGTAGTGCCGACTTGACCGACGACGCGCCTGCCGGGGAGTCCCTGAAGGAGCGCGAGGATGACTGCGAAGCCGCAACGAGATCGGGTGCTGGAGCGGGTGGTGGACGTCGCCCCAGAGCTGCTGTCCAGGGCGTGGACTACGCCGCCACACCTCATGCCCTTGTTTCTACCCAAAGCCCTACCGGACCGTGGCGTGCGAGACCGACTTGCGGCCGGGCGGCGGGTTCTTGGCCCAGCTGGTGGATCCGAACGACAACCAGCTACCGGCCGAACCGGGCTGTTACGTGGAGATCGTGCCGGACCGCAAGCTCGTCTGGACCTGCGCGCTCGGGCCCGGTTATCGACCCCGCAATCCCGCCTCCACACCGTGGTTCTTCACGGCCGTCCTGACATTTGACCCGCACGGTAACGGCGGCTGCCGGTACACCGCCACGGCCATCCCTACCTCCCGGGAGCCTGCCGAGGGGCACGAGAGGAGGGGTTTGAGCCAGGGCTGGGGCATCGTGCTCGCCCAGCTGGTCGAGTACGGGAAGAACACGCCGATGGGCTGACCAGGGCGCCGGTGCACCGGAGGCAGGCGCCCGATGCGGGTCTCTGCGCGGCAAGCAAGGGCTCGCGCTGCGCCCGCCCGCCGGGTCCTCTCGCAACGCACCCGCGTCTGCACCACGAGGCGAACGGTACACACTCGGGGGGGCGGCAGGCGCCCCTGTCGCGCGGGTCGATTTGCCGGCCATCCCCATCCCGGTCGGGACAGGCTTCGGCACGCCGTCCCCGCTGTACCCACACCGGTGGCCGCTACGCCCCAAGGGGCCCGCAGCCGTGGCGCTACACAAGATCGGCTGGGTCTCGTTAGTATGTCCGCCCGCCAGCCCTGCAGACGCCCATGCTTCGCCCCCAACTGGAATTGCTATCCCCCGCCCGCAATGCCGAGATCGGCATCGAGGCGATCACCCATGGCGCGGATGCGGTGTACATCGGCGGCCCCGACATGGGTGCCCGCGACAAGGCGACCAACTCCGTCGCGGACATCGAGCGGCTCGTGCGCCACGCGCACCGCTTCCACTCGCGGATCTTCGTCACGCTGAACACGATCCTGCGGGATGACGAGCTCGAGCCCGCGCGGCGCCTGGCCTGGCAGCTGTACGAGGCGGGCGTGGATGCCCTGATCATCCAGGACATGGGCTTGCTGGAACTGGACATGCCGCCGATACAGTTGCATGCCAGCACCCAGACCGACATCCGCACGCCCGACAAGGCGCGCTTCCTCCAGGACGTCGGCATCTCGCAGATGGTGCTCGCGCGGGAGCTGAGCCTGCGCGAGATACAGGCGATCGCCGCCCAGGTGCAGCAGGCGACGCTGGAATTCTTCATCCACGGCGCCCTGTGCGTGGCCTACAGCGGCCAGTGCTTCATCAGCCACGCCCACACCGGCCGCAGCGCGAACCGCGGCAACTGCTCGCAGGAATGCCGCCTGCCGTACACCGTGAAGGACCAGTCCGGCGCGATCATCGCGCACGACAAGCACGTGCTGAGCCTCAAGGACAACGACCAGAGCGCGAACCTCGAGGCGCTGGTGGATGCCGGCATCCGCTGCTTCAAGATCGAGGGCCGCTACAAGGACATGGCGACGGTCAAGAACGTCACTGCGCATTACCGGCAGCTGTTTGACCAGTTGCTCAAGCGTCGCCCGGAGTTCTCCCGCAGCAGCAGCGGCCACAGTACGTTTACGTTCGCCCCGCAACCGGAGCAGGGCTTCAACCGCGGTGGCACGGATTACTTCGTCAACGGCCGCAAGGCCGATATCGGTGCCTTTGATACGCCCAAGCATGCCGGGCTCCTGCTGGGCTGCGTGACCGCGGTCACGCCCCAGTACTTCGACCTGGAGACCCTCGACGCCGACAGGGTCCTGAACAACGGCGACTCCCTGACCTGGTGGGACCTGCAGGGTGAGCTGCAGGGCGTGCAGATCAACACGACCCAGCACCTGGGCGGCAAGCAGTGGCGCGTGGAGCCGAACCTTGCGGTCCGCCCGGACGCGACCGGCACGAAAGACCTCAAGGATCTGCGCAAGGGCACGGATCTGCATCGCAACCGCGACATGACCTGGGAGCGCTTGCTGGCCCGCCCATCCGCGGAGCGACGCATCGCCGTAGACGTCCTGCTGACGCCCTGGCAGGCCGGTGCGGGTGCCGGGGGCCTTGAGCTCACGCTGCTCGACGAGGACGGGTTCGCGGGTTCTGCGCGCATCGAGCGGATGCTGGAGCCGGCCCGGGATGCCGTACGGGCGACGCAGACGCTGCGCGAGCAGCTGACGCGCCTGGGCACTACCGACTTCGTCGCGCGAGACCTGCAGCTGCCCGCCGGTGCGACCTGGTTCGTGCCGGTGTCCGCGCTGAACGGCCTGCGCCGCGATGCGGTTGCCGCCCTCGAGGCCGCGCGGACCCAGGGCCTTGAGCGCCTGCCACGTGCGCGACCCGTGGAGCCCCCGGTGTATTACCCGGAGGACACGGTCAGCTACCTCGCCAACGTCTACAACGGCAAGGCGGCCGAGTTCTACGCGCGGCATGGGGTCAAGGTGATCGAGTCGGCCTATGAGAGCCACGAGGAGCGCGGGGAGGTCAGCCTCATGATCACCAAGCACTGCGTGCGCTTTAGCCTGAGCCTCTGCCCGAAGCAGGCCAAGGGTGTCGTCGGCGTGCAGGGCACGGTTCGCGCGCAGCCGCTGCTGCTGCAACACGGCGAGGAAACGCTGACGCTGCGTTTTGACTGCAAGCCCTGCGAGATGCATGTTGTTGGTGCCATGCGCCCTGGCGTGCTCCGGCAGCTGCGCGAGCAGCCCATCACGTTCTACCGCGCGCGGAGCTGAGAAGTCGGGGGGCGGCTTGCGCCGCCACGGCGGGGTGGTGCCGCCCGGTCTGGCTCGTGAGGGCAGGGAAGAGGGGCTTGATCCGTTTAACCCTCGGTGGAGGTGACGGCATGAATCCCCGGAAAGACCGGAAATCCCTGCTTTCCCGGCTGCTTCACCGGTGGCGGCTGACCTCAAGCAGGTCGATGCCGCGCTGGATGAGGCGCTCGACGAATCCTTCCCGGCGAGCGACCCGGTCGCCAGTCAGGTCGATAAAGGAGACTTGCCGCAGGATCCGCCTTGCGCAAGCAAGACAGGGCGTTAAGGCGGCGCAGAGCCTGTGGGACGGCCGCGGCTCCGGGAGGGAGCCGGGTGACGAGGGGAACTCCGCAGAGGCATCGCCGCAGCGTCAGCTGCGGCGGCCCGATCGCCGTGAAGGGCGAAGGTCAATCAGCGCATTACTTGAAGAGTTCGCTGACGATATACGTGCTCACGGCGTGAATCTGTTCCGGTGTCAGGGCGGCCCCGAACGCGGGCATGTTGTTGCGCCCGTCGCCCACGACATGCATCACCGTTGCCAGGTCCGTGGCCTTGTCGAGCGGCGCGCCGCCGCCATGCCCGCCCTTGCCGTCTGCGCCGTGGCACGGCACGCAGGCCTGCTGGAAGATCTGGGAACCGGAAGCGGTCCCGCTGGTGGTCGCCATCACCGCGGAGACCGCGCGTGCTTCCGAGTCGTGTGGTTCGGCCGGCGGCAACTTCCCGTCCAGTCCGAACAGCCAGACGCTGTCACCCTTGGCCGTGCCGGCCAGCACGCTGCCTGCCGAATAGGCCACGACGTACTGCTTGCCCGCGTGTTCGAAGACGCTGGCGGAGGAGTTCATGCCCGCGCCGGTCTGGAACTGCCACAGCAGGCGCCCGGTGTCGGAATCCATCGCCGTGAGCCGCCCGTCATTGCGGCCCACGAATAGGAGTCCGCTGGCCGTCGCGACGGATCCGCTGTAGCACTGGTCCAGCCACCGGAAGCGCCAGACGAGCTTGTTCGTTGTGACATCGACGGCGGCGAAAATACCGCTGCGGGGCAGTGGTGCGAAGCCCACGACGCCGCCCTCGTAGTGCTTGCCCTCGGCCGGAGGCTCCTTGTCCCGGTCGCCGCCGATGAAGTTGCCGGGTACGTCCGAGGCGCAGACAAATAGCCGTTGCCGCCCGGGATCGTAGGAGCTCGGTGGCCAGTTCGCGCCGCCGAAGAGGCTCGGGCTCGCGACCAGGCCCTTGTCCCCGTAGAACGGCGTGAAGATCTTGCCACCGTTCACCAGAGGGTAGCCCTCGGGCGGGATATCCACCTGCTGCGGCACGATCGCATCTCCCTGCGGGTAAGGCTGCGTCGCGGCAGTGGCCTGGCGGGGCTCCTGCGGCACGGCGCGCTCGTCGATGCCGACCAGCGGCTTGCCCGTCACGCGGTCGAGCAGGTAGGCCCAGCCCGTCTTGCCGACCTGGGCCAGGCCCTTGCGCGCGACGCCGCCGAGGGTGGTGTCGAACAGGACGACCGGATTGGGCGCGTCGTAGTCCCAGAGGTCGTGGTGCACTTCCTGGAAGTGCCAGCGGTACTTGCCGGTCCGCGCCTCGAGGGCCACGATCGAGGCGGTGTAGAGGTTGTCGCCGGCGCGCACGGCACCGTTGAAGTCCGGGCCCGGATTGCCGGTCGAGAAGTACAGCAGGCCCAGCTCCCGATCGACGGCCGGGGTTTGCCACACCGTACCGCCTCCGCGCTGCCAGGCATCGCTGCCCTGCGGCCAGGTCTCGTTGCCCGGCTCGCCGGGTGCGGGCACGGTGTAGAAGGTCCACAGCAGCTTCCCGTTGCGTGCATCGAAGGCCTTCACGCGGCCGCGAACGCCCAGTTCTCCGCCCGCAACGCCGGTGATCACCATGCCGTCGTAATACAGCGGCGCGCTGGTGAGCGAGAACCCGGCCTGCCAGCGCTCGACCTGAATGGACCAGGCTTCCCGGCCCGTC
This sequence comes from uncultured Pseudomonadota bacterium, assembly GCA_903868595.1. Classification (GTDB taxonomy): domain Bacteria; phylum Pseudomonadota; class Gammaproteobacteria; order Steroidobacterales; family Steroidobacteraceae; genus ZC4RG30. The sequence goes on from CAIPVV010000055.1 coordinate 9,803, forward strand.
TTCATGTCCAGGGCGACGAGTCGGCCATCGAGCGCACCGAAGAACACCTTGCCGTCGCCGAGGCCGACGCCGCGGTTCGTCCAGCCGCAACACACGGCCGTGATCTGGGGGTCCAGGTTGGCAGCGTGCTGCCAGAGGATCGCCCCGGTGTTCACGTCGAGGGCGAAGACATCGTCGGCCCCCGTGATGAGGTAGACGACGCCGTTATGGACCAGCGGCTGGGCGGTTCCTGAATACTGCGGGCCGACCCCGGATCCGTTGAGGTGCGTGCGCCATACGCCCTTGAGCTGCGCGACGTTGTTTCGGTCAATCGCCGTAAGCGGCGAGTAACGCTGGTTGAAGAGGTTACCGCCGTTGGTTCGCCAGCCGTCGGTCGGCTGGGTCGACAGGGCCTTGGAGGAGAAGGCATCGACGCTCTGCGCCGACGCCTCGCCGAAACACAGCCCCAATACCAGGCTCGCCAGGGCAGCACCCGAAAAGAGCACGGCCGTCCGGAGTGCACCGCACGAAATGGCCGTCAACCGGCCCATACGCAATGCCACATATCGAATCATCATCAACCCCCCCCAAAAAAAGCTCGCCGCCAAAGGCCTGTTGTTGAATACCCTCGTGGCCAGCGCGCTCGACGCCTGGGCCCCCCGCGGGCGGCTAAGTATAGCCGCGGGTCGCCGTATGCTGCGGGGCTCTGGGCGAAGGGTGGCGGCCCGGAAGTGGTGCCGTAGCGAGGCCTCGGTGGACTCGATGAGTGCGGCGTCACGGACGTTCTCGACACGAACGTTGACCGCCTTGTCCCTGATCATGGCACGCACGGTCGTGTACCTCTAGCCGGTAATATCGCCCTCAGGGAGGCCCTTCCATCTGGAGTTTCGACAAGTCGTACCCCTGGGCGCGCGCCCGCGCGAGGATCCCAGCGAGTGTCGGGCCATCCAGTGTCGGGTCCCGGCTCAATATCCAGAAATAGCGGCGACGCGGCTCACCGACGACTGCCCAGCGGTAGTCGTGGTCCAGGTCGATCACCCAGTAGTCCCCGTAGAACGGCCAGAAGAAAGTCACGCGCAGCTTCGTGTTGGGTTCTGCCGGGCTGGCGCGCTTGGCGAGGCCGGTGATTCGATCCATCCGGCCGTCGCCACGCCGGCATTCGTTGAAGACCGTGATCTTCCCGTCGGGGCGCGGCGTGTAGGTCGCCGACGTATCCGATGCACACTGGCGCTGGAACAGGTTTGGAAGTCGTGCGACCTCGAACCACTGTCCGGCGTAGCGCGAGAGGTCCAGGCTCTCGACGACTTTCAGTTCGTTGGTGGGGGTGCTACCCCAGGAAGCCGCCGGCAGCACCCGCGGCAGCAAGGCGAGCAGTCCGAGTCCGAGAATCCGGCTCACCGGCCGGAGTGTTCGCAAGGTCAGCGCGCGATGGGCGTCCATAGGTAACATCATAGACCTCCCACGGCGGCGTATCGGGCTTGACGGCCCAAGCGCCCGACCCACCCTCCCGGCGGCGAGCCGGTCGGTGCGCGATACGGCTGGAACTCCATACCCGGCGCGTCCTGCCCATTCAGAAATAGCCTTCCCGCTTCTGGCGCTCCAGAGAACCGCCGGCATCCTGGTCGCCGATCCTTCCCTGGCGCTCGGAGCTGGACGACGCTAGCGTCTCCTGCAGAACCCCCGCCAGGTCCGCCGCGTCCGATTCGATCGCGCCGGTGACGGGCCAGCAGCCGAGCGTCCGGAACCGGACCGTTCTGTCAATGATCGACTCGCCCGGCCGCAGGCGCATGTGCTGCAGATCGTCGACGACGATCAGCGCGCCGTCCCGCAGTACCGTCGGGCGGGCCTCGGCAAAATAGAGCGGGGCAAGGTCTAGCTTGCGAACAAGGGCATAGGTCAGGACGTCCAGTTCCGTCCAGTTGGATATCGGAAAGACCCTCGCCGTTTCTCCCTTTCGGAGCCGCAGGTTGTACTGGCGCCAGAGCTCGGGTCGCTGCAGGCGGGGTTCCCAGCTGTGATTCTTGCCTCGGACCGACACGATCCGCTCTTTCGCGCGAGAGCGTTCTTCATCCCGTCGTGCACCGCCGAGAATCACGTCGTACCGGCCCTCATCGAGCGCCGTCTTCAGCGGCTCCGTACGCATGACCGTCGTGTATTGGTCGCCGTGGTCGAAAGGGTTCATCCCGGCGGCTCGACCCGCCTCGTTCGCACGCACGATCAGCTCAAATCCGTTCTGCTCGGCGAAGCGGTCGCGGAATTGCAGCAACGAGTCGAACTCCCAGGTCGAGTCAATGTGCAGCAGTGGCAGCGGCGGGGGGGCCGGATAGAAGGCCCGGCACGCCAAGTGGGCCAGGACCGTAGAGTCCTTGCCGGCGGAAAACAGCAGTACCGGGTTCGCCGATTCCGCCACCGCCTCGCGCAGGATGTGGATCGCCTCCGCTTCCAGCCGCTGCAGGTGCGAGATCCGCGTCGGGGAGACAGCTTGGGCGGGAGTTGGGCCTTGGGTGTTGTCGTGGGTCATCGCGATTGCTCCCAGGGCTGCCAGCCGCCCTCGCGCCGCTGCTCGATGCAGCCGTCCCCGAAACGAAACAGGTAGAGCCACTGGTTGTCGACGAGCTGCCGCACCGTGGAATGCTTGGCGAGGATGCCGTCGATCCGGTCCCGGGGCGCGTCCACGAACACGGAGAGGCGCAGGGGCGTGTGCCTCCATCGCTCGCCATCGTGCAGGGACTGGCGCGACAGTCCGATTCGCAGGTCCCCCGTGTTTCCCTCGAAGACGCCGATCCGCCCGCAAGCCACGTTGTGAAGCACCTTGTTGCCGCTCCCGTAGCGGTCTGGATCGACGGTGGAGGCGTAATACTGCAGGTTGATCCAGTGGGTAACCACCATCGGCGCAGTCAGGATGAGCTCGAGCACTTTGCCGTCGCGGTCGTCGGCCCAACAGTAGTCGTGGAGGAAGCTGCGTCCCGCCAGGTCCAGGCCGCGGGTGCGGGCCCGCGGCGCCACGATGAATGCGGCGTTGTCCGCGAGTCCCCACTCCGGCCGCGTTTCCGCCCAGTCCCGCGCACGCCGCCGATACTGACGAAGCAGGTCGTCGGGTCGAGGGTCGAGGGCCTTGAGTCCCAGGCCCGCCGCTCGCTCGGCGCGTGTCCGGTGGCCCGCGGCATCGAGAGTGCGCTGCAGGCGCTCAAGGTCCGGTGCATGGCTCTGCGGTAGAGTCGGTAGGTCATAGAGCTGCACTTCATCGGTCGTGGTGTTGTGCAGGGCGCCGATGGCGACCGTCTCCCGTGGGAGGTGGATTCCGCGATCCTGCAGTGCGTTCCGGATGAGGGAGTCATTGAGGAGTCCGGCGAGCGACCTGGCGTTGATTTCGCCGGTCTGGCCACCACAGGCGCCGCAATCCAGCCCGGCGGCCTGCGGGTTGTTGGCGCTTTGGCTGCCGTGACCGACGAGGACGAGCAGTCGCGCAAATCCCGTGGTCAGGCTCATCGCCCGCAGGATCGAGGCGACCAGATCGGCTTTGCGGCTGACCGAGTCACCAGCCGGCAGGCAGAGCTGGGGGCGCAATGCCCGCAAGTCGCGTGCCGCCAAGCCGATCGAATCGACCCGTTGTGAGGCGACGCCGAAATGCCGGCGGAGGATCTGCGCGACATACCCCACGCCGAGTGTCTCGACGAACGTGAACGCGCCGGAGGGCAACCGCAGGAACGGCAGCCAGCTCCCTTTCCCCGTAAGATGGCTGGAACGCCGACCTGCAATCGCGGCATCTTCCCAGGAATTCCCAGTCGATTCGGTTACGTCCAGGGTCGGAGCCAGGAGACCGGGCAGCTGAGGGCGTGACACCGGACTACCGATCGGCGTGTATCGGATCGGTAGCCCGAAGAATCCTGCGAATCCCCGGGTCTCCATCGAAGGATCCGTCACTTCCAGCGCGCGGCGGAAGCGTTCGGACCGCACGTCGATGCAGAAGACCAGTTGGGCCGTGACCGGTGCATCGCTTCCGGGCCTCACCGAACCGGCGTGGTTTTCTGCCAGGAGGCCGATCAGGCGATCTTGGTAGCTGATCTCGTGGGCGCGTTGCCAGCACAGTTCCCAGGCGTCCGATGGGTGCGGTGCCGCGTGGCGAGCGCGTGTCCAGCGATCCCGCCATGCGGATTCGAGTGACTCATCCTGGCCGTCGTCCTGGAGGAGCGCCTCCCAGCAGGCGCGGATCGCCAGCAGTTCCCGCAGGTGTGGGTCGGTGGTCCCAGCGAGGCCCGCGTTCCACCCCAGATAGGCGCACCAGGACGCCCAGCCCTGGATGCGTAGCAGACACAGCTGCAGGAAGTCCGTGGCTTGCTCTGGCGGCAGCCCGAGGCGTTCGAGAGACCAGGCGGTGGCCGCTTCGGCGCTCTCCGGCACGTCCCGCGCACGGGAGCGTATCTGCGGTGCGTGCATCAGGGGTTCGAGCGCATGGTCGACCTCCAGGCTGCTACGCCACCCCCCAAAGAGACCGCCCGCCTTGCCGCGGTGCCAGTCCGCCTGGTGCTCATCGAAATACGACGCGCAGTACTGGCTGATCTGCTGCGTAATTGTGTCGCGCCACCGCGGCCCGGCCGGCGCCGCCAACTGTTCATCCAGCACATCCGACAGCAAGGGAAGTCCCGACCGGGCGATGTCCGCTGCCTGCAATGCCGCTACAGCGTCATTAAGACTGCCTGCGTCGCCACGTTCCGCCAGGGCCCGGCTCAGGGCGGCGGGGCTGATCTCGCCGGTGCGCCAAGCGCGCAGGTACTCGCCCGGTGCGAGCGAGAAGCGAGCGCCACTCAGGCGTTTCAGCGAGGCGGCTGCCTGCTCGAACGGGCCGTCGATGAAACCCCAGTAGGGGTTGACCGCGATCTGGCGGTCCAGTGGCCAGTTGGGCGCGATCGTGCGAGCGGCCGCCTCCATCGCCGACGCGACCGCCTGTGCCGACAGGGAGCGGGTGATTGGGGCCGTGCTCATGGGGTTCTCCGGGGGCTTGAGCAGTTGGGGTCATCGAGGCGGACGTTGTTGCCTGATGGCGTGCGGGGCGGCCAAAGCCGGAAGGTGAGGCGCGTAAATCGCTCATCGAGATACAAGCCCGCGTAAATCCAGTCATAGAATCGACTTGCGCGTGCAGCGGGCGGGCGCTGTGAAAGGCTGGCTTGCGTCGCGTAAAGGCCGGCAAAGACCAGCAGGGCCCACACCGATAGCACCGGCGAAGGTGACGGCGCCGGGATGCCCAGCCGCCCCGCAAGCACCCAGTGCCAGCCGAGGTACACCTGGGTACCAACCGCGACCGCAGACAGTCCGGCGAGGTTCGGCCGCAGCCACAGGGCTGGAGACCAGAGCAGCGTCGCAAGGCCAAGGGCCAGGAGGGCCGTGGCGATCCCGGGGAGCGGCGGCAGGCCCGATGCCCGGTGCCACAGATCCGCCGAGACAGTGATAATGATCCAGGCGGCGAGAGGGGAACACGCCTGCCAAAGCGGTTTTGGGCTCACTGCGTCACCTGCGCTCCGGGCGATGATCTGCCGCTCCAGTCCGTCGCGAACAGCCTCTCCCGCGGTGAGGAAGGCGTGCGCCTTGTACAGCGAGTGCGCAACAAGGTGCAGAAGTGCCAGGTCGTAAAGTCCCAGTCCGCACTCCATCACCATGAAGCCCAGCTGCGAGCAGGTTGACCACGCCAGGCGTACCTTGATGGTTACGCGCGTGAGCATCACCAGGCCCGCCAGCGCGGCGGTGAGGCTGCCGGCCACGACCAGCAGCGCTTGCGCAGGCAGTGACGCGCCGATAAGCGGTGCCAGCCGGATGAGCACATAGCCACCGAGATTGACGATGCCGGCGTGGAGCAGCGCCGATACCGGCGTTGGGGCTTCCATGACCTGCAGGAGCCAGCCATGCAGTGGCAGCTGCGCGCATTTCAGCAGCGTGGCGGCGGCGATCAGGACGGCCGCCGCCTGCACGGCCAGAGGCAGGACGGCCACAGATGCGGCGCGTGCCGTCAACGTGGAGAGATCCAGGGTACCCCATTCCCGGTACAGCAGGACGGCCGCGGCTATCAGCAGTCCCTCGGCAAGGCGACTCGCCAGGAATTTCTTGTGTGCGACCAGGAGTGCCGCGGGACGCTCGGGATAGAAGGTCAGCAAGTGGTGCAGGCCGGCGCTGCTGGTGGTCCAGGCGGCGATGAGTACCCCGAGGTTAGGGCTGACCACGACGGCACTGACGGCTGCGAGCGTCGCCAGAAAGGCGATGGCAAACCGTTTCTGGCCCGGTTCTCCCCGGAGGTAGCGGCGCGAATAGTCGCCAATGATCCAGCCCAGGAAGGCAATCAGGGTAAGGACGATCGGGGCGGCGGCAGCCGCCGGGGCGGCAATCCCGCTGCCGGGAGCGAGGAGGTCCCTCAGGCCGCAAACCAGGGCTGCCGCGAGCGCGCAGCGCGTGGCAACCACCAGCGCAGTCCATCCCCGGGTTCCCGTTGCCGCAGCAGCCAGTGAACCGATCAGATAGATCCCTGCGGGAGCCCATGCAAGCCAGTCCAGAAGTCGCGCCATTCAGCACCCGGTCCTGATGAATCGGGCGCCAGTATCGAATTGGCGCGTCCCGTCGTAAAATAGAATGTTGTGAACAAACCGTTCTATTGAAGAGAACATGAAGAATCTGAATTTCCGGCATTTGTTGTATTTCTGGCAGGTCGCCAAGGCGGGACACCTGACACGAGCGGCAAGCCAGTTGCGGGTTTCGCAGTCGGCGCTCTCCGCCCAGATTCAGCAGCTGGAGGCCTACCTCGGGCAGCCCCTCTTTGATCGCGTCGGCAGGCGTCTGGTCCTCACCGAATTCGGGACAACGATCCTCGACTTCGCCGAAGGCATCTTCGGCCTGGGCCAGGAACTGATGGCGGCGGCGCGCGGCGGAGAAGGGCAGCGCGTGCAGCAACTGCGGGTGGGGGCGGTGGCGACCCTCTCGCGGAACTTCCTGGAGAACCTGCTACGCCCGACATTGGGTAAGCCCGATGTCCGGCTGTGCCTGGAGTCTGGCAGCCTCGAGGAGTTGCTGGGACGCCTGCAAGTGCACAACCTCGACGTGGTGCTCTCCAATCGTCCCGTCGTTGCCGAGGTGGGGCGCCCGTGGCGTTGCGTGCGGATCGACCGGCAATCGGTCTGCCTGGTGGGTCCGCCGCGGCCGCGCGGTAGCCGATTCAACCTTTCAGTCGATGCCCCTCGCTCACGTTTCGTGGTCCCGGGACCCAGCAGTGATATCCGCAGCCAATTCGATGTGTGGTGCGAGAAGAACCAGGTCCACGTCGATATCGCTGCGGAGGTGGACGACATGGCAATGCTGCGGCTCCTCGCGCGCGACTCCGGCGCGATCACGGTGTTGCCGGAGGTGGTCGTCCAGGATGAGCTTCGGGACGGGAGATTGCAGCGCTACTGCGTTGTGCCTGGCGTCTTCGAGAACTTTTATGCGATCACGGCATTGCGCCGCAGCCCGTCGCCCATCGTGCAGGACCTGATTTCGCATCGAAAGATCCGCTAGCGCAGGGTGCCTGCCGGACCGCAGCCCACTGTGGCACCAGCGCTTGGGTTTGGGCCGATGAACGCAATCCGGGGCCTGCCATTCGACAAGGGGAATACATTGCCCCGTCCCTGCGCGGCCCGGCGAAGGATTGGCATTAGCGCGCCCTTCTCCGGACCGTGACAGGCGGGGGACCGCCTGCCGCGCACTGAAGGCGCCCGCAGGCGATACGGCCCTGAATCCCGCGCCGCTGCGTCCGGGTCCCTATCCTTACCGACTATCGCGACCAAGAGCCCCCGGCTTCGCGACAGGGGCTGGTGGATCAATGGATATCGAACGGAATGACGAGGCGAATACCCGGCGACTCGTAGCGTGGCCGGTAGATGGGTGCCGGAACATACACCGGGTAGTGCCGATGCCGACGGGCGTCATTGCGGCGACGTCCTTCGTCCTGGTGGTGCCGATTCCTCCCGTCGCGATCCTCGTCAGAAAAAACAGTCTTAAACGGCAGCGCACAGAGCACCACTGCCAACGCCGCAGCGAGGGCAACCTTCTTCCAGGTCGAGCCCTCAAGGCCTGGGTGCAAGCTCAGGATATTCAATGTCGTAGGCCCGCCCTGGTGCACCGGCGCCCATGCTGTCGGGGCTTGGGTTGCGCAGCGAGACGGCGCTAGCCGGAGCGCTCTCACTTCGCCTTCTTGCTGGTCTTGTGCTCCGGGGTGCGAAACACCGCGTCCGCATTGGCCTTCTGTTCCGCGGACATGCTGTCGTAGAGCTTCTCAAAGACCGGTAGGAAGGTCTTGATGCCAGCCGCGTGCTGCTCGGTGACTTCCTCGTAGTTGCGAAGGTCCTCGACGGCACTCATCGTTGCTGCCTTGTTATGTCGGTCCGTGGTCAGCGCGTCAATCTTCTCGTCGTTGCTGCGCATGACTTTGGCGACATCCTTCCAAAGCGCTTCCTGGGGCGCCTTGATCAGCAGCTTGTCGTGCATCGCCTTGATGCGCCGCTCGTCCGAATCATTGATTTGCACCTCCGCCGAACCTGCGCCGGAATCCATCGTGGTGCGCACCGTGTTGGTCTGCGTCGTGAGCGTCGTCCGCGCGGACGGGACGCCTTGCTCGGCAGCCAGTGCCACGCCGGCGAAGGTCGCAAGTGAGAATATTGCTGTGGCACTCAGTGTACGGGCCGTGTAGTGACCATTGAGTCTGCGATTCACGATGTTCTCCTCGTCGAAGGTGTGGGCGACCTGCGCGGCCGCGTGGACGTCTATAGGCAGGAGGAGAAGAATTTCATACAAACGGCGCAGCCTCTGTACGGCAACGAACCCAGCCCCAAGGAACCGACGTCGGGGGCTGTCTGCGAGGAGGCGCAGTTAGGTCCGTGCACGCCATCGGGGTCGCAGTGGCTGCAGCAATGACCTCGACTTTCTGCCGCAGTCAGCCGGCGCAGCGAACCTTGGTGCCTTGCCATCGAGCTACGGGCCAAGCGCAGTCCCTGCCTCAGTGCTGCAACGTGCGGCAGGGTAGGTCGAGCAGTGCACAAGTCGGCACGGTAGCCGTCCGGCTGCCTTCAGAAAGTACGTTAGCGCACGGTGTCGGCATGTGCCGGGGCCGACACTCCGGGTTCACTTCACCCCAAGGACTACATCATGAAGAAAACTACTGTGTTCGCTGCGGCGCTGGCGTGTTCGATGAGCGCGGTCGCTCCGTTTACGGCTTTCGCCGCCCCGACGCCCGACGCCGATGGCGCGCAGCCGGCGCTTGTGATCAAGGACTCCTCAATCACCTCGTCGATCAAGGCGCGGCTGGCCAACGACACGTTCAAGGGACTCTCGCATGTTGACGTCGATACGGATGATCAGGGCGTCGTAACCCTGAAGGGTACGGTACCTAGCCAGGACGCCGCGGACCGCGCCATCTCCATCGCGCGCGGGACCGAGGGTGTGCGCACGGTAAAGAGCGCGCTCAAGATCAAGAGGGAGGACTAAGCGCCGAACCGCCTTTCCGGCCGATGCCGAGGACGGCAGGAAGGTGGCGCAACAGGCCGCAGTGGGTAGCCAGGAATCGGGAAGTTGCCGACGGGTATCGCGAGGAGCCCGCGGGTGGTGCGTGTCCGTGCGGCCCGATGTCCCAGGCAACGGGGCGTCCTTGAGCGAAGGGTGGAGACCAAGGTGCAGCGCCCCAGCCACGCGTAGGTAGTTCTGTCCATTGTGTGCCGCCGTACGCTGGAGCAGCATCGGTGGGGAACTTGACCTGTCTCTGGCAGGAGGAATTTCCTATATGGCATCCCTGAAGGAAACTGGCCCGGCAGCGGGGCGTGTGGTGCTCGCGCTCTGCGGCGTGTTGGGCGTCACGGCCCTGCAGGCGCAGTCGGCACCTGCAGCCAAGTCCGCCGCGATTCGCGGCGAGCACATCGCGCGCCAACTGTGCACGGCCTGCCACGTGGTCGCGGCCGACCAGGAATTCCCGCCCATCCTCCGCCAGCCGACGCCCAGTTTCCCCGACATTGCCAACCGCCCGGGCATCACCGCGGCGAGCCTGCGGCAGTTCATATCGAGCACGCACTGGGATGAGAAGACGATCCCGATGCAGATGCCCAGTCCCGGCCTGTCGCAGGCGGAGTTGGGCGCGGTGTCGGCCTACATCCTGAGTCTGCGCAAACCCTGAGGGCCGTCCGGCATCGCGGATCGTGACGGCGCACGCCTGAGCCCCGGCACGGCTGCAGCGTTGGCTGGGTCGCCTCCCGCCCCGGTTCCCCGCCGGGCGCCTAGTCCCAGCCGCCGTTGGCCAGCGAGGGTGGCAGGATTTTCATGAACGCCTCGACCGCATGGATCTGTCCGTCGTAGACCTTGAAGGTCTCCCAGACCGTCAGTTGTTCCCCGCCGCTCTCGCGCACGCCCCAGGCCATGCGCAGCCAGACGATTCCCATTCGCTCATCGACGCCGATGACACGCGTCGCGACCTTGCCCAGGCGGTTGAAGATCTCCAGGGACTGCGTGGAGATGTTCTGGCAGCCGGGAGCGAACTTGCAGTCCGGTCCGGCCATGGTCTGGCCGTTCTCGTACCGGTAGGCGTCCGGGGCGAACGGGGCGTTCACCGCCGCGAAGCTCTTCGCTGAGTTCAGGCCGGCGGGGTAGTGCATCGCTGCCTGGATGGCGGCCTCCCGCGAAGGGAGCTGCTCGGGGCGCGGGGCGTAGTTCATGACTTCGCTCGGCGCGCTCAGGCCGTCGATATTGAAGATCAGTCCTTCGGCGCGGCTGTGGGTGGCCACGGTCTCGATCTCGGTGATCTTCCGGTCCACGACCTTGAGGCGCACGACCAGCATCAGCGGTGCGCCACTTTCCTCCACCATGACGTCGGCGCCCGCCATGCCGGCGCGCTCGTCCAGGATGTCCTGCCGGAAGCCGCGCAGGCGCGTCACGGTCGCAAACAGGCCGACCTTGGCCAGCGGCTTCTCGATGGCGTCCTCGGTCACCCGCAGGGTCGCCCCGACGGGCAGCTTGCCGGCGTCGTGCTTGAGCAGCGCATACAGGTAGGTCGTGACCAGTCCGCGCAGGCACTCCCGGTCACAGCTCGGGGTGGACGGGACCGGCGTTGTGGACTTGGTCGCCGCCTGCGCCGTGGCGCTGCAGGTCAGCAGGATGAGGCACAGTGTCAGGATGGCTTTCATGTATCCCCCGTTCTTTTTGGCACGGTAGCCCCTATTCGCCCCTGCGGCTACGCCGCCGGGCTGGGCACGCCCTTGGCTCACCGGTTGTCCGCCGGCGTGCGCGTCTGGTCCGGCCGGCCCCGGCTACTTGCCCTGCGTCTTCGTGAGGAAGTCGCTGGCATCGTGCCGCTCGGGGAGCTGGCCCGAGGGATCCCCGAAGGAGCGATTGACCATGCGGCCGCGCTGCACGGCCGGACGGGCGCCGATCTGGTCGGCCCAGCGGCGCACGTTGGTGTACTCGTGCACCTGCAGGAACTCCGCCGCGTCGTACACCGTGCCCTGGGCCAGCGTCCCGTACCAAGGCCAGACCGCCATGTCGGCAATGGTGTACTCATCGCCCGCCAGGTACACGTGGTGGGCCAGGTGCTTGTCGAGCACGTCCAGCTGTCGCTTGGCCTCCATGGCGAAGCGGTCGATCGCGTACTCGATCTTCAGTGGCGCATAGACATAAAAGTGCCCGAAGCCGCCGCCGAGGTAGGGCGCGCTGCCGACCTGCCAGAAGAGCCAAGACAGGCATTCGGCCCGGGTCGCCGCGTCATGCGGCAGGAAGGCATCGAACTTCTCGGCCAGGTGCAGCAGGATCGCGCCGGACTCGAACACGCGGATCGGCTCGGGGCCGCTGCGATCCATCAGTGCCGGGATCTTGGAATTGGGGTTCACGGCGACAAAGCCGCTGCCGAACTGGTCGCCCTCGTTGATGCGGATCAGCCAGGCATCGTACTCCGCGCCGCTGTGTCCGCGCTCCAGCAGCTCCTCGAGCAGGATCGTGACCTTCACCCCGTTGGGCGTGGCCAGGGAGTAGAGCTGCAGGGGATGGCGCCCGACCGGGAGCTCCTTCTCATGCGTGGCGCCGGCCACGGGACGATTGATGCTCGCGAACGAGCCACCGCTGGGCTTGTTCCACTGCCAGACCTTGGGCGGTACATACGCGGGTGGGACGTTGGAGTTTTCGGACACAGTGTTCTCCCTTCGCTGGCATCGACAGATGAAATTTCAAGAAACCTAAACTATTCTCGCCGTTTGCCGGCGTCCACTGCGCGGGATCGCGGGCGCGTTCGGATGGGGCCGGCGCAGTAACGCCGGCGCCGGCCAAGTCCTAATGCGACTTGGCCTTCGCGGCGTCCACCACCAGCACGGTCTTGCCGATGGCCTGGCCCGCGCGCCCGAGCTCCTGGGCTTTGGCAGCCTCCGCCAGGGGCAGGGCCGTCGAGACGGTGACCTTGTACCGGCCCTTGGCCGCGAGCGCACCCAGTGCGCGCAGCGCATCGCCATTGCTGATGCCGTGGTAGGTGCCGGCGGCGATCACGACGAGGCTCACGCCCGCCGCGGCCGCGCGTTCCTCGCCGGGCGAGCCGGCGATCGAAGTCAGGTGACCGCCGCGCCGGACGTAGCCGAGCGCGGCGGCCGCCTGGCCGTCGACCAGGTTGATGGCGGCGTCCACGTTCTGGACTTTCGCCGCGACGTCTTCCTGGTCATAGGCGATGAACTCATCGACGCCCAGGGACTTGAGGAAAGCCTGCTGGGACGAGTGGCCCACGGCGATGATCTTGGCGCCATGGGTCTTGGCGACCTGCACTGCGGCCTCGCCGGTACCGCCCGCCGCGCCGATGATCACGATCCGCTGTCCCGGCTGGACCTTCGCTTCCTCGACGGCCCGGTAGCCGGCGATGCCGGCGATCGGGACGCCGGCGGCCTGTTCGAAGGTGAATCGCTTGGGCTTGGGGATCGTGTCATCGACGTTGGCGACCGCGTACTCGGCGTAGCTGCCGCTGGCCTGTGCCAGCACCGCCGTGCCGGGCTTGAATGCCGTGACGCCCGGGCCGACGCTGTCGATCACGCCCGCGGCGTCGAACCCGGGGATCTGCGCGCGGCGCTTCCAGTCCACCGGGTTCACGCCGGCCGCATAGACCTTGATCAGTACCTGGCCGGCCCCGGGCCTGGGCGTGTCCACCGTCTGCAGGGCCAGGCCCTGCTCGGTCTGCACGATGGCCAGGGAGGTGGCCGGTGCGGCCGACGCCACGGCGCCGGCCAGGGCACAGATGAGGAGGAGCAGGGCGTTGCGCAGACTGTTCATGGGTGGCCTCCGGCAGAGTTACTTCGCGGCGAGCGCCGCATCCAGGGTCTGTTTGAGCGGGGTGGTGGCCCGGCCGATCGCCTTCTCCAGCGTGTGGCTGTCGTCGAACAGCCACCCCTCGCCGGCGCGGGCGTCGCGATCCTCCGCCGGCGCCCCGGGGACTGCGCGCCCGTGGCCCGGCCGGCCAGTGGCAGGGCGCCGGGACCCGATGCCGCCGCGGCAATCCGTGGCGGCCCGGGGCAGGGGGGCTGCTCAGTCCTTGGCGTTGACGTTGCGCGTCTGGATCAGCCACTGGCCGTTGACGCGAACCAGGTGGTCCTCGCCATGCCCGGTGAACGGGACGCGCTGCTCGGGCCTCGCCGCCCCCGGGGCAGCCGGCGGCAGCACGAAGGCCGTCAACCAGTAGTAGCGGACCGTCGCGTGGTCGGCGTCGGTGAATTCGATGTCGTGGTCCGCGGTCATGTGCAGCGTGCCGACGACGACCTCGCCCTTGGCCTTGCGCTCCTCGCGGGACTTGTTGAGGTCGTTGATCATCTTCTTCAGCGCGTCGCGGCCCTTGGTGTCCCCAAAGGCGCCATCTGCCGTGTAGACCGCCGCGTAGGCGTCGGCATTGCCGGTGTCCAGCGCGCGGGCGTAGTTCCACATGAGCTTCTCGATCGCCGTGCGGTCTTTGATATCGCGCAGCGCCGGGGACTCGGCGGCGAAGATCGGGGCGGCAACCGTGGCGGACACGAGCAGCAGGGCGAGGACCCACGGGGAACGGATGGCCACGGCACACCTCATTGTCGTTCTTCTAGGACGCCAGTATAGCCCGGCAACCCGATCCCGCCGCCATGGCCCGCACGTTTCCCCGCATCCCAGGTGTTGCGATGCACCCCCGGGTCGCCGCAACGGGCGTTGCACGCGGCCGCATCGACTTGTGGGCTGGCGTGCCACGCGGTGCCCAGGCTGTTTTGCGATACCCTTGATGGCCTGTCTCATCCGAGGATGGATTCATGCAGCAACGGCGGCACGGTCTGGCGGTCTGGGTCCTGGTGTCGGGCGTTGCGTTCGCGCGGCTGGCGTTGGCGCAAGAGACCGCGCAAGCAGCGCCTCCGGATGCCTCGCCGCCGGCCGCGGTGGCTGCGGCACCGGCCCTCGTAACCGTCGTCCTCCATACCTCGCTGGGCGACATCCAGGTCGCGCTGGAACAGGATCGGGCGCCGCTGACCACCCGCAACTTCCTGCACTACGTGGACACCAAGCGCTTTGACGGCAGCGATTTCTACCGGGCCGTGAAGATCGGCGACGAGGGCAAGTACGGGCTGGTGCAGGGCGGGCTGAAGGGCAACCCCAAGCGCGTCTTCAAGCCGATCGCACACGAGTCCCCCGGCGCGACGGGGCTGAGTCACCTGAACGGCGCGATCTCGATGGCCCGCACCAATCCCGGAACGGCAACGGCCGACTTCTTCTTCGTGGTGGGCGATCTGACGTCGCTGGATGGGAAGGGTGACGCAGAGGATCCGGGCTATGCGGTGTTCGGCCACGTCACGCAAGGCATGGATGTCGTGCGGGAGATCCTGGAGCAGCCCCGCTCCGAGGCCGGGGAGGGTGTCATGAAGGGCCAGATGATCGCCAGCCCGATCAAGATACTCAGTGCCCGCCGGGTGGACTGAGCCGGCGGCTACCACCGTCCGAGTGGCCCCTACCAGCCTGACGGCGTGTGGGCCGGCATGCCGCGCATGAACGCCTCGGCCGCGTGGATCTGGCCACCGTAGACCTTGAAGGCCTCCCAGGCATGCAGCCAGCGATCATCCGGTCCGAACAGCGAGCCCGGCCCGAAGTCCAGCCGCAGCAGCACCAGACCGAGCTCCTCATCCACCGCCACCACGCGGTAGGTGATGCCGGAGAGCGTGGGGATGCGCTGGGCCTTCATGTTCTCGCAGGACGGCGGCTGGAAGCTGCAGCCCGGGCCGGCCATGCGCCGGCCGTTCTCGAACCGGTAGGCGTCGGCGGCCAGTTGGGTGTCGGCCTTGAGGAAGCTGCCGATCTTAAGTCCCGCCGGATAGCCGGTTGCGATGCGGATGAGCGACTCGCGTGTCTCCCGCTGCCCGTCCGGCGGGACCTTCGCCATCTCGGGGCTCGCGGCCTTGAGGGAGTCCACCTCGAAGAACATGCCCTCGTGTGCATCGTGCACGGTCATCGTCTCGATCTCGCGGAGGCGGCCGTGCTCGACCTTCAGCCGCAGGGCCAGCATCACGCGCTTGCCGCCGGCCTCCACCACCACATGGGACGCGGCCACGCCGGCGCGCACGTCCAGGTAGTCCTGGCGGAAGCCGCGCAGCGCCGTGGCGGTTTGCCACAGGCCCTGCCCCAGGGGCATCTGCGCCGTGTCCTCTGTAAAGCGTACCTTGGGGTCAAGCCGCAGGCGGCGCGGATCGTGCGCGGTCATCGCGGCCAGGTAGTGGTCGATCTGGCCCTTGAGGCAGGCACGGTCGCAGCCCGCGTCGCGGCGGACACCCGCGGGGGAGGCGCAGGCCGCCAGCAGGGCGAGCGCTGCGCAGGCCAGGACCCGCAGGCCGGTCGTTGTTGTGGTCATGGTCCGTCCCCGTTGTAATCTGCCCAGTCTATCGGCCCGCGAGACGCCCAGCCACGACGGCAGGGCGAAGTGCGACGCGAGGGGATGCCCCAGTCGGGCGAGGGGCAAAGCAGCGTAAACTGCGCTGCGGTAGGGACCGCCCACAACAAGATTCAAACGGGGAATAAACACATGGACAGGATGACTCGCCGCGAGGCCTTGCTGATGTTCGGTGCGGCTGCCGCCGTGGGCGCGGTGCGCCCTGCGGAGCTGTCGGCGCAGGAAGTCGACTTCCCGCGGGGCGCGGTCATTCGCACGCTGTTCAAGGACTATGCGCCACAGGAGCTGGCGGGCGGGGCGACGCTGTTCCACGAGCACCTCTCGCTGGGGCCTGATTTCAACGATCGCTTCCGCGCCGCCAGCGCCGCGGTGCTCGCGGCCAATGGGACGGCTGCGACCCAGCGGCCGGTCGGTCCGCCGCCGGCGCCGCCGGGCCCGGACCCGATGCGCGACGTCAAGCTCATGGCCGAGGAGCTGCGCAAGGCGCAGCGCGACGGCGTCGCCTGCCTGGTGGACGCCAGCCTGGACGGCGCGGGCGTGGACCTGGCGTTCATCCGCGAAGCGGCCCGCCAGTCGGGCCTGCCGGTGGTCAAGGGCGCGGGCTTCTACACGCAGCCCTTCTATCCCAAGCAAATCGCCGCCACCAGCGAGGAGCGGTTGGTCGCGGAGCTGATCCGCCAGGCCGATGAGTACCCTGCCGGCGCCTTCGGGGAAATTGGCTCCTGGGATGAGATCACGGCGGTGGAGCGCAAGGTGTTCCGCGCCGTCGGCAAGGCGCACCGGGCCACGAACCTCCCGATCTTCACGCACACCGGCATCCCGGGTAAATCTGCGCTGGAGCAGCTGGATATCCTGGAGGACGTGGGCGTTGATCCCCGGCGCGTGGCCATCGGCCACCTGGGCAACCTCACCGACCCGGCTGTCTACGTGCACAAGACGCTGTGCCGCCGGGGTGCGTATGTGGGCTTTGACCGCCAGGGCGGTGGCAACGATGCGCCCGTCGTACCGCTGATCATGGCGCTGATCGAGGCGGGCTTTGCCGACCACGTGCTCATCTCTGGCGATGCGTCACGTGGCTATGCGCGGCCGGTGACCAACTTCCTGCCGATGCTCAAGGCAGCCGGGGCGAGCGATGCGGTCCTGCACCGGATCATGGTCGACAATCCCCGGCGCTTCCTGGCGTTCGTGCCCAAGCGCGAACGGGGCGCGGCGGCGCACGCCTCCTAGAGCCCCGCGTCGGGTATCGATTTAACGGTCTGGTACCCGGCCTTCGCGGCCCGGCCGTTTCGGCCGGCCGCCTGCGCAGCAGGCGGCCTACCCCGTTTGTTGCCGGTGGCGAATTGCCCGGCGTTGCGTTCGTTGCCGGCCCTGGGGGCAGATGCTAGGGTCCGGGCTCGCGTGCGAAACGCATCGCGTTATCCCTTGCTGCCTGCTCGAGGAATCCTGGATGCCTAAGTTTCCCGATACCGTCCAGTTCAATGCCCTGAACCGGCCGGTCCGCCTTGAAGTTGCCGTGCGGGACCTGACGGTCGAGGGTGAAATCCCCGCCGATATCCAGGGTGCGTTCTTCCGGGCCGTCCCGGACCCGGCGCATGCGCCGCTGCACGATGACGACATTGCGCTGTCGGGCGACGGCATGGTCAGCCGTTTCCTGTTCGAGGGCGGGCAGGTCGACTACGACATCCGCTACGTGCATACCGCCCGCTATGCGGCGGAGCGTAAGGCGCGCAAGGCGCTCTTTGGTCGCTACCGCAATCCGTTCACGGACAAGCCCGAGGTGCAGGGCATGGACCGCACCGTCGCCAACACCACGCCGGTGTGGCATGCGGGGCGGCTGCTGCTGGTGAAGGAGGATGGCCGTCCGTACGAGGTCAACCCGCACACGCTGGAGACAGTGGGTTCCTATAGCTTCGGGGGCGCACTCAAGTCGCACACCATGACCGCCCACGTGCGCGTGGATCCGGAGACGGGCGAAATGTTTTTTTATGGCTACGAGGCCGGCGGTCTGTGCACCACGGATGTGGCGTACTGCATCGCCGATCGCGACGGCAGGCTGCAGTACGAACAGTGGTTCCAGGCGCCGTACGTCGCCTCGATGCATGACTTTGCGATCACCCGGAAGTGGGCGATCTTCCCGGTCTACCCGACCACGGCGGACCTGGAGCGCCTGAAGGCCGGTGGCGAGCACTGGGCCCACCAGCAGGACCTGGAGAGCTGGGTCGGCATCATGCCGCGCTATGGCAACGTCTCCGAGATGCGCTGGTTCAAGGGTCCGAAGGGCGTCTCGGCCTTCCACCTCATGAACGCCTTCGACGAGGGCGACCTCGTGCACCTGGACGCCTGCCTCACCGACACGAACGCGTTCCCGTTCATGCGCGAGGCCGGTGGCATCCACCGCTCGCAGCAGTCGCTGCAGGGCGGGCTGACGCGCTGGACCTTCGACATGAGCCGGCCCGGCGAGAGTTTCGCCGTGAGCATGGTGGGCCCCCCGGGGGACCTGCCGCGGCTGAAGGACGCCGACCAGGGCCGGCCCTACGAGGTGTGCTGGATGCCCAGCATCAACCCGCAGGGCGGGCCACCGCTGGCGGGCGGGCCGGTGGGCACCGCATTCACCTGCCTGCTGCGCCTGGAGATGAAGACCGGCCGCGTCGACCTGATGGGCCTGCCGCCGGGCATGGCGATCAACGAGCCCGTGCACATTCCCTCGTCCCGGCCCGGGCACCACGGCTGGCTCCTCCTGGTCGTCGACCGCGAGGCGGGGGATGACTACGTGAGCGAGCTCTGGGTGGTCGATGGCGACAACATCAGCGCCGGCGCCGTGGCACGCGTGAAGCTGCCCGTGCCGCTGCGTCCGCAGGTGCACGGCTGGTGGGTTTCCGCGGAACAGCTCGCGAACTCGCGGCAGCCGAAGGCCGCGGCGGATGCCGCCGCGGCGTTCTGACCTGACCTGATCTGGCCCGGCGCGGATCGGTACTTGCCGATCCGATGCCGGGTCGCCCGGTCGCCTAGTGCGAGCCTTCCGGCCGTCCCCAATCCTCCTGCGCGCGGGCGATGACGTAGGCGTGTACCGCCTCGGCATCCTCCGGCGAGAGCACGTTGGAGAAGTTGGCCATGCCCTTCTTCACGCGCAGCCCCTTGAGCACGATGTCGTTGAAGCTCGCGTGCGTCTCGGCCGTCATGTGGCGCAGGTCCTTCACGCCGCCGACCGCCAGCTGCCCGTGGCACTGCGCGCAGGTATTGGCGAAGAGCTTGGCGCCCTTCTGCACCGTCTCCTCGGTGGCCCGCAGCGGCGGGGGATCCGGGATGGGGGCTGCGGGTTTGAGCGGCGGGAGCTTGCGCTGGCCGCCCAGCTTGAAGACCAGGAGCCGTGCCGACGCACGGTTCTCCGCAGTGCCTACGCCGCGCTCCACCTGCGCGGCGCCGCCGCCCCAGCCGGCGTTCACGGCGATGTACTGCTCGCCATCCACCGTGTAGGTCACGGGTCCGGCAACGGGCGCGGTCTGCACGGGCATCTCCCATAACAGCGCGCCATCGGTGGCGCGGTAGATCGAGAAGGTCTGCTTCGTTGTGCCCTCGATCACAAGGTTGCCGCCGGTGGTCAGCACGCCGCCGTTGCCATGGCGCGGCAACGGGACCTTCCAGGCCGCGGCCTGCTTGACCGGATCCCAGGCCACCAGCCACGCCTGATCCGGCGGCGCGGCCTTCTGCAGGGCCATGCGCTTCTTCAGCACCTCGCCGCTGTAGCCGCCCCAGCCGGCGTTGGAGCGGAACTTCTTGGACTCGAAGTTCGGCTCCAGCGCGTAGACCATCCAGTTCTCATAGGCCGGGAAGTACGCGAGGCCCGTGCCCGGATTGAACGCCATCGGGAACCAGTTGTGGCCGCCGCCCGGCCCGGGCGTGAGCAGCTGGGGCTCCAGGCTCAGTCGTGCGCCCGGTACGACCTGCGGCCTGCCGGTCTTGATATCCACGCCGGTCGCCCAGCTGACCGGTACGTAGTTCTCGGCCGAGAGCAGCTCGCCGGACGCACGATCCAGCACGTAGAAGTAGCCATCCTTGGGCGCGTGCAGGATCACGCGGCGCTCGGCGCCCTTGATCTTCAGGTTCGCCAGCACCAGCGACTGCGTGCAGTCGTAGTCCCATTCCTCCCCCGGTACCTCCTGGTAATGCCAGCGGTACTCGCCCGTCTGGGCATCCAGCGCGACGATGGAACAGAGGAAGAGGTTGTCGCCGCCGCCGGGGCTGCGGTAGTGCTGCGCCAGGGGCGAGCCATTGCCGGTGCCGATGTAGACGAGTTTGAGATCCGGATCATAGGCGATGGAGTCCCAGGCGCCGCCGCCGCCGCCCAGCTTCCACCACTCCCCGGTCCACGTCTTGGCGGCCATCGCCTGCGCCGCATCCTCGAAGCCCTTGGCCGGATCGCCCGGTACCAGGTAGAAGCGCCACAGGAATGCACCGGTGCTGGCGTCGTAGGCCGCGACGAAGCCGCGGGTGCCGTAGTCCGCGCCGCCGTTGCCGATGACGACCTTGCCGTCGAAGACGCGCGGCGCGCCGGTGATGGAGTAGGGCCAGTCGGTCTGGAAGGTGCGCGTGGTCCACACGGTCTTGCCGCTGCGCGCATCCAGCGCGATCAGCCGGCCATCCAGCGTTGCAATAATGACCGTGTTCTTCCAGTAGGCGAGGCCCCGCGACACCGGCTCGCAGCACGCGTAGCGCCCCCACTGGCGCGGCACTTGCGGGTCGAAGCTCCACAGCGGCTTGCCGTTCTTGGCGTTGTAGGCCGTGGTGATGTTCCACGCGCTGGTGTTGTACAGAATGCCGTCGACGACGAGGGGCGTGCCTTCCACGCCGCGCAAGGTATCCAGTTCCCGGTACCACGCCAGGCCCAGGTCCTTGACGTTGCCCTCGTTGATCTGCGCGAGCGGGCTGTAGCGCTGGGCCTGGTAGGTCCGGCCATCCATGAGCCAGGTGCCTGCCTCGGCATCGGCACTGCGCAGGCGTTCGGCATCCACGCCGCGCGACTCCGCGCCGGCATGCGAGCCCGTCTGGCAACCAGCCAGCAGGGCAAGGAGAAGGCAGGTGATTCCAAGGACGGGGCCGGGGCGCTGCATGACGGGGTGTTCTTTTTCTGGGCGGGGACGAAGGCGCCCAGTATCAGGCCTTGCGGCCGCGCCGCGCCAATCCCGCCGCGTCGCGAGGAGTAGGAGCACTGGCCTTGGGGCCACCGCTTGATGGCAGGGAGCGAACCCACCAAGTTAGCCACCGGATGAGATAGAGCGAAGAAATGAAAAGCGGCCTGCCCCGGCGCAACCCGCCCCGTGTACGACGGCCGATGGAGTCTTGCCCTGAAGAAGAGGGGATCATCCGTGACGGCCTTCGCCCAGCGACGGGGTGTCGCCCTGGCCGCCTTGCTCGCGCTGGGCGCGCTCACCGCGCAGGCCGCGGGCACGAGCGCGCGCGTAGCCGGGGATGTCCCCATTGACGGCGCGAACATCTATTCCATGAGCATTACCTCCACGGCCGATGGCACGCTGCTCAACGGCAGCATGAGCGGCATCGTGTAGCGCGCGCTTCCCGGGGAGGCGGCGGCCACGCCGTTCATCCGGCCCGCTGCGACCTATGGCCTGCAGTCGGTGTTCGGCGTGCTCGCCGATGAGCGCGCGCACCGCCTGGGAGTCTGCTCGGTCGGGGCGCCGTGGGCCACGCGGGAGTGCCTTGAAACGGCGCGGTTCGCCCCCATTTTGGCCGGATACCCCGGCCCGCTCGATCAGCTGCCGTGGGATACTGACGCCCCCCGCCAGGACTGGAAGAATTAACTATGAAGAGCGTTCGTTGGCTTGCGATGGTGGTCCTCTCGGCCAGCCTCCTCGTCCCGGTACTGGTGGAAGCCCGCGCAGGCGCGGGCGGCAGTTTCGGCAGCCGCGGTGCCCGCACGTACTCGGCACCCCGTCCGACCGCCGTCGCGCCGACCGCGAGTCCCGTTGAGCGCAGCGCAACGCCCCAGCAGCCCCTGCAGGCGCCGGGCAAGCCAATCGCCGCGGTACCCCAGCCATCGCCCCAAGTCCCGCCGCAGGGGTTCCTGGCCCGCAACCCGTTCGTGTCGGGTCTGCTGGGCGGCGTCCTGGGCGCGAGCGTCATGCACATGATGTTTGGTGGCGGCTTCAGCGGCGGAGGCGGGTTCGGGGGCATGGGCGGTGGCCTGATGCAGCTGCTGATCATCGGCGGTCTCCTGTACCTGGTCGTGCGCGCGCAGCGCGGCGCAAGCCGGGCGAGCGTGGGGGAGCAGCGGCCGGACAGGGGATTCCTGGATGGCGCTGCGATATCGCCGGTGCCGGATGCCAGGCCCCTGTATCGACAGCCGGAGCTGCTGGCGCCCTCCAGCGGCAACCCTGCGATGTTGCCTGCCGCGCCGGCGGCGGAGCCGGGGATCACCGAGGCAGACTACAAGGCCTTCGAGGCCGTGCTGGTGGGTGTGCAGGCGGCCTACAGTGCTGCAGATCTTGCGAGGTTGCGCGGCCTCGCCTCGCCTGAAATCGTTGGCTACTTCTCCGAGGCTCTGTCCGGCAACGTGAGCCGTGGCCTGGAGAACAAGGTCGAAGCCGTGAAGCTGGAGCAGGGCGAGCTATCGGAGGCGTGGAGCGAGGCGGGCCTGGACTACGCCAGCGTCGCCCTGCGTTTCAGCCTGATCGACTACACGCGCAACGTTGCCGATGGCTCCATCGTGTCGGGCAGCCAGCACGAGCGTACCGAGGCGACTGAGGTCTGGACATTCCTGCGCAGCGCCGGCGGCAAGTGGATCGTTTCAGCCATCCAGCAAACCTAGCGCTGCGCCTGCGGCGGTCGGCAAAGCGCGGCGGCGCGCCTTAGCCGGCCGGCTTGGGACGCAGCAGATCGACCGCTGCCTGGTAAGGCGTCGCACGCAGCCGGTATCGCTGCTTCCTCTGGGCGATGTAGCGCAGGGAGCTCGCAGTCCCGCCGATGACCGGCCGAACGGTGATCGCCGGGGCCGCCGAGGAGCCCTTGAGCTGGTGGGCCGGCGCCGCGCGGCGCCATTTCTCCTCGGCCCCGCCCGCGTTATCGTGGTAGGTGCCGGCGTGCGGCACGCCGCGCCGCCAGGCCCGCAGCGCCGGCGCGCGCGCGAGGCCACCAAAGGCATCGCTGGCGTTGGCAAAGGCCACGTCTTCCAGTCTGCCGCCGATGTAGGCCACGTGCGCCAGGTCCAGGTGGTGGAAGCAAGGACTGGCGGGCCGCTCGTTCTCGCGGCTCGCCCAGTTGATCGCGTCAGTCAGCTGCCGGGAGTGCCTGGTCAGCGGGCCAGGTGGCGGCTGCGTCCGGTCGGTAGGCGGTGGCAGCTTGCCGGCCTGGTCATCGACGGGCTGCGCTACGAGCGGTCCGATGGCGATGACGAGGTAGCCGTAGGAGGCGATTTCCGTCAGGAAGTTACCAAAGGGCGTGCCGTCGTTGACGCAGCCGCCGTTGGCCCAGGCGACGCGCGGCAGCTGCTCGGTCGGCACTTGTCGCGGACGGTAGAGGGTGTGCGTGGGAGCGAGGCCTCGGCCAGCATGGCGGCAGGCCTCGGGCCCGATATCGGCGGGCCGACATCGGTGAACTCGGCGGCCAGCGCCCCGCCTGTCGCGACGAGCAGTCGTAGCGCGCGTCTGGCAGCCCTGACTCCCCTGTTGCAGTGGCCTGGGTGACGAAAGTGCAGGCAGTGGCGCTTGGCGTGCCTAGCGGCACTGGAAGCTACGCTCCTCGTTGACGTCGCCGTCCACGTAGCGGGCCACCTGGGGATAGGGGCATAACGGCCGCGTCACGCCGGGGAAGGCGCGGCCCCGGGCCGTCACGTGATCCGGCGCCTGCCCGTTCTCGACCCAGGCCTGTATGGCGGCCAGCATGTCGAACTCATCCGTGGCCTGACCGCCGCCGCAATGGGTCATGCCTGGCACCAGGAACAGCCGCGCCCACTGCTGTGGACCGTCGGCCGTGCGGGGTGTCACGCGGTCGTACCAGGCCGTGAGGGCTCCCGTCGACAGCGCCTGGTCGGCCAGTCCGTGATAGAGGATGAGCTTGCCACCGTGGCCCGCGAACGCATCGTGCAGGCTGGCCACCGCATCGTTGATGGCCGCGGTCTCGGCGGTGCGCACCAGGTCGTGGTCAAAGTCGAACCTCAGGGGGTCAAACTCCGGCGCGGCCGGCGTGAGCACGTAGTGGCGCAGCGCGTCGCGGCCGAGCGTCGCGTTGGCGGGTGGGCTGGTGGCGCTGCCCAGGTGCATGCCGCGCCAGGCCGGGCCGGCGATGCCCGTGTCATAGGCGAAGTCGCCATAGAGCGGCTCGCCCCGCGAGGTTCGCGCGCCGCCAAACACCGTGCGCAACGCGTCGGCCTGTGCCGGCGCGAGGCACTCACCCGGGCCGGGCGCGCCCTTCGTGCCGCAGACCTGGCTGCGGGGGTTGAAATGGCAGGCGCGGTAGTCGTTGATCATCCCGTCGCGCAGCCCGTCGAGCGCATCGCATTGTTGCAGCACTGCAGTGGCCACGGCCTTGAGCTGCGTGTCCGTGAAGGTCTGCGACAGCTGGGGCGTGCCGGCGGCGTCCCTGGGCGCGATGCGCGTGATGGCCTGCAGGCTGAAGGCCTGGTTCACGACGATGCGCGTGAGATTGAAACTGGGGTTGCCCGCCACCACGCCATCGAACTCCAGCGGCAGCCGCTGGGCGGCGAGCATCGCCTCGCGCCCGCCGGTCGAGCAGCCCATGAAATACGCCCGATCGGGCTTGCGGCCGTAGTAGCGCGCGAGCAGCGACTTGGCCTCGTGCGTGGTGCGCTCCACGGCCTGGTAGGCGAAATCCAGTCGCGCCTGCTGGTCGGCGCCGAAGCGCACATCCACCGCGCTGCGGCCTCGATGCCCGCTGTCGGTGGAGACGACCGCAAAGCCGCGTGCCAGCGCGGGCGGATGCCCGGCGACCGCACCGATCGCCGGATTCAGCACGCCATCCAGTCCGCCGCCTCCCTGGAAGAGCAGCCGGCCGTTCCACGCCGCCGGCAGGCGCAGCTCGATGCTAGTGCCGAAGCGCACGTCCTCGATCGGCGAGGGCCGGGCGCCCACCACCACGCGGAACAGGCAGTGTTCCGGCACGTCCACTTCAACGCCCGGCGCACCGGCTGGCAGGCGCGAGGCGGCGACCCACTCGGCCGCCTGCACCTCGAAGCCCGGGGTGGAGAGCTCCCGCAGGTCCTCGCAGGCCTTGCGCCCCGCGGCGGCTTGCGCCGGCGCGGCGAGGGCGACGCTGCTCAGTGCCAGGCAGGCCAGGAGTGCCCGAAGGGCGATGCGAGACGGCACGCCCATGGCTAGACCAGCTGGAAGACGCGGATCAGCACCGCGCTGCGCGCGTCCTTGCGCGCGCCCAGGGTGCCGACGAACATCGCGCGATTGATCCAGTCGTACTTGCCGACCGGCGCCTCGAACGAGGGATGCGTGAACATAAAGAATAGCTCCCCGGA
The DNA here is from genome assembly GCA_903868595.1 of uncultured Pseudomonadota bacterium. GTDB lineage: Bacteria > Pseudomonadota > Gammaproteobacteria > Steroidobacterales > Steroidobacteraceae > ZC4RG30. Next base: position 35,185 of record CAIPVV010000055.1, read on the forward strand.
GGCCTCGTCCGTGGCGGGCGGGCCGCCGCCGCTCACGCCGACGTTCACGATGCGGATCAGCACGCCATCGTCGGTCTTGAGGTAATACGCGGCCTCGACGCTGCCGGCGCCATCGCTGCGCGAGAGGTTCCAGTCATAGCCGCCACTCACCAGCTCGCCGCGGATACGCGGCCCGCGGACGCTGCCCCCGGTGATGGGGATGATGCGTCGCTGGCCTTCCACGGTCTTGCCCATCTCCACGGCCGGTGAGAGCGTCGCATCGCACTCGTACAGCAGCTCCAACTTCGGCACGCGTATGCCGGCGGGCACGGCGGCTGACGCCACGGCCTGCGCGGCGCTGGCACCGGCGGGCAGGCCCGCGGCCAGGGCGAGCGAGGCGTAGCCCAGAAAATCGCGACGGTCGGTCATGTTCAAGACTCCTTCAGGAATGAATGCGGCCGAGCCGGCTGGAGAATAGCGCGATCCTGTTCTCGGAGGGCGTGCCCGGGCGGCCGGTGCCGAAGGCAGGGCCACCTTCCTGCACGAAGTGGGCTTCCACCGGGCGCTTGATCTCGCGCATCGCGGTCGGCAAACGCAGCCTGTTCTCCACCGGCACCGCGGCGTCATCCAGCGCAGGGATCAGGAAGGCCGGCGGCGTGCGGTCCGTGACCTGCCGCTCGGCCGAGCGCTGTGCCACCCGCGCGGCGCTGGGCGTCTCCCCGAGCAGCCGCTTGCGCGACATCTCGTGCGTCCCCTGCGCCTCCATCGTGTTGACCGGATACACGAGGCCCGCGGCGAGCGGGCGCGTGCGGCCGCGCGCGCCCAGGGCCCGGACGGGGGCGCTGCGCCGCAGCGCGCTAGATCGAGCGAAACGCCGACAGCGGCGCTGGCTCGTCGGCATCGAACACCAGCTCCCGCTCCGGCCAGCGCATCGCACACAGCCGCGAGTGGTAGGGCTGCGGATGCCCGAGGTGGCGCTGCTTGAAGCGCGCCCCGGCACTGAAGTCGATGCAGAACGCGTTGTGGTCCTGCGCCATGAACGGCCCCACCGGATCGTCCGCGAACAGCGGGGCGATGCCCATGCTGAGCGCCGCCTGCGCGGCCGGATCCCACCAGCGCCAGTAGTGGCCAAAGAGTACCGGGACCTGCCCGGTATAGTCGCGCCACCAGGCCACGCGCTGCACGAACCGCCAGCGCTCGGCCACGAAGCGAGGGGTTGCGCTCACGCGCTCCAGCCCCGAGGTCACGACGCGGATCGGGTTGCTGTTCTGGATGTAGGCATCGTAGGGCCCGATGTCCGGCTCCTGCGGCATCTGCGTGCCGTCGGAGAGCGCCTTGCCCAGGCGCGCAAGCGCCGCCTCGTGCAGCTGCTTCTGCTCGCGGAACTTGGGATCCTCCTGCAGGGCGCGCTCGAAGTGGAAGTACGCTGCGTCCACCGGCAGGTCGAGGTGCCGGCAGGCCTCGATCGCCGAGTCGATCCAGGCCGCGTGCACGACACGCAGGTCCGCGCGCTCCAGCCCGATTGGCAGCGTGCGCAGGAAGGCCAGGATCGGCTCGCGCTCGGCCTCGCTGATCGCGTTCGTGTGGCCGTAGTCCTCGTGGCGGGGATGGCGCGCCAGGCCATAGAACCAGTGGTTGCCGTGGCCCTGCTCGCCGCGCAGGAGGTTCATTTCGTGGTTGCCGACGATCGCCTGCGCGACGCCGGACTCCACCATGGCCTGTACGCGACGGATCACGCCGGGGCTGTCCTGGCCGCGGTCGCACAGGTCGCCCACGAACACCAGGTGCCGGCCCCCGGGATGGTGGCCCTCGGGGTCGTAGCCCAGCCGCTCCAGCAGCTGCAGCAGCGCCACGTGCTCGCCGTGGATGTCGGCCACGACGTCCAGCGGCCCTTCGCGCAGCGGTGCAACCAGTTGTCCCATACGGCAAGAATCTCAGGTCGGGGGGTCAATGATATCCGCGTGCATCGCGTGCCCGCAGCCTACGCCTGGGTGGCCCGTCGCAGCGAGTAGTACGCGTGGGTGGACTCCCCCTGCACGTCAGTGAAGCCCGCCTCGTGAAGCAGCGCCTCCAGCCGGCTAAACGGGAACGGTGGAAGTACGGGGCGGCGAGCGCAGGGCTCGCGTCATGGCGGCCCGCGCAGGAGCGGCGGCCGCCGGCGGAGCGCGAGCCATCGCGGAAGATCTGCTCCCCGAGCGCGGCTTGCCGGGAGAGCGAGGGGACCGCCGGCGTCGCGGGCGCGGTCGTCCCGGCGCTGCAGCCGCCGGTCGCCAGGAGCCTTGCTAGGCTGGCGGCGGCGAGGGTGGTCCCTCGGAGGGATGTTCCGGTCGGCGTCTTGCCCTATACGGAGCGCTACGATTGCGAGTGATTCTTGTTACGAAAAAACCACGGGATCGAAAAGCGTGGCGATGTCCGTTATCGAGGGTTCCCAGCTGTTCCGACGGCCTGCCGCACTGGGCACGCTCGTCGCCGCGGAGGCCGGGGTCCGGCCAGCACGGATCGGGGGGCCGCGATCGCTGCGGGCTCCGCGGCGGTCGCGCGCGTGGATCGCGTGATGCACCCGACGCGCACGGGCAGTAGCTTGGCGGCGCTGCAGGACCTGCCAAGAGGCGAAGCACGCACTGTGGATTCGTGGACCCGGGAGTGCCTTGCGCAGTGCCAGCGGCTGCACGCTTTGAGCGGCGGGGTATTCGATCCCGGCCAACGGGAAGTCCCGGACCGTTTCGAGGACGTATACCTCCTGCCGGAGGGCGGCGTGACGTTGCGAGCGCGGGTACACCTGGACCTCGGCGGGATCGCCAAGGTGTTCGCGGCGGATCGGTTGGTGTAAGCGCGGCGGGCCAGGGGCTGCCACGCGGGCCTTGTCAACGCCGGGGGGCGACCTGCGGGTCTTCGGCCCGCAGCAGTTCCCGATCCTGTGCCGGCGTGCGGTGGACGATAGGCCGGGCCTTGAACTGCAGGACGCCGCCGCGGCCGTGAGCCGGTCCCCTGGGCTGGAAGCACCTGCCGAACATCGCAGTTACTACGACCGTAGCGCACCGGGCCGCAGGCCCGTGGACGGCGTGGACGCCGTGGCGGTCGTGACGCCGGGCCCCGCGCTCGCGGGCGGCCTTGCGAAATGGCTGCTGTTTGATCAGGGTACGGCCGTGCGTAAGGCGCTGGAGTCGCTCGGCGGGCGGCTGCTGTGACGCGCGGCCGGGGCCGGTGCGCGTACGACATGGGATCACTAGAGGCCGGCCCCGAGCCGCGCACAGGGAGCAGATGGGATGAAGGCTGTTTCGATCGCTGATTACCGCGAGCTCGCGCGCCGCCGGCTGCCCCGCTTCCTCTTTGACTACGTGGATGGCGGCTCCTATGCCGAGGTCACGCTGCGCCGTAATGTCAGCGACCTGCAGGACGTGGCCCTGCGGCAGCGGATCCTGCGCGACGTCTCGCAGCCGGAACTGGGCACCACGCTCTTTGGACAGGCGATGAAGCTGCCGGTGATGCTGGCGCCGATCGGGCTTGCCGGCATGACGGCGCGGCGCGGCGAGGTGCAGGCGGCACGGGCGGCGGAGGCGGCGGGCGTACCGTTCATCCTCTCCACGGTCTCGGCCTGTCCGATCGAGGAAGTGCGCAGGGGAACGAGCCGGCCGTTCTGGTTCCAGCTCTACATGATCCGTGACCGCGCGTTCATGCGGGACCTGCTGGCGCGGGCCAAGGCGGCCGGGTGCACGGCGCTGATCTTCACGGTCGATATGCCGGTGCCGGGCGCGCGGTACCGCGACTACCACTCGGGCCTGGCCGGGGCGCCGGGGCTGGCAGGCAACCTGCGCCGCCTGTCCCAGGCCGTGACGCATCCGCGCTGGGCCTGGGACGTGGGCGTCTGCGGCCGGCCGCATGGGCTCGGCAACATCGCGCCGGTGCTCGGGGACCGCACTGGGCTGGAGGATTTCTTCGCGTGGATGCGCGGGAACTTCGACCCGCAGATCAGCTGGCAGGACCTCGCGTGGATCCGCTCGGAGTGGCAGGGACCGCTGATCCTCAAGGGCATCCTGGATGCGGAGGATGCGCGGCTCGCGGCCGACAACGGGGCGGATGGACTGATCGTCTCCAACCACGGCGGCCGGCAGCTGGATGGTGTCCCGGCGACCGCGCGGGCGCTGCCGCCGATCGCCGAGGCGGTGGGGGATCGCCTGACGGTGCTCGCCGACGGCGGGGTGCGCTCGGGACTGGATGTGCTGCGGCTGCTCGCGCTCGGGGCGCGCGGCGTGCTGCTGGGACGGGCCTGGGCGTACGCTCTGGCCGCGGCCGGGCAGGGCGGAGTCGAGCACATGCTGTCGATCATCGCCGCCGAGATGCGGGTGGCGATGGCACTGACCGGCGTCAAGCGCATCGAGCAGATCGATCGCTCCCTCCTCGTGGATCGATAGGGCGGCGAGGGCGCCGTGGCCGGGGGCCGCCGCGGCCTGGCCGTCGGGAGCGCGGCGTGTCGAACGCCGATCGTTGAAGCTTCCACGCTTGTCCCACGGGGTGGCCGCTGCTGTAGAATTAGAGTCCGTCACGAGGTGGCGGGCATCACTTCTGGGGTTTTCCACGGTCAGAGCACGATCAACGTGCCGGAAAGCCCGGGTTTAAACGGGGGAAATCTATGCTTTCGAGGATTCCAGGGCGCGCAGCCCGCGTCGCGGCCGGCCTGTGCGCCGTGATGCTGGCGGTGGCAGCGCCCGCCATTGCGCAGCAGGCGGGTCGCCCGGCACCCCTATTCCCCCAGAGCAGAAGGTCGGCAAGTCGGCCGATCCGCACAACCTGGAAGGGGTCTGGTTCACGCGCGGCTATGACCGCACCTACCGCCAGCTGGACCGGTCAGAGCCGCCGTTCCTGCCCGCTGCGCGCACCGAATGGTTGCGCCACATCCAGGCCGAGAAGGATGGGAGCCCGATCGGCGATGCACCGACCCGCTGTTATCCGCATGGCGTGCCGCGCATCGTGGCCTCCCCGTATCCAATCCAGATCGTGCAGACGCCGGGGCTGCTGACGATCCTGCATGAGGTCGGACACAACATCCGGTACGTGCACATGGATCAGGAGCATCCGAAGGACGTGAAGCGCAGCTTCCTGGGGCATTCGGTGGGCCACTGGGACGGCGACACGCTGGTCGTGGATACGGTGGGCTTCAACGATCGCACCCGTATCGATGAGGAGGGCATCACCCACTCCCTGCAGCTGCACGTCATCGAGCGCTATCGCAAGATCAACGACGGCCAGGTGCTGGAGGACATCATCACGATCGATGATCCGACGAACTTCTCCAAGCCCTGGCAGGCTCGCCGCAATTTCGACTGGCGGCCGGACCTGCGCCTCTCGGAGTACATCTGCGAGGAAAACAACCGGAACGTGCCCAACGAGCAGGGCTTCACGACGGCTAAGTGACCGTGATCCAACCCATCAAGCAGGAATACCGGATGTTCTCCTTCAATCGACACGTACTCGCGCTGCTGGCCGCGCTCGTGACCCTGCCTGCGCTGGCGCAGCAGCTTCCCGCCGAACAGCAGGGTCGCCCGGCCGGTGCGCCGGACCTCTTCGCCGTCTGGAAGCCAGCCAAGCTGACGACGAACCTCTCAACGGTGGATGGCAAGACGCCGCCGCTCAACGCCGCCGGCAAGGCGCTGTACGCCAAGCGCGTCGCCGCGCGCGCCGCGGGCAAGCCGATCGATGACTCGGTGATGCAGTGCCTGCCGCCGGGGATGCCGCGGCTCCTGCTCTCGCCGTATCCGTTCCGCATCTACCAGAAGCCCAAGTACGTGGCCTTCGTGCACGAGCTGCACCACCTGTACCGCGTGATTTACCTCGACGAGCCGAACCAGACGCCGGATGACCTAGATCCCACCTACATGGGGTACCCCGTGGCCAAGTACCAAGGCGACACGCTGGTCGTGTCCAGCAATGGGTACAACGATCTCACGACGCTGGATCGTGCGGGTCTGCCCAAGTCGGCAGACTTTAAACTCACCGAGAAGTACCACCTCATCAACGGCGGCAAGCAGCTGGAAGCCACGTTTACGATTGAGGACCCGAAGTACTACACGAAGGCCTGGAGCGCCCGGCAGGTGTTTGACCGTCAGGACCCGAACACGGAGTTCGCAGAGTACGTCTGCACGGATAAGAATCCCGAAGCGACGATGCAGTAGGGCGCCGGCGCCCTACCGGATGCGGGCGCGCCGGCACGGATTGGCCGGTGTGCGCGTCGTGGCGGCCCAGGCGGCGAGTCAGCGGGCTTGCCTGTGCGCTCGCATCCCGGCTGGATAATATCCACGCACTCTTTATAGATCGAAACACTGCGGGGGCGTCATGGCCGAAGGTACAGGGACGGGCGGCGCGCGCGAGCGCGTGCTGGAGATGATCATGGGCTGCTGGCGCACGCAGGTGATCCACGAGGCCGTCCGCCTGCAGCTGCCCGACCGGTTGGCGCCGGAGCCGCTCTCCAGCGACCTGCTGGCCAAGGCCACGGGCACGGATCCCGAGAACCTGTACCGGTTGCTGCGCGGCATGGCCGCGCTGGAGCTGGTGCGGCATGTCGAGGGGCGGGTGTTTGAGCTCACGCCGGACGGGGCCACGCTGTGCACCGATGCTGCGGATACGCTGCGTGGCATCGCGATGCACTGGGGCGACCGGCAGTGGCGCTCCATGGCCCTTCTGGGCAAGGCCGTGGCCTCGGGCAAGAGCCAGATGGCCGCCGGCACCGACAGCTTCTCGGACCTGCAGCGCGATCCGGAGCAGGCGGCGGTGTTCAACCGCGCGATGGCCGAACAGTCGCTGCGAATTGGCGAGGCGGTGGCCCGGGCGTATGACTTCGCCCGGTACCGCTCGATCCTGGACGTCGGCGGCGGCTACGGGGCGGTGCTAGTGGCGCTGCTGCGCGCGCAGCCGGCCGCGCAGGGCGCGAGCTTCGATCTGCCGGAGGTGCGGGCTCAGGCGCTCGCTTACCTGCACGAGCATGCAGTGGGCGAGCGGGCGGGCTACATTGGCGGTAGCTTCTTCGAGCAGGTGCCAGCTGGCTTTGACTGCCTGGTGCTCAAGTACATCATGCACGACTGGGACGACCAGAACTCACAGCGGATCCTGGCCAACTGCGCCCGGGCGGTACCGCCGGGCGGGGTGGTCCTCCTCATCGAGCAGGTGCTCCCGGAACGCATCACCGCGGACCCAGCCGTGGCCGGGATGATCCGGGGGGACCTCATCATGATGAACATCGGGGGCAAGGAGCGGACCGAGCGGGAGTACCGGGACTTGCTGGCCGCCTCGGGGCTGGAACTGACCCGGATCGTGCCGACGGATACGGTATTCAGTGTGATTGAGGCCCGGCCGGCGACCACTGCGCACAAATCAGGGACTTAGGGGCTATAATTGCCTGCTGGCGGTATGGACTCTTAGGTCCCTGCCGCCTAGAATGCGCGTCCGTTTTGTGCGGCTGTAGCTCAGTTGGATAGAGCGTCTGGCTACGAACCAGAAGGCCGGGAGTTCGAATCTCTCCAGCCGCACCATTAACTTCAAGGGCTTACCGTTCGAGTAGGCCCTTTTCGTTTTCAGGGTGAGACGGATTTGTGCCATGGGCCGAATCCTCCGGCAAAAGCCCTCCCAAACGATCCGCGTACGGTGCCAGGTGCTCGGCCGAGAAGTGCGCATAGCGCCGCACCACCTCCGGACTCTCCCACCCTCCCAGTTCCTGCAGCGCGTGCAGCGGCGTTCCTCCCTGGACGTGCGGTAATCCCCCTTTTCTCGGGGGGTTGAGAAGTAGACGTTACGCCGCCATGACGTTGGTCCCGTTTGGATGTTATCCGGCCCAAGGCCATATTTGGGCGATCTCGTGATTATAGGTCCAGAGCCACTTTGTGGCCTATTCCTGCACTTCACTCAGGCTTTCGAACAGATATTGGGCCAGCCAGTCATGGTGTGCAGTACGGTTGAACCGTTCAACGTAGGCGTTCTGCTGAGGTTTTCCGGGCTGGGTGTAGTCGATCCGGATGTCCTTCATCACGATCCCAAGTTGACGATCAGCGCGCTCAGATACTCGGGTCCATTGTCGCAGCGTAGAGCCGATGGCTTTCCGCGCCAGGCCATAATTCGTACGGCAGCGTCTCCGTCCGCTGGACCCGCCAGCTACCAGAGTTCGACTGAGCCAGGCTCCGGTGCCGCATTCGAGACCGAGAGATCCCTGGGGGGAACGGGGGCCCGGATTCATCATGCCAGTGTAGTTAGCTGGTGGAAGGCCCCTTCGTGCGCGTATTCGGGTGGGTTGGAATCGACCGGGACTCGCGGCGGCGGTGGCCGGCGTTTGCCTACTCTCGAAACTAGGTCGGCTTGGCAGGGGAGGACCAAGCCCGACAGCCATTCAGGAATAGCGTGACGACCTGCGTCGCCCAGGTATCTAGCTCGGTGGCGCTCATCGGCGTTCCGAAACCCGTGGCCCGCCGGCGGGGAGTGGCGATAACCATCTGCAGGAACTGCTGGGTTGCGAAATCTCGGGCTGCGGGTGGCAGGGTGATGTCGTCGAATTCTCGCGCCAGAAGACCGCCGACCAGGGCGTGGGCTTCCGAGGTCCCGTCCTGCTGGTTGGCGGCGCGAACGACTTCCGGGAACCGCGCAGACTCGGCGATGATGAGGCGATTGAGGGCGATTGCCGGCGGCGAGAGTGCCGCATCCAGGATCATGCAGGCCAGCCGCTGAAGTATCTCGTACAAGGTCGCGCGTTCCAGCAGGGGCACCTCTGGCGGTGGGCGTATGGTCTCGACGATGTGGTGGACCACGGCGGCAAAGAGAGCCGCCTTGTCGTCAAAGCGATAGTAGAACGTGCGTTTGGAAACCCCCGCACTGCGCGCCACGGCCTCGATCGGGGTGAGGCCATAACCCTGCGACGGAAAGAGCCCTGTGGCCGCCTCCAGGATGCGCACTCGAAGTGCGAGGGCGGCGCTGCGCGAGGGCCTGCCCCCTAGGCGCGACGCCGCCTTCGCCAGCGCTGGAGCGGGATCAGCGCGGGTAGTCGTAATAGCCGGATCGTGGCGGGGCGTATCCACGGGGTTCGTCATAGTAGCTTTGAGCGCGAGCGTAGTCGGGTTGCGGCGACCGATAGTATGACTCCGGCGGCGCGTATCCTGCTTCTGGTGCTCCATAGTCGCGCCTCGGTGGTGCGTAGTACCGCGGCGCCGGCGCGTAGTCACGCTGGTACGGCGGGTAGAAATCCTCCCGTACCCGGTAGTCCGCGCGCGCCCGGTAATTGTCCGGGTCGACCGCCGCGGAGACTATCCGGAAGGGCAGCGTGACGATTCCAACGACCGCGCCGGCGATGGCAGCCCCCACCCACAGATCGTGACCTCGGTAGCCATGGTGGCCCTCGCGTCCGTGAGCCCTGGCGCAAGCCATCGATAGGGGTGCCAACGCGAGGGCAAGTGTGCCCACTCCTGCGAGAACCGCACGCGTGGTCTTGTTCACAGGATGGCCGCCTCATTGGCGAATTTCGCAATGGGCTTCAGTCGATTGTGCATTCAGTACTCGCTCCTTCCGATGCATGTCGCGGGCCGAGATCACTCGTATCAGAGTCCCGGCGGCCCGCAGCGTGAGCGGTACATGAAGCGCACGGCCATCGTGAGTTCTGCCTAGCGCATGCAATCGCTCCTCATCCGCGCTGTGCCTCGCTTGCGGGAACAACGGATGGCTCGCCAGTGCCTGCGGCTCCTGTACCAGCGTGGCGAACAGGAGGCCCGTGATGACAGTCCAGCGGCGGATGCGATACCTGGCACCTACTTCGAACTGATCAGCTGCAGGTAATCGGCCGTGGGCGCGCCGTCCATCAGCTCACCGAGCTTGGCGAACATCGCCTTGGCCTTCTCGCTCTGGCCGTGTGCGGCAACGGCGGCGGCATCCTTGTAACGCTCGATGATCACGTAGACCATCGGATCGCCCGCCATGACCAGCAGGTCGTACTGCACGTTGCCGGGTTCGCTTTTCGCTACCTCCTTCTGCATCTCAAGCCAGAAGGCCTTCATTTCGTCGCTCTTGCCCGGCTTGGCCCGGAACTTCACCACCATCGTGTTGGTGTTGGCCGGGCGCGCGGCGGGCCTGCCAGCCTGGGGCTCGGCAGCCATCAATGGCAGTGTGAGGGCGATGAGAGCAGCAGTCAGGATCAGTTTCATGGAAATCTCCGCTTATCGGCTTACAGTAATGCTGGTTTGAGTGTCCAGTGGGCCAAACTGAGCCCTGCCAACGCCCGTTGGGGCGGTCGGGATCACCAGTTTCACCCAGACGGCATCCGGACCCTTGAAATAAGAAGTCTCGTTTGCCTTACGCAGGGCGTCAATGCTGTCCTGCTGCTTCCCGGGGGCCGCGTCGGCGAACCCTGGCAGTTCGAACAAGACCCATGAGTCTTTGGCCATTTCACTCAAACTGATGGCAACTTCCGGTCTCTCGGTCTTCACACGGATTTCGGTACCTGCGCGCACAGTGCTCTGATTGGCCGTGATCTTGAAGTCCTTGCCATTGCGACTCAGGGTAATTGGTTGTTGAGGAGCGGCAGCCGCCCGCGCAGGAGCAGTCGCCAGCGCAAGCGCAGCTGACCGTAAAGGAACATCCTTCAGCGCAAGAGCAGCACCCCTTGTGGGTCCGGGCCTCCTGATACTGAACTGAATGCGTCCGATATCACCCGTGCACACAGAAGCGTTCCAGGTGGGATGAATCTCGCAGGTGTCGTCCGTGGCGACGCTGTCGTTTTCGCCGTCGTGGATCAAAACATAGGAGTCAGGGATGCCAGTCGTCGAGCCATCCAGATCGTGGATCGCCGCAGACCTGTAGGACACAGCACCCCGGTTGTCACTGTCGAACCTGGAGTCAATTTTCGGAAAATACACGGGCTTAGCATTGACGTACTTCGCACCCGTGACGGTGTTTTCGGTGGTAACCCCGGCGCCGGTAAACAACAGCCATGAAAGCGCTCCTGATCCGCGCTGTTTGTTGTCCTGAAAATTCACGAATGTTGTATTCGCCACGTCAAGACGGTAATCGTAGTACTCATAGCCGCGGATCGGGAAATCGGGAATCAGTCGTTTCGGCAGGCTACGACCGTAGGCGATTTCCTCCGGCGTTGCGGGGTTGCCGGTGTTCTCCGTTTCGCCCACGAACAGCGAATCAACCACCCGTGAGGTAAACAAGTCATCGCCGATGGAACCGGTCGACATTGTGTAACCAATGGCATTGTCCGCCGTCTTCAGATTCCTGACGACAAACAACTCACCGCGGCCCCAGAAGCCGCCATTGCGGTTCTTGTAGGTGAGGAGATTCTCGAAGCGTGTTTCCAGTCTCTTGCTGTTCGGGTCAGCAGGGTTTTCCCTGGGCATGTACGAGGGGCCGGCCAACCCGAAGATGTTTTCCGCATTGATGTTCCGGTCGAACATGAATCCGTCGAAGTTCGAGTGGGCCGTGTTGTTCCTGAATTCGCCGAACTTGGTGCGGCGTGGCCAGGTGTTCCGGGCGATGTCCGTGCCCAGGAATGCGCCTTGCGGGTGCTCCGGCAACGACAACCAGAAACCATTTTCATCGGAACCTGCAGCCACATTGTCGATGAAGGTGTTGTCCGGATTGGTTATCCAGTATGCCGCCACCGTGTTGTCCGATGGCAGTAGGGTATCCTTGCCGGAATAGCTGGCTTGCCTGACAGCCTGGCGATTCTCGTACGTATAGCTGTTCTCTCCGTTTGGAGCGAGATTGGTAGGGACGCAGGGCTTCGAGGTATGGCACTTGATCTGGATGGCCAGATTGTGCAGGAACTCGTTGCCGTGCTCGATTCCGTCCTCCAGGAAGAAACAGTGACCGACGATGTTGTAGGTGACGTTGTTCTCGACTCGAACGAAATTCGTGCCATGAACCGTGACGCAACGATTGTAGGTGTCGTGGATTGACGCGTTCCTGATGTACTGGCCCTTAGCGTCACCCACCAGGTGCCAGTGGATCGGATACCGCGCCAGCGTCAGGTTCTGGCCCATGCGATTGAGCTCGACACCTTCCACAAACATGTGGCTC
>CAIPVV010000056.1 GCA_903868595.1 uncultured Pseudomonadota bacterium
CCGCCCCCCCCCGCGACGCCAGTGGAACCCTGGCGAGCGGCCAGCCCGTCAAGAGCCCCGCGCAGCTCAACAAGGCAATCCTGGAGCGTCCGGATCAGTTCGTGCAGACGCTGACCGAGAAGCTCATGGTGTTTGCGCTGGGCCGGCCGCTGCGCCCCCAGGACATGCCCGCCGTGCGCACGATCGTGCGCCAGGCGGCGAGCGAGGACTACAGGTTGGAGGCGATCGTGAAGGGCATCGTGCGCAGCGACGCCTTCCGCATGAATCGCTTGCCCGCCGGGACTGTCCCGACGCGGACCGCTCGGGTGGATGACAGGGACGGGAGATAAGCATCGTGTTCATTACCAAGAAGCACCTATCACGTCGCACCGTGCTGCGCGGCCTGGGCGTTACCGCCGCGCTGCCACTGCTGGATGCAATGATCCCCGCGGCCACCGCGCTGGCCGACACCGCTGCCGCGCCCAAACCGCGGTTGGGCTTCTTCTACTTCCCGCATGGCGCGGTGATGGAGAAGTGGACGCCGAAGACGGAGGGGCGGGACTTCGAACTGATGCCGATCGTTGATCCGCTCGCGGCGCACCGCAAGCAACTCACCATCCTCAGCAACATCGGCAACAAGCCTGGCGAGAGCCGCGCCGTGCACGCACTGGTGCCGGCCACGTGGCTCTCCTGCGTGCATCCCAAGGAGGGCCTGGAGCCCTCGATGTCGCCTACGGTCGACCAGATCGCTGCCCGGCACATCGGGCAGGATACGCCCTGGCCGTCGCTGGAGACCGCCACGGCCCAGGGCCACGGCGTGGGCAGCGCCTGCGAGCGCGGCTACGGCTGCAGCTACTCGGGCACGCTGTCGTTCCGCACCGCCTCCACCCCCCTGCCGGTGGAGAGCAATCCCCGCCAGCTGTTCATGCGCCTGTTCGGCCAGGGCGATACGCTGGAGGAGCGCAAGTTCCTCAGCCGCCAGACCAGCAGCATCCTGGATATGCTCTCCGGCGAGATCAGCTCCCTGGACCGCCGGCTGGGACCGCAGGACCGCCGTACGCTCACCGACTACCTGGACAGCGTTCGGGAGATCGAGCGGCGGGTGCATAACGCGGAGAACGGCGAGCTGGCCAAGCTCACCCTCCCGCAGGCCCCGGGCGCCACGTCGGAGAACTTCGACGAGCACCTGAAGCTCATGTACAGCCTGATCGCGCTGGCCTACCAGGGCAACCTCACGCGTATCCAGACGTTCATGATCGCCCCCGAAGTCAGCGAGCAGACCTACAACTTCATCGGCGTGCCCGATGCGTTCCACGCGATCTCCCACCACGCGAACGACCCGGACAAGAAGGATCGCCTCTCCAAGATCCAGCGCTACCACACGCAGGTGTTCGCGGGGTTCCTGGACACGCTGGCGAACATGCCGGACGGCGATGGCAGCATGCTGGACCACTCGTTGATGCTCTACGGGAGCAACATGAGCAACAGCAACGCGCACAACCAGTACCCACTGCCCACGGCGATCGTGGGCGGCGGCTGCGGCAAGCTGCGCGGCGGGCAGCACATCAACTTCAAGGAGCGCACGCCGCTGGCCAACGTGCTGCTGACGATGCTGCAGCGAGCCGACGTGCCCGTCCAGAGCGTGGGCGACAGCACCGGCGTCATCACGCAACTCTAAGGGTCCTGACCGTGCACCACCGCCTTCGTCGTGTGATTTTCCGCGCAATCGGGGCCCTGGCCCTCGCGCTGGGCGCCGCCGCCGTGGCCGTGGCCGGCCCGGAGACGCCGGCCCCCGCCGTCAGCGTCGTCGTGCCGGTGGAGCGCCCCGCCCCGTTGGTGCAGGCGGCGCGCAGCCAGGACCTGGCGGGCGTAACCCGGCAACTCGCCGCCAAGCCCCGCCCGGACGTGAACCAGCGCTCCGCTGACGGCACGACGGCGCTGCACTGGGCGGTGTACCACAATGAACTGGCGCTGGTGGAGCGGCTGATCTTGGCCGGTGCGAACGTCAACGCGCGCAACGACTACGACGCCACGCCCCTCTCGGAGGCGGCGGTCACCGGCAACGTGGCGGTGCTGCGCAAGCTGCTGGCGGCGGGCGCGGACGTGGAGTCCCGCAATGCCGACGGGCAGACCGCCCTCATGGTCCTGGCCCGCTCGAGCAATGTAGAGGGTACCCGGCTGCTGCTGGCACGCGGCGCCAAGGTCAACGCGCGCGAACAGTGGCGCGGACAGACCGCGCTCATGTGGGCTGCCGCCGAGGCACAGCCGGCGATGGTCAAGCTGCTGCTGGCCCACGGCGCCGAGGTCAATGCACGCTCCAACGAGAACAAGTTCGAGCGCCAGGTGACCGCCGAGCCGCGCATGCAGGCGCGCCCGTCGGGCGGCTTCACGCCGCTGCTGTATGCCGCGCGCCGCGGCTGCACCGAATGCGCGAAGCGCCTGGTGGCCGCTGGCGCCGACGTGAACCTGGCCGACCCGGATGGCGTCAGCCCCCTGCTGCTGGCCACGCTGAACTTCAGCTTCGACACCGCCGCCTACCTCATCGAGCACGGCGCGGACGTGGACAAGTGGGATGCCTGGGGCCGTTCGGCGCTGTACGCGGCCGTGGACATGAACACGCTGCCCACCGGCGGCCGCGCCGACCGGCCGTCGCTGGATCACACCACGGGGCTGGAACTCATCGCGCAGCTGCTCAAGGCCGGCGCGAACCCCAACCTGCAGCTCAAGCTCTTCCCGCCCTATCGCTCCCTGCGCGATGACCGGGGTGCCGATGGGCTGCTCTCGATCGGCAGCACACCGCTGCTGCGCGCGGCCAAGGCCGGGGACCTGGAGGCGATGAAGCTGCTGCTGGCCTACCAGGCGCGCGTGGACCTGCCCACGGCCACCGGCGTCACGCCGCTGATGGCGGCCGCCGGCAACGGCTCCACGAACCTGGACACGCGTGGCCGCTACAAGAGCGAGGCCCAGGCCGACGCCGCGGTGAAGCTGCTGCTGGCGGCGGGCGCCGACATCAACGCCCGCGACCGCAACGGCCAGACGGCGCTGCACGGCGCGGCCGGCTGGGGCTACAACGCGCTTGTCCAGACGCTGGCAGCCAACCGCATCGACCTGACTGCCCGGGATGCGCAGGGACGCACCGCGGCGGACGTGGCGCACGGCTCGGCCACGAGCTCCGGTCGCGCGGCCTCCCAGCCACACCCGGAGACCGAGGCACTGCTGCGCCAGCTCATGGGCCAGGGACAGGTGGCCGGGTCCACGCCGGCCCCGGTTCCGCTCGCCTCGAACTAGCGGCCGACATTGCGATATCCGCGCAGGCCCCAAGGCCCGCGCCAGGCGCCTGCGCCGGGAGATGATGTGGACAGACGGATGTTTCTAACCCAGCTGCTACCCGCCGCCGCGGCGACCTGCTCGTACGCGGCTCTTGCCGCCCCGGCCGCGGCGCCGCAGCTCACGCTCACGCCCCTGGCAGATCGACTGACCTTGATCTGCGGGGGCGGCGGCAACGTTGTTGTCTTCAATGCTCCCGAAGGCGTGCTGCTGGTGGACGGTGGTTCGCCCGAGCAGTCCGCCCGCGTGCTGTCTGCCGTGCGCGCACTGAGCGGCCAGAAGGGCGTACACACGCTGTTCAACACGCATTGGCACTGGGACCAGACCGGCTCCAACAAGACGCTGGGCGCCGCCGGCACGCAGATCATCGCGCACGAGAACACCCGCCTGTGGCTCTCCACCGACGCGGACGTGAAATGGCAGAAGCGGGTCTACCCGCGCCTGCCCCCGCAGGCCCGCCCGACCAAGACGATCTACACAACCGACACCCTCGCCTTCGGCGGTGAACAGATCGACTACGGCTACCTGCCGCAGGCCCACACGGACGGCGATCTCTTCGTGTACTTCCGGAAGGCCAACGTGCTGGTCGGCAGCGACGTCTTGTCCGCCGGCCGCTACCCGATCATCGACTACTCGACGGGCGGCTGGATCGGCGGCCTAGCGGAGGCAACGCACCAGCTGCTGCAGCTGGGCAATGAGCAGACCCAGTACATTCCCGGCACCGGGACGGTGCTGTCGCGCACCGACGTGCAGGCCGAGCGCGAGATGCTGGTCACGGTGCAGCAGCGGCTCCCCAAGCTCCTCGCGCAGGGCATGAGCGCCCCGGACATGGTGGCGGCGGCACCGCTGCGGGACCAGGAGGCCCAGTGGGGAGATCCCACGCAGTTCATCACCAACGCCTGGCCGGGCTTGGTGGCGCGGGCACGCGAACTGGGCGTTTCCATCGTCTAAGCGGTGCGGCGCCACGCGCTGGCGGGGATCGCAGCCTCTAGGTCGTGACCGCGGACCAGGCCGGTGCCTGGGAGAAGCTCTCTTTAGCGAGCGCCACCGCCTTCCCGGTCACCCCATCCGCAGGCGCACAGATCACCCTGCGGCTCCCCGGGTGCCGTCCGGCACGCTGGAGTGGTGCTCGAACATGACCGGGCCGAAGCGTGCGCGGGTGAAGCGATGCGGCCCTAAGGAGCGCAGCGTGCGCTCCGGCAAGCGCCAGATGCGGTTAAACAGCGGCGGGAGCGAGCTCAGGCGGCACCCGAGTGCGCTATCGCCATGGACCTGTTGGTCCAGGAGGACATGGCTGCAATCTGCAACAAGCGCGGGATCAGCAAAGAGACAGCCAGGACGCACGTCAAGAGCCTGCTGCGCAAGACCGGCGCGAGCAGCCAGAAGAAGCTTCTGGCGCTGCTCACGAGACTGGCGATGCTGTCGCCGCAGCAGGACAGCAGTCTGAAATAGGGCCTCTGCGGGCTAGGGCACGGCTATAGCCACCTGGCCTAGGCGACTGATCGCCTTTTATCCGCGATATGAGACCTGACGGCAGCACGCCTGGCGTCGCTGTCTGTGCAACTTCGCACCGCTGCCGGATCCACCGGCGAGTGACCCTGGGCGCGTCAGGCGACCCGGTTTTTCGGCGGCCGTCCCGAGAAATGATCCAGAAGGCTCTGGATCACCATCGCCCCCATGCGGCCACGCGTCTCGCGCGTGGCCGTTCCCAGATGGGGCGTGAGCAGTACATGGGACATCGAAAGCAGCTCGGGCGGGACCTGCGGCTGCTGCTCAAACACATCCAGCGCCGCCGTTCCCAGCTCGCCACTCTTGAGCGCAGCGATCAGCGCCGCGCTGTCCACGACCGAGCCGCGTGCGACATTGACCAGGATGCCCTGCTCCCCAAGCGCGCGAAGTACCGGCGCATT
Source organism: uncultured Pseudomonadota bacterium (assembly GCA_903868595.1). Taxonomy (GTDB): domain Bacteria; phylum Pseudomonadota; class Gammaproteobacteria; order Steroidobacterales; family Steroidobacteraceae; genus ZC4RG30. The sequence goes on from CAIPVV010000056.1 coordinate 5,217, forward strand.
GATCAGGTGCCGGGTAGCCGGCCCACCGGCACAGGCTATTACCAGTGCATCGGACTGCGTGGCCAGCTGCACCAGGTCCGGAACATACTCCTGCGCCACCGCAGGCTTGGCCCGGGGTCCATACCACTTGACCCGCATGCAAAACGCCTCGGCGCGGCGCGCGACGGCGGCCCCGATTGCACCCAGCCCCACGATGCCCAGCGTCATTCCGGTCAGGGAGCGGGCCAGGGGAAACGGGCCCTTCGACCACTTGCCGGCCAACAGGAAGCGGTTGGCCTCCTGAACGTGCCTGCAGCGGTCGATCAGTAGCGCCATAGCCAAATCCGCAACGTCATCGGCAACAACCCCGGGGGTATGGGTAACGACGAGCTTACGGGAGCGCGCCGCTGCCAGGTCCAACGCGTCCAGTCCAATACCCAGGCTGGCGATGATCTCAAGGTTAGGAAAATAGTCGATCAGCGCCCTGTCGGCGCCCCGGATGCCGTTGGTCACCAGCCCCCGCACGGCAGCGCGCTGCGCGTCCGGCAGCTGCGGCGACTCCCCGTGGCTCAGATGCAGCGTGAACCGACCGTCCTGTAGCGCCGCAAGCTCCGGCGGTAGGCGGAACGTGACGAACAATTCCGGGGTCACCTCCATAACCTCACTCGCCATCTTCGTAGGCCCAGTCCACTGCGCCGGAGTGCGTCACCGCACCGTTGCACGCCGGGCCCACGAGCTTCTCGTACTTCTCCAGAACGCCGCCCAGGGCCTTGCGCACCGGTGGAGACCAATCCGTGCGCCGTGCCGCAAGCTCCGCCGGTGTGAGCTGCACGGAGAGCTCGCCACTGACCGCATCGATCACCACCACGTCCCCGCTGCGCAGCAGGCCGATCGGACCGCCGACGACGGCTTCCGGCCCTACATAGCCTATGCACATGCCGCGCGTCGCGCCGGAGAATCGCCCATCGGTCAACAGCGCGACCTGCTCGCCCAGGCCCTGGCCATAGAGGGCGGCCGTCACGCTGAGCATCTCGCGCATGCCAGGTCCACCCTTGGGCCCTTCGTTGCGGATCACCAGCACATCGCCCGACTCATACCGACCCGCGGCCACGGCGAGCATGCAGGACTCCTCGTCTTCAAACACACGGGCGGGCCCGCAGAAGCGCAGCGACTTCAGGCCGGCAGTCTTCAGCAGCGCGCCCTCGGGGGCGAGATTGCCCTTGAGCACCTGCACGCCACCGCTGGCGGACAGCGGCGCGTCCACTGCCCGCACGACTGTCCCGTCTGGCTTGCGGACTGCAGACAGCGCGCTCGCCAATTCAACGCCGGAGAGGGTGAGCACCTCGCCATGCACCAGCCCGGCCTCAAGCAGCGCCGCCAGTACCGCCGGTACGCCACCGGCATGATGCAGATCACGCGCCAGATACCTGCCACCGGGCTGCAGGTCGGCGATATGCGGCGTGCGGTTGAACACCCGCGCCACGTCATCCAGCGTGAACGCGATGCCCGCCTCATGCGCGATGGCCGGGATATGCAGCGCCGCGTTGGTGGAGCCGCCGGTTGCGGCCACCGCAGCGCAGGCATTCTCAAGACTCTTGAGCGTCACCAGGTCACGCGGCAGCGGCCCCCCGCTCTCCAGGCGACGCGTGAGGTCATGACCGGCGCGACGCGCCAGGGCCAGGCGCTCGCTGTAGACCGCCGGCACCATGGATGAGCCCAGCGGCGAGAGGCCCAGCGCCTCCCCCACCATCGCCATGGTGTTGGCTGTGAACTGCCCGGGGCAGGCCCCCACCGTGGGCAGGCAGCTGCGCTCCAGCGCATCCAGCTCCTGCCGCGTCATCGTGCCGACCTGCACACTGCCGACGCCCTCGATGACGTCGAGAATCGTGCCGTCGCCACCGTCGGCCCTGCGGCCCGGCAGCATCGCGCCGCCATAGATGAAGACCGATGGCACGTTCAGGCGCACCATGGCCATCATGAGCGCCGGAAGGGTCTTGTCGCAGCCACCAAACCCCACCAGCGCGTCATAGCCGTGGCCGCGCACCACCATTTCCACGCTGTCGGCGATCAGCTCGCGCGACAGAAGGCTCATGCGCATGCCGGCATGATTCATCGAGGTGCCATCGGAAACCGAGACCGTCGAGAAGCTCACCGGTACCCCGCCGGCCGCAGCCACGCCAAGCCTCGCCTGGTCCGCCTGCGGTAGCAGGGACATCGAGCAGGGGGTATTCTCGCCCGCGGTGGTTACGATGCCGACGAAGGATTTGTTGAAATCCTCCTCATCCAAGCCGGTCGCCCGCAGGAACGCTCGTTGCGGTGCGCGGGCAAGGCCATGGGTGATCACCCGCGAGCGGTGCTTGTGTAGTGACATCGGAATGTACCTATCCTCATCGCGGCTGATGGCCGTACGCCTGCCCCAGCAAGAGTATGCTATGCAAAGCTGTTCAAGGGGAGGCGGCCGTGACCAAGAATGAAGGAAGCGCGGATCGGGTCCTGCGCGCCATCGCGGGGGCCGCGCTGATCGGGCTGGCTCTCGGCGGCCTCATCGGTGCCTGGGGCTGGGTGGGCCTGCTACCACTGGCCACGGCCGCGATAGGCTGGTGCCCCGCCTACACCCTCCTGGGCATCAAGACCTGCAGGAATTGAGACCTGGGCCTTCGGTTTCTAGCGCAGGCCAAGGCCCACTTGCCCGCCAGGGAACTGCGGGCCTATAACTCGGGCACCCGCAGCGGCACAGGCGGTGACGAGAGGATTTGGCTGCGTGTCGACGCCCGCTGCAATGCGCAGGGGTGCTTGCAGCCTGCAGTAGCCGCAGATTTCCCCCCGGACGCGTGGCCCGGCGCACCTGGCGATGGCTGAAGCAGTAGCTGGCTTCCCGGTTCGCGCTGCAAGGCATGCGGACTGTGCCGGCGCGGACAGCGCCACGGCCAGCATCCGGGGCCGGACCAGAAACCGGACCTGACGCATTGACCAACGCATCCGGCCCACCGGATCATGCCACGCATGACACCCGCAACCTACCCACAGTACCTTGCCGCCTTCCGCCACCGCGACGACGAGACCGTGCTGGCCTTCATACAGAGGGATGTGGAGTTCATCACCATGGGCTATATCATCGAGGGGCACGAGGGCATTCGTGAGTTCTACCGTTTCTTCCACCACCACATCCGCGAGCAGATTTCGCTGCGCACCGCGGTGACCGCCAGCGACAGGCTCTACGCGGAGCCCGTCATGCGTCTTGCTGCCCTGGAGCGCGTCGACCAGCGGGCGCTGGATGCGAGGGCACGGAACCGATTCACGCCGGCACCCGAGGGCTTCACAGTGGATGTTGACCTTTTCCTGCACTACGACCTCAAGGAAGGCCTGAGCAGCCAGATCAAGGCCACCACCTACCTGCCGCACTCAGGCCCCGCCCGGCATGATCAGGAGGCCCGATCATGAGCCGCAGCGCAATCGAAGAAGTGCTTGCCGTCGATGCCGAGCGCTGCCTTGCGCTGGTGGAGAAGGATATCGCGACGCTTGCGTGGATCACGGCCGACGACTACACCCATACCGAGACCAGCGGTCACGAGCGCAACAAGGCCGAGTTCTTGGCCTTCATGGCGCAGCCGGACCTGCGGTTCACCAGCTGGGTGATCGAGGAGAACCGCGTGCGCGTGTATGGCGATATGGCGGTGGTCACCGGTCGCTACCACAACACCGTGCACACGGCGGCCGGCAAGCAGCCGCCCAAGTACGCCCGCCACCTGCGCGTCTACGTGCGCCGCGACGGGCGCTGGCAGAACGTCGCCCACCAGGCGACGCGGGTCTAGCCCCGCCCCGCCCACCGAGGGCCCCCGACTAGCCGCGGTAGGACTTGCGTGGCAGGTTCCGGTGCACGACCTCCGGGCCGTACGGCGGCGCGGTCAGCACGCGCGTCTCGGCCTTGGCACGGGCCTCCGGGAAGGATTCGCGCGGCACGGAGGCCAGGATCGCATCGAAGCGCTCCTGCATGCCGGGCTTGAACTCCGGGTGCGAGAAGATGAACAGGTCGTTGTTGCGCACGCCGTTCAGCACGCGCTCGCCCGCCTCCAGCGGATCCATCATCAGCGGCGCCGTGCCGGCCGAGGGATCGGCCGAGACGATGTTGTCGGTGCTCACGCCGCCCGGGCTGAACACCGAGGTGCCGATGTTGGTATTCAACAGCTCCATGCGCAGCGCCTCCATGATGCCGAAGGCGGCGAACTTGGTGGCCGTATAGACGCCGGCGGTAACGCCAGGGAGGATGCCCCCCATCGAGGCGGTCGTCACGATGTGGGCGCCCTGGTTGTGTTCCCTGAAATGCGGCAGGCAGGCCGCGACACCGTTGTAGATACCCGTGAAGTTCACAGCCACCGCCGCATCCCAGCCCTTGGCATCGACCTGGCTGGCCTGCTTGAGCGTCTTGATGCCGGCGTTGTTCACCAGCAGGTGCAGGTTGCCGTACTTGGCCTTGATATCGGCCAGCAGCTTTACCCAACCGTCCCGGTCGGTCACGTCGTGGCGCATCGCAGTCAAGTTCTGCCCGGGCTTGAAGAGCTTCAGCGCCGGGGCGACCTGATCTTCCTGGATGTAGCCCATCACCACGTTCATGCCGGCGTTCGCTAGCGCACGGCAGATCCCCAGGCCGATGCCGGTATTGCCCCCGGTGACATAGGCGGTCTTGCCCTTGACCTCCGCCAGCGGCGGCGGCTGGGAGACCGCAGGGGCCGCCGCGGCGACCGCGGCCGTCAGTCCCGCCGGGGCATCCGCCGCCGATGCCTCGCGGCCCGCCCCCAGCATCGCCAGGGCACCGGCGCTCAGCGCCATGCCTCCCAGGAAGCGGCGCCGCTCCAGGGCCAGCTGCTCGGATGCGTTCAGGGATGCGTCGATCTGGTTGATTTGCTTGGACATGCGCAGGACTCCCCCCGGGTTTTTCTTGAAATTTCGTCGATTATGCCCCGCAAGGGTTTCGTTGGCACAAAAGAAAAAGGCGGCCGAAGCCGCCTTTTTCCAGGGTTTACCCTTTCCTCAGCTCAGATCAGAACTTCTTCTTGATCTGCACCGAGAACTCGCGCGGGGGAGCCAGCAGTCCGTACTCTGCGCCCGAGCTGGCCAGCAAGTCGAAGTTCGAGATGTAGTAGTGCTTGTCGAACACGTTGCTCGCGATGACTGCAGCCTCCCACTTCGTATCGTCCGACTTGTAGGTCACGCGGGCGTTGCCCAGGTGGTAACCATAGACGCGGTTGCTCGCAGCAAACACGGCATTGGTATTGAAGCCACCCTGGAACGAGTAGTCAAAGCGCGGCGTAATCGTACCGCCACCCGCGAGCGCGGCCTCGTACTGCACGCCGGTGCTCCACTTGTCCTTCACCGTACCCGGGGCTTCCTGGCCGACGGTCAGACCCGTGTTGGCCGACAGCTTCGTGTACTTGAAGCTCAGGTCGCTGTAGCTCGCGTCGAACTGCAGGTGGTCGATCGGGTTGGCCTCGACCTCAACCTCGTAGCCCTTGATGTCGGCATCGCCGGCATTAAAGGTCGCGGCGCACGGGGCAACCGGCGTCAGCGACGGGCACTGCAGCAGCGTGATCTGGATGTCCTTGTACTTGTTGATGAAGGCGGCGACGTTGACGCGCAGGCGACGGTCTAGGAAGTCCGTCTTGGCACCAACTTCGTAGGCCGTCAGGTTCTCCTTGTTGAAGGGAACAACCTGCCCGGGGCCGAACGGACGCGCGTTGGAACCGCCGCCCTTGAACGCCGTGGAGACGCTGGCGTAGGTCATCAACTGCTCGGTCCAACGGTAGTTGGCATTCAAGCGGTAGTCGACCTTGGAGCCTTCGTACGCACCGACGGTGCTGTTCAGGCTGTCGAGGCCTAGGAGCAGCGAACCACCCACCGGCAGGCGGCTGTAGTGGTAGTCCTTCTTCTCCTTCGTGTAGCGCACGCCGGCATCCACGTTGAACGCGTCGGTGAAGTGCCAGCTGGTATTGGCGAAGGCGGCGTAGCTGGAGGCCACGACCGGATCGTTACCCAGGAACTCGAAGCCCTTCACTGCGTACGGCAGGATCTGGTGCGTCACGTAGGTCGTGGTCTGCGAGAAGTAGTAGCCGCCGACCGTGTAGTTCAGCAGGTCGGTGAAGCGGCCATTGGCACGCAGTTCCTGGCTGAACGAGTGGTTCAGCAGGTGGCTGTAGCCCAACGAACCAGTCAGCGGTGACACGTCATCGTCGTTGGCCCAGGCGCTGTTGAACTCGCGGTAGGCAGTGATGGACTTCAGGGAGAGGTCATCGCTGAGCTTCCAGTCAACCGTGCCGTTCGTGCCCCACACCTTGGTGCGCGTCGTGGGCGAGAAGCAGACCGTGGTCCCGGCCAGCGAGTTCGGCGGGCCGAACGCGTTCTGCGGGCGAATCGCGCAGAAGCTCGCGTAGCTCGTGTTGTAGCTCGCCGGCACGAAGGCCGACGTGTACGGCACTGTCGTCGCGCCGAAGGTCGTCGCCGTGTTGAGGGCGCCACCCGGAACCGGGTTGACGGCATTCAGAACAACGGCAGCTGTCTCGGAGTTGTCGATGGTGGTATCGGCCGACACGTTCACTTCGACAGTGTCGCTGGCCAGCCAGCGCAGGGCCGCGCGGCCCGCCGAGTAGTCCTTGCCGCCTTCGGTGCCAAGCTTGCAGTCGCCGCCCGTGGCCTGGCTGACGACGCCGGAGCCCGGGTTGGCGCAGCCGTAGTCGATCCGATTGACGTAGCCGTCCTGCTTCTTGGTGACGCCGGAAACACGCAGGAACAGGCGGTCCTTGATCAGCGAAAAGTCGCCAGTCGCACGGAAGTCCAGCAGGTTGCGCGATCCAAAGGTGCCGCGGACCGAACCGCTGTCATCACCCTGCGGCTTCTGCGAGTACAGCTTGACCGAGCCGCCTTCGCTGTTACGGCCGCCGAGCACGCCCTGCGGGCCGCGCGCGATTTCCACGCGGTCCAGGTCCAGCAGGTCGAAGTTCGCGCCGGTAAGGCTCGAGTAGTACACGTCGTCGATGTAGATGCCCACGCCCGGCTCGAAGGCCGGATCAAAGTCCGACTGGCCGACGCCGCGGATCTGCGCCGACATGCCGGGGCCGAAGGCACCGCCCGTCTCGCGCAGGTTCACGTTCGGGGCCTCGGCGGCCACGGCCGCAAGGCTCGTCTGGTTGCGCGACTCCAGCAGCGCAGCGTTCACGGCGGTGATGGCGACCGGCGTGTCCTGCAGCTTCTGCTGGCGGAACTGCGCGGTAACCACGACTTCCTGGAGGGCATTGTCGGAGGCGCTGTCGGCGGCGAAGGCCGGCGTTGCGATACCAACGGTTGCGACAGTAACGAGCGCCCACGGGCGCAGGATGCGCTTCACTGAATTTTCAACGGACAAGCTCATGCAGAGGGTCTCCAGACTTTTTTGATGTGCTGACAGCCAAACAAGAGGTTTTATCGCCACCCCTACCACACGCGTGGTGTTGCTTTTCGGCAACGCGGGTGGGTGCCTACTACACACGAATTTGGTTGACTCTTCAACTGTGAAAAAGCGGAGGTACTCGGGTTCAATCCAGACGACCCGCAATTCCATTGCACGGCCAGAGTCCGCTCCGCGCCACGTGTAGCATTCGATCCACAGCGCCTGTTGCAGGATTGCAGCCTATAATATTGCACCGCACTATTGAATTGCCGAGGCTCGCCTGCGACGCTCCCCGGCGACGCCCGACATTTACAAAAGCATCGAGGGGTCCTGATGTCCTGTTTCGTATTAGTCCACGGCGCCTGGCACGGTGGCTGGAGCTGGGATGGCCTCGCCGGCGAGCTGCGGGCCGCCGGACACCAGGTCCGGGCCATCGACTTGCCGGGCATGGGGAGCGACCCCACGCCGTTGCCGGCAGTCACCCTGGCCGGCTGGATCCAGCGCGTGGTCACGGAGCTGCAGTCCCTCCCCGAGCCCGCCCAGCTGGTGGGCCATTCCATGGGCGGCATGGTGATCACCGGCGCTGCCGCGGCCGTCCCGGCACGCGTCGCCTGCGCCACCTACGTGTGCGCGTTCCTGCCGCAGGACGGGGAATCCCTGCTGTCCCTGGCGATGCGCCCGGAAGGGGCCGCGACGGCCCTGGTCCAGGAACCCACGGCCGACGGGGTGAGCACGACCGTGGCACCGGCCTCGGCGCGAGCCGCCTTCTATGGCCTGTGCGCGCCCGCCGATGCCGAGGCCGCGATCGCCCGGCTCACGCCCCAGCCCCTGCAGCCGATCCTGGCGCCCATCGCCCTCGGCAGCCACGCGCCGGTCGCGCGTCGCTACCTGGAATGCACGGAAGATCGGGCGATTCCCCTCGCCCTGCAGCGCTTCATGGCCGCGCGCTCCCCCGGTATCCGAATCGATACCCTGCCCAGCGACCACTCGCCGTTCCTGTCGATGCCCGGCGAGTTGCTGAACCTGCTTCAGAACCAGCTGTAGTTGAAGCTGATGCTGACGCGTAGCCTGTCCACGGGGTTGGGAACGACCTCGTGGCGCAGCCAGCTTTCAAACAGCAAGAGGCTCCCCGCCGCCGCCGGCAGGGTGACCCAGGGCTGGTTGTCCTCGCCGCACCCCACCTTGCGCGGCGGGGCCGCCATGTAGCGATCCAGGCGCGGGTCCTCGAATTTCAGGCCGGGCGCGCCACGCGGGGTCTGCACGTAGTACGTGCCGCTCATCGAGGAGAGGGGATGCAGGTGCAGACTGTGCACCACATGCCGCGGCATGATGTTCACCCAGCAATCGGTCATCGCCAGCTGCCGCTCCTCCAGGTCCCATTCCAGCGCGGTGGCGAACTTCTTGATGTGGCGCGCGAGCAGCGTTTCCAATCGTGCGAAGGTCGGCGAGAACTGCTGCATGCGGCTGGCGGAACTGTAGGAGGTATAGCCCCCGGGGTAATGGGCCGCGGACCAGCGCTGCCCCGCCAGGTCATCGTGTTGCAGCTGCAGGCACTCGCGCAGCAGGCGTTCGTTGAAGGGCTTCCAGGGCTGGCGCTGCAGGGCAGCGGCGTAGATGCGGGTCGGGAAAAAACTGCGAACGCTCATGGCACGGCAACTCCTGCGGTGATGTGAGTCCCTGCCCGGCACGCAGACCGCCTCCTGCGCCCAGGTCGCCCGAACGGTTATACCCGCCCCGCCGTGATAGCCCCGCCGACACCCCGACCGGCGCCCGGCAAGCCAGGGTCACGCGCTCTCTGCTGCGCCGCGGCTGTTCCTGAATCCCAACTCTAGCACTGCCAAAGCAGCGGGATTCCCGTGACATGAGCGGGTGGGCGTTACCCCCCCTTCCGAGCCAAATCTCGCGCCTAGAAATGACCGGCCATTACCAACTCTGGATCGTTGCGCTCTCGGCCTTCGTGGCGATCGCGACGGCCTATGCAGGCTTGAGCCTGGCGGCGCGCGTCGTGGATACCCGGGGCGTCAGCGCACGCCTGGGGCTGGCTGGCGGGGCCGTGACGATGGGCACGGGCATCTGGGCCATGCATTTCATTGGCCTGATGGCCTGGCGGCTACCCATCGTGCTGGCCTACGACCTCCCGACCACGGCCCTCTCCTGGCTGGCGGCCGTCGGCGGCAGCGCCTTCGTGCTGCGACTCCTCCGCGCACCCCGTCTCACCGCCGCGCACCTGGCCCAGGGGGCCGCTGCCTTCGGCGGCGGCATCAGCGCCATGCACTACATCGGGATGGCCGCCATCACGCTCGTGCCCCGCGCCACCTACAACCCGGCGCTCGTCCTGCTGTCCGTCGTGATCGCCGTGTCGGCCTCCCTAGCCGGCTTGTATCTCACGTACCGACTGCGGGGGGGCCATTGCTGGCAAACGCAGGTGGCCCGGGCGGGCGGCGCGGGCGCCATCGGCCTGGCCATCTGCACGATGCACTACACCGGCATGGCCGCCATGCACATCGCACCCGACGCCTTCTGCCGTGGCGGGGTGGCGTTGGACCAGAGTGCCCTGGCGCTCATCATCGCCCTGGTGGCGCTGGGGCTCATGGCAGTGCTGACCCTGATCATGATGGTGGACGGACACATCGCCTCGCGGATGCGCCGCTACGCGGATGATCTGGAACTGGCCAACGTCTCGCTGCAGCGCGCCGCGACCCATGACAGCCTCACCGGTCTACCCAACCGCAGCCTGCTGATGCAGCGCCTCGAGGAGGCACTGCTCAGCGCTCGCCGGACACAGAGCGTCACGGCGGTGATGGTGATAGACGTGGACCGCTTCAAGTCAGTCAACGATTCCTTTGGCCACCCTGCCGGCGACACCATGCTGCGCGTGGTGGCCACGCGGATTTCCGCCATCATCCGCAGCGGCGACACCTTGGCCCGCCTGGGCGGCGATGAGTTCGTGCTGGTGGCCACCGACCTGCGGGACCAGGCGCACATCGAGGCCCTCGCGCGGCGCATGGGCAGCGTCGTCGCCGAACCGCTGATGCTCGGGGGCGTGGAACTCAAGGTCTCGTTGAGCATTGGCATCGCGGTCAGCCCCGCCGATGGGCGGGATCCCTCGATGCTCCTGAAGAACGCGGATTCGGCCATGTACTTCAGCAAGAAGGCGGGCCGCGACGCCTACCACTTCTTCAAGGCCGAGATGGACAACTCCGCCCGCGAGCGGCTGGAGATGGAGAGTGCCCTGCGCCACGCACTGGCCAACCAGGAGTTCGTTGTCCACTACCAACCGCGGGTAGATGCGAGCAGCGGGTTCATCGAAGGTGCCGAGGCACTCATCCGCTGGAACCACCCTACGCGCGGACTGGTGCCTCCCGGGGACTTCATACCGATCGCCGAGGAGTGCGGCATGATCGTGCCGCTCGGGGAATGGATCCTGCGCCTGGCCTGCCAGCAACTGAGCCAGTGGCAACGCGCCGGGCACAAGGACCTGCGCATGGCGGTGAATCTCTCCGCCGAGCAGTTACGCCAGGCCAACCTGCCGCAGGTGGTGCAGTCGGCCCTCGCGGACGCGGGGCTCGAGCCCTCGCACCTGGAACTGGAACTCACCGAGACCGCCGTCATGCGCGATACGGCGCAGTCGGTCCGCGTGCTGGGTGAACTTGCGCTCCTGGGCGTCACGATCTCGGTGGATGACTTCGGCACCGGCTACTCGAGCCTCAGCTACCTGCGCCGACTGCCCTTACACCGCTTGAAGATCGATCGCAGCTTCATCGCGGACGTGTGCCGCAACCCCGAGGATGCGGAGATCGTGCGCGCCATCGTCTCCCTGGCGCACAGCCTGAACCTGCACGTGACCGCCGAAGGCGTGGAGACGGCGCAGCAGCTGGAATTCATCCGCTCACTGCGCTGCGATGAGTACCAGGGCTACCTGTTCAGCCGGCCGATGGGCGCCGAGGACTTCCTGGCCAAGCTGGGGCCGGTCAGCCCCACCCACCGCAAGCTGCGAGCGCTGGGCAATACCGCCATCACCACCCTGCGCATAGCGGCGCTGCGCGAATAGCGCTCACGCCGTCAGCGCGTGAGCTGGTCGATCACGATCGCCACAGTACCGCCCGCGCCCACCTTGACCCGGGCGCTACCGAAGGGATCCCCGCTCTGGGCCAGGGCGCTGCCACCGTTGGCGATGCGCGCCGTGATCTCCAGCTCCTGCCCCTGGCTAAAGCCCGTGCCGCTGATCATGGCGTCCGTGCTCTTTAGCACCACGCGCTGCGGGAACGCGGCCTGCAGGCGGCGCGCGGCCAGTGGCGGGCCACGCTGCCCGGGATTGCGGGCCAGCACGAACAGTGGCGCGCCGGCGGACGCCTGCGCCGCCACCTTGGGGGACAGGGTGACCTGCAGGGAGACCTCCGCCACGGCTGGTTCCGCGACGGGCCTCGAACCGGTAGCGGGCGCTTTGCCGGCAGCCGGCGCCTGGACGCCCTCGGGCGCGGGAGCCGCCTCCAGGCTCTGCATCGTGCGCTCGATCAGCGTGCGCACTTCCGGCGGCGGGTTGCCGCTCAGCAGGGTCGCAAAGCGGCTGCGCGCCAGCGGCTTCTCGCCCCGCTCCATTGCGGCAATCGCACTGTAGAACAGGGCCTTGGTGGAACGCGGCTCGATTGCCAGCGCCTGCTCGAACAGGCGGCCGGCACGGCCATCCAGGTCACTCTGCTTGCCCAGTATCAGCGCCTCGGCAAGCCCGGTGAGGGCCTCGGCACTCTTGCCGTCGGCAAGGCGATCCGCGCGCTGGTAGGCGCGCTGGGCGAGTGGGAACTGCTCCAGCTGCGAGTAGGAACGGCCCAGCAGCAGCCAGCCCTGCAGGTCGTCGGGGTTGCTGTCCAGTCGCCGCATGAGGCGGCCCACCATGCCCTCGGGGCTGCCGTCTGCGGGGGCTGGCTTCCAGGACCACGTGCTCCAGGTGCCGTAGAGCACGGCCGAGCCGCCGGCCACCAGGATCACCGCCACCACTGCCGCCCAGCGTGCCGCCGGACCGCTGCTCTTGCGCAGCACCAGCGGCAGGACGAGGAACGCACAGGCCAGGATCGCCAGCAACGCGGCGACAATCAGGAAGCTACTCATTAGACCGGTGTTTCCTCGTCAACCGTCGACGGGTCTGAGGCCAGTAGTTGCTGGCGACGCGAGAGCACGCGCCAGCCGATGATCAGGCCCGCCAGCAGCATCAGCCCCGGGGCGAGCCACAGCAGCGCGGTGCGGGCGCTCCAGCGCGGCTTGAAAAGGATGAACTCGCTGTAGCGCGACACCATCGCCTCGCGGATCTCATCGTCGCTCTTGCCGGCCAGCAGGCTCTCGCGAACCTCGCGGCGCAGCTGGGCGGCGATCTCCACCGGCGAGTCGGCAATGGTCTCGTTCTGGCACTGCACGCAGCGCAGCTCGTGCGTGAGCGTCAGGTAGCGCTCCTGCAGACTGGGATCGGCCATCGGCGGCGAAGGATCAACCGCCCACGCGGCGAAGCTCGCGCACAGCGCGAGCACCGGCAGGCAGGCTCGCAGGCGCCTCATCGCGCCGCTCCCGCCACCAGCGGCAGGAAGTCACGCTGCCAGCTCTCCGGCGTCATCACGCCCGTCTGCTTCTTCACGATGACGCCATCCGGATTGATCAGGAAACTCTCCGGCGCTGCCGTCACGCCATAGGCGATCGCCGTACGCCCCTCCGAATCGCTGGCGACCCGGGTGTAGGGGTTGCCGAGCTTCGAGAGCCACTCCAGCCCCGCGTCGTCCGCATCGTTCCAGTCGATGCCGATGATCGGCACGCGGCTCTGCGCCTTGATCTGCAGGAGCGCCTCGTGCTCGACGCGGCAGGCCACGCACCAGCTGCCCCAGACGTTGACCAGGTACCACTGCCCCTGGTACTGGCTGCTGGCGACCTTGTTGCCCGGCTGGAGCAGGTCTGGCAGCTCGAAGCCCGGCGCGGGCTTGCCGACCAGCGGCGAGATGATGATGCCCTTCTCGGGGGCCTGCTTGAGGCCCACGGCCAGCAGCACCACCAGCAGCGCAAAGCCCGCCAGCGGGAGCACGAAGCGATTGATCTTGCTCACGCCGCCGGCCCTGCGGCGGCCGCGCCAGCGACCAGTTCCACGTCACGCGCTTCCTTCGGCACGCGGTAGCGGCGATCCAGGCCCGAGATGATGCCGCCGATCATCATGATCAGTGCACCGAACCACACGAACTGGATGAGCGGGCGCACCTGCAGGCGCAGGCTCCAGGTCTTGTTGCCCAGGTCCTCGCCCATCGCAGCGAACAGGTCGCGGTCCCAGCGCGCGCTGATGGCCGCCTCGGTCATCGGCGACTGCTGCACCCAGTAGCTGCGCTTCTGGGGCGCCAGCACCGCGGCCACCTTGCCCCCGTGCAGGACGGTGACCTGGGCCTGCAGGGCGCTGTAGTTCGGACCCTCCATGGCCTTGGTGCTGTCGAAGCGGAACTGGTAGGCGCCCAGCTTCGCGCTGCTGCCGATTGCGACGGCCGTATCCAACTCCTTGGTCGCCGACTGCACGACCGTAATGCCGATCGTGAGGAGGGCCAGGCCGATGTGCGCCACGCTCATGCCCAGGATGCCGGCCGGCAGGCTCAGGCCGCGGCGCAGCCGGTCGATCGGGTCGACCAGCGCCGAGAGCGCGATCCAGATCCCCAGCGCCACACCCACAGGCATCAGCACGGCGTCGAAGTCATAGGCACCAAAGCACACCGCCACCGACAGCGCGACCGCCAGCGCCAGCGTGCCCAGGACCGGGCGGCGGACCCGTGCGAGGTTGCCGCGCTTCCAGCCCGCGTGCATGCCGACCGACAGCAGCGCCAGCAACGGCAGCACGGGCAGCAGGAAGCTGGGATTGAAGTACTGCGGGCCAACCGAGAGCGCGCCCTGCCCCAGCGCATCCGACACCATTGGCGCCATCGTGCCGCCAAAGATCACCGCGGCGGCGATGACCAGCAGGATGTTGTTGAACAGCAGGAAGCTCTCGCGCGAGGTGATCTCAAAGCCCGCCTGAGACTTCAGCAGCGGCGCGCGCCACGCGTACAGGGCGAGCGCCCCGCCGATGACAAGGACGAGGAAGGCCAGGATGAAGATGCCGCGCGTCGGGTCCGCCGCGAAGGAATGCACGGACACCAGGACGCCGGAGCGCACGAGGAAGGTGCCCAGCAGGCTCAGGCTGAAGCCGCAAATCGCCAGCAGCAGCGTCCAGCTCTTGAACAGGCCGCGCTTGTCCGTCACCGCCAGCGAATGGATCAGTGCCGTGCTCACCAGCCACGGCATGAACGAGGCGTTCTCCACCGGGTCCCAGAACCAGAAGCCGCCCCAGCCCAACTCGTAGTACGCCCACCAGCTGCCCAGCGCGATGCCCGCCGTGAGGAACGACCAGGCGAGCGTCGTCCACGGACGCGTCCAGCGCGCCCAGGTCTGGTCGAGCTTGCCCTCGATCATCGCCGCGCAGGCGAACGCGAAGGCCACGGAGAGGCCCACGTAGCCCGTGTAGAGCATCGGCGGGTGGATGGCGAGCGCGAAGTCCTGCAGCACCGGGTTCAGGTCCCGGCCGTCCGGCACGGCCGGATCCAGCCGCAGGAACGGGTTAGAGGTCGCCAGCGTGAAGAGCAGGAAGCCCACGCTCAGCAGGCCCAGGATACCCAGCACGCGCGCCATGAAGCTTTGCGGCAGCGAGCGCGACTTGATCGTCACCGCCACGGTCCACACCGACAGCACGAAGATCCACAGGAGCAGCGAGCCCTCGTGCGCACCCCACAGCGCGGAGATCCGGTAGAACAGCGGCAGCGCGGAGTTGGAGTTCTCGGCGACGTACTTCACCGAGAAGTCGTACTGCACGAACGAGGTGACCAGGCAGCCCATCGCCAGCGCCGTGAAGACGAACTGTCCCGCGACGGCAAAGGGGATCGCCTCCACGTAGCGGGGTTGCCCGCTGCGGGGACCCAGGAGGCCAAAACCCGCCTGCACAAGGGCCAGCAGCAGGGCGAGGATCAGCGCGAAATGACCGATTTCGGGAATCATTTAGTTACCTGAGCGGGGTTCGCCCTTCTTGAGCGACCGCGCAACTTCCGGGGGCATGTACTTTTCATCGTGCTTGGCGAGGACTTCATCGGCGATGAACTCCCCGTCGGTGTTGAGCCGGCCGTGGGCCACAACCCCCGCGCCCTCGCGGAACAGGTCAGGCAGCACGCCCGTGTAGCGAACCTTCACCGTGCTCTTGAAATCCGTGACGGCGAAGCGCACCTCCAGCTGGCCGGCCTGGCGCACCAGGCTGCCCTTCTCCACCATGCCGCCCAGGCGAAAGCGCTGGCCGCTCTTCACCGCCCCGGCGCTGACCTGCGTGGGATCGAAGAAGAAGGTCACGTTGCTGCGGAAGGCCTGCAGCGCGAGCGTGCCGGCGAGGGCAACCCCGGCCAGGATGCCCAGCACCCAGTACAGGCGGCGCCGGCGCGGCGTCATCGTCATGACTGCGCCCCGGAGGCCAGGCGCCGGCGCGCCTCCGCCTGCGCGCTGCGCACGAGTCGCCTGGCCCAGTAGACGTTCGCCAGCAGCACGGCCAGCGTCAGGCCCACCGACGGCCACACGTAGGCGGCATAGCCGCTCATGTCCAGAAATTCCCTCATGCCGCCTTCCCCCGTGCCGCCAGCACGTCGCGCACCCAGCTGCCGCCCCGATCCCGGCGCAGCACCTCGGCGCGCGCCCGGACCAGCATCACGGCGTAAAAATACAGGGTGAACCCCAGGAAACTCATCAGCAGCGGCACCAGCATCGAGGCCGGCATCGCCGCCTCCTGCATGCGCATGACGCTGGGCGCCTGGTGCAGGGAGTTCCACCACGTGACCGAGAAGTGGACGATCGGCACGTTCACGACACCCACGACCGCCAGCACCGCCGAGGCCCGGTCGGCGCGCGACACATCGTCGATCGCGCTGCGCAGGCCCATGTAGCCCAGGAAGAAGAACAGCAGCACGAGCTCGAAGACCAGGCGCGGATCCCAGGCCCAGTACGTGCCCCACATCGGCTGCCCCCAGAGCATGCCCGTCACCAGGCAGACCGCCGTGATGCTCGCCCCCACCGGTGCGCAGGCCGCTGCCACCGCATGGGCCACCTTCATCCGCCAGATGAGTCCCACCGCGGCCGCGAAGGCCATCAGGCTGTAGGACATCAGCGACACCCAGGCCGCCGGCGCATGCACGTAGACGATGCGGAAGGCATCGCTCTGCTGGTAGTCGGGCGGTGCCAGCACCAGCCCGCCGTACAGACCTCCCACGATCAGCAGGCCCGCAGGCCATCCCAACCAGGGCGCCAGGCGCAGGGTGAGGGAATAGAAATACGGGGGTGACGCGAAGCGGTGAAACCAGGCCCAACTCATTGTTGCAACTCTACTCCAGGCTGATACGCACTGCCGCAGCAGCGGCCAATGGCGCAAGCGTAAGGCCAAAGACACCCAGGGCCGCCAGCAAATACAGCGGCCCGGCGAGCGAGTCCCCCTGGATCGCCAGCTGCGTGGCCCGCGCCCCGAACACCAGCGTGGGGATCGCCAGCGGCAGCACCAGCAGTGACAGCAGCGCCCCGCCGCGCCGGATGCCCAGCGTGAGCCCCGCGCCGATCGCCCCCAGCAGGCTCAAGGACACGCTGCCCAGCAGCAAGGCGGCCAGGATCCCCGGCAGTGCGGCGGCCGGTGCGCCCAGCCCCAGGGCCGCGAGCGGCGCTGCAATGGCCAGCGGCAAGCCCGTCAGCAGCCAGTGCGCGGCGGTCTTGGCCAGAAGCAGCCAGGCGAATGAGTGTCCAGACAACGCGTACTGCTCCAGGGTTCCATCCCGACCGTCCTCGCGGAACAGAAATTCGATGGCGAGGATCGAGGCCAGCAGCGCCGCCACCCACAACGCCCCGGGCGCCAGCTGGCGCAGCCGCGAGAGCTCCGGGTCCAGCGCGAGCGGGAAGAGCATCGTGACGATGAGAAAGAAGGCGACCGGCTGCAGCCACTCCCCGGGACGGCGGAACGCGAGCTTCAGGTCCCGCCGCAGGATCTGCGCCGCCGCATGCAGCGCCGACGGCTCGCGGATCAAGGCGGCTCTCCCGGCGAGCGCCACAGGCTGCTGACCCCGGTGGAGAGCGCCAGCGGTTGGTGCGTGGCGATCACCGCCACGCCGCCCGCCGCCGCGTGGGCCTCGATTGCCGCCACCACCAGCGCCTGCCCGGCCGCGTCCAGGTTCGCCGCCGGCTCATCCAGCAGCCACAACCTCGCATCCCACAGCGTCAGGCGCGCCAGCGCCACGCGCCGCTGCTGACCGGCCGACAGGCGACGCACGAGTTGCTCCTGGACCGCCGTCAGGCCTACGGTGGCCAAGGCCGCGTCGATGTCCGCCGGCGCGACCCGTCCGCGCAGCGCAAGGCTGTAGCGCAGGTTCTCCCCCGCCGTCAGGTCGCCCTTGAGGGCCAGGTCATGGCCCAGGTAGGCCAGGTCGCGGCAAAACGTCAGGGGGTCCGCCTCCGTGTCCTGCCCGCGCCAGCGCACCTGGCCGGCCTCCACGGGCAGAAGGCCCGCGATCGCCCGCAGCAGGGAGGTCTTGCCGGCGCCATTGGGCCACAGCAACTGTAGTGCCTGGCCCGCCGCCAGCTGCACCGAGAGACCCTTGAGCACATGGCGCTCACCGCGCCACACGTGCAGACCGCTAACCTCAAGCAAGGCTGAATCCCCTCCGCCCGCGCTGGCGGCCCCTGTGTCGCTTCTCCACATCGCAAGCTGGTGCGGACGGCGGGAATCGAACCCGCACTCCCTTTCGGAAAGCAGATTTTCGTACCACTTCGGCTTACGCCGCCGTGCCTGCGTCTCGCGCAATCCACGTTCGTGGTCTGGACTGTCCCTTCACCCTGACCTGGCCGAGCCAGGTGTTAGGTGCCGCCCGTCCAGTCTCTACACCTTCCCGCCAGGCGGGCTTGGCTCGGGATTGGCCGAAACACATCCGGCTTTCCCCGACTTTGAGCGGTTCTACTCCGGGGATTTCCCCCCGGGCACTCCAATGAAGTCTGCTGCGTCTACCAATTTCGCCACGTCCGCGTTGCGCGCGCCGCCACGCCCCCCACCGGCAGCGGTCCGGGGGTGCAGCGCGAGGCGCTACTCTAACTGATCGGGGGCCCCGGCCGCGCGGTGGCGGACTGGCGCGACAGGCCTAGTTGCGGCCATCTGGCCGGCTGCGGGGCGGCGGGACATGCGTCACCCGCGCGCTGTAGCGGCTCAGCAGCCGCTGGTCGCTGCGGCGCCAGGCATCCACCACGTAGTAGGTCTGCACCGCGCGTCCGCGACGAGTGCTGCGGAGGAGGCAACTGACCAGGTCGAGCTCCCCCAGCTCCTGCACCTGCAGCCCGTACACGCGCACCGGCGGCGAGCGATGCATCGGGGCAAGCCACTCCGCCGCATCCAGCGGATCGCCAAGGTCGGGCGCGCGGTAGGTGAACTCCTCGGCCAGCAGTGCCTGCAGCCGGGCGCGCTGCGCTTGGGCGAGAAGGCTCGCCACGCGCTCCTCCAGGTCCGTGTACTGCGACACGGCGCGGGTCGCGGTAGCCCCGCGCGCGGACTGCGCCTGCGCGGCAGGCGCGTGCAGCAGCAACGCCAGCAGCGCGGCGGCGCCCAGGACGGCAAGCGACCGTCGCATGCGAAGCCGACCGCGCACTCGCGCCCTACAACCCGCTCAGGCAGCCCTTCTGCCCGGTGCTGTTGGGGTAGCCGGTCCCCGCCGTATAGGCGGCGTTGGACCACTCGCCCTGCAGCTTCCACTTCGTGCCGTCAGCAAACGTTACCAGGGGCACGGGGAATATCCACGCGCACTTGTCCCCGTTCTCGTTGCCCTGGCTGTCATACCAGGCACCCGGCGAGGCGGGATCCGAGCGGGCCTCGGAGAGCTCGTGCGCGGTCACGCTGGCCAGCGCCGCCAGGCCCTGCGAGTGAAGGCCCGAGGTATCCACCGGATCGCAGCCCGCATCGCCATCCAGCTTGAAGAAGAACGCGATCTGCACCCGCGTCTTGCCACTGGCGGAGCAGGTGCCGTAGCTGTGCCAGGCGCAGAATCCGGCAGAGCCGCGCGGCACGTCGGTGTAGACCGGGTAGTAGCCATTGCCGCTGGAATCCACCGTGATGCCACTGGTGCCACCGGAGCTTGAGCCGGCGGCCACCTGCTTGCACACCTCCGCCAGCACCGGTGAAGTGCTGCTGAAATTCGTGCCGGCGGGGATGGCCGAGGTGTCGAGGATATGGCCCTGGTAGGTACTGCTCGGCCCGACCTGGCCGTTGCTGCCACCGTACTCATCGACCGTCTTGGCGTAATTTGAGCCACCGTAGCCGCTGTACCAGGCGTCCAGCCCCGTGATCTTGTCGTCACTGGGGGCCCAGCTGCTGCCCCAGAAGATCGCCTTGACCACGGTCTTCTGCAGGACAACGCCGCTGTGATAGGTCATGTTCGGGCTGGTGCTTCCGCCGACACGTGCCTCGTGCGCTACCGGCGCCTTGCCGTCCTTCGCCCAGTGCTCGCCCAGCCTCGGCGGATCACCGTGCTCGCTGCCCTCCGGGCGCCCCTGGGCGCCGGCCGCCACCGATGCCAGACACAGCGTCGCGAAAACCAGTCCTCGCAGCTTCATTGCAGCTCACGTTTCTCATTTTTATTTGCATCCACCGGGCCGGGCCGGCGAAGGCGGGCTTACCCGCCTGGGCGCCCAGCTTACTCCGCCCCAGAACGCCGGGAAGCCCCTGCAGGCCAAAAGGCCTTGAATTTGTCGTGCAAAGGCGAGCTTATGTCTCGCTGCAGCGCGCAAGGCGTGCCGCCGGCGGTTGCGTACCGTGCAGCGGGAACCGTCAGAACGCGCAGGGGACAGCTCGCCCGGCGCGGGGCTGCAGACGTGAGGGGTGGAGGCGCGGGCCGGAGTCGAACCGGCCTAAAAGGCTTTGCAGGCCCCTACATAACCGCTTTGTTACCGCGCCACGCTGAACGGCCAGGTGCACACCCGTGCACTCACCAGACCGGGGGTGGCACTGGCCGCCCGGGCAGGGCCCGGGCACACGTCTCGAAAAATGGAGCGGGAAACGAGGCTCGAACTCGCGACCTCAACCTTGGCAAGGTTGCGCTCTACCAACTGAGCTATTCCCGCTCTGGAGAGGGCCGGAATTGTAAGGGCCCGCACAGGCAAGTCAAGCAACAAAAGATCAATCTGCCGTCGAGAGCGTGGGCCAGGCCGCCCTCAGGTACATGATCATTGAAAAAAGCGTCAGCGCGGCGGCCAGCACGCTCAAAGCAATCCCCGCCCGATACACCGGCAGCCCCAGGGCATCCTGCCGGTAGAGCATCATCGAGAGGCCCACCATCTGCAGGATCGTCTTGTATTTGCCGATCTGCGAGACGGCGACCTTGGTACGCTGGCCCAGCACCGCCATCCACTCGCGCAGCGCCGAGATCGCGATCTCCCGGCCGATGATCACCCCGGCCATCATCACCACGATCCAGTCGGAATCCCGGCTCACCAGCAGCACCAGCGCGATCGCCACGATCAGCTTGTCGGCCACCGGATCCAGGAACGCGCCCAGGCGCGAAGTCAGGCCCATGCGCCGCGCGAAGTAGCCATCGAGGGAGTCCGTCACCGCCGCCGCGGCGAACAGCAGGCCCGCCGCCGGGTCCGCCCAGCCGACCGGCAGGTAGAACAGCACGACCACCAGCGGGATCGCGAGGATCCGCAGCCAGGTCAGGATGTTCGGCAAGTTCCAGCGCATGTCGGGCTCGGGAGGGACGAAGGGCAGCGGGGGTGCCCGCAAGCTAGGCACCCGGATGCAAGTGATCATAAATCACGCGCGCCAGGCCCGCGCCGATTCCCTTCACCAGCGCAAGGTCCGCAGCGCCCGCCCGCAGCACGCCTTGCAGCCCGCCGAACTGCCGCAGCAGCTCGCGCCGCTTGGCCGGACCCAGGCCCGGCACGGTCTCCAGGATCGACTCCTGGTAGCGGCGCGCGCGGCGCTTGCGGTGCCCGGCGATGGCAAAGCGGTGGGCTTCATCGCGTACGCGCTGGATCACGCGCAGCGCCGGGGAATCCGCCGGCAGCGTGAACGGCCGCGAATCCTCGCGGCGATGCAGCTTCTCCTGCCCGGCGCGGCGGTCCGGCCCCTTGGAGACGCCGATCACGCACAGCGACCCAAAGCCCAGCGCATCCAGCTCCGGCAGCACCGCCGCCAGCTGCCCGGCTCCGCCGTCGATGAACAGCACGTCCGGCACCGGCGACTCGCCGGCCTTCACGCGCGTAAAGCGCCGCCTCACGGCCTGCGCGAGCGCGCCATAGTCATCCCCGGGCGCCACGTCCTCGATGTTGAAGCGCCGGTACTCCTTGCGCAGCGCGCCCTCCGGCCCATAGACCACGCAGGAGGCCACCGTGCCCTCGCCCGCCGTGTGGCTGATGTCGAAGCACTCCAGCCGCAGCGGCGCCGCCGGCAACCCGAGCGCCTCCCCCAGCGACTCCAGCAGCTCGCTGGCATCCTGCCGGCGCGCCGCGCGCATGCTCAGCGCCTGGCGTGCGTTGTCCTCGGCCATCGCCGTCCAGCGCACCAGCAGCCCGCGCTCGGCGCGCTGCACGCGCACGCCATGCGCCGTGCGCTGCGCGAGCGCCTCCTCCAGCGCCGCGGCATCCGGCAGCGCCAGGTTCACCAGCACCACGCGCGGCACCTCCTCCCGCGCATAGTGCTGCACGAGGAAGGACGCCAGCGCCTCCTCCGGCGTGCCCAGTCCGCGCGGGAAGAAGTTGGTGGTGCCCAGGATCCGCCCGCCGCGTACCAGCAGGACGCTGACCGAATAGTCGCCGGGCTCCCCGACCAGCGCGAACACGTCCAGGTCCCGGTCGCTCTCGGAGGTGACCACCTGCTCGGCCTGCACCTGCTTCAGGCTCGCCAGCTGGTCGCGGAAGGCGGCCGCCGCCTCGAAGTCCAGCCGCTCGGAGGCGGCCAGCATGCGCTGCTCCAGCAGCTCGTTGACCTCGCGGTTGCGACCCTCCAGCACCAGGACCGCCGCGGCCACGTCGCGGGCGTAGTCGGCCTGGCTGATCAGCCCCACGCACGGCGCCGAGCAGCGGCCGATCTGGTGCTGCAGGCAGGGACGGGAGCGGTTGGCGAAGAAGCTGTCGCGGCAGTTGCGCAGCAGGAAGAGTTTCTGCAGCTGCTGCAGCGTCTCGCGTACCGCGCCGGAGCCGGGGAACGGGCCGAAGTAGCGGCCCTTGGGGGTGCGCGGCCCGCGGTAGAACACCAGCCGCGGGAACGCGTGCGAGAGCAGCTGGATGTAGGGAAAGGTCTTGTCGTCGCGCAGGATGATGTTGAAGCGCGGACGGTGCTCCTTGATGAGGTTGAACTCCAGCAGGAGCGCCTCGGTCTCGGAGTTGGTGACCGTCACCTCGATGTGACGGATGAGCTTGACCAGGGCCTCCACCTTGGGTGCCTGGCGGGAGAGGGAGAAGTAGCTGCCGACGCGGTCGCGCAGCGCCGCGGCCTTGCCGACATACAGCAGTTCGCGCGAATCCCCCTGCGTCTCCCCGTACATGCGGTAGACGCCGGGTCTTCGCGGCAGGCTCGCCGCGAATGCCTTGCCGTCGAAACTCAGGACGCCCGGGCCTTCTTGCTGCGCTCGGCGATCATCATCCCCAGCTCCAGCGCCTGCTCATAATTCAGGCGCGGGTCCACCTGGGTGCGATACGCACGGGCCAGATCCGCATCGGAGAGCCCGCGGGCCCCGCCGGTGCACTCGGTCACGTCCTCGCCCGTGAGTTCCAGGTGCGCGCCGCCCAGGTTCGAACCATGAGCCGCGTGGATCCGGAAGGCGAGCTCGATCTCCTTCTGGATGTTCTCCAGGCGCCGGGTCTTCACGCCGCCCACCGTGGTCTCGGTATTGCCGTGCATCGGGTCGCAGACCCACAGCACCGAGTGGCCGGTCGCCTTGACGGCCTGGATCAGGCGCGGCAGCGACTTCTCGATCTCGTTGGCGCCGAAGCGGTGGATGAGCGTGAGCCGTCCCGGCTGGTTCTGCGGATTGAGCGTCGCAACCAGGCCCTGCAGCCAGCCGCTGTCCATCGCCGCGCCCACCTTCACGCCCACGGGGTTCGCGATGCCGCGGAAGTACTCCACGTGCGCCCCGTCCAGCTGCGCCGTGCGCATGCCGATCCACGGCATGTGCGTGGAGAGGTTGTACCAGCGCTGCGAGCGCGGTATGAAGCGCGTCTGCGCCTGCTCGTAGTGCAGGTGCAGGCCTTCGTGCGAGGTATAGAAGTCCACGCGCGAAGCCTCGTGCACCTGCCCGCCGGTCAGCGACTTGAAGAAGTCCAGCGCATCGCCGATCTCCCTTACGATGCGCTCGTAGGCTTCCTTGAGCGGCGAGTGGTGCAGGAACCCCAGGTTCCAGTACTCCGGGTGGTGCAGGTCCGCGAAGCCGCCATCGATCAGCGCGCGCACGAAGTTGATGGTCAGTCCCGCACGCTCGTAGCCGCGCAGCAGCAGCTGCGGATCCGGCTCGCGCGCCGCGGCGGTGAACTCCGGGCGGTTGACCGTGTCGCCCCGGTAGCACGGCAGCGTCATGCCCTCGCGCGTCTCGGTATCGGCCGAGCGGGGCTTGGCGTACTGGCCGGCCATGCGGCCCACGCGGATCACCGGGCGCTTCAGGCCATGCAGCAGCACCAGGCTCAGCTGCAGGATCACCTTCAGCTGCTTGGCGATGTGGTCCGACTCGCACTCCGCGAAGCTCTCGGCGCAGTCACCGGCCTGCAGCAGGAACTGCTCGCCGCGCTGCGCGGCGGCGATGCGCTCGCGCAGCGCCTCGATCTCCCAGGACACCACCAGGGGCGGCAGCTTGGCGAGCTGCCCGACGGCGTCCTCCAGGGCAGCGGGGTCGGAATAGTTCGGCTGCTGCAGCGCCTTGCGGCCCTGCCAGCTGGCCGGATGCCAGGCCGTGATCTCGGGGGATTGCATGGGCCGGCATGCTACAGAGTCGCCCATCCCCGCGCAAAGCGGCGCCGGCTGGCCTTTTGCCGCTAGCGCCCGGGCAGGTCCAGCACGACGCGCGCACCCCCCAGCGGGGAGTCGGAGAGCTGCACGTCGCCGCCGTAGAGCTGCGCCATGTCGCGCACCATCGCCAGGCCCAGCCCATGGCCGGGCGTGAACTCATCGGCGCGCGCGCCCCGCTGCAGCACGCGCTCGCGCTCCTCCGGCGCAATGCCCGGGCCGTCATCCTCCACCGCCAGCTCCAGGCGGCGCGTCGCATCGCCGCGCACGCGCATCATCGCCGTGACGCGCACCTGGCTGCGGCACCACTTGGCCGCGTTCTCCATGAGGTTGCCGAGCGCCTCGTACAGATCGTCCCGATCACCGATGAACACCGCATCGGCATCCACCTGCAGTTCGATCAGGTAGTCCTTGCTCGCGTGCACCTTCATGAGCGCCCCGCGCAGGTCCTGCGCCACCGGCTGCACGGGGACGGCCGGCTGGCCCACGGAGGCGCCGCCGCCGACGGCGCGCTTGAGCTGGTGTTCGACAATGGCCGACATGCGGTCGACCTGCGCGTTGACGGTCGCGGCCACGGCCTGCGGGTCGGTGCCGGAGAGGCTGCTGCGCACCACCGCCAGCGGCGTCTTCAGGCTGTGCGCCAGGTTCCCCAGCGTGTCGCGGTAGCGCGCGATGCGGTTGCGCTCGGCGCGCAGCAGCGCGTTCAGGTTGGTCACCACGCCGCGCAGCTCCCGCGGCCAGCTTGCATCCAGCAGCTCGCGCTGCCCGGCCTCCACCTCCAGGATCTGCGCCTCCAGGTCATGCAGCGGCCGCAGCACCCAGCGCAGCAGCACCGCCAGGGCTGCCAGCAACAGCACCGCCACGACGGAGAAGCCGCCAAACAGCCCCTGGCGGAATGTGCGTAGCTGCGTCTCGTAGGGCTCCAGGCTCGTCGCCACCGTGAAGGTCAGGTCGATGCGCCGCCCGCGGTCATCCTCCCAGCGCAGCCCCCGGCTGATGGCCGCAAGCGTCGTGCCCTGGGGACCGGGGATGTACTTGAAGGTGTTCTGCCCGGGCTGCAGCGGCGGGCCGAAGTCGATGTTGGTGCCCGTGACCGAAGGGGAGCGCCACACCTGCAGGCCCCGCCGGTTCACCACGCGCGCGTAGAGTCCGGAGCCCGGCGTCGCCAGGCGCGACTCCGCATCCTGCAAGGTGGGGGCCACGGCGCCGGCCTCATCCGGGTCGCTGGAGGCGATCAGCGCCACCATCTGGGCATCCAGCTGGCCGCGCATCGAGGACTCCGACAACGCGCGAAAGCGCGCATCCAACACGAACACCGTCACACCGAAGAACAGCAGCAGGGGCACTGCCACCGAGAACAGCAGGCGCCGACTGACGGAGCGGACGGCCACGGAGCCGCCCTAGGTCGCGTTGCGGGGCAGCGCGAAGCGGTAGCCGCGTCCGCGCAGGGTCTCGATCGGCTTGATGCGATCCTCGGGATCGAGCTTGCGGCGCAGGCGGCCGACGAACACCTCGATGACGTTGCTGTCGCGCTCGAAGTCCTGTTCGTAGAGATGCTCGGTGAGGTCGGTCTTGGAGATCACCTCGCCGGCCTTGAGCATCAGGTGCTCCAGGATCCGGTACTCGAAGGTCGTGAGCTCCACGGGCCTGGCCTCCACCGTCACCGACTGCGTACGCGTATCCAGTGTGATCGGCCCGCAGGAGAGCGAGGAACTCGCCCAGCCCCCGCTGCGGCGAAGCAGCGCCTGCAGCCGCGCCTGCACCTCCTCGAAGTGAAAAGGCTTGGCGACGTAGTCATCGGCGCCGGCATCCAGGCCCTGCACCTTGTCCTGCCAGCGATCCCGCGCCGTGAGCACCAGGATCGGATACTGCTTGCCGGCCGCGCGCAGCTTGCGGATGAGCTCCAGCCCCGGCAGCTTCGGCAGCCCCAGGTCCACGATTGCCACATCGATGGGGTACTCGCCGCCCGCGAAGAGCCCCTCCTCGCCATCAGCCGCCACGTCCACCGTGTAGCCGGCGGCCGTGAGGTGCTCACGCAGGCCCTCGCGCAGCACGGCCTCATCTTCAACGACCAGGACTCGCATCAGTTCATTGCCCCCGTTTCCGCATCCACGCGCACCGTCCACACGCGCCCCTGCTCGGAGAGCAGCTTGAGCACATACACCTTATGCCCGCCCGCATCGCTGACCGCCGCGCGCACGACGCGCGCGCGGTAGTGCTGCTCGGCCAGCGCCACGGCCCGGTCCATCGTGAGCGCGGGCGTCGGGGCCTTGGCGCCCCGCCAGTCCACCACGGGTACCGCGGCGGTCACGGCGGTCACGGGCAGCGAGGGAACAGCCGCCATCGCGGGCAGGCTCTGCCGCTGCGCGGCGGCGGCCCGCTGGCAGGGCAGCACCAGCAGCAGCGCCGCCAGCACCGCAAGCGACGCCACGGCCGGGGCTTGGCAGGGGCGGCCGGTCGCGTCGCGTCCGTGGGTGCGTGGCAGCATCGCCCTATCCTACGTGGGCCAGTGGCCCGGGCGAAACCGGTGGGTAAGGAAACTCACGGGACAAGGCTGCCTCCAGGGCGCGTAAGCGGCAAGCCTGGGCGCGCCGTGATGAATCAGGACTGAACGGCCGCCTTGGCCTCCTCCCACAGGCCCTCCCAGGCGGCGGCCGAGAGCTCGGCGAGCACCAGGCCGCGCCGCCGCGCCAGGGCCTCCATCGCGGCAAAGCGCGCCTCGAACTTCGCGTTGGCGCGCCGCAGGCTCGCCTCCGGGTCCAGCTTCAGGTGCCGCGACCAGCTGGTCACCGCCAGCAGCAGATCCCCCAGCTCCTCCTGCATCGCCGCGGAGTCGCCGGCCGCAACCGCCAGCTCCAGTTCCCGGATCTCCTCGCCGACCTTCTCGCGCGCCCCGCGCGCATCCGGCCAGTCAAAGCCCACGCGGCCGGCGCGCTTGCCGAGTTTCGCGGCGCGGCTTAAGGCCGGCAGGCTGCGCGGCACGTCATCCAGCACGCCGTGCTCGCCGCGCCCCGCGCGCTCGCCCGCCTTGATCGCCTCCCAGGCGTGACCCGCGTCCTCCACCCGCGGTGCATCGCCGAAGACCTGCGGGTGGCGCCGCACGAGCTTCTCGCCGATCGCGGCAGCCACGCCCTCGAAATCAAAAACGCCTTCCTCCCGCGCCAGCTCGGAGAGGAAGACGACCTGGAACAGCAGGTCCCCCAGTTCATCGCGCAGCGCGCTCCTGTCGCCGCGCTCCAGCACGTCGACCACCTCGCAGGCCTCCTCCAGCGTGTAGGGCGCGAGCGACGCATAGGACTGCGCGCGGTCCCAGGGGCAGCCCCGCTCCGGATCGCGCAACCGGCGCATGATCTGCAGCAGGGTATCGATCGGCCGCTCGCTCATGCGCATCTCCTAACCGGGCTTTACGAGGCAGGGCCCTGCGAGAGCGCGAGCTCCCGCAGGCAGAACAGCATCCCGGCGGTGGCGCCCCAGATGCGGTGCTGGCCACAGAGGATATCGCGCGCGTCCACCTCGGTATCGAGCAGCCGGCGCCGGTAGGCCACGTGGTGGGCCGGATCCAGCAGCTGCAACCACGGCAGCTCGAAGGTCTCCTGCACCTCGGCCGGATCAAAGCGCAGCGCAAAGCCCGGCGCTACGTGCGCCACCACCGGGGTCACCCGGTAGCCGGTCAGGATCAGGTGGTCGGGCAGGTAGCCCACGACCTGCACGTGCTCAGGCGCAAGGCCGATCTCCTCCTGCGCCTCGCGCAGCGCCGTGGCGGCCGGATCCGCATCGCTGGCTTCCATGCGGCCGCCCGGGAAGGCGATCTGGCCGGCGTGGTGGCGAAGGTGGGTGGCGCGCACGGTCAGCAGGATCGACGGCCCGGCCTCGCGCGCCACCAGGCCGATGAGCACCGCGGCCGGCCGTGGCTCGGCCGGGAAGTGGGGGCGCAGCAACTCATCGCAGCCCTGTGCCAGGCCCGCGCCCAGCCGCAGATGAGCCGGGTCGTGGTCGGGCTGGGAGCCGGCCAGCCGCGCCAGCAGCTGCCGGGCAGCGGCCGTGGGGTCCGGCGCGGCGCGGGACGGACTCATCCGCCGCCGCTGCTGCCGCCCTTGATGCCGCCCTGGGTGAGCTCCGTCGGGTCCAGCAGCTTCCTGAGTTCGGCGCGCGGCAGGTCCGTGAGCTTCTCTGCCATGTCGATGATCGGCTTGCCCTCGGCATAGGCCTTCTTGGCGATCGCGGCACCCTTTTCATAGCCGATGAGGGAGTTCAGCGCGGTCACCAGGATGGGGTTGCGATCCAGTGCATCGGCCAGGCGCGCGGTGTTCACCGTGAAGCCCTTGATGGCGCTGTCGGCCAGCAGGCGCGAGACGTTGGCCAGCAGGCGCAGGCTCTCCAGCAGGTTGTAGGCGATCACCGGCAGCATCACGTTCAGCTGGAAGTTGCCCGACTGGCCGGCGATGGTAATGGTGGCGTCGTTGCCGATCACCTGCGCGGCGACCATGGCCGTGGCCTCCGGGATCACCGGGTTCACCTTGCCCGGCATGATGCTGCTGCCGGGCTGCAGCGCGGTGAGCGCGATCTCCCCCAGGCCCGCCAGCGGCCCGCTGTTCATCCAGCGCAGGTCGTTGGCGATCTTCAGGAGGCTCACGGCGATCGTCTTGAGCTGGCCGGAGAGCTCCACGGCCGTATCCTGCGTGGCCAGCGCCTCGAAGAAGTTCACGTTGGGCTGGAAGGCGATGCCCGTGGCCTGCGCCAGCTCCGTGCAGAAGCGCGCGGCAAAGTCCGGGTGCGCGTTGATGCCCGTGCCCACGGCGGTGCCGCCCTGCGCCAGCTGCCAGAGGCGCGGCTCGCAGGCGGCCAGCCGCTCAAGGCCCTTCTGTACCTGCGTGCGCCAGCCGGAGAGTTCCTGCCCGAAGGTCACCGGCATCGCATCCATCAGGTGCGTGCGGCCGGTCTTCACGAGGTCACCGACCTGCGCCTCCTTGGCGTGCAGCGTGCTCACCAGGTGGGCAAGCGAGGGGGCCAGCTGCTCGCGCAGCACGAGCGCGGCGCTCACGTGGATCGCCGTGGGGATCACGTCGTTGCTGCTCTGGCCCATGTTGACGTGGTCGTTGGGATGCACGGCCTTGCCCAGCTGCTGGGACGCCAGGTGCGAGATGACCTCGTTGGCGTTCATGTTCGTGCTGGTGCCGGAGCCGGTCTGGAACACGTCGATCGGGAAGTGGCTGTCGTAGACGCCGTCGGCCACCTGCTGGGAGGCGGCCACAATGGCGCCGGCCAGATCCGCATCCAGCAGCCCCAGCCCCGCATTGGCACGGGCGGCGGCGGCCTTGATCAGGGCGACGGCGCGGATGAAGGCGCGCGGCATCGGCAGGCCGCTGATCGGGAAGTTATCCACGGCGCGCTGCGTCTGGGCGCCCCAGAGGGCGTCCTGGGGCACCTGAAGCTCACCCATGCTGTCGCGTTCAATGCGGAAGGCGGTGGAATTCATGCAATCTGCTCCGGCGTCAAAGGGCCTGCGTTATCATGCAAGATTCTATCATTTGCGGATCACACGACGCATGGACTCCAGCGCGCTAACTGCCCTCTCCCCGGTCGACGGCCGCTATCGCGCGGCCACCCAGGGCCTTGCGGCCCTCCTCTCGGAGGCTGCGCTGATCAAGGAGCGCGCGCGCGTGGAGGCGCTGTGGTTCGGGCACCTGGCCCGCTGCGTGCCGAGCCTGCTGCAGACACCGCTCTCCCCCGCCGTCTTCGACTGCATCGCCCAGATCGCCGATGACCCGGGTGAGGAGGCCGCGGCCACCGTCAAGGCGATCGAGCAGAAGATCAACCACGACGTGAAGGCCGTGGAGTACTTCGTGCGGGACCGCCTGGCCGCCGCGGGCGCCACGCCCGCGCAGCTGGAGCTGGTGCACTTTGGCTGCACCTCCGAGGACATCAACAACACCAGCTACGCGCGCATGCTGCTGCGGGCACGCGAGGACGTGCTGCTGCCGGGCGTGGATGCGCTGATCAAAGAGCTGCGCGTCGCGGCGCGCCGCTACGCCGAACTGCCGATGCTCTCGCGCACGCACGGCCAGACCGCAACGCCCACCACCCTCGGCAAGGAGTTCGCCAACGTCGCAGCGCGCCTGGTGCGCGCGCGCCGGCGCCTTGCAGCCGTTGAGATCCTGGGCAAATTCAACGGCGCGACGGGCAACCTCAATGCACACCTCGTGGCCGTGCCGGCAGCGGACTGGCTGCGCATCTCCGAGTCCTTCGTCCAACTTTGCGGCCTGACCTGGAACCCGTACACGACGCAGATCGAGCCACACGACTGGATCGGCGAGTACTGCGACGCGCTGGCCGCCATCAACGTGATCGGCATCGACCTGTGCCGCGACATCTGGGGCTATGTGTCGCTGGGGTACCTGCGCCAGCGGCCGGTGGCCGGGGAAGTCGGCTCCTCCACGATGCCGCACAAGATCAACCCGATCGATTTCGAGAACGCCGAGGGCAACTTGGGCATTGCCAACGCGCTGCTGCGGCACTTCTCCGAGAAGCTGCCGGTGTCGCGCTGGCAGCGCGACCTCACCGACTCCACGGTGCTGCGCAACGTGGGCGTGGCACTGGGGCATGCGGTGCTGGCCTGGCGCGCCGCGCTGCGCGGCCTCTCCAAGATCGCCGCCGATGAGGCGCGCATCGCCCGCGACCTGGACGGGGCCTGGGAGGTGCTCGGGGAGGCCGTGCAGACGGTGCTGCGCGCCGCCGGCGTCCCCAACGGCTACGAGCTGCTGAAGGACTTCACGCGCGGCCGCCCGATGGACCGGGAGCTGCTTGCGGGCTTTATCGCGACGCTGCCGCTGCCGGCGGCCGAGCGCGAGCGCCGGGCGGCGCTGACGCCGGCCGCCTACGGGGGCGTCGCCGCGCAGCTGGCGCTGCGTGAGGCGACATAACGTAACGAAAACTTTTTGCGTTCCTGCGAACCACCCCTCATTTCCGCAGGTGCAGCGGCGGCCGCGCCGGTAAAACGTGACGCACTCCACAAGTACCCCGCGGGCCTGTTCCTAAGATCGCCGTCACGGTTTTACGCAAGGCTGCCCCCGGCAGCGGGCGATGTCATGGTGGCGAGGGAACAATTGGATCTGGAGGCATTGCTGTCCTCGCCGCCGATGCCGGTGAGCGCGGTCCTGCATCGTGCCCCGCCCCCGCCGGTGGAGGCCCTGAGCCTGCTGACGAGCCTGGAGGACGTGCGCCTTGCCGCGCGTCGCACCGCCGCCTCCGCGCAGCGGCTCATGTCGATCTACACCGCGGACCTGGAGCCGGAGGTCTACGACCACCCCGCCTTCATGGACATCGTCAAGCGCTTCGTCCTCGGCCGCTCCTTTGCGAAGGTTCGCGTGCTCACGCACGAGCACCTGCGCCTGATCGGCAACACCAACCGCTTCGTCGCGATGTCGCGCCGCCTGAACAGCTACATCGAGATCCGCGTGGTCGCCCCGGCCTTCCAGCATCGCCGCAGCGCAATGCTGATCGCCGACGACCGGGCCATCGTCTACCGCACCCGCGCCGCCAGCTGGGAGGGCGTGGCCGGCTTCAACCAGCCCCCCGTCGCCCGCCTGCACCTGCAGGAGTTCGACGAGATGTGGGTGGCGAGCGCGCCGGAACAAGAATTGAGAGTCGCGCACCGTTAGCGGGCGCCCGGCTCCAATATACTGGCGCTCATGACCTGGCGCCCAGACCTGACCGTTGCTGCCATCGTCCTGCGGGACGAGCGATTTCTCGTCGTGGAGGAGCGCATCGCCGGCCGTGCGGTGTTCAACCAGCCCGCGGGCCACGTGGAGGATGGGGAAACCATCCTGCAGGCGGCGATCCGCGAGACGCTGGAGGAGACCGCCTGGCACTTCGCGCCCCGCCACCTGGTCGGGACCTACCTGTGGCGCAACCCCGCCAACGGCCGCACGACCCTGCGCTTTGCCATCGCCGGCGACGCCAGCGGACACGAGCCGTCCCTGCGGCTGGACCGCGGCATCATCGCCGCGCACTGGCGCTCGCGCGCAGAACTGCTGGCCGACTCTGCGCGCCTGCGCAGTCCCCTGGTCCTGCAGTGCATCGACGATTTCCTCGCCGGCCAGCGCTTTGAGCTGGAGTCCATGAAGTACGTGGACCAGCGGCTTCCCCCGATCGTGGGACAGACCGGCAGTTGACCGACGCCGGCCCCACGATCGTCGCCCTCTCCGGTGGCGTGGACTCCGCCGTCACCGCCCTGCTGCTGCTGCGCGCCGGCCACGCCGTGCAGGGCTTGTTCATGCACAACTGGGACGACGATGAGGAGGGCTACTGCACCAGCGCGCAGGACTTCCAGGACGCGCGTGCCGTGGCGCAGGTGCTGGGCATCCCGCTGCACAGCGTGGACCTCTCCGCGCAGTACCGCGCGCGCGTGTTCGCGCACTTCCTGGCCGAATACCAGGCCGGCCGCACGCCCAACCCGGACGTGCTGTGCAACCGCGAGATCAAGTTCGGCGATTGCCTGACGCACGCCCGCCGCCTGGGCGCCGCCTGGCTGGCCACCGGCCACTACGCGCGCATCGAGCAGCGCGCCGACGGCCCCGCGCTTCTCAAGGGCGTGGACGGCGGCAAGGACCAGTCCTACTTCCTGCATGCCGTGCCTCGCGCGCAGTTCCGCCAGGTGCTGATGCCGCTGGGCGAGCTGCACAAGGAGCGCGTGCGGGAGATCGCCCGGGAGGCGGGACTGCCGGTCCACGCCAAGCGCGACAGCACGGGCATCTGCTTCATCGGCGAGCGCCCGTTCCGCGAGTTCCTCGCCCAGTACGTGCCCTCCACGCCCGGCCCGATCCTCACGCCGGAAGGGACGCTGCTGGGCGAGCACGTGGGCCTGCCCTTCTACACGCTCGGCCAGCGCGGCGGCATCCACCTCGGCGGCAAGCGCGGCTACGGTGAGGCGCCCTGGTATGTCGCGGGCAAGGATGCGGCGCGCAATGCGCTGCTGGTCGTGCAGGGCCAGGACCATCCGGCCCTGTACTGCCGCAGCGTACGGGTGGAAGGCGTGAACTGGCTGGTGCCCGCGCCGACGGGGGCGTTTGAGGCCGGGGTCAAGCTGCGCTACCGGCAGGCCGACCAGGCCACTCGCGTGACGCCAGGGCCCGACGGCGGCCTGCAGCTTGCGCCCCTGGAGCCGCAGCGGGCGGTCACCCCGGGACAGTCGGCCGTGCTGTACGACGGGGCGCTGTGCCTGGGCGGCGGGATCATCACCGGCACGGGATCCTGAGGCCGCCTCGCCTCGCCACCACCCCACAGCGCCTTGGCGCGGGGCCCGAGCGCCCGGCTCCCGGCGGCCGGGCCACTACTTCCGAAGCAGGCGCGCCTTGAGGTCCACGCCCACCTTCTTGTTCACGAAGTTGAAGCGGGCGACCTTGGCGAGGTCGACCTCCCCCTCCTTGTACAGCCCGGCCTTCACCATCTGGCCGTAGAACTCGCGGATGCGCGCGGCATTCATCGCACCGATGCCCACGGCCAGCGCGTCACCGGAGTCGACGATGCCCTGGGACTTCATGAGCGCCACGGCCGCCTCGATCTCCGCGAGCGACATCTCCGGATTGTCCTTGAGCATCAGCGCGTTGGCGGCGCGCCGGTCGCCGTACAGATAGTTAACCCAGCCCTCGATCGAGGCGTCCACGAAGCGCTGCACCAGCTCGGGCTGGGTGCGCACCGTCTCCACGCGCGCGGAGATCAGCGTCGAGTAGGTCGAATAGCCGTGGTCGGCCAGCAGGTGCACCACGGGCTTGAACTTGCCCTGGTTCTCCACGTAGATGGGCTCGGCCACCGAGTAGCCCTGCTGGATCGACTTCGCGTTGGCGAGGAACGGCGCCAGGTTGTAGGCGTAGGGGCGCAGGGCCTCGTCGCGAAAGCCGTGCGCGGACTTCAGCCACTGCCACCAGGTGAACTGCGCGTCCTTGGCCACAAAGGCCACCGGCGCGCTCTTCAGGTTCTCGAACTTCTCGAAGCCCTGCCCCGGGTGGGCGATCAGCGCCTGCGGGTCCTTCTGGAAGAGCGCGGCAACGGCCACCGTTGGCAGCCCGTTCTTCACGCTGTCGAAGCTGTGCAGCAGGTTGCCGGTCATCAGGAAGTCCACGCGCTCCGCCGGCAGCAGCGCCGCGGTGTTCACCTGCGGCCCGCCCTGGATGATCTTCACGTCGAGGCCGTACTTGCGGTAGGTGCCGTCGGCCAGCGCCTGGTAGAAGCCGCCGTGGGCGGCCTGCGCCTTCCAGTTGGTGGCAAAGCTCACGCGATCCTCCGCCTGCGCCAGTCCGCCTGCGAGGCAGGCCAGCAGCAACAGGGCAATCGCAACGCGCGGCAGCGGAGTCTTCAGGGTCATCGCAAGCTTCCTTCTACTTGTGGCCAGGCAGCTGCCAGCGCCCCAGCAGGCGCCGCGCAAGCAGGTCAAAGAGCCAGAATATCAACACACCGGTCAGCACCAGCAGGGTGAGCGCGGCAAACATCTTGGGCGTTTCGGTGCGAAAGCTCGCCTCCAGGATACGGGAGGCCAGGCCCGTCTCCCGCCCCGCGACGCCGGCAACCATCTCGGCAGTCACCGCGCCGATGAGGCTCAGTCCGCCGGAGATCTTCAGTCCCGCGACAAAGTAGGGCACGGCACTGGGCACCAGCAGCAGCCGCAGGCGCTGCAGCGGCGTCGCACGGTACAGGCGGAACAGCTCGTGCAGGTTGGGGTCCGCCGCGCGCAGCCCCAGCACCGTGTTGGAGAGGATCGGGAAGAACGCCACCACCCAGGCGCACAGCAGCAGCGCGGCGGTGGTGTTCTCGATGTAGATGAGGATGAGCGGCGCGATCGCAACCAGAGGCGTCACCTGCAGCATCACCGCAATCGGCAGGAACGCGGCCTCCACGCGCCGCGAGAGCGCAAAGACTGCGGCAATCAGCACCCCACCCGCGCAGGCCAGCAGCAGCGCGCCGAAGGTGATCTTCAGCGTGAACCACCAGCTCACCGCGAGCGACGGCAGGTTCTGCCACAGCGTAAGCGCGATGAGGCTGGGCGTGGGCAGCGTGTAGGCGGGAATCTGCGCCAGGCGCACCAGCACCTCCCACAGCGCCAGCAGCGTGCCCAGCGTGAGCCACGGCAGCAGGCGCCGGTTCATGCCAGCGACTCCACATGGGCCGCATCCAACGCCCGACTGAGGTCCCGGCAGGCCTGCTGGTAGACCGGCGACAAGCGAAACTCCCGCGTGCGGGGATAAGGCGCATCGATACGCACCTCGGCCACCAGGCGGCCCGGGCGCGCGCTCATCACCAGCACGCGCTGGCTCAGGAACGCCGCCTCGTAGAGGCTGTGGGTCACAAACAGCACGGAGAGACTGCGCGCCTGCCACCAGGCCAGCAGGTCCAGGTTGATGCGGCTGCGCGTGATCTCATCCAGCGCCGCGAACGGCTCATCCATCAGCAGCACCCGCGGCTCGGTCACCAGCGCACGGGCGATGGAGGCGCGCATGCGCATGCCGCCGGAGAGCTGCGCGGGATGGGCCGCAGTGAACTGCGCCAGACCCACGCTTGCCAGCAGTGCGCGGATCCGGGGAAGCGCCTGCTCGCGCGAGACGCCCGCCAGGCGCAGCGGCAGCCAGACGTTGTCGAACACGCTCGCCCAGGGCATCAGCGTCGGCTCCTGGAAGACAAAGGCCGTGGCGGCCTCGGCCGGATCGCGCAACGCGGGCGCATCCACCGTGCCGCCGGTCGCAGCCTCAAGGCCCGCCACCAGGCGCAGCACCGTGCTCTTGCCACAGCCAGACGGGCCCAGCAGCGCCACGAACTCACCCTGCGCGACCTCAAGGCTTGCCCCTTCAAGCGCAAGCACGCCGGTGCCAAAGCGCTTGTCGACTTCCTGGAGTGTGATGGATCCGCTGGCAGTGCCCATGGCATGGATTATGCGCAGACCCTCCAGCCGATGTGCGACTGAAGTGGGTTGTAGCGCCCCCCCTGCTGCGGTAGAGACCGGGCAGCGTCCAACCCCTGTGACGGGCTGGGGGGGGGCAGGCTATCGCGCCCCCTGGGCCGCCGCCGGGTACCCCTCAGGGACCCCACGCCGTCATGAAATCCACATGCCGGCACGGTATACCAGCAAGCGGACTACCCACCGCCAAATCCTGACCATGAGCCGCCCCATGCGCACCCTTCGCACCGCCGTCCCGGCCACCCTCGCCCTGCTGCTGGCCACGCTCTGCCAGGCAGGCCCCGCCCCGCAGCAGCCCAAGCTCATCGTCGCGATCGCGGTCGACCAGTTCAGCGCGAACCTGTTCGAGCAGTACCGCAGTCATTTCACCGGCGGCCTGAAGCGCCTTGCCGAGCAGGGCGTGGTTTTCCCCAACGGCTACCAGAGCCACGCGGCGACGGAGACTTGCCCGGGGCATTCCACGCTGCTGACGGGCCGGCACCCGTCGGCCACCGGCATCATCGCCAACAACTGGCTCGACCCGGTCAGCGGCAAGTCAGTCTATTGCGTGCAGGATGCCAGCAACCCCGTGCCCGGCCGCAAGGACCAGGGACGCGGGCCGGCGAACCTGCGCGCCAGCACCTTGGGCGAGTGGCTCAAGCAGGCCAACCCCGCCTCGCGCGTGTTCGGTGTTTCCGGCAAGGACCGAGCGGCAATCACCCTGACCGGCCACAACCCCGATGGCGTGTTCTGGTGGGACGATGAGCTGGGCTTCAACACCTCGGTGCCCCAGGGGAGCACCGAGCGCGAGCGCCTGGCGCCCGTCGCGCGCTTCAACCGGGAGCTGCTTGCCCGCTGGCGCAGGAACGCCCCGGCCTGGAAGCCCGCCGCGGCGCGCTGTCTTCAGCTCCGGGGCGCGCACCGCTACGGCGCACTGACGGTGGAGCACGGGCTGCCGCCGCCGGGCGGGAGCGCAGCCCCCGGGGAGCCGTTCTCGCTGCAGGGCGCG
Source organism: uncultured Pseudomonadota bacterium (assembly GCA_903868595.1). GTDB lineage: Bacteria > Pseudomonadota > Gammaproteobacteria > Steroidobacterales > Steroidobacteraceae > ZC4RG30. The sequence goes on from CAIPVV010000056.1 coordinate 42,580, forward strand.
CCGCTGCAGCAGAAGTGGTTCCGCGCATCGCCGGGCCTGGACCGCATCACGCTGGAGCTGGCGGGCCAGCTCCTGGATCGCTACCAGCTGGGGCGCGGCGCAGCCCCTGATCTTCTGGCCGTGAGCCTCTCCGCCACCGACTATATCGGCCACCGCTATGGCAACCAGGGACCGGAGATGTGCGACCAGATCGCGCAGCTGGATGCGATGCTCGCGCCGTTCCTGGAGAAGCTCGCGGGGCTGAAGGTCCCGGTCATCGTCGTGCTCACCGCCGACCACGGCTCGATCGATGCGGCGGAGCGCGTTGCCGAGCGCGCCCTGCCGGCCAGGCGCATTGACCCCGCCGCGCTGGTGGCCAGCGTGAGCCATGCGGTGAAGGCACAGCTGTCGCTGGAGTTCGAGCCGCTGGCGGGCGACGGCCAGCAGCTCTTAATCGCCGCGCGCGTCCAGGATCCGGCGCTGCGCCAGGGCATCAGCGACGCAGCGCTCACGCTGCTGCGCAAGCAGCCGCAGGTGTACGCCGCGTTCAGCGCGCAGGAGGTTGCCCACACCGTCGTGCCGCCTGGCAAGCCGGCCGATGAGCTCACCCTCGCCGAGCGCCTGGCGGAAAGCTATGACGCGCAGCGCAGCGGCGACCTGTTCGTCGTCTTCAGGCCCTACGTGACGCTGGGCCTGGCCAGCGGACCGGGCGATGCGATCGCCGGCCACGGCTCGCCCTGGAACTACGACCGCCGCGTGCCGATCCTGCTCTGGTGGCCGGGCGCGGCGGGCTTTGAGCAGTCGCTGCCGGTGGAGACCGTGGACATCGCGCCAACCCTTGCCGCGCTCTCCGGCCTCCCGCTGCCGGAGGTGGACGGACGGTGCCTGGACCTGGACCGGGGTGCTGCCGACAGCTGCGTCGTGATCCTGCGCTAGCGAGCGCGTCATCGCGCCGGGCGCAGGCCCACCCTCAGCCCCGGGGTTGCACCCGTTCGGCAGATCCCCGCGTGTCGCCCGGCCCAGCGCGGGCAGCAAGGGGTAACCCGTCGAGCCTTGCGCGGATAG
>CAIPVV010000057.1 GCA_903868595.1 uncultured Pseudomonadota bacterium
AAGTCATCGATCGACACCTTCACGCCCATGTCGCGCAGCGCCGCCAGCTTCTCGATGGAGCCTTCCAGGTCCTGCATCAGCATGCTCTCGGTGATTTCCACCTCGAGGCGGGATTCCCTGACGCCCTCGCTGAAGGCGACCGCCACCAGGTGCGGGACGAACTCCGGCTGGTACAGCTGCAGCGGGGAGATGTTCACGGCGAGGCGAAGATCCCCCAGGCCCGCGTCGCGGATCGCCTGGCGATCGCGCGAGGCCTGCTCCAGCACCCAGCTGCCGACGCTCACGATCTGGCCCGACTGCTCCAGGAGCGGGATGAACTGCGTCGGCGGCACGATGCCGCGGTCCGGATCGTTCCAGCGCAACAGCGCCTCGGCGCCGACCACGCGGCCGCTGTCCAGGTCGATCATCGGCTGGTAGTGGATGAGGAACTGGCGCAGGTCCAGCGCGCGGTTGAGCTTCTGGCCCGTGAGCAGGCGCTGCGCCAGTTCCGTGTTGATCGCGGCCGTGTAGTCCAAATCGTTGACGCCGTCTTCCTTGGCGCGGCGCAGCGCCGCCTCCGCGTTCTGCACCAGCTGCAGCGGCCCCTCGGCATCCTTCGGGTAGACCGCCGTGCCCGTGCGGACGAAGACATCGATCTCCTGGCCGCCGACGTCGAAGGGGTCGTTGAAGATGCCGCGGATCGCCTCGCGGGCCTGGAAGAGCGTGGGCTCGGCCGCCTCGCGGCCGAACAGGCTCACCGCGAACGTGCCTTCGCCCAGGTGGGCAACCCGGTCCGAGTCGCCCAGGCGCGCCTTCAGGCGCCCGGCGACCGCCCGCAGCAGCTGCTCGCCGATGTCGCGGCCCAGCGTGTCGTTCACGAAACCGATCTCTCCCACGTCCAGCACGATGACCGCGGCGCCCCCGTCGGCCGTCATGCCGATGGTGCGCGCCATGCGGTCGCAGAACAGCTCGCGCTTGGCCAGGTGGGTGAGCGAGTCGAAGCGGGAGAGGAACTGGACCGCCTCGTCCTTCTCGAAATACTGCAGCGCAAAGCCCACGTCGGTGGCCACGTCGCCCAGGAGCGCCAGCTCCGCCGCGTCGAAGACGTCCGGCTCGCGCGATTCGAAGGTGACCGCGCCGATCGCCTTGCCATCCACCAGCATCGGCAGCACGGCCATCGCGCGCACGCCGGACTCGAAGAGATCCTGCCGGTGGCGGATCGGCAGGGCCTGCTCGTCGCGCAGGTCATCGCAGACCGCCGGCTCCAGCCGGGTCATCGCCTGGTCGGCCAGGCTCACGCTGTCCGGGCCCTGCACGCCCGCCAGGGGATAGGCCAGCGTCCGCACCGGGTCGGGCAGCGCGCTCTTCCAGGCCAGCGGCCGCAGCGCCACGCTGGGGGACGCCACGGGCAGGGCGATGATCACCCGCAGGTAGCCGCCGCGCTCCACCGCGAGCCGGCAGACCTCCTGCAGCATCTTCGTGCGATCCCCGGCCTTGGCGACGACCGCATTGACGCTGGAGAGCAGCGAGTGGATGCGGTTCAGGCGCGCGATGTGCACCTCGTGCTGCATGCGCTGCGTGATGTCGCGCTCGGTGCCGCGGTAGCCCAGCAGCGCGCCGTTGCGCTGGCGCAGGAGCGCGCTGCGCTCCAGCCA
>CAIPVV010000058.1 GCA_903868595.1 uncultured Pseudomonadota bacterium
CGGACTTGGCGGCCGGCGCCGCCGCTGCAGTCGCGCGGACCTTGCCCTTGACGGGCGGCGCAGCCGCCGGCGCCGGCGGCTGCGCCGCCCGTCAAGGGCAAGGTCCGCGCGACTGCAGCGGCGGCGCCGGCCGCCAAGTCCGCGGCGCAGGATCGGCTGGAATTGCAGGCAACGCAGATCACGGGCAACCGGGAGCTGCCGCGCGTTATGTATGTGGTGCCGTGGAAGCGACCGGATCCGGGGGATCTTTCCGGCCGTCCGGCCAATAGCCTGCTCGACGAGGTCTTGGCCCCCGTGGACCGTGACGTCTTCCAGCGGCAGAACCGGTACTACAACGCTTTGAAGCCGGATGCGGTGCCCGTTGCGGCGCGGCCGGAGGATGAGAAGTAGGTCGCAGCAATTTTGCTTCGGCCCTTTAAGGTTCGGGAGTCTTGCTCGTCAGCAAGGGAGTTTTGCGATGGATTTCTTCAACATGATTGCGCGTTTCTTCCAGGGTGGTGGACACTTCATGTACCCCATCGCCGTCGTCTTGGTGGTGGCCGTGGCCATCGCCATCGAGCGGTATGTGTACCTAACGCTCGTGGCGAGCCGTAACCGCAGCCTTTGGAATGACCTCGCGCCTTTGTTGGCGCAGGGAAACTTCAAGGCGGCCATGGAGCTCACGACCAACTCGGACTCTGCCATCGGCCAGATCCTCAACTACGGGCTTGCAAGGGTGCAGGGCGCGCGTCGCCGCGACGACATCGAGAAGGCGATGGAGGAGAGCCTGATGGAAGTGCTGCCGAAGCTGGAGCGCCGCACCCACTACTTGGCGACCTTCGCCAACCTGGCGACCCTGCTCGGGCTGCTCGGCACGGTCATGGGCCTGATCAGCGCATTTGGCGCCGTCGCCACGGTGAACCCGGCCGAGAAGGCCAACCTGCTGTCGGCCAGTATCTCGGTTGCCATGAACTGCACGGCCTTCGGCCTGATGACGGCGGTGCCGCTGCTCATCATCCATGCGTTCCTGCAGACCAAGACCACCGAGCTGATCGATAGCCTGGAAATGGCCTCGGTCAAGTTCCTCAATTCGATCACGGAGCGCCGCTCGGATGCTGCCGCGGTAGCCTGATCCCATGCGTCGCAATCAAATGGTGCGCAAGCTCATGCGCCGGCACAAGAAGCCGGGTGAGCTGCTGCTCGTGCCGATGATCGATATCTTCACGGTCCTCGTGACCTTCCTGCTGATGACGGCGGTGTTCTCCCGTACCGTCATCTGGGAGCTGAAGCTGCCGACCACGAGCGCCGAGGAGAAGCCGATCCCGGATGAGCTGAAGCTGGAGGTGCTGCTGCGCAAGGACCTGGTTCAGGTGGCCGACCAGGCGACGGGACCCTTGCAGACCTTCCCCCGTGCCGGGATCGACGCACCCTATGACTTGCCGGGGCTGTCTGAATACCTGCAGCGCATAAAGGCCAAGTTCCCCGAGAAGACCGATGTCACGGTGCTGCTGGAGTCGGAGATTCCCTATGACCAGCTGGTGCAGGTGATGGATACCGTGCGTGCCGTCGAGCAGCGCCAGGACGGCCGCCTCGTGCAGGCGGAGCTGTTCCCGGCGGTCTCGCTGGGCGACGCGCCCCTGGCTGACGCCCCTGCGGCAGGGGGCAAGCCATGATGATGTCCGCACGGGCCCGGCGCATGCTGACGCACCACCTGCGTCATCGCGCCGACACCGAGTTGAACCTCATCCCGATGATCGACATCCTGAGCGTGCTGGTGTCCTTCCTGCTCGTCTACTCGACCGAGGTCGAGGTCGTGCAGAACACCAAGGGCATCGAGATCCCCGAATCGATCGTCGAGCAGAAGCCGCGCGAGACCGTGGTCGTGATGCTCACCAAGGATGACCTGTTCGTGCAGGGTGAGCGCGTGGCCTCCCTTGCGGAGGTGCGTGCCAACGCCGATACGATCATTGCGCCGCTGCGGGATGCCCTGAAGCGCCCGATGCTGGTGGGTCGTGCGATGGCCGAGCGTGACCTTGCCCAGCGCGAGATCACGGTGATGGGCGACAAGACCATTCCCTATGAAGTGCTGAAGAAGGTCATGGCGACCTGTACGGATGCCGACTACGGGCGTATCTCGCTCGCGCTCGTGCAGAAGGACAGGCCGCTGGATCCGACCACCTTCAGGCCGAAGTAGAACGGAGTACCGCGTGTTGCTGGCACCTAATTACCGGAACTTCGAACTGCCGTGGGAAGTGGATCCCGAGGAGAGCCGGCGCCTGCGTCGCTACGTCGGTGCAGCCCTGGCCCTGGTCCTTGTCCTGGGCATCGTGGTCCCGCTGTTGCGTCTGCCGGAGCCCAAGGTGACGGTCGAAAACGCCATCCCTGAGCGCCTGGCTCGCATCATGGTCGAGGAGAAGCCCAAGCCGCCCCCGCCGCCCAAGCCGGTGGAGGAGAGGCCCAAGGCCGAGCCCAAGCCCACGGACAAGCCCAAGCCCGTGGACCCGACCGTCAAGGCGCGCGAGAAGGCCGAGAGGTCCATGCGCCAGTACAAGGACGCTTTCGCGGACCTGCGGCAGACGCTGGCCATCGAGCCAGTCAGCCAGACCAAGAACCTGACCGGTGCCGTGGGGCAGGATTCCAAGGCCGAGCGCTCGCTGATTACCTCCAAGGTCGGTTCCGGCAGCGCCGGCATTACCTCCACGAGTTCCAGCCGGGGGTTTGGGTCCGGTGCCGGCTCGCTCACGGGCCATGAGACCACGTCGGTGAACTCGCGCATCGCGGCCATTGGCACGCCCGGCAATGCCACCCGCACGGGGGTCAGTGGCAAGGCCGCACGCTCGCAAGAGGAGATTGAGCTCGTCTTCGACCGCAACAAGGGCGCGATCTATGCGCTCTACAGTCGCGCGCTGCGCGAGCGGCCGGAGCTGCAGGGCAAGATGGTGCTGGAGTTCACGATCGCTCCGTCGGGCGAGGTGACCGCCTGCCGCGTGGTGTCCAGCGAGCTGCAGGACCCGGATCTGGAGCGCAAGATCGTTGCCCGTGTAAAGCAGATCCGCTTCGAGGCCAAGGACGTGGAGCCCATGACCACGACCAAGCCGATCGAGTTCTTCCCGTCCTGACAGTCCCGCGCGGCGCGGTTGCGCGCCGGGCGGGGGCCCTTTAACGTCAGGGGCTGATGATTGATCAGCCCCTCACTCAAATACTCATTCTCCTGATCGCCACCGTGGGGGTGGTGGCGCTTGCGCGGCGCCTCGGCCTGCCGCCGATCCTGGGTTACCTGGTCGTCGGCATGGCGCTGGGACGCCACGCGCTGGCGCTGGTCGCCGAGACGCCCTCCACGCACCTGCTGGCAGACATCGGCGTCGTCTTCCTGCTGTTCACGCTGGGCCTGGAGTTCTCCTGGCCGCGCATGGTCGCCATGCGCAAGGAAGTGTTCGGCCTGGGCCTGCTGCAGGTCGTGGGCACCATGCTGCTGTTTGCGGCGCTGGGGCGCCTGGCCGGGGTGGCGTGGATCCCGGCCTTCACGCTCGGCGGCGCCATGGCCATGTCCTCCACCGCGATCGTGATCCGCCAGCTCACCGAGCAGTCGGAGGTCAATCGCACGCACGGGCGCCTGGCGCTGGCTGTGATGCTGTTCCAGGATCTGGCGTTCGTGCCCCTGCTGGCGTTGGCCACCGCGCTGGGCAGCGGCGCCCTCGACGGGGGCTTCAGCACGGCCGGCATCCTGCGCACGCTCGGCATCGGCGCCGTCTCCCTCCTGCTCGTGTTGGCGGTGGGTCGCCTGATCTTGCGGCCGCTGCTGGTGGAGATTGCCCACAGCCGGCTCAAGGAACTGTTCACCCTGACCGTGCTGCTGGTGATCATCCTGTCCGGGTGGATTACCCAGACGGCGGGCCTCTCGATGGCGCTGGGCGGGTTTCTGGCCGGGATGTTGCTGGCGGAGACCGAGTACCGCCACCAGGTGGAGGCGGTCATCCGTCCGTTCCGCGAGTTGCTGCTGGGCCTGTTCTTTATCTCCGTCGGGATGCTGCTGGACCTGCGGCTGTTGATGGATGAGTTCCTGCTGGTCTCGGCGCTGGTCGTGGGCGTCACTGTGCTGAAGGTGGCGGTGACCACCGTGGCGATCCGGGGCTTCGTCTCCACGCACTTCAAGGCGCTCAGGACGGGCATGGTGCTGGGCGGCGGCGGTGAGTTCGGCGTGGCGCTGCTCACGCTGCTGCTGCCGGCCAACGTCATCCCCTCGACGCTCGCGCAGCCCCTGTTGGTCGCGCTGGTGCTCAGCATGGTGCTGGCGCCCTTCGGCATCCGCTTCAACAAGCCCATCGCCCGCTTCCTGCTGCGCGAGCAGGGCCCGCCGCGGCGCGCCATCGAGCGCGAGGATGCCGCCACGCACGACGTGGCGAGGCGCGAGCATGTGATCCTCTGCGGGTTCGGGCGCGTGGGGCAGCACATCGCGCGCGTGCTGGAGGCCCAGGGCTTTGAGTACATTGCGCTGGACCTGGACTTGGCGCGCGTGCGCCCGGCGCGACAGGCCGGTGATCCGGTGATCTACGGCGATTCCTCCGACGAGAGCGTGCTGGCGGGCTGCGGCCTGGATACGGCCAGTGCCGTGGTAATCAGCTTCGCCAATCCCTTGGTGTCCGTAGGCATCGTGCGGGCGGTGCGGGCGATGCGGGCCGACGTGCCGGTGCTGGTGCGCACACAGGACGACGTCGGTCTGGCCGAGCTCACGCAGGCTGGCGCCACGGAAGTCGTGCCGGAGACCTTCGAGGCCAGCCTCATGCTCGTCTCGCAGGTGCTGATGCTGCTGCGGGTGCCGGTGTCGCGGGTCGTGCGCACGGTCGGGGAGATCCGTAGCCGTCGCTACGCGACGCTGCGCAACGTGGTCTACCGGGATGGCGACCAGGCGACCCGCGGCGACCTGGACACCCCGATGGAGTCGCTGGGCACGGTGGTGCTGCCGCCGACCGCCTGGGCGGTCGGCCGCCGGCTCGACGAGGTACGGCGTCGCGGTGCGCAAGTGGGCTTTACTGCGCTGCGGCGCCAGGGAATCACCGGCCGTGAGCCTGGCAATGACACGGTCCTGCGGGAAGGCGACGTGCTGGTCATCTATGGGCTGCCGGCGGCACTGGAGCACGCCGAGGCCGTGATGCTGGCCGGCTGAGCGTGCAATCCGTATTTGCCGTGGCCGCCCGTGTCGATGATTTGCGCGACAATTGCAGCCATTGCAGCCATTGCAGCCATTGCAGCCATTGCAGTACTTGGAAAGCGTCCATGCAGCACCGTGATTCCGCCCGGCTGACCTGTCGGATCCGCAGCGCAACGCTGGCGGCGTTGGCGGTGCTGGGCATCGGCAGCGCAGCGTGGGGTGCCGAGTCTTCGCCGCTTCCCAGCTCGCGCTACGACACCGACTACCCGACCATCCCGTACGGTTCCCATGCGACCCACAATGCCTTCGCGCGCCTGCAGGAGCGCATGGACCGTGGCGAGGTGGTGCTGGAGTACCGGCCGGGCCGCGGCTACCTGGACTCCCTGCTCAAGGCGCTGAACATCGATCCTTCCTCGCAGATGCTGGTCTATTCCAAGACCAGCCTGCAGATCGACGGCATCTCGGCCGCTACGCCGCGGGCCGTGTATTTCAACGATTCCACCTACGTGGGCTTCGTGCAGAACGCGCCGCTGCTGGAGCTGGCGGCGGCGGACGAGGAGTTCGGCATCGTCTTCTACTCGATGCAGAACAAGCCGCAGCCGACCAAGCAGTTTGACCGCGAAGCTGGGCGCTGCCTGACCTGCCACGATACGTATTCCATGATGGGAGGCGGCGTGCCGCGCGTGGTGGTCATGTCGGCGCTGATCGACGGACCTGCCAATCCGCAGGGCCGCGAGACGTCGGAACTGGTGACCGACCAGACGCCACTGCGGGATCGATGGGGCGGCTGGTACGTGAGCGGGTTTCACGGCGCGCAAACGCACTTGGGCAACCTGCCCACCGACAATGATCCGCAGCTGGCCGGCCACAGCGACGCGGAGCGGTTCAACCTTGCGTCGCTGGAGGGTTGGTTGGATACCAAGCCCTACATCACCGACAAGAGCGACATCGTGTCGCTGATGGTGCTGGAGCACCAAACCAACGTACAGAACTACATCACCCGGGCCTCCTTCAAGGTACGTACGGTGCTGGCGCGGGCTGCTGGCGCCGGCTCCAGCACCAGTGACCCGCGGTCCTGGGAGGAACTCTCCTCCCGCAACCAGTCGGTACTGAAGGCGATGATCGAGCCGCTGGTGCGCACCATGTTCTTCGTCGACGCGGTGGAGTTCACCAGCCCGCTCTCCGGCACCGCCGGCTTTGATGCGTGGTTCCTGGCCCAGGGGCCACGCGATAAGTCCGGCCGCTCGCTGCGGCAACTGGAGCTCAAGACGCGCCTGTTCCGCTACCCCTTGAGCTATATGGTGTATTCGAAGGCCTTCGACAGCCTGCCGGAGTACGTGCGGCAGTACGTGTACACACGCTTTGCCGAGGTGCTCACCGGCCGCGACAGCACTGGAGTTTTTGAGTCCCTGACGCCGGAGGACCGCAAGGCGATCCTGGAGATCCTGATCGCGACCAAGCCGGATTTCGTGCGCATGGCGGCCGCGACCCTCACGGGCGCCGGCTAGCGCTGTTTGCCTTCGCGCAACGGTGTTGTTCGAAGGTGGATGCAAGCGCTCTCCTGGGCGAGCACCGGACCCAGAAAGGGGGTAGGGGTTCTGGGGAATCCCGCTAGGGCTCCACCTGCCCTGGAACAAAAGCAGGGACTTCGCACGCGTCACACCAGATTCTTGTCGACTGGCGCTCACCGTGGCTGGTGCAGTGCAAGCTGGCCTTGGGATTGCCCGCGGCGTCGCTGGGCCAGGCCGTCGCGCCCGCCGCCGGCGCAGTCGATAACCTCAAAGAGGTCACCGTGACCGCCCCGTTCCGCCAGCCGAGCCTGCAGACAACGCCGCTGGCCGTTGGGGCCGTGTCGGGCGGTCTGCGGGCCGCCCGCAACGAGAACAACATCACGCAGATCGCCAACGAGGCGCCCAGCGCCTCGCTGAAGCGGCAGGGCTCGGCCTATGGCAACTCGTTCGGCGCCTCGATCCGCGGCATCGACCAGTACGACTTCTACCTGGACCCCCAGGGTGTCGCGCCTGAACGCCACCATGACCCCGGCCTACACCCCGAAGGCCCGGGTGAGTCTGGGCCTGCAGTACGAGTATTGGCTGGGTGACTCCGTATCCTTCATCCCGCGCGAGGACAGCAGCTACACCACGCCGCACTACTCCCGCGGCGTCAACGCCCTGACCCACCGCATCGCTCCGTACGGGATGATCCATGCGCGCAGCACCTGGCGCAACGGCAAGGGGGACTGGGAGGCGGCGCTGGAAGGCACCAACCTCACCGACACGGACTGCGTACTGAGCCGCTTTGATCAGTACAGCAGCACGGGCGTGACCTGCGGGCCGCCGGGCCGCCCGCGGGAGTTTGCCATCACGCTCAGGAGGAAGGTCCTGTAGCGCCGCAAGCCCCTCGGGGCTACCAAGCGACGGGGGCCATGGGGCCGGCATTTTTTGGCGCGGCAACAGGACCCCGTCGCGGGCGCGCTAGCGTTACGGCGACGCATCCTGCCGGCTGATGATGAACACGCCGATGATGATCAGCGCCGTGCCGGCCAGCTGCCAGAGGGTCGGGCGTTCCCCCAGCATCGCCATGCCCAAAAATAGTGCGGCGGGTGGTCCTACCGTGCTGACCAGCGAGCCGCGGACCGCACCGATGCGGCGGATCCCTTCGGCCTGCATCAGCGTGGGCAGGAACATGCACAGCACGGCCAGTGCCAGCAGCAGGGCCCAGCCCTGCGGGCTGATCTCCAACACCGCCGCCAGCCGGTGGCTGAAGAGGTAGTAGAGGACAACGAAAACGGTGGCCGAGATCATCGCGATGATCGTAAAGCCCATGCTGCCCAGCTCCGGGATGCAGCGTTCGCCCAGCAGGAAATAGGTGGCGGTGGTCGTGCCACAGAACAGCACCATCAGCGAACCGGCCCAGTTGCGCTGCCAGGCCGAGGCGTCGAAGGCCCCCACCACCAGCAGGATCCCGGCATAGGTCATGAAGACCGCCAGCAGCACGGCTGGCGCCGGCAGTCGCCGGCGGGAGACCGCCGTGTACAGAACCACCAGCGCCGGGTAGCTAAACAGCAGGGCGCGCTCGATGCTCAGGTCGATGAGCTCCAGCGCATGAAAGTCGATCAGCGCGCCCACCGCGTAGCAGAGCACGCCAGCGAGCACCGCGTAGGCGATCGCCCGGCCCGGCAGGCGGTGCAGGCGCAGGCCGCGGTTGACGGCTAGGAGGCTGAACAGGGGCAGCGCGATCAGGGCGCGCAGGACCGTCAGGGTCTGGAAATCCACGCCCTGGCGGTACAGCGCCTTGGCGAAGAGCCCCTTGCTGGCGAACAGGAAGGCGCCGCCGGCGGTCAGCAGCAGGCCCAGGGTGGCTTTGTGGGCGGATCGAGCGGTAGGCATCCGATCAGGATGCCACTGCGGCTGCCGCGACGGGTAGAATCCCGGATTACCGTGCATCGTGACCAGATCAAGTTTCCCCCCAAGCACCTCGCGCTACGCGAGGACGTCCACCAGTTGGGGGCGCTCGTCGGCGACATCCTGCGCGAGCAGGGCGGCGATGCGTTGTTCGACATGGTCGAGGGCGACCGGGTCGCCGCCATCCATCGCCGCGAGGCGCCTGACAGCAGCGACGCGGAGCTCGCGCTGCGGGTCAGCGGCCGCCCGCCGGATGTCGCCCGCGACCTGGTGCGTGCCTTCTCCACCTGGTTCCAGACGGTGAACCTCGCCGAGCGGGTGCACCGCATCCGGCGTCGGCGCGAGTACTTCCTGGCTGACAGCGCCCGCCCGCAGCCCGGTGGCGTGGAAGATGCGCTCACGCAGCTGAAGAACCAGGGGCTCTGCCTCGATGACGTGCTGGACCTGCTGCAGGGCCTGCACATCGAGCCTGTGATGGTGGCGCACCCGACCGAGTCGGCCCGCCGCACGCAGCTGCGGCGCAACCAGCGGATGGCCGGCGTGCTGCTGGATCGCCTAAACCCGAACCTGGACCCACAGGAGCAGCGGCACCTGTGGCTGCGCATGCGTACGGAGATCACCACTGGCTGGCAGACCGAGGAACACCCGCGGCAGCGCCTGACCGTGGCCGATGAGCGCGAGCACGTGATCTACCACCTGGCCGAGGTGCTCTACCGCATCGTGCCGGCGTTCTACGAGGAAGTGGCCACGGCGCTGGAGAAACTCTACGGCGCCTGCATCGCGAACCTCGCGCCTCCCACCCTCCTGCGCTTCGGCACCTGGGTGGGTGGCGACATGGAAGGCGCGCCGGACGTGCACGCCAAGAGCATCCGCGACACGCTCACCCGCCAGCAGCAGGTGATCATCAACGCCTACTTCAGCGAGTGCCAGGAACTGGCGCAGCTGCTCTCGCAGAGCGCCAGCCGCGTGGGCGTCTCCCCGGCGTTGGCCCGGCGCATCGATGAATACATGGTGCTGCTGCCCGGCGCACAGTCCATCGCGCCCGCGCGGCATGACCGCATGCCCTACCGGGTATTCTTCGGCCAGGTCTCCCAGCGCCTGCGCAATACCTACGACGGGCGCCCCAACCGCTACGAGAACCCGGATCAGTTCCGCGCGGACCTGGACCTGGTGAGCGCGAGCCTGCTGGCCAACCGCGGCGTCAACGCCGGCTACCAGCTGGTGCGCCGGCTGGCGATGCGCGCGCGCACCTTCGGCTTTCACCTGGCGTCGCTGGACCTGCGCCAGCACGCCGACGTGCACCACGCCGCGCTGGCGCAGGGCTTTGACGATCCGCAGTGGATGACGCGCAGCGCCGCCGAGCGGCACACCCGCCTGGTGCAGGTGCTGGAGCGCGATGCCGGACCGCGCGGCGTGTTCGACGCGCTGGGCAAGCGCACGCTGGCCGTGTTCGACGCGGCCATGCAGGGCCGCAACCGCTTTGGCGAGGACGCCGTCGGCCACTACGTGGTCAGCGGCGCCGCGGGCCCGGATGACGTGCTGGCGCCGCTGGTGCTGGCGCGCTGGGCGGGCGCCTATGACAAGCGCAGCGGCCAGGTGGGCCTGGACGTGGCGCCGCTGTTTGAATCGGTGGACGCGCTCAACAGCTGCGGCGGCGTCATGCGCGAGGTGCTTGCAGACCCGGTCTACCGCGCGCACCTGGAGGCCCGGTCGCGCCGGCAGTGCGTGCTGGTGGGATATACGCACGGCAGCCGCGAGAGCGGCTTCATCGCTGCGCGGCTGGCGGCCTATGATGCCCAGCGCGCGTTGGCGAGCACGCTGGCGCAGGCCGGCGAGCAACACGTGATCTTCCACGCGCGTGGCGGCAGTGTCGCCCGCGGCGGCTCGCGCATCGATGCGCTGGTGACCGCAGCGCCGCCGGAGAGCATCAACGGCATGCTGCGCCTCACCGAGCAGGGCGAGACCATCAGCCAGAGCTACGGGCTGAAGCCCAACGCGATGCGCACCCTGGAGCGCGCCTTCAGCGCCCTGTCGCTGGCCACGGCGGCCAACCAGCAGGGCAGGGCGAAGGCTGAAAGTCCCGAGCAGCACACCTGTGCCAGCCTCATGGCCGAGCACAGCCTGCAGGCCTGGCGCCGGCTGGTCTTGGCGGAGCCGGAGTTTTACGACTACTTCCGGGCGGTGACGCCCATCGACGTGATCGAGCGCATGCAGATCGGCTCGCGCACGGTCTGGGAAGGCGCGCGCGTCCGCGCTGCCGTGACGGCGATCCGCTCCACCCCGTGGGTGTTCGCCTGGTCGCAGTCCCGGCACATGATCCCCGGCTGGTTTGGGGCGGGTACGGGCCTGGAGGCGGCGGCCGGCGCCCAGGGCCTGGGGGCGCTGCGCGACTGCTACGCCAACTGGCGCTTCTTTACCCAGCTCATCGATGACCTGGAGACGCTGCTGGCGCGCACGGACCTGGACATCGCCAGTCACTACGACACCCTCGCCAATCCCGCGCTGCAGCGCTTTGCGCCGCTGCTGCGGGCAGAATATGCCCGTGCGACGGAGCAGGTGCTGGCGATCAAGGGCGCCCACGAGCTGCTGGACGCGGATCGAACCCTGCAGCGCGCCATCCAGCTGCGCAATCCCTACGTCGACCCGATGCACCTGATGCAGGTGGACCTGCTGCGGCGCTGGCGCGCCACCGGCCGGGACGACGACGACCTGTTCCAGGCCCTGCTGGCCAGCGTCAGCGGCATTGCGCAGGGCCTGCAGTCCACCGGCTAGGCCCGCCGCCCGAAACTCGCTTATATCGGCCGGACAGGTCAAAATATCCGGCCATTCGTTGGCTTCGTGCCACGGCCACCCTAGAGTTGCGACTGTGTACCGCTACGACAATATCGACCAGACGCTGGTAGCCGAGCGCGTTGCTCAGTTCCGCGACCAGACCAGCCGCTTCTTGAGCGGCGAGTTGAGCGAGGAAGAGTTCCGCCCGCTGCGCCTGCGCAACGGACTCTACATCCAGCGCCACGCGCCGATGCTGCGCATCGCGGTGCCCTATGGGCTGCTCTCCACGCGGCAGCTGCGGATGCTGGCGCACCTGGCGCGCAAGTACGACCGCAACTATGGTCACTTCACGACGCGCCAGAACATCCAGTACAACTGGCCGAAGCTGGAGGACGTGCCGGACATGCTGGCCGACCTGGCCACGGTCGAGATGCATGCGATCCAGACCAGCGGCAACTGCATCCGCAACACCACCGCCGACCACTTCGCCGGCATCGCGCCGGATGAGGTCGATGATCCGCGGCCGTATTGCGAGCTCATCCGCCAGTGGTCTACCGTCCACCCGGAATTCAACTACCTGCCGCGCAAGTTCAAGATCGCCGTGACCGGCTCGCCGGCCGACCGCGCGGCCTCCGAGGTTCATGACATCGGCCTGCACTTAAAGCGCGGCCCCGACGGCGAGATCGGCTTCGAAGTGCTGGTCGGAGGCGGCCTCGGGCGAACGCCGATCATCGGCAAGGTGATCCGCGACTTCCTGCCGCGTGAGCACCTGCTCTCCTACCTGGAGGCGATCCTGCGCATCTACAACCAGGAGGGCCGCCGCGACAACATGTACAAGGCGCGCATCAAGATCCTGGTGCGGGCCAAGGGCGAGGACGCGTTCCGCGACGCGGTTGAGGCCGAATGGGCCCAGATCCGCGATTCCGGCCTGAAGCTAACCGTCGCCGAGATCGAGCGCATGCGCGGCTTCTTCGTGCCGCTGCCCTACGAGACGCTGCCCAACATCGACCCGACCGTGGGGCGCGAGCCGGCCTTCCTGGCCTGGTATCGTCACAACACACGGGCGCACAAGGTGCCGGGCTACCGCGCCGTGGTCGTCTCGCTCAAGGCGCCCGCCGAGGCCCCTGGCGACATAACCGCCGAGCAGATGGATGCGCTGGCAGACCTCGCCGACCGCGTGAGCTCAGGCCAGGTGCGCTCTACCCACGACCAGAACCTGGTGCTGGGCGAAGTGCGCCAGCAGGACTTGTACGAGACTTGGCAGGAACTGGTGAGGTTGAGCCTGGCGACGCCGAACATCGGCACGCTGACGGACATGATCTGCTGCCCGGGCCTGGACTTCTGCAGCCTGGCCAACGCCGGCTCCATCGGCATCGCCAAGCAGATCAACGAGCGCTTCAGCGACGTGGACTACCTCTACGACCTGGGGCATATCGAGATCAAGATGTCCGGCTGCATGAACGCCTGCGGTCACCACCACGTCGGCCACATCGGCATCCTGGGCGTCGATAAGCATGGCGAGGAGTGGTACCAGATCACCCTGGGCGGCTCGGCCAGCGGCGTGAGCTCCCTGGGCACCGTGATCGGGCCCTCGGTCGGCAAGACCGAGGTGGCTGAGACCATCGCCAAGATCCTGGATGTCTACGTGGCCGCGCGTCAGGAGGAGGAGAGCTTCCTGGAGACCTTCCGCCGCATCGGCGTACAACCTTTCCGTGAGCGAGTGTATGCGGCAAATCATTAAGGATCGGCAGCTGGCGGCCAACGACTGGGTCGACGCGGCCAGCGACGCCGCGGCGACGGCGCCGCATGTGGTGCTGGGCCTGGCGGACTACGTGGCGGTTCGCAACGGTGGGGCGAGCCCCGTGCCGGGCGCCCAGCTCGCCGTGAAGCTGCTGCCGGCCGATGACGCGGCGCAGCTCAAGCCCTACCTCTCCGACCTCTCGCTGATCGTGGTCTTCTTTCCCGGCACGGCTGAGGGACGTGGCTACACGCAGGGCCGGTTGCTGCGCGAGCGCCACGGCTATGCGGGGGAGCTGCGCGCGGCGGGCGGCGTTCGCGTCGACCAGGTGTTCCTGCTGGCCCGCTGCGGCTTCAACGCGTTTGATCTGGCGGACGGGGAGAACCTGGCCGGCGGGCTCAGGGAGCTGGAACGATTCAGCGTGGCCTACCAAGACGGCGCGGGCACGCTGGTGCACCCCCGTCGCCGTCAGGAGCGCAGCGCGGCGCCCCGCTAGTGTCCTGAGTTAGAAGTACGCATACAGAACCGCTTCAGGCTTTCGAGTATCTGGTCTGCGGTCTTGGTCCACACGAAGGGGCGCGGATCGCGGTTGTGGGTTTGCAGATAGGCCTTGATGGCGCGCTCGAGTTCGACGGTTGAGCGGTGAGTGCCGCGGCGAATCTGTCGTTGCGTGAGCGTTGAGAAGAAGCGCTCGACCTGATTGATCCAGGAAGCGGAGGTCGGAGTGAAGTGCACGTGGAAGCGCGGACGACGGGCCAGCCAGCGACGCACCGTGACGGTCTTGTGCGTGCCGTAGTTATCCATCACCAGGTGCACGTCGAGCTCTGGCGGAACCTGCGCGTCGATGGTTCGCAGGAACTTCAGGAACTCAGTGCTGCGATGACGTCGGTGCATCTCACCGATCACTTCGCCGGTGGCGATGTCGAGCGCAGCAAACAGGGTAGTTGTACCGTGGCGCACGTAGTCGTGCGTTCGCCGCTCCGGCAGTCCCGGCATCATCGGCAGCGCCGGCTGCGTGCGATCCAGCGCCTGGATCTGGCTCTTCTCGTCCACGCACAAGACGAGCGCCTTGGTGGGCGGATCCAGATACAGGCCCACGATATCCCGCACCTTCTCGACGAACAGGGGATCGGTGGAGAGCTTGAAGCTCTCGGTGCGATGCGGCTGCAGTCCGAAGGCATGCCAGATGCGCACCACCGCGGTCTGCGACAGCCCGCTCGCCTCAGCCATCAAGCGGCTACTCCAGTGCGTGGCGCCCTCGGGCCGCTCATGCAGCGTTTTGGCGATCAGGGCCTCCACCTGCTCATCCCCGATGCTGCGCGGTGCGCCGGTACGCGGCTCGTCCAGCAAGCCGTCCAGCCGCAGCTTGAGAAATCGACCGCGCCACTTACCCACCGTCTGTGCCGTCACGCGCTGCTGACGCGCGATCTCGCGGTTCGTATGCCCCGCGGCCGCCCCCAGCACGATACGCGAGCGCAGCGCCAACGCTTGCGAGCTCTTATGCCGACGCGTCCACTCGAGCAGCCGTTCGCGCTCGGTCGCCGTCAAAGTCAGCTCCTGAAGTCCCGGTCCACGTGGCATCGCTCGCTCCTCTTTGCCCACTCTACAGTTGGACAGCGAGGACTCAAAAACGTTCCACGAACTTCTAACTCAGGACACTAGTGGATCAGGCCGGCGCCACCTTCGTTGCGGATATCCACCTTGCGCAGTACCAGCAGCAGCGTGGCCAGCGTCGCGATCGACAGGGGCACCATCGGCAC
>CAIPVV010000059.1 GCA_903868595.1 uncultured Pseudomonadota bacterium
AGAACCTGGCCGGCGGGCTCAGGGAGCTGGAACGATTCAGCGTGGCCTACCAAGACGGCGCGGGCACGCTGGTGCACCCCCGTCGCCGTCAGGAGCGCAGCGCGGCGCCCCGCTAGCGCGTCGCCCCTGACGCCTGGCGCAGCGGCAGTTCCACACCCTCGAAGAGCTTGGCGACGCTCGCATCGTTAGTCGCCTCGCGCGCGCGGTCCACGGTGCGCTTGTCGGCATGCGGCGCCAGCAGGCGGATGAACTCCTGCATGTACTTGCGCAGCAGCAGCCCACGCCGGAAGCCGATCCACGTCGTGTGCGCGGCGAAGATGTGCGCGGCATCCAGCACCACCAGGTCCGTGTCGGCCTCATCCACCGCCATCGGGGCGATGATCCCCACGCCCATGCCCAGCCGCACGTAGGTCTTGATGATGTCCGCATCGCGCGCGGTCAGCGCGATATCGGGCTCAAGGCCCGCGGCCGCGAAGGTCTGGTGCAACGAGGATGAGCCGCTGAAGCTGAAGGTGTAGGTAATGATCGGGTGCTGGGCCAGTGTTTTGATCGAGACCTTCTTCTCGCTCGCCAGTGGATGGCCCACCGGCACGACGATCGCGCGGTGCCAGCGATAGCAGGGGACTTTCACCACTTCCGGGAACAGCTCCCAGGAGCCCGTGGCGATCGCAAAGTCGACCTGGTCCGCATCCATCATCTCTGCGATCTGCTCGGAGGTGCCCTGATGCAGGTGCAGCTTCACGTTGGGGTAGGTCTCGCGGAACTCGCGGATCACGTCCGGCAGCACGTAGCGCGCCTGGGCGTGGGTCGTTCCGAGGGAGAGCTGGCCACCGGACTCGTTCTTCAGGTCGTCGGAGAGGCGGCGGATCGACTTGAGCTCATGCAGGATGCGCTGCGCGCGCTCCACGATCTGCGCGCCGACCGGCGTCACGCGCGTCAGCGCGCGGCCCTCGCGCAGGAAGATCTGGAATCCCAGCTCCTCCTCCAGCAATTTGAGCTGCTTGCTCACGCCGGGCTGCGAGGTGTGCAGCTTCTGCGCCGCGGCCGTGATGTTGAGGCCGTTCTCGGCCACCGCCACCAGGTACCGCAGCTGGTGCAGCTTCATCCCGGCAGTTCTGCGGTGGCCGCCAGCATCGCCGCAGCCAGCGCGTCCACCTGCGCGCTGCTGTGCGCGGCGGAGAGGAAGCCCACTTCAAAGGCGCTCGGCGCAAGGTAGATGCCGCCTTCCAGCAGCGTGTGGAAGACCGGGCCGAAGGGCGCTGCGGGCCGCGCCTGCATCGCCTTCAGGCTGCGCAGGGGGCCGCCCGCGGGGGAGGCCAGGTAGAACCAGAACAGCGAGCCGATACGCTGCAGCAGCACGCGGTTCTGGCCTGCGAATGCCGCCTCCAGGCGCGCGCCCTGGGCCTCGAGCTTCGTGTAGAGGCTGCCGTCGGAGAGCTGGCGCAAGGTGGCCAGGCCCGCGCACATGGCCACCGGGTTCGCACTGAGGGTGCCCGCCTGGTAGACCGGTCCCGACGGGGCGACCAGCTCCATGTACTCGCGCTTGCCGCCATAGGCGCCCACCGGGAAGCCGCCGCCGATGACCTTGCCGTAGGTGACCAGGTCCGGCTCGAAGCCATACAGGCCGGCCGCGCCCTGGAAGCCGACCCGAAAGCCACTGATCACCTCATCGAAGATGAGCAGCGTGCCGTGCTGCTTGCACAGCTCGGCCACGCGCTGCAGGTACTGCCGCCGCTGCGGCAGCAGGCCGTAGTTGGCCGGTACGGGCTCGATGATGGCCGCGGCCAGGTCCTGGCCGTGGCGCTCGAACACCGCCTCCAGCGCCGCCTCATCGTCCAGCGGCGCCACCACCGTGCCCGACAGCGTCGCGTGGTCCAGGCCTGCGCTGTCCGGCTGCGAGGCATCGGCCAGTCCGGAGCCGGACTTGATCAGCATCGAGTCGGTGTGGCCGTGGTAGCAGCCTTCGAACTTCAGGATCTTGTCGCGGTTGGTCGCGCCACGCGCCACGCGCAGCGCCGACATCACCGCTTCGGTGCCGGAGTTCACGAAACGTACGCTCTGCACCCACGGGATGCGGCGCGTGATGTATTCGGCCAGCTCCAGCGAATACGGTTCCGCGGTGCCCAGGCTCCAGCCCCGGCCGATCGCATCCACCGCGGCGTCGCGCACCAGCTTGTTGCCGTGGCCCAGGATCAGCGGACCGAAGGCCATGCAGTAGTCGACGTAGTTGTGCCCGTCGACGTCAGTGATCAGGGCGCCCTGGCCACCGGTCATGAACCGCGGCGGGCCGCCGACGCCCTTGAAGGCGCGCACCGGGGAATGCACGCCGCCCGGGGAGACGAGCTTGGCGCGTTCGAACAGGTCCGATGAGGTGCTCATGCTGCCAGCCAGTCGCGGGCATGCCGCGCGCCGTAGCTGATGATCATCGAGGCGCCTGCCCGCACCAGGGCCGTCCAGGCCTCGCGGTGCGCGCCGATGCGGTTCGTCAGGCCCTGCTGCGCGAGCAGTTCGATGCTCGCGTACTCGCCGCTGACCTCGTACACCGCCCAGGGCTGCGGGAACTGGCGGGCCAGGTCGGCCAGGATGTCCAGGTAAGGCATGCCGGGTTTGACCATGAGGATGTCGGCGCCTTCGGCCACATCCCGCTCCACCGACATCAGGGCATCGCCGGGGCGCGCGGGGTCGATCTGGTAGCTGGCGCGGTCGGTCAGCTTGCTCGCCTCCTTCGGGGCGGAGTCCGCTGCGACGCGGAAGGGGCCGTAGAAGTTCGAGTGGAACTTGGCCGAATAGGCCATCAGGAGCGTGCGGTCGCGGCCGACCTCCTCCAGCGCCTGGCGGATGGCACCGATGCGCCCGTCCATCATGTCGCTGGGGGCGACGCAGTCGGCGCCGGCCAGCGCATAGGCGGCCGCAGCGGCGGCCAGCTCCTGCACGCTGGCCACGTTATCCAGGTGGTCGCCTTCCGGGTTCAGCACGCCGCAATGCCCGTGCGGGGTCGAGGAGCACAGGCACACGTCCACGGCGAGCCAGACGCTGCTGCCGAAGCGGCGTTTGATCGCGGCAATCTGCCCGGCGTTGAACGACCAGTCGATGCCCTGAGCCTGCTTGCCGGCAGGAACGCAGAACAGCAGGAACTTGGAGACGCCGGCGGCGAGGTCCGACTCGATCTGGCGCAGCAGCGAGTCGGGGGTGTCCCGGTACACGCCGGTCAGGCCGGGAACCGCCTCGCGCTCGGCCAGGCCCTCCACGACGAACAGCGGCTGGATGAACTGCTCGGCGACAGGCCGAACCTCGCGGGTCAGCGAACGGATATGGGGGTCCTGGCGAAGGCGTCTAAGGCTGATTCGGCTCATGATCTCTCTTATTGATGCACCGCAATAACCGACGGGCGTCCGTAAGGAGAATCCTGCCACGTTTCGGGGGTCGACGGTCAGGGGCGGAGATAACCGTCAGTGCACGGCTTGGGCCTTTAGATATGCACCAATGTTATGAGTGACATAACCAGAATGCCTGCCCTCACAACGGAGCGTTCGTGGGCGGGCGGGGCGTTTTGCCGTAGCCTCCAAGTCCGGTTAACAAGGGGCGAACATGGCAGGTCAGGCAGTCAATCTGGAGCTCACGGAGGCGCAGTCCGCCAAGGTCCACAGCACCGTGGAACTGCTGCGCCAGGCCGTCCGCGACCATGGCCCGGTGACCTACTCCAACAGCCTGGGCGCCGAGTCCATGGTGCTCACCGATCTGATCTGGACGCAGGTGCCGCAGATCGACATCTTCAGCATCGACACCGGCCGCCTTCCCGAGGAGACCTACCACCTCATGGAGCGCCTGGAGCGCCGCTACCAGCGGCGCATGCGCCTGGTCTACCCGAATGCGCAGTCCCTGGAGGCATACACCAGCGAGCACGGGGTCAATGGCTTCTACAACGGCCTGAACGAGCGCCAGGCCTGCTGCCAGGTACGCAAGATCGAACCATTCAAGCGCGCGATCGCGGGCTTCGGTGCCTGGGTTACCGGCGTGCGCCACGAGCAGTCGGCGTCGCGGGCGCTGGCCAAGGCGGTGGACTTCGATGCCCCCAATGGGCTCTACAAGGTCAGCCCCATCCTGGAGTGGACGCACGAGGATGTGTGGGCGTACATCCGCACGAACAAGCTTCCCTACAACCCGCTGCACGACAAGGGCTACCCGAGCATTGGCTGCGCCCCCTGCACGCGCGCCGTGGAGCCCGGCGCCGACAGCCGCTCCGGCCGCTGGTGGTGGGAGAACTCCGATTCCAAGGAATGCGGTCTGCACCCGAAGATCCGCATCGTCGCCACGTCGAAGGCCCCTGCCTAAAGCGGCCCTGCCGTGATGTGCCCTACGCATGGACTACCTGCCGATCTTTGTCGACCTGCGTGATCGCCTCGTCGTAGTCGTAGGAGGCGGCGTCGTGGCCGCGCGCAAGATCGAGCACCTGCTGAAGGCGCATGCACGCGTTCGCGTCGTCTCCCCCGAGCTGACGGAGGAGTTGGCCGTCTTCCGCGACGCCCAGCGCCTGGAGCACCGCGCCCGGCCGTTTGCGCCGGAGGAGCTCGACGGCGCCCAGCTGGTGGTCGCTGCAACCGATGAGGAGGCGGTCAACGAGGCGGTCTCCCAGGCGGCGCGATCGCGCGGCATCTGGGTCAACGTCGTCGACGACGCGAAGCGTTCGCTGTTCATCTTTCCAGCCATCGTGGATCGCTCGCCGCTGATCGTGGCCATCGGCACGGAGGGCAGCTCGCCGACGCTGGCTCGCCGGGTGCGCACGCAGATCGAGGCACTGCTGCCGGAGCGGCTGGGCGAGCTGGCGCGCTACGCCTCGCGCTGGCGCGGCGCCGTGAAGAGCGCGTTGCCGCAGCTGCCGGAGCGCCTGCGCTTCTGGGACCGTTTCTTTGCAGGCCCCGTCGCCGCCCAGCTGCTGACCGGCCACCTGCAGGGCGCCGATGAGGTCATGCAGGCGGAGCTCAACGCCGCGCGCAGTGCCTCCGGCACCCGCCAGGGCGAGGTCTATCTGATCGGCGTGGGACCCGGTGACCCGGACCTGCTGACGCTGCGCGCGCTGCAGCTGCTGCAGCAGGCCGACGTGGTGCTCTATGACCGGCTGGTGTCGGAGGCGATCATCGGGCGGGCGCGGCGCGACGCGGAGAAGATCAACGTGGGCAAGCTCCCCGGTAACCACGACGTAACCCAGACGCGCATCAACGAGCTGCTGGTGGAGCACGCACAGCGCGGGCTGCGGGTGGCGCGCGTGAAGGGTGGCGATCCCTTCGTCTTCGGGCGCGGCGGCGAGGAGCTGCAGGTGCTGCGCGAGGCGGGCATCGCCACGGTGGTCGTACCGGGCATCACCGCGGGCCTGGGTGCCGCAGCCAGCAGCGGCATCCCGCTCACCCAGCGTGGCATGGCGCAATCGGTGACCTTCGTGACGGCCACGGGCGCGCAGGGGTCGAGCCTCAACTGGGCGGGCCTCGCGCAGCCCAACCAGACCGTCGTGTTCTACATGAGCGCTGCACAGCTGGACCACATCGTGGAGCGCCTGGGCGCCCACGGGCTGCCCGGGGCGCATCCGGCGGCGCTGGTAGAGCGGGCGACGTGGCCGGACCAGCGCGTGCTGCCGACCACGCTTGCGGGGATCGGGCAACTGGCGCGGCGGGCGAACCTGAAGTCGCCGACGCTGCTGATCGTGGGGGAGGTGACGGCGCTGGCCGTCGCCCAGGGGCAGGTGGATGGCAGCAGCAGCGCCGTGGTGGCGCGCGCAGGAGATCTGGGATGACGATTCGTGCCGGCTTCGTGGACGCTGTGGGCAATACGCCGCTGCTGCGGCTCTCCGGGCTGTCGGCCGAGACCGGCTGCGAGATCCTGGGCAAGGCTGAATTCATGAACCCGGGCGGCTCGGTCAAGGACCGCGCGGCCAAGTGGATCGTGCTGGATGCGGAGCGCCGTGGCGTGCTCAGGCCCGGTGGCACGGTCGTGGAGGGCACGGCCGGCAACACTGGCATCGGCGTGGCCCACGTCTGCAACGCCCGCGGCTACCGCTGCGTCATCGTGATGCCGGACAACCAGTCGCCCGAGAAATACCGCCTCATCGAGGCGCTGGGCGCGGAGGTGCGCAAGGTCAAGGCCGTTCCCTACAGCGACCCCAGCCAGTATCAGCATGTCGCCGGACGCCTGGCGCAGGAACTGCCCAATGCGATCTGGGCCAACCAGTTCGACAACACGGCCAATCGCCAGGCCCACATCGAGTCCACGGGGCCGGAGATCTGGGAGCAGACCGGTGGCCGCCTGGATGCCTTTGTCACTTCCTGTGGAACCGGCGGTACGCTGGCCGGAACCTCGACCTTCCTGAAGTCCCAGCGCGCCGACATTCGTACCGTGCTCGCTGACCCGCCGGGCAGCAGCCTCTTTGAGCTCATCCGCAACGGCGAACTCAAGGCCACCGGCAAGAGCTCCGTGACCGAGGGCATCGGCATCGGCCGCGTGACCGCGAACTTCAAGGACGCACCGGTGGATACCGCCGTGCACGTGGAGGACCCGGAGTCGATCCACTATGTCTACCGCCTGCTGGCCGAGGAGGGCCTCTTCCTGGGCAGCACCAGCGGGATCAACGTCGCCGCCGCGGTGCGCGTGGCGCGCGATCTGGGGCCGGGACACACGATAGTCACGATCCTCTGCGATGGTGGCGCGAAATACGTTTCGCGTCTGTACGACCAGGCGTGGCTTCAGGAGAAGGGTTTGCTGGACGCGGCCAGGTCCGGCACGCAGGCTGCGCGCCGCTCATGAGGATGCGCCCGGAGAACTCGCACCGTGTCCTGCGGGAACAGGGATGAATTGGCCAACCTCTATTGCCGGGCTCCTGGTGGGCATACTCGTCGGCGCGACCGGCGTCGGGGGGGGTGCCGTGATGACGCCGCTGCTGGTGCTGGTGCTGGGCGTGGCGCCACATACGGCCATCGGCACGGACCTGCTGTACGCCTCGGCCACCAAGATGTTTGGCGTCGGCGTGCACGGCATCCAGCGCCGCGTCGACTGGCAGATCGTCATGCGACTTGCCGCCGGCAGTCTGCCTGCCGCGCTCGCAACGCTTTTCTGGCTGCATGCGTCGGGCTCCCAGGGCGTGCGCGACAAGACAATTCTCGTGGTGCTGGGCGTGGTGCTGATCCTCACGGCACTGTCCACGTTGCTCATGCCGCTGCTGATCCGCAAGGTGGGCCATATCGGCCATTCCAAATCCGAGTACTTCGTACGCTGTCAGCCGGTGCTGACCGTACTGGCCGGCGTGATACTGGGCCTGCTGGTCACGCTAACCTCCATCGGCGCCGGCGCAATGGGCGCCGTCATGTTGGTATTCCTCTACCCGCTGCGGCTCTCGCCCGCGCGCCTGGTCGGCACGGACCTGGCCCACGCGATCCCGCTGGCCCTGGTCGCCGGCGCGGGCCATATCCTGCTCGGCAACGTCAATTTCACGCTCCTGTGGCAACTGTTGCTGGGATCCATTCCCGGCGTCTGGATCGGTGCCCACTTTGGCGGCAAATTGCCGGACTCCGTGTTACGGGTGGCTATTGCGCTGGTACTGGGTACGATCGGGCTGAAGATGCTGATCTAACGGGCCGTGCCGGGCGCCGCCTCGCGCGCTGGGTGGCGGCTCCCCTCGGTCTGCGCGCAGCGACGGTCGCCGCGGCCGGCTTGATTTGCGTCTTCCACCCGCCTCCCAGCCTCAGGCGTGGGCTGCGGGAAGGCGCGGACTGCCCAGGCGCGGTGTCGGCGGGCGTGCCCCGAGGAGGGCGGGCCACTACAATCCCCGGTTTTGGCAGACCTTGTTTCCAAATGGGCGGTCAATCGGACCTATGCAAAAAATAATAAGCTCGCCGGCAATCCGGCGCATCGTCTGGGTCGTGGGCTTGATCGCAGTGGCTGGGATCGCGTGGAACTATCTGGGCCGATCGGCCGGCCCTCAGGTCACGTACGAGACCGCCAAGGTCGACAAGGGCGTGGTTGAGAAGGCCGTGAGTTCCTCCGGCTCCGTCTCGGCACTGATCACCGTGGACGTGGGCTCCCAGATCTCCGGCCAGATCTCAGAGCTGTACGCGGATTTCAACAGCCAGGTGAAGAAGGGCGACCTGCTGGCCGTCATCGATCCGCAGACCTACAAGAGTCGTGTGCAGTCGGCCGAGGCGGATCTTGCGGTGGCGCGCGCCGTCGTGGGCACCAGCGAGGCGAGCCTGCGCAAGGCCGCAACCACGCTGGCGCAGGCCGAGCGTGACTACAAGCGCCAGCAAACGCTTGCCCAGCAGCAGCTGATCGCCGCCAGCGCAGCCGAGGACAGCCGCAAGTCGATGGAGCTGGCCCAGGGCGACCTGGACATTGCGCGTGCCCAGCTCACCAATGCCACGGCCTCCGTGCGCACCCGCCAGGCGGCGCTGGACCAGGCACGCATCGACCTCTCGCGCACCCAGATCACCTCGCCCATCGACGGCGTGGTGATCAAGCGGGCCATTGACCGCGGCCAGACCGTCGCGGCGAGCTTGCAGGCGCCGGTGCTGTTCTCCATCGCACAGGACCTCTCGCGGATCCAGATCGAGGCGAAGGTGGATGAGGCGGACATCGGTGCGATCAAGCCGGAGGACGCGGCGAGCTTCACGGTGGACGCCTTTCCCGACCAGAGCTTCCAGGGCCGGGTCGTGCAGGTGCGCCTGGCGGCGACCATGGTGCAGAACGTCGTGACCTACAGCGTGATGGTGCAGGCGGCCAATCCGCGACAAATGCTGCTGCCCGGCATGACGGCCAACGTGCGCATTGTGACCGACCGGCGCGAGAACGTGCTGCGCGTATCCAACGACGCTGCGCGCTTCCAGCCTGCCGGCGCGGCGAAACTGGGGCCCGCCGCAGCGGCTGGCGCTGGCCCTGCCGGCCCGGGCGCCGGTGGCCCGGGCGGTGGCTTTGCCGCGCAGAACGCGGCGATGGTGGCGGCGCTGGGGCTCACCAAGGAGCAGCAGGCCAAGCTCGACGAGGGCCGCAAACAGCTCTTCGCCCAGATACGTGCGCAGGCGACCCAGGGGGGTGGCCTGGCGGCAGGCGCTGTGGGCCCGCCGGGTGGATTTGGCGACCAGCAGGCCCAGGCCATGCGTGCCCGCATGGAAAACCTGATGTCCAGCGTCCTGACCCCCGAGCAGTTGCAGAAGTGGCAGGCGCAGCGCCGCGCCGGTGGCGTGCGCGAGCGGCCGGGAACCCTCTACAGGCTATCGGGTGGCACGCCGAAGGCTGTGACGGTGCGGCTGGGACTGGCGGACGACCGCTACACGGAGCTGCTGGGTAGCGACCTGAAGGAGGGCGATGAGGTCATCACGCGCTCCCGGACGGAGGTCAAGAAGTGACCGCGGAGGGCGCCCCGGCAAAGGTGCCCGTCGTCGCGGCTCACCAACTGGCCAAGACCTACCAGCTGGGCGAGCAGGCGGTCCACGCGCTACGGGACGTCTCCTTCGAGATCCAGCGCGGCGAGTTCGTCGCGATCATGGGGCCGTCTGGCTCGGGCAAGTCCACGCTGATGAACCTCATCGGTGCGCTCGACGTCCCGACCAGCGGCGAGATGCGCATCGACGGCATCGACATCGCGACGCTCAGCCGCGATGAGCTGGCCGGCCTGCGCAACCACACCATCGGCTTCGTGTTTCAGCAGTTCAACCTGCTGGCGCGCACCACGGCGCTGGACAACGTGAAGCTGCCGCTGACTTACACGATGCCGCGACCGAAGGATCCGGATGCGATCGCACGGCGCTGCCTGGAACAGGTCGGGCTGGGCTCGCGCATGGATCACGTGCCCTCGCGGCTCTCCGGCGGACAGCAGCAGCGCGTGGCCATCGCCCGCGCCCTGGTCAACTCTCCCAAGATCATCCTGGCCGACGAGCCGACCGGTGCCCTGGACACAGCTACGTCGCTGGAGATCCTGACGCTGTTCAAGAACCTCAATGCGCAGGGGATGACGATCATCATGGTGACGCACGAGTTGGACGTCGCCGCGCATGCACGTCGCCTGCTGCGCGTGCGTGACGGCCGGTTGGTGGAGGATCGGGCGATGGATGGCCGCTTCGAGGAGCCCAAGTCATGAGCCTGTCGGAATTCATCAAGACCGCGCTCATTGCCCTGCGCCGCAATGTGCTGCGCAGCGTGCTGACCACGCTCGGCATCATCATCGGCGTCGGCAGCGTCATCGTGATGTCGGCCATCGGCAATGGCGCAAGCAAGCAGATCGAGGCGCAGATCGCGAGCCTGGGTACCAACCAGCTCACCATCTTCCCCGGCTCCATGAACGTGGGCGGTCGCCAAGGCGGCGCGGGCTCGGCGCCGCCGCTGACCGAGAAGGACATGCGGGCGATCCGCGAGGGCGTGCAGGGCATTACCGCCGTGGCCGGCAACATGAACGGCAGCGCCACCATTGTCATCGGCAATGCCAACTGGGTAACGCAGGTCAGCGGTTCCACCGTGGAGATCCAGGACGTGCGCGACTGGCCGGTGAAGCGCGGCCGTTACTTCGATGCGATCGAGGCTTCCACCGGCCGCAAGCTTGCCGTCATCGGGTCCACGGTCGCGCGCGAGCTGTTTGGCGATGCGGACCCGATCGGCACGACGATCCGCATGAACAACATCCCGTTCGAGATCATCGGCGTGCTCACCTCCAAGGGACAGGCCGGCGGACGCGACCAGGACGATACGGTGATCGTGCCGCTGGCGACCGCGCGCTCGCGCCTCATGGGCCGCATCCGCGTGCCGGATGAGGTCGGCCAGATCCTGGTGAAGGTCGATGACCACTATGACGTCGATGAGGTCCAGGCCGATCTGCAGCGGGTACTGCGCATCCGGCGTCGCATCGGCGCCAACGCGACGGACAACTTCGCCATTCGCAACTTCGCCGAGTTCCTGGCCACGCGCAGCGCCACCCAGCGCACCCTGAGTCTGCTGTTGGCGTCGGCAGCGGCGATCTCCCTGATCGTCGGTGGCATCGGCATCATGAACATCATGCTGGTGTCCGTGACCGAGCGGACACGGGAGATCGGCCTGCGGATGGCGATCGGTGCCCGGGGCGCCGACATCCTTGGCCAGTTCCTGACCGAGGCGGTCCTTTTGTGCCTGGCCGGCGGCCTGATCGGGCTGACGCTCGGGCTGGGCATCGCCCTGGGGGTCTCCTCCTTCTTCGACTGGCCCGTCTATGTGAGCCCCGCCATCATCCTGCTGGCGATACTGGCCTCGGCTGCAGTTGGGGTATTGTTCGGCTACGTTCCGGCCCGCCGGGCCTCCCAGCTGAACCCCATCGAGGCGCTGCGATACGAATGACTGAGATTTCCTCAAAGCCGCAGAGCCTGCGCTGGCTGGTCGGCGGCTCGCTGTTGGTGGCACTGGTCATTGGTGCCACGGTCCTGGCCAAGTACCGCCTGATCGAGCCGATGGCCTACGCCTCGGCCTGCGAGCGGCACGAGGGCCCTTGGCTGGGCTGCCTGCTGCGCCAGGCGCTGGTGGTGCTGTTCGTGAAGAACATCGCCGGCATGACGGCGACGCTGTTCGGCGTCTGGAGCACGGTGACCCGCACCCGCCGCCTGGCGCTTGCCGCCATCGCGATGGGCGGCGTGAGCGTCGTGCTGTACCGCTTCGACGCCGCGGTGATCGGTATCCTGCTGGGCCTACTCGTGATTGCGCGCGCGGCGGCCCGCGGGTATCAACAGGCTGCAAGCGAAGGTCAGGCCGAGCCCGGCCAGGCCTAGCGCCGACGGGTTGTGCCAGCCCTCGCGCAGGGCGATCACCACCGAGCAGCCGCCGGCCAGCATCGCCAGGGCCGTTTCCTCCGGCATCAGCCTAAACTGCAGCGCGCGGCCGCCGCGATCAAACAGCGACAGCAGCGACAGGGCCATCACCGGCAGGACATACAGGCAGGTCGGGAAGCCACGGTAGCGCGCGTCCACCGCCAGCCCCAGGCAGACGTAGGCGAATCCCAGCAGCAGCACGAAGCGCAGCACGCCCAGCGTGCGGATGCGCCCGTGCGCGGCGGGCCGCGCCCTAAACTCCCGGTGGTCCAGGCTATCGAGCGTCTCGAAGATGCTCTCTGGCGCCGGCAGGCGCTCCAGGGACTTGCGGCCGGAGAAGGACAGCACGATCCAACCGTACAGCACCCCGCCCACCAGCACGATGATGGCGCTGGCCACCCATTCGGTCAGGTTGCGGTTGGTGGTGGAGAGGTAGCGCCACTGCATGAGCGCGATGGCGCCGGCTGCCGCGCCGGCGAGGAGCAGCAGCAGTGCATCCGGACGACCCCTGCTGCCGGCGAGCAGCAGGCCCAGCCCCAGCAGGATCACAGCGCCTGCCCCTGCGCCCCACAGGCCGACCCGCCAGCCCGCGTCCTCGGCCATCGCGCCCTGCAGCGGGAATTTCGGGTCGCCGTGCGCGTCGTACATGCCCCAGTAGCCGCCCACGGTGCCTTCCTGCGCGCGCTTCCAGGGCTGGTCGAAGGCCTCGATCAGGTTGTACTGGATGTCGTGCTGCTGCGCCCAGCTGGTGAATTCGCGCACGAAGCGGGCCTGCGCCACGGCGCCGGGGGCCGCATCCACGCGCTGGCGGCCCTGGCTGGGCCAGCCCGTCTCGCCGATGAATACGCGCTTGTTGGGGAAGGTGGCGCGCGCCTCCGCATAGACGTTCGCCGTGTGCGCAAGCGCAGCGTCAATGCCGGTCGGCTTGTCGTCCCAGTAGGGCAGCAGGTGGATCGTGATGAAGTCGGTGTCGGCTTCCAGCTGCGGGTTCACCTTCCAGAAATCCCAGACATCGGCATAGGTGACCGGAATGGTGGTGTTGGAGTTGACCTGGCGGATCAGGCGCGCCAGCTGCTCCACCGTCAGTTCCCGACGCAGCAGCACTTCGTTGCCGACGATAACCGCCTCGATCACATCCTTGTCGCGCTCGGCGACCTGCAGTCCGCGCTTGATCTCGCGCTGGTTCAGCTCCGGGTCCGATCCGATCCACAGGCCCAGCAGCACCTTCAGGCCGAGCTGGCGCGCGACCGTGGGGACCTGGTCCAGGCCACTGCCGACCGAGTAGATGCGCACGCAGCGAAAGCGCGCGGCGAGGATCGTGAGGTCGTGCTCCAGCTTCAGGCGGGTGACCGCCTGGGTGGGCAGCAGCGGCTGGTTGCGCGACGGCGTGTAGGAGACGCAGTCCAGCTTGCCCGCCGGTGCGTCGATCAGCGCGACGGCATGGCCGTCCTGCCACCACAGCCACAGGCTGATGAAGGCCGCCGCGGCAAAGGCGGCGTAAAGGGCAAGGCGCCGGTTCACAGGCGGCCCAGGCGGGTCGTGAGTTCGTGCCGAAAGGCAGGGTGGCTCATCGGGGCAGGATCTCCGGTTCCGGGGCAAAGCCGCCGGAGCATAGCGCAGGTTAGGATGCGGCCAGAACCTTACCGGAGCCGTCCACGTCCGCCTTGCTGTCGACCCTCCTCTCCACTGCGGGCCTGCGGATCCTCTCCAGCGGCTTCATGACGGTTGCCGGGTAGGCACACCTGAAGAACAGGGCGGGCCGAGCCTGGGACGTGGCGGCGCTGGCCAGCGCGGGGATCGCGCTAGTGTAGTAGCTGCCGCAGCTGAAGATCCTGAAGGAGGTGTTTATGCTGGGCGTCTTCGTGCCCTTCGCGGTGATCTACATGCGCACCCCCCTGAAGCTGGACTACCTCTGGGCCTGCCTGTGCACCGGCGGCGCGGTGTGCTTCAGGTTCCGCTCGAGCCCAGCATGAGCACGGCGATCCATCGCCGCGTGGCTGCCCTGCGGGCGGGCAGCGACCCCACGCGGGTCGCCCGGCTGCCGTCCGGCTGGGCGGTGCTGGGCGAGCAGCAGGTCCTGCGGGGCTACGCGCTGCTGCTGCCGGACCCGGTCGTGGGCCACCTGAACGCCCTGGCGGGGCCGGCGCGGCTGCAGTTCCTGGACGACATGGCCCGGCTGGGGGATGCGGTGCTGGCGGTCACCGGGGCGCTGCGCATCAACTATGCGATGTTCGGCAACGTCGAGCCGGCGCTGCATGCCCATGTCGTGCCGCGCTATGCCAGCGAGCCGGCGCCGCTGGCGACGGCGCATCCCTGGGCCTACGACTGGGCCGCTGCCCCGCGCTTTGATCCGGCGCGGGACGCGGATCTGCTGGCGGCGCTGTGCGCCGCACTGTGAGCCGACCGCACGGCTAGAGCGCCCGCAGCTCCCGCAGCAGGGCGCTCAGGCTGTCGATCGGGGCGGAGCACTGGCTGCCGCGGCACAGGTAGGCGGTGATCTCGCCGCGCGGCGGCTTGCTGGCCAGGGCCGGCGGCAGGTTGGTGGCGTCGGCCGCGATCGCCAGCACGCTGACCCGCGGGGCATAGACGCGCAGCAGCTGGCCCTGCCAGCGCGCCAGTGCCGCCGGTTGCCCACGCAGCACGAGGATTGCCGGCGGCTGCAGCTGCTCCTCCAGCGCCGTGAGCAGGCTGATATGCCCCATGGGCTGTGCCACCCCCTGCGACCAGCCGGCGCGCAGCGTGGCCTCGGCCGCGGCCAGGTAACGCTCCTCGCCCAGCAGATACCCCAGTCGCAGCAGCACCTGGGCCGCCACCGCGTTGCCGGCTGGCATCGCGTCGTCGCCGAAGAACCGGCTGCGGTGGATCAGGGCCTCGTGGTCATCCGCGGTGAAGTAGAAGCCGCCGCGCTCGGTATCGGCGAAGCGCGCCAGCACGAGCTCGGCGAGGCTCGCGGCAAAGGCGAGCTCCTCGGCGTCGAAGCGCAGGGTCTGCAGCGCGAGGATCGCGTCGATGAGCAGCACATGGTCATCCAGGTACGCCTGGACATGCGCGAGCGGTCCCTGGCTCACCGCCAGGAGCCGGCCTTCCTGCCAAAGGCGGCGCCGGATGAAGTCCAAGGCACGGGTCGCCGCCTGCGTCAGCTCCGTGCGGCCCAGCGCGCGCGCGGCATCGGCCAGGCCGCGAATCGCCAGCGCGTTCCAGCTGGTGAGCACCTTCTCGTCGCGGCCCGGCCAGGGGCGGGCGCTGCGCATCGCCAGCAGCGTGGCCGCCGCCGCGGCGAGGCGCGCCTGAAGCGCGGCCGGATCGCTGCCTGCCCAGGGTTGCTGGGCGGCCAGCTCCTGCAGGCTGCGGGCGACCACCAGGTGCCACTGGCCCTCGAAGTTGGGCGGTCGGTCGAGCCCGTAGCGCGCGATGAACAGTTCGGCCTCGGCGGCCGGGAGCGCGGCGCGGACCGCCTGCGGTGACCAGACGTAGAACCGGCCCTCGTGGCCTTCCGAGTCCGCATCCAGCGAGGAGTAGAAGCCGCCTTCGGGAGACTGCATGTCACGCAGCAGAAAATCCGCCGTGCCGGCGGCGACCTCCGCGTAGAACGGATCCCCGGTAGCCAATGCCGCCGCCGCGTAGGCCGACAGCAGCGCCCCGTTGTCGTAGAGCATCTTCTCGAAGTGCGGGATCTGCCACGCCTCATCCACGCTGTAGCGGCTAAAGCCGCCGCCCAGCTGGTCGTAGAGCCCGCCCTCGGCCATGCGCGTCAGGCTCAAGGTCGCCATGAATAAAGCCTGCAGGTCCGGCTGCGCAGCGCTTGCGGTCGCATGCCAGTCGCGCAGCAGGCGCATCACCATGGCCGGGTGCGGGAACTTGGGTGCGCCGCCCCACCCGCCGTTCTCGCGGTCAAACCGTGCCGCCAGCTGCGCCCGGGCCTGCAACAGTGGCTCGTTGTCCAGCGCGGCCGGTGCGCCCGTCGCATTCCCTGCATCGATGCGTGCCAGCGCATCCACCAGCGCCTGGTTCTGTTCGCGCAGCGCGGGCGACTGCTCGCGGTAGTACTCGGCGACGCGGCGGAGCAGGTCACTGAAGGCGGGCATGCCCTGGCGGGCCTCGCGCGGGAAATAGGTGCCGCCGAAGAAGGGGCGCTGGTCATCGTGGGTCAGGAACATCGTGAGCGGCCAGCCGCCGCCACGGCGCGTCAGCAGCTGATGCGCCAGCTGGTAGATGCGGTCCAGGTCCGGCCGCTCCTCGCGGTCGACCTTGATGTTGATGAACAGCTCGTTCATCACCGCGGCCGTGGGCTCATGCTCGAAGGACTCGTGTGCCATCACATGGCACCAATGGCAGGCTGAGTAGCCGATGGAGAGCAGGATCGGCTTGCCGGATTGGCGCGCGGCGGCCAGTGCCTGCGGACCCCAGGGGTACCAGTCCACCGGGTTGTGCGCGTGCTGCACCAGGTAGGGGCTGGTTTGCTCGGCCAGGCGGTTGGGGCCGCGGCCGGCGGGTGCATTGGTCATGGCGCGCTCGGTTCTTGCAGTAGAATGCGCGCCACTATACGTAAACAGCGTTGCCCCCACGATGACCGACCATTTAGCTGCCGCGCTGCCGGTACTGCGGCTCAAGCGCAACGAGGACAAGCGTCTTCGCGCCGGGCACCTCTGGATTTTCTCCAACGAGATCGACAACGAGGCGCAGCCCCTCACCGGCTTTGCGCCCGGCGCCGTGGTGCGTGTGCACAATCACCGCGACCAGTTCGTGGGCTACGCCTGTGTGAATCCGCATGCGCTGATCTGCGCGCGCCTGATCTCCCGCGACGAAGCCCAGCCCGTGGGACTGGAACTGTTCGTGCGGCGCCTGAAGTCCGCGCTCGCCCTGCGCCAGCGGCTCTATCGCCATGACTGCTACCGGCTGGTGTTCGGCGAGTCCGATGGCCTGCCCGGGCTGGTGCTGGATCGCTATGGCGATGTGCTGGTAGGGCAGATCGCCACGCTGGGCATGGAGAGGCTGCGCCCGGTGCTGGAGCAGGCGATCCACCAGGTGATCAACCCGCGCGCGCTGGTGTGGAAAAACGACAGCTCGGCGCGGGACCTTGAAAAGCTGCCCCGCCAGGTGGACGTGGCGGTCGGTGAACTACCCGAGCAGCTGCAGGTAATCGAGGATGAACTGCGCCTGACCGCGCCGCTGGCCGAGGGGCAGAAGACGGGCTGGTTCTACGACCAGGCCGCCAACCGCGAGCGCTTGAAGCGCTACATGACGCCCGGTGCGCGGGTGCTGGACGTCTGCAGCTACGTGGGCGCCTGGGCGCTGACGGCGCTGCGCCAGGGCGCCGGCAGTGCGGCCTGCGTGGATGCCTCGCAGACCGCACTGGACTGGGCGCTCAAGAACGCCGAGGCCAACGGCCTCTCCCTCGATGCCCACAAGGGCGATGCCTTCGACGTGCTCGCCCAGCTGCACGAGCGGGGCGAGCGCTATGACGTGGTGATCGTCGACCCGCCGGCCTTCATCAAGCGCCGCAAGGACCAGCCGCAGGGCGAGGCGGCCTACCGCCGCCTGAACCAGCTGGCGATGCGCGTGCTGAGCGACGATGCAATCCTGGTGAGCTGCTCCTGCTCCTTCCACCTCCCGCAGGAGGCGCTGCCAGCCCTCATCCAGGTCGCCGCCGGGAACCTGGGGCGCACCGCGCAGATCCTGGAGTTCGGCGGCCAGTCGCCGGACCATCCGGTGCATCCGGCCATTCCGGAGACGCGCTACCTGAAGACCGTGTTCTGCCGGGTAACCCGCTAGAATCCGCTCCATGCTCCGCTACCCACAGATTGATCCCGTCGCCCTGCACCTGGGGCCCGTGCAGATCCACTGGTACGGGATCATGTACGTCATCGGCTTTGCCACCGCCTGGTACCTGGCGCGGCGGCGGGCTGCCCGGCCGGGCAGCACCTGGAGCGACAACGACGTCGATGACCTGATCTTCTGGGCCATGGTCGGTGGCATCGCGGGTGGCCGCATCGGCTACGTGCTGTTCTACGGGCTGAGCTTCTGGGGCCTGGATCCGTGGTATCCGCTGAAGATCTGGCAGGGCGGCATGTCCTTCCACGGCGGCATCATCGGCGTGTTCTTGAGCCTCGCGCTGTTCGGCCTGCGCCGTTCCCGCAACGTGCTGGACGTGCTGGATTTCACGGCCGTGCTGCCGGGGCTGGGGATCCTGTTCGGGCGCATCGGCAACTTCATCAACGGCGAGCTCTGGGGCGCGCCGACGCAGGTCCCCTGGGGCTTTCTCGTCCCGGGTGCACCCGGGGCGCCGCCGGTCGTGCGCCACGCCTCGCAGCTCTACGAGGGGCTGCTGGAGGGCCTGCTGCTGTTCGTGCTGCTGTGGACGTTCTCGGCCCGGCCGCGCCCCCGCGGCACGGTAATCGGCCTGGGGCTGGCCTGGTACGGGCTGGTGCGCATCTGGGTGGAGTTCATCCGCGAGCCGGACGCCCAGCTGGGCTACCTGGCCGGTGGCTGGCTGACCATGGGCCAGTTGCTCTCGCTGCCGGCACTGGTGGCGGGGCTCGCGCTGCTGGCGCTGGGCGTCTTTCGGCCCCAGCCGTCGGGTAACCGGCAAGCGCCGCGATGAAGGCCTACCTGGAGCTGTTGCGGGCGGTGCGGGAGCGGGGCGAGCGCAAGGCCGATCGCACCGGTACGGGCACGCTGTCGCTGTTCGGCTGGCAGTCGCGCTTTGACCTGGGGGCAGGCTTCCCGTTGGTCACGACCAAGAAGGTGCACCTGCCCTCCGTCGTCCATGAACTGCTGTGGTTCCTGCGCGGCGATACCAACACGAAGTACCTGCGCGAGCACGGTGTGACGATCTGGGATGAATGGGCCGATGAGCAGGGCGAGCTGGGACCGGTCTACGGTCGCCAGTGGCGCGCCTGGCAAGGTGCCGACGGGCGCCTCATAGACCAGATCTCGCAGGTCGTGGAGACGCTGCGCAGCAACCCGGATTCCCGCCGCCTGGTGGTGAGCGCCTGGAACGTCGGGGAGTTGGGGCGGATGGCGCTGCTGCCCTGCCATGTCATGTTCCAGTTCTACGTGGCTGGCCGCCGGCTCTCCTGCCAGCTCTACCAGCGCAGCGCGGATGTGTTCTTGGGGGTACCTTTCAACATTGCCTCCTACGCCCTGCTGACCCATCTGGTGGCCCAGCAGTGCGACCTGGAGGTGGGCGAATTCATCTGGACGGGCGGCGACTGCCACCTGTACCTGAATCATCTGGAGCAGGCCGACCTGCAGCTGTCGCGCGAGCCCCTGGCCCCGCCGCAGCTTAAGATCGGGCGGCGACCCGCGACTTTATTCGATTACCAAGCAGAGGACTTTCAGTTCGTGAACTACCAATCTCATGCGGCGATCAAAGCCCCGGTGGCTGTCTAATCATGGCAACAACAACCAAGAAGGCCAAACTGGTCAAGACGGCCCCCGATCCGTACAAGCCGAACCCCTGGTTCATTGTTCGCAACTCCAAGGTCCATGGTCGCGGCTGCTTCGCGCGCAAGGACATCCCGAAGGGCACTCGCGTCAGCGAGTACGTGGGCGACCGCGTGACCTGGAAGGAAGCCGATGCCCGCTACGAGGGCTATGACGTCAACGACAACCATACCTTCCTCTTCATCGTCGACCGCAAGACGGTGATCGACGGTGGCGTGGGTGGCAACGAGGCGCGCTTCATCAACCACTCGTGCGCCGAGAACTGCGAGTCCACGGTGGAGAAGAGCCGCGTCTACATCGACGCGATCAAGGACATCAAGAAGGGCGAAGAGCTCGGCTACGATTACCAGATCGGCCGTGACAAGAACGATCCGCCGAACGTGGACGAGATCTACGCCTGCCGCTGCGGAGCGCCCAACTGCCGAGGCACGATGCTCTGGCCCGCCAAGCGCCCCAAGCCGCGCAAGAAGACCAAGCAGAGCGCCGCTGCCAAGAAGGGCAAGAAGGTTGCCCGCAAGGCCGCCAAGAAGTCCGGCAAGACGGTCGCCAAGAAGGCTGCAAAGAAGGCAGGAAAGAAGGCGGCCAAGCGGGCGAAGAAGAAGTCGCGCCGCTAGTTCCGCACAGGAGTTCGTCCGATGTCAGCCCATTCTGGCGGTGTCGCCAAGCCCGTTACTGCAACCGCGGTGATCGGGGCCCTTGGCGTCGTCTACGGTGACATCGGCACGAGCCCGCTGTATGCCTTCGACACGGCGATCACGGCGGCCTCGGGCGGAGCCGCCTCGCCGGATGCCGCTACGATCCTCGGCGTGCTCTCGCTGGTGTGCTGGAGCCTGCTGATCATCGTGACGCTGAAGTACGTCGTGCTCATGCTGCGGGCCGACAACCAGGGCGAGGGCGGGATCCTGTCGCTGTTCGCGCTAGCCCAGCGCCACATGGCCTCTGCGGGACGCTGGCGCCAGTACCTGGTGGTGCTGGCGGTTCTGGGGGCGGCACTGTTTTACTGTGATGCGCTGATCACGCCTGCGGTCTCGGTATTGAGCGCGGTGGAGGGCCTGGAGTTGCTGGACGCGAGCATGTCCAGTTCCGTGGTGCCGGTCACGATTGTCGTGCTGGTGCTGCTGTTTGCCATACAGCGTCACGGCACGCATGCCATCGGCAAGCTGTTCGGTCCGATCATGATGCTGTGGTTCTCGGTGATCGCCGTGACGGGAGCCGCTGCCGTTGTTAGGAATCCAGCGGTGCTACAGGCCCTGAACCCGCTGTATGGCGTGATGCTGTTGGTCCGCCACCCCGGGGTTGCCGGGGCGGTCACGGGCGGCGTCTTCCTGGCACTTACCGGCGGCGAGGCGCTTTACGCGGACATGGGCCACTTCGGTAAGAGTCCGGTTCGCTACGCGTGGTTTGGCATGGTGTGGCCCGCATTGCTCTTGAACTACTCCGGCCAGGCGGCGTACCTGCTCTCCCACCCCGGCAAGCCTCCCAGCCAACTGTTGTACGTGCTCGTACCGGAGGCGCTGTTGCCCGCCATGGTGATCCTGGCCACCGCGGCCACCGTGATCGCCTCTCAAGCTGTTATCACCAGTGCCTTTTCGATGACCCGCCAAGCGGTGCAGCTGGATTTCCTGCCGCGGGTGCGCGTGTTGCAGACATCGGAAACCGAGCAGGGGCAGATCTACGTGCCAGTGGTCAACGGCGTGCTGGTGGTCGCGGTATCCCTTTTCGTGGTTGCCTTTGGTTCCTCGGCGGCGCTGGCCGGCGCCTATGGCGCGGCGGTCGCCGGAACGATGGCGATCACCACCGTGCTGGCCTGCTTCCTGGCCGCCACCGAATGGCGCTGGTCGAAGCTGCGGCTTGCCCTGGTGTTCCTGCCGCTGTCGATGATTGACCTGGTCTTCCTGGCCGGCAACCTGACCAAGATCGTCGATGGCGCCTGGGTGCCGATCCTGCTGTCCACGATTCTCTTCTCCGTGTTCATGATCTGGCGCAATGGCCGCTTGCAGCTGCGCAAGGCGCTGGCTGCCGAGGCTATTCCGATCCAGCAGATGGGGGAGCTGCTGAAGAACGCCCGGCGTGTGCCCGGCACGGCGGTGTTCCTCACGAGTTCCACCAAGTACGTGCCCTCTGCGCTGCTGCGCAACCTGGAGCACAACCACATCGTGCACGAGCACGTGGTGATCCTGAACCTGGAGATCGCGCGTACGCCGCGCCAGGATCCGGCCGATCGCGTTCGCATCGAGCAGCTGTTGCCGGATGTCACGGTCCTGCGGGCCCGCTTTGGCTACATGGAGACGCCGGATGTCAGCGAGGCGCTCAAGCAGGCCCGCAGCCGTGGCCTGAAGCTGTTCGTGGACGACTGCTCGTTCTTCGTGGGCTGGCACCTGGTGGTGCCGCGCACCCGTGCCGGGTACGTGGGGATCAAGCGGCGCGTGTTCGCTTGGTTGCAGCGGCGCAGCACGCAGGCCTCGGAATTCTTCCGCATGCCCGAGCGGCGCGTCATCGCGCTGGTCACTCAGGTGGAGATCTAGCGCGCCATGATCCTGACAGCCGTGGTGGCCGTGACGGAGAACAATGTCATCGGCCGGGACAACGGCATGCCCTGGCACCTGCCCGCCGACCTCCGGCACTTCAAGGAAGTGACCCTGGGCAAGCCCGTGCTCATGGGCCGCAAGACCTTCGAGTCCATCGGGCGTCCGCTGCCGGGGCGGCGCAACCTCGTGCTCACGCGCTCGGCGGACTTTCATCCCGCCGGGGTTGAGGTCGTGCACTCGCTGGAGGAGGCGCTGGCCGCTGCGCACGACGTGCCGGAGCTGATGATCATCGGGGGCGCCGCGCTCTTCGAGCTGGCGATGCCGCGTACGAACCGGCTGCAGCTGACCCGCCTGCACATGAGCGTCGAGGGCGATACCTACATGCCGCCGCTGACGCCGTCGGAGTGGCGGGAAGTCTCGCGCGAGCCGCGCCGGCCGGCGGACGAGCGCAACGCCTGCGAGATGACCTTCCTGGTGCTGGAGCGGCGCTAGAGCGGTGGTAGCGCGGCGATGCGCTCGGCGGCGACATCCCAGCGTATCTGTGCAAGGTCCGGCAGGCGGCCATCCGGCAAGGGCAGGGTCAGCTCATCGAGGAGTTGCTGCTGCAGCAGGCCGCGCGAGAGCGCGACGCTGTAGCGGATCTCCGCGTGGAACATCACCATCGAGTAGCGGGGGATGAACCGCCCCGGGAACCGCCGCTCCAGTTCCAGGGAAATCTGCTTCTGCAGCTGGAAGCGCGGATCACGCACGCTGTCGCGCATCTCCCCGTAGTTCTCCAGCGCCATGCGCGCGATCGCGTCCGCGTCGCTCTTGCGCTGGGCGTTGAAGCGCTCGAACGCATCGCCCCGCGGATCCCGCGCAAGCAGGCCAGCCAGTACCCGGCAGTCCTCGAAGGCGCAGTTCATGCCCTGGCCGTGGAACGGGACGATGGCGTGGGCCGCGTCCCCGATCAGCAGCATCCGCTCCTCCAGGTTCCAGGGGCTGGCGTATACCGTCGCCAGGCGGCCCTGCGGATGCGCCGCAAACTGCGCCGGCAGCTGCGGCATCAGCGGCACGACGTCCGGGAACTGCTGCGAGAAAAACGCCTGCACGGCCTGATCGTCGTAGAGCTGCTCGAAGCTCTGCGCCCCGCTGCGCGGCAGGAACAGCGTGGCCGTGAAACTCGCATCGGCATTGGGCAGTGCGATGAGCATGAAGTGGCCACGCGGCCAGATGTGCAGGGCCTGCTGCTCCATCACCGCGGCGCCGCCGCGCGCGGGGATCGAGAGTTCCTTGTAGTCGTGGTCCAGGAAGTCCTCCTGGCAGGTCAGCTGGCCAGCTTCGCGTAGCGCGTTGCGCAGGGCTGAACCCGCGCCGTCGGCGCCGATCCAGCGCGCCGCGACGCCGGCGTACTCGCGGCCGGTGAGCTCATCGCGCAACAGGGGTTCGCCGGAGGCATCCAGGCCCAGGTTGCGCTGGTTGAAGTGCAGCTGGATGCCGGGCTGATCGGCCGCCGCTTCCACCAGTCGGCGCGTCAGGTCGGTGCGCGAGATCGAATAGATCGCCTCGCGTTCGTCCTGGCCGTAGGCGGCGAACTGCTGGCTGCCATCCAGGTTGTGGAGCATGCGGCCCCGCATCGGCACCAGCAGGTCCCGCAGGCGCGCCTGCATGCCGGCAGCCTCCAGCGCCTGGAGTCCCCGAGCCGCCAGCGCGAGGTTGATCGAGCGGCCGGCCGCCGCCGCGGCGGCGCGCGGGTCGGCGCGGCGCTCATAGATGCGCACGCGCTCGCCACGTTGCGCCAGCAGCAGGGCCAGCAGCAGTCCCGCCGGTCCACCGCCTAGAATGCCGGTGGCGCTCATGGCGTCAGCAGCGCCCGCTCCAGGGCGTCCAGCAGCAGCGCCAGGTCCTCGTAACGGTTGTAGAGCGGCACGGCCGCGACACGGATGATGTCCGGCTCGCGCCAATCCGCCGCGATCCCCAGCGCCGTCAGGCGGTCAAAGGCGCGGCGACCGGTCTCCCGCCCGGCGCGAACCCGCAGCGACAGCTGGCAGCCGCGCGCGTTGCTGGGCGTGACCACCTGCAGAACACCGTCCAAGCGTTCGCGCAGGGCGGCCTCCAGGAAGGCCGTGAGGCCCCGGGCCTTGGCGTGGAGCCGATGTCCCCCTGCCTGCTCAAACAGGTCCAGCGATGCAAGCAGCGGCGCTGTGGAGAGAATCGGCGGGTTGCTGACCTGCCAGCCCTGCGCGCCGGGCGCGGGCCGGAACCCCGGCTCCATTCGAAAGCGCGTGGCCGGGTCATGCCCCCACCAGCCCGCCAGTCCCGGTACCGCACCACGCGGATGCCGCTCGTGCACGAAGGCCCCGCCCAGGGCGCCGGGGCCGCCGTTGAGGTACTTGTAGCCGCACCACACCGCGAAGTCCGCGCCGTCGTCATGCAGCGCGAGGGGGGTGTTGCCGATGCCGTGGGCGAGGTCGAAGCCGCACAGCGCGCCGGCGCGGTGCGCGGCCTCGGCGATGCGCGGGAGGTTGAA
This sequence comes from uncultured Pseudomonadota bacterium, assembly GCA_903868595.1. Taxonomy (GTDB): domain Bacteria; phylum Pseudomonadota; class Gammaproteobacteria; order Steroidobacterales; family Steroidobacteraceae; genus ZC4RG30. The sequence goes on from CAIPVV010000059.1 coordinate 24,285, forward strand.
CGCCTGGCCGGTGCGGTACTGCACGCCCGGCCAGAGCACCAGGGCGACTTCCGCGCCGCGCGCGGCCAGCAGCTCCGTGAGCTGCGACTCATCGATCAGGTCCTCGCCCGGCGGCGGGGCGATCTCGATGAGGGCCTGCGCGGGGTCCAGGCCGTGCCACTGGATCTGCGAGACCACGGCATGGCGGTCGGAGGAGAAGGCGCCTTCCTCCACGACGATGGCGATGCGCTGGCCCTGCGGCCGGTAGAAGCTGGCCATCATCAGGTGCAGGTTCACGGTGAGGGAATTCATCGCCACGACTTCGCTGGGCTGCGCGCCGGCAAGCCGTGCGAGCCCGCCCTGCAGCAGCTCCGCATACGCGATCCACGGTCGCCGCGCGCGGTGGTGGCCCTCCACGCCCAGGCGCGCCCAGTCGTCCAGCTCCTCCTCGACCCGGCGGCGCGCCGCGAGGGGCGCGAGCCCCAGCGAGTGGCCGCACAGGTAGGTCAGCTCGCGGCCCGTCTCATCCACGGGCAGGGCGAACTGGGCACGCAGGCTGGCCAATGGGTCAGCCGCATCCAGGGCGCGGGCCTGCGCAAGTCGCGAGGCGTCGCTCATGGCGCACGTACCGGGAAGAGCAGCGGGCGGGAGGGCACGGCGTCGCCAGCGAACGCCGGCAGCTGCAGTTGCAGCGCATAGCACCCGTCGAGCAGTTCAGGGGGCATATAGGCGAATTCCGTCACCGTGCACTGCGCTCGCGTGGCGTCGTTGAGTTCCGTGCTGCCGGCGGGCAACCCGAAGAACAGCCGGTGTCCCGTCAGCAGGCCCTCATCCTGCGTGCGATCCAGCGACGGCAGGTCCAGCACCAGGTGCTCGATACCGCGCGCCACCAGTTCTGCCACCGCCTGACGCGACAGGTAGGGAGGGTTCAAGACGGAGTAATCGCGCCGCGCCTTCGCGGGCTCATTCGGCAGCGTGCGGATCACGAGGGCGCGGGGCCGGACCAGCGGGTCTGCAGGCCAGGCCGCCAGCAGGGCCGCGCGGGTCACCAGCCGGTCGCCCGGGAGCGGCGCCGGCACGCTGTCCTCCCCGCCCGGCAGGCTCGGCTGCGGGGTCACGGTGAGCAGCAGGGCCGGCAGCGGGGCGGCCGGCACGAACTGGTGCAGCGGCCGGCTGCGCAGGGTCAGGTGGCCGGCGCTCTCGGTATGGGTGCCGTTGCAGTGGGGGATCAGGGTGAGGCTGCGGCAGTTGCAGCTCGCGCCCCGGCGTACCTCGCCCTCGAAGCTGCCGACGCGGTAGGGCGCGGAACGCGCCGGCGGGGCCGCGAAATGCCGCGGCTGCGGGCCGTCGAAATCCAGTTCGATGGCCAGGCTCACCGGCGCGGCAAAGTCGATCAGCAGCTCGCGGCCCGATTCCGGGTCCAGGCACAGCCGGGCCAGCAGGGCGGCGCGTGCGCTCACGCCTTGCGGGATCCCGGGATCGGGGCGACCTCGCCGCAGCGCCTGCAGGTACGTCGCTCTACGCTCCCGTAGTACTGGGCGAACACCGGCGGGAACTGGGTCTCGATGTCGGTGAGGTGGAAGAACTCCTCGTACAGCAGGTTGTCGCACTTCTCGCAGTACCACTGCAGGCCGTCGCGCTCGTCGGCCCGTCGCTGGCGTTCGATCACCAGGCCCACGGTGTTGGCAAAGCGCTGGGGAGAGTGCGGCACGTTGGCCGGCAGCAGGAAGATCTCGCCCTCGCGGATCGGCACATCCACGATGTGCCCGTCCTGCACAGTACGCAGCAGCATGTCGCCCTCGAGCTGGTAGAAGAACTCCTCGCCCGGGTCGACGTGGAAGTCGCTGCGCGAATTCGGGCCGCCGACCACCATGATGATGAACTCGCTGTTGCGAAACACCTGCTTGTTGCCTACCGGGGGCTTGAGCAGGTGCCGGTGTTCATCGATCCAGCCACGGAAGTTAAATGCCGGGGCCAGTACGGAGGCGCGGGCAGGTGTCCGGTTTGTCATTGCCCATTGTAGTACGAGGCGGGGCCGTGCCGGCGTTTCCGCCGTGCGCGCGGTTCGCGTATGGTAGATGGTCCACCCCGGGACGCTGGAGACCTTCAGCCCATGAGCCGTACCGCCCCTCTGCTTGCCACCCTTGCCACCGTGCTGGCCCTCGGCGGTTGCGCGCAGGTCCAAAGCCAGCTGCCCGGCCGCTGGCCCTGGCTGGCAAAGGAAGTACCCCAGCCGGGCGCGGTTCATGAACTCGACGTGGTTGTCGCGGCGGATGCGGCGATGCCCATCGTGCTGCAGTACTGGGAGCGCAACACGCTGGTATTGGACCTGCAGGGTGTCGCCAGCGCTGGTGAACTGATACTCAAGCCACGCAGCGGAGTCAGTTGGCCGGTGCGCATCGCGTTTCGAGTGGCACCGGGCAGGTTCCAGTTGCTGGAGGTCAGCGGTGCACAGCGCGTGCTGTTGCCCGTCAGCGGGCAGAAGGGTGCCGCCCTCTCCACGCTGCCGCTGGCTCCCTCGGCCTACGCCGGCACCACCGCGGAACTACGACTGCGCTGGGGCGCCGCCGACGCGTTCTGAGGAGCCCGTCTCGGGGAAGCCCGGATGACCTGCCCAGCGGACTCGGGGCGCTGCGCTGCGCTGGCTCCGCCGGGAGGCACGGGGCGCCACTGGAGGATCACCCGCCGCCGGTGTTGCTTCCCGCCGCAGGCGCTTGAGATCTGGCCCCCCTCCCGCGGGTCCGCACGCAGGGCAACTGCGGCACCCGCCGGGATGCGCCTGCGCGAGGTGACCCGGAACACAAGGCCTGCCGCAGCAAGGCTGCAGTCGCGATGGGTGCCCTGCGCCAGCGTGGGGTGGAGCATCCCGAGCCCGCGGTCCGCGGCCCTTGTCCAGAGCGCCAAGGATTGTTGTCGCGTCAATTTCCTACCCATTCAAGGGCCGGGCAGCGGGCCAAGCCAGCGCGCTGATGCTGCGATTCCTCCCAAAGCCTGCGATGATTCGCCCCCGGCGAGGTGTCAGTGCTTCGCACCCTTGTTTCCTTTTTTACCTTGATCGGCCTTCGAAGGTGTTTGATGCCCCTCGTGTCCCAGTTCCCGCGTCCGGATGTCTCCCGTCGCAACTCCCTCCTCTGCGACGTCAGTCTCGCGGTTGCGCTGGCTCTGAGCCCCGCACCGGACGCGCGCGCCGACATCGATTCCGTCGTTGTCTCCGCAACCCGCACCGCAGAGCGCAGCATGCTGTTGCCGGCGTCGATTGACAGCCTGGACAAGGATCTCATTCAGAACGGCCAGTTGCAGGTGAACCTGTCGGAAACGCTTTCCCAGGTGCCGGGTGTCAACGCCCAGCTGCGGCAGAACTATGCCCAGGACCTGCAGATATCGGTTCGTGGTTTCGGTGCGCGCTCGGCCTTCGGTGTCAGTGGCGTGCGCCTTTACTCCGACGGCATCCCCGGCACGATGCCCGACGGCCAAGGCCAGTTCTCGCAGTTCGACTTGGGCTCCGCGGCCCGCATCGAAGTGCTGCGCGGACCCTTCTCCGTTCTCTATGGCAACTCATCGGGTGGCGTGATCTCGGTATTCACCGAAGACGGCGAGCCGGGGTTCGGCGTGTCGGCGTCCGCGACCGCGGGCAGCTACGGCACCCAGCGCTACCTGCTGAAGGCCTCCGGCGATACCGGTCGCGTCAATTACGTTGTCGACGCGAGTCATTTCGAGACCGGTGGCTACCGGCAGCACAGCGCCGCCGAGCGGGATAACTTCAATTCCAAGGTGCGCCTGGATCTTGCCAACGGCGCGACGCTGACATTCGTCGCCAACGCGGTGGAAACGCCATTCGTTCAGGATCCGCTGGGCTTGACCCGGACCCAGTGGCTGGCGGATCCGCGGCAGGCGCCAGTGGCCATCACCTTCAATACACGCAAGTCGCTGAGCCAGGAGCAGGGGGGCGTGATCTACTTCGTGCCGCTGGGGGCGCAGGTCGAACTGACCTCCACGACCTATGTCGGCGCGCGCGACACCACCCAGTTCCAGGCCATTCCCCAGTCGACGCAGGCAGTGCTGACCAGTCCGGGCGGCGTGATCGACCTGAGCCGCACGTTTTGGGGAACCGATGCCCACGCGACGTGGCGCTCTGATTCCGCGAGCCCGTTCAAGGTGACGCTCGGGGCCAGTTACGATGCGCTGGGCGAGAGCCGCCACAGCTATCTCAATTACATCGGTACGACTCTAGGCGTCGAGGGCGCGCTGCGCGCGTCGCTTCGCAACCGCGTCTACGACATCAACGAGTACCTTCAGCTGCAGTGGGATCCGTCGCCACGCTGGCGGGCGATCGCCGGCGTGCGCAACAACGCCGTCGTCGTCGAATCCGACAACCGCCTCGCCGCCGCGGGGATCAATCCGAACAGCAGCGTGCGGTATTCCGCGCCCGATCCGGTGGCCGGCTTGACGTTCCGCGCCACGCCGCTGGTCAACCTCTATACGTCCTATGGCAAGGGGTTCGAGACCCCGACGCTGAACAACCTTGCGTACCGCTCCACCAATGGCAGCCTGCCCGGGTTGAACCTGGGCCTTGCGCCGGCGCGCAGCGACAACTACGAGGTGGGCATCAAGGCGGGCGATGCGCAGCTGTCGGGGAACCTGGCCGCGTTCCTCATCCGGACCAAGAACGAGCTGGCCATTGCCGCCAATTCCGGCGGGCGTTCGGTTTACACGAACATCGGCGAGACCGAGCGCAAGGGACTGGAGCTGAGCCTGGATGGGCGCTGGTCCACGACGCTCTCCTCCCACTTCGCCTACACCTACTTGCAGGCGGTCACCAAGACCGCCTACGCGACCTGCGTGACGCTGCCCTGTGCGCCGGTGGTGATCCCGGTGGGTAAGCGCCTGCCGGCGGTGCCCGAGAACGCGCTGTACGCGGGCCTGACGTGGCAGCCGCAGTCGCCAAGTCTATCGGCGACCGTGGAGGCCGTTGCCCGCGCCCAGGTGTATGCCGACGATCGCAACAGCACGGCAGCCCCGGCGTACCTTTTGTTCAACGCGCACCTGAGCTGGCAGCAGGAATTCACCAACTGGCGCCTCTCCGAGGTGGTCCGCATAGACAATATCCTGCGCCGCAACTACGTCGGCTCCGTCATCGTCAACGACAGCAATTCGCGCTACTTCGAGGCCGAGCCGGGGCGCACGGCCTATGTGGGCCTGCAGGCGAAGTTCGGGAAATAGCGGCCAGGGCTGCGGGAGGGCCTGCTCGCGCCAGGCCTTTCGTCCCGCGCCGAACGCGGGTGCCGTAACGCAGCACTCCTGTTTGCGGCGGGCTTTGGGTCGGCGGCCGGGCAAGACCGGCTAGGTCTTCTCGCGGCGGCCGATATGGCCGATGCCGTTGATGGCGGTGGTCAGCTGCAAGGGGTCGCCGATGTACTCGATGGAGCCGACACCGTTGAGCTTGGCCGAGAGATCGCCCGTGGCGTTGACGACGAGGCTGCCCGCGCCGTTGACCGCGACGGCGGCGTCGTGAGCCAGCAGGTGCGAGAGATCCACGTTGCCGGCGCCGTTGAGGCTGACCGTGAGCTTCTCCACCGTGCCGCTGGCTTCCAGGTCACCTGCGCCGGAGAGCACCATGGCGGTGTCCCCGCCGTTCAAACCCGTGACACTGATGCGGCCGGCGCCATTCAGGGCGAGCGAGTTGAGCCTGGGCAGCGTGATGCGCACCTTCAGCTTTCCGACCTGAGGCTTCCAGAACCCGCCCTGCGCCAGTTGCACCACCAGCAGACCGTTCCGTACCGTCGTCGTTACCTGGTCGAGGGTGGCGGGTGCGCCCTCCACGACGACCGCCTGGCGTGAACCCACCAGCACATCCAGTTCGGCAGCGCCCCGCATGTCGATGGAATGAAATGCGTCCACCCCGCGCTGCTGGGTGACCGCAGGAGCGTTGTCCGGCGAGGCACAGCCCCACAGCAGCAGGGGTGCACCGGCAAGTAGGACCCGTGATTTCCTGGCGCGCATCGGCAACGCTGGGGGGGGGGGGGGGGGGGGGGGGGGGGGGGGGGGGGGGG
>CAIPVV010000060.1 GCA_903868595.1 uncultured Pseudomonadota bacterium
AGGTCGTAGGGCGTCGCGGTGGGATTGGCCTGACGGTAGGCTCTGATCAGGGCGTCGGCATCGCCTTTCGGGAAGCCTGCCTTGATTCTCGCCCGCAGGCCCGCCTCGTCTAGGTGGACCAGTGTCGCCAGCTGTGGCAGGAATGGCGGAAAGGTTGCCTCGGTACGGTTGCTACCGATCAGCAAGGGGACGTCCTCGGACACGGCCGGGGCATCCGGGTCGAAGGGGTGGCGGGGCAGGGCAAGGCCATCCACCACCGGCCCAAAGCTGCCGGAGACACCCGCCGCGCGCAGCTTGGGCTGGATTGTGAAGTACGCCTTCAGCAGCACGTCGGCCGGGGTCTGCTGCAGCCCACGAACGTCGGTGGGCTTGAGCGAGAGCTCGCTGGAGAGGATCGCGGAGGCGCGCGTTGCATCCTCGGCCGCGATGGAACGCAGACCCGGGCCGCTCTGGATGATCGCGCGATGGAACAGGCCCTTGGCAGCCGGCATCGCCAGCAGCGTGGATACCTTGCCGCCGCCGCCGGACTCACCGAAGATCGTCACATTGCCCGGATTCCCGCCAAAAGCGGCAATGTTCGTGCGTACCCATTGCAGCGCCTGCACGACGTCAAGGATGCCGGCATTGCCTGAACTCGCAAAGGGATCACCGCCCGTGGCCGCAAGGTGCGTGAAGCCGAATACGTTTAGGCGGTGGTTCACACCCACGAACACGATGTCGCCGCGACGTGCCATGTTCCCGCCGTCGTACAGTGGGTAGGACGCCGAGCCGGAGGAGTACCCGCCGCCGTGCAGCCAGAGCATCACGGGGCGCTTGCCGGCAACCGAGGGTGTCCAGACATTCACCACCAGGCAGTCCTCACCCTCGCTGACGCCGGGTGGATCCTGCGGCAGCGCCGCGCGCATGATCACGTTGGGGTCGCCGCCGGACGGGTCCCTCTGCGGTGAGCTAGAACCAAACAGCACGGCATCGCGAACCCCGCGCCACGGCTTTACGGGCCTACCCAGCTGAATGCCATAACCAGCACCAGGCCGAGCAGTGCCTCGCCAATCGCGCGCAGATCGGACTGCTGGACGCTCTTCATGGGGGAAATAAGGGGACGCCGGTCCGGTGAAGCCGCAGAGTGTATGACAGTAGGGTGAAGCTTTTCCCCGTCTCCTGCCGCACCCTCACACGGTGCGAGAAGACTCACCGTTCGGCGTTGACGCCTGATCGCCCCTGCCGGGCAGCAACTCGCCTTACGCCCGTGCGCGAATGCGCGCGGATCCTCTCCCCGAGGCGCCTGACCCCGCACTGCCGCCGCCCGCGATCACGAGCCGGGCGTCGTCCACCTCGGTGGCGACGTCCCCTGCCAGCCTGCTCAGCGGGCCGGTCACGCGAGACACCGGCCTCAACCCAGCAGTGCCTCGCGCCGGTACAGTCGGCCCGCGATTAACACGAGCACGGCGCCCAGCAGCAGGCAGCTCCCCGCGGAGAGCGCCACCTGCAGGGGGTCCAGGGACTCCGCGCGCAGGAGGCGCGTGACGAGAAAGTGCTGCGAGAGGCTGGGCACCGCCATGAGGCGGGTCGTCGGCACGACGTTGGCGACGCTCGCGAAGACCAGCGGCAGGCTCGGCACCAGCTGCACGATGCCCAGCCACGCCTGCGCCTCCCGCACGCTGCGGGCAAATGCCGCCACGATCGTCAGGAGCGCGGCCGCCGCCGGCACCAGGGGCAGCGTCACGCCGATGACCTTCAGCGCCGTCAGGAGGCCCAGGTTGGCGCTCATCCCCAGGTCCTCCAGCCCCACGCGGCCCAGCACCACGAAGAACATCGTCGTGGTCAGGCACAGCGAGAGTGACATGTAGCTGCAAGTGGCGAGCATCTTGCCGTAGAGCAGGACCTCGCGCGGCACCGGGGTCGTCAGCAGCGGCTCCAGCGTGCCGCGTTCGCGCTCCCCGGCGGTCGTGTCGATCGCCAGGTACAGGCCACCGGTCATCATCGCCAGGATCAGGAAGAAGCCCAGCATGCCCAGCACCAGTACGGAGCGGCTCGCGGGGGTTGAGACGTCCACGTCCTGCACCGGCACCGGGGAGAGCAGCACCGGGTCCACGCCCCGCAGCAGCAGGCGCTGCGCCGCCAGGCTGCGGTTGTGCTCGCCGAGCAGTGCCCGCAGGCGGCCGAGGAGCCGCTGGTCGGTGCTGCTGGAGCTGTCGACGTAGAGCTGCACCGGCGCGGGCAGGCCGCGCGCCAGGCGCTCGCCGTGGTCGGAGGGCACGGCCAGCACCACGTGCTCGCGCTGGCTGCGGATCGCCTCCCGCGCCGCCGTGTCATCACCGCTGAAGTCATGCAGGGCGACGCCATGCGCGGCAAGAAAGTCGCGCAGGTTGGGTGCGGCCGCGGCGTTGTGGATGGCGACCTCCAGCGGCTTGTCCGGCTCCTGCACGCCCTGCTTGAGCATGAACTTGAGCATGACGCCGAAGATCAGCGGGGCGAACAGCGGTCCCATCACCAGCGCCGCCAACACCGTGCGCCGGTCGCGCAGGTTCTCCACGAACTCCTTGGCAAAGACGATCAGCAGCGCGCGCCTCATGCCAGGCCTGCCGTCGCATCGCCCGTGAGCTCCAGGAACGCCTGTTCCAGGTCCGCCGCGCCCGTGCGCTCCAGCAGTTCCTGCGGCGTGCCGCGCGCCACCACTTCGCCCGCAGCGATCACGACGATGTCGTCGCACAGCGTGGCGACCTCGTGCATGACGTGGCTGGAGAACAGCACGCAGTGGCCGGCCTCCTTGAGCGTGCGCAGCAGCGCGCGCAGCTTGCGCACGGAGGGCACGTCCAGCCCGTTGGTCGGCTCATCCAGGATCAGGTTGCGCGGGGCGTGCACCAGCGCGCGTGCCAGGGCGGTCTTCAGGCGCTCACCCTGCGAGAAGCCCTTGGCCCGGCGGTCCTGGATGTCCTGCAGTTCCAGCTGCGTGAGGAGCGCGGCGGCGCGCGCGCGTGCCGCCGCGCGGGAGAGCCCCTGCAGCCGGCCGAAGTACTCGATGTTCTCCCGCGCGGTCAGCGAGTTGTAGAGCCCCGCGGCATGCGGCAGCACGCCCAGGCGAGCGCGCGCCGAGAGGCTGTCGCGGCCGATGACCTCCCCGTCGATGAGCGCGGTGCCGGCATCGGCCTGGAGGATCGTATAGAGGATGCGCAGTGTCGTGCTCTTGCCGGCGCCGTTGGGACCCAGGAGGCCCGTGATGCGCCCGTCGGCCGCGGCGAAGCTCACGTCCGTGAGCGCCTGCACGGTGCCGAAGCGCTTGGCCAGTCCCCGTGCCTCGATCATGGCGCAGGCCCGGTGAGCGAGAGGAAGAACGGCGCGGGCTTCACAGCGTTCAGGCAGCGGGTGTCCAGCTGCGAGACCGAGGCCGGGTCCGCGGCGCGCGCGAGGAACTGCGCCATCACGCGGTCCATGCACGGCAGGCCCAGCTGGCCGTGGCCCTGGTCGGTGAGCTTCAGGTGCAGCGCGTGCGTGAAGCCGCGTGCGGCCAGCTCCCCGTAGGCGGCTGGTGTCACCGGGTCCGCGGTGCCGGAGAGCAGCAGCGCAGGCACCGCGCTGTGCAGGGGCTCGTGCAGGTCCTCGTCCATCACGCCGCGGGGCCAGAGGCGGCAGATCGTCCTCAGCGCATCGACCTGCGCGGTACCCAGGAAGGTCTTGCCCAGGGCGTCGCGGTCCACGTGGCCCTCGAAGAAGGGCACGTCCTCCGCGCAGACCACGCTGTTGTGCATGCCGAAGGCGAGCAGCTCGTCGTAGGTGCTGGTGGCCATCAGGAACTGCGCGGCCAGCGGCTGGAAATATCCCTCGCGGCTGGCCAGGTGCAGCGAGAGCGGCAGCAGCGCCGCCTGGTCGGCGCTGTAGCTGGCCAGCCGCAGCACGGTGGCCAGGGCCGGTATCGCAAAGTCCACGGTCAGCGGCTTGCCGGTGCGCGGATCCGGCAGGCTGACGGGGACGCCCTTGCGCTGCAGCTGCGCGCGCAGTTGCTCGTAGTCGGCCTGCGGGTCGCCGAACTGCTGCTGGCAGGGGGCCTGCTCGCGGCAGCGCGCGAGGATGCGGGTGAGGGCGCGCTGCGCTTGCAGCGCCGAGTCCGGCCCCAGCGCGAGCTGCGGCGGCACGACGCCGTCCAGGATCACGGCGCGCGTCTGCCCGGGGTGGCGCCGCGCGTAGTGCTGCGCGACGCGGGTGCCGTAGCTGCTGCCGTAGAGGTTGATGCGCGCGTAGCCCAGGGCGGCGCGCACGGCGTCCAGGTCCTCCACCGCGACGCTGGTGGTGAACTGCGCAAGGTCATTGCGCTGGGCGAGGACGGCCTGGCAGGCGCTGACCGCGCGGGCGATCTGTGCCTCGCCCGCGTCCCACAGCGAGGCCTCTTCTATGTCGCAGTTCAGGGGGTTGGAGCGCCCGGTGCCCCGCTGGTCGACCAGGATGATGTCGCGGTCGCGGTGGATGCGGGCAAAGACCCCGGCAACGTTGGGGTAGAAGTCGCTCGCCCCCAGGCCCGGGCCGCCGGCCAGCAGGAACAGCGGATCGGGCTGGTGCTCCCGGCTCAGCGCCGGGACGCGGGCGACGAAGAGGCGGAGCTGGCGTCCCTGGGGACGGGCCCGGTTCTCCGGGACGGTGAGCTCGCCGCACTGGGCGGCCACCTGCAGCAGGTGCTGGACCTGCTCCAGCTGGCAGGGCGCCAGGCGCAGCGCCGGCTCGGCCGCCGCCAGCGGCTGCGCCGCCGCGAGCAGCGCGGCCAGGCCCAGCAGCAGCGCCAGCGGAATTGGGATGTGGCCACGCACGGCATAGAATAGTGCCCTATGAGCAGCCCTTTTACCTATGACGTCATCGTCATCGGCGGTGGCCACGCGGGCGTTGAGGCGGCGCTGGCCGCGGCCCGCCGTGGCGCGCGCACGCTGCTGCTGACGCAGAGCGTGGAGACCATCGGGGCGATGAGCTGCAACCCTGCGATCGGCGGCATCGGCAAGGGCCACCTGGTGCGCGAGATCGATGCGCTGGGCGGGGCGATGGCGCGGGCGGCCGACCGCGCGGGCATCCAGTTCCGCACGCTCAATGCCAGCAAGGGCCCGGCGGTGCGCGCCACGCGCGCCCAGGCCGACCGCCAGCTCTACCGGCGCGCGATCCGCGGCGTCGTGGAGCAGCAGGCGAACCTGCAGGTGTTCCAGCAGGAGGTCGCGGACATCGAGGTTCAGGGCGAGCAGGTGCGCAGCGTCACCACGATCACCGGCATCCGCTTTGCGGCGCGCTGCATCGTGCTGACGACCGGCACCTTCCTGGGCGGCCGCATCCACGTGGGCCTGGACCAGCACGCCGGCGGCCGGGCCGGGGACTCCCCGTCGCTGCGCCTGGCCGCGCGCCTGCGCGAGCTGCCGCTGCGCGTGGGGCGGCTGAAGACCGGCACGCCGCCGCGCATCGACGGCCGCAGCATCGACTACTCGCGCCTCACCGTGCAGCCCAGCGATGAGCCGCGGCCGGTGTTCTCCTTCCTGGGCCGCCACAGCGACCAGCCCCGCCAGATCCCCTGCCACATCACGGCGACCACCGAGCGCACGCACGAGATCATCCGCGCGGCGAGCGATCGCTCGCCGATGTTCACGGGCCTGATAGAAGGTGTGGGCCCGCGCTACTGCCCCAGCGTGGAGGACAAGGTCGTGCGCTTTGCGGACAAGGCCTCGCACCAGATCTTCCTGGAGCCGGAGGGGCTGGAGACGCACGAGGTCTATCCCAACGGCATCTCCACCAGCCTGCCGTTCGACGTGCAGTGGGCGTTCGTGCGCACGATACCGGGCCTGGAGAACGCCCACCTGACCCGCCCGGGCTACGCGATCGAATACGACTACTTCGATCCGCGGGACCTGCGGCCGACGCTGGCCACCAAGTGCCTGCAGGGCCTGTACTTCGCGGGCCAGATCAACGGCACGACCGGCTACGAGGAGGCCGCCGCGCAGGGACTCATCGCCGGCATCAATGCCGCGGCCGAGGCCCTGGACGTGGCGCCGTTCACGCCCGAGCGCAGCAACGCGTACCTGGGCGTGCTGGTGGATGACCTGACGACCCATGGCACGCGCGAGCCGTACCGCATGTTCACCAGCCGCGCCGAGTACCGGCTGATCCTGCGCGAGGACAACGCCGACTGGCGCCTGACCGCCCAGGGACGCGCACTCGGGCTGGTGGAGGAGGAGCGCTGGGCGTTCTTCAACGCCAAGTACGAGGCGGTGGAGAAGGAGGCCCTGCGCCTCACCTCCCGCCTCGTGCGCCCGGCGGAACTCCCCGACGCGTGGTGCAGCCGCGTGCTGGGCGGCCCGCTGTCCCGCGAGCAGACCGCCTTCGACCTGCTGCGGCGGCCGGAAGTGGCGTACGCGGAGCTGGAGGCGATCGTGGGACCCCTGGAGGAGGCGGGCCTGGATGAGCGCATTGCCCCGCAGGTGCGCCTGGAGCTGCAGGTGCGCGCGCGCTACACGGGCTACATCGAGCGCCAGCGCGCCGACATCGAACGCCAGCGCGGCAGCGAGCAGACCGTGCTGCCGGTGAACCTGGACTACGGGGCGATCGCCGGGCTCTCCAACGAGGTGCGCCAGAAGCTCGCCGACGTGCGCCCGACGACGCTGGGCCAGGCGGCGCGCGTGCCGGGCGTGACCCCGGCGGCGATCTCCATCCTCATCGTGCACCTCAAGCGGGCCCGCGCCGCCTAGGCCTTGGGGCCTTCCGCGGGAACCAGCGTGATGGCTTCCTCCGGGCACTCCGCCACGCAGCGCCTGCAGCCCTCGCACTGATCCGGCCGCGCGACGATCGCCTGGCGGCCCCCGTGGAGGAGCTGGCGCAGCCGGCCGCCCAGGCCGAGCGGGCCGCGCTCCTCGGCCGTCAGCACCCGCACGTCGAACACGTCCCAGGGGCAGACGTGCGCGCACACGGCCTTGCCCTCGCAGCGGTTGTAGTTGATCAGCGGTCGCTGTGCCATGCGCGAAAGACTACCCCGCCGCGCCACGCAAGACACGGCTGGCCCGGGCAGCGCGGGCGGTGTGCCCGCGCCGGGTCGATTCGCCGCCGCCGGCGCGGCGTGGATCCCTTAAGGGGCCGCGGCCTTCGCGTCCGCCTTGGCGGGTACGGGCTCGGTGCCCGCCGTGCCGCACTTGGCGAACTTCTTGGTCTTCATGTCGCGGCACTTGGCGGCCGGGGCGGCGGCCGGCGGCGGGCACTTGATGAACTTGCCCTTGTCGTCGCGGCACGGGGCGGCATCGGCGCTCAGGCTCGCGGCGGCCCCTGCGACGCACAGCAGCGCGGTGAACAGGAACGTCTTCAGCGTTGTCTTAGGCATGGCGATTCTCCGGGAACGTTGCGGCATTGTTCCACTGCACGGGGAGCCTAGGGAAGCGCCATCTGCGGGCCCGCCGGCGCGTGCTATGTTGAGCCGCTCAGCGTGTAAACGGGGGAATTGATCATGTTCGACGTCAGCTGGCTGCCCATCATCCTCGTCGTTGCCGCCGTCGTCGTGGCCTCCAAGGCCTGGCTGACCGTGCCGCAGGGTCATGAGTTCACGCTGGAGCGCTTCGGGCGCTACAAGAAGACGCTGGAGCCGGGGTTCCACCTGATCACGCCGTTCTTCGAGCAGGTCGGCCGCCGCATCAACATGATGGAGCAGGTGCTGGACGTACCGCGCCAGGAAGTGATCACCAAGGACAACGCCATGCTGGGCGTGGACGCGGTGGTGTTCTACCAGGTGCTGGATGCGGCCAAGGCGGCCTACGAGGTCGACAACCTGCGCCTGGCGGTGGTGAACCTCACGACCACCAACATCCGCACCGTGGTGGGCTCGATGGACCTGGACGAGACGCTCTCCAAGCGCGACGAGATCAACCACCGGCTGCTGCGCGTGGTGGATGAGGCGACCTCGCCCTGGGGCATCAAGGTGACCCGCATCGAGATCAAGGACATCCGGCCGCCGGCGGACCTGGTGGATTCGATGGCCCGGCAGATGAAGGCCGAGCGCGACAAGCGCGCCAACATCCTGGACGCCGAGGGCTTCCGCCAGGCGGCGATCCTGAAGGCCGAGGGCGAGAAGCAGTCGGTCGTGCTGGAGGCCGAGGGCCGCAAGGAGGCGGCGTTCCGCGACGCGGAAGCCCGCGAACGCCTGGCGCAGGCCGAGGCCGCCGCCACCAGCGTGGTGTCCCAGGCCATCGCCAACGGCGACGTGCACGCGATCAACTACTTCGTCGCGCAGAAGTACGTGGAGGCGCTCAAGGCCTTCGCGACCTCGCCGAACCAGAAGGTGTTCTTCATGCCGGTGGAGGCCACGAGCCTGCTGGCCTCGCTGGGCGGCATCGCGGAACTGGCCAAGGACGCACTGGCCAAGCCGGTGCCGCAGCCCAAGCCGCCCTCCCCGACGACGCTGGGACCCGCGCATGGCGGAGAGAAGCGGTGATCCCGTTCGTCCAGGGGCTGCAGTGGTGGCACTGGTGGATCGCCGCCGCCGCACTGGCCGCCGTGGAGACCTTCATGCCCGGCGCGGTGGCGATCTGGTTCGCCGCCTCGGCGCTGGCGGTGGGCGCACTGCTGCTGCTTGTACCGCTGCCCTGGCAGCTACAACTGGTGGTGTTCGGTGCGCTGGGCCTGGCCGCGCTGTTGTTGTGGCGGCGCTACCGGCCGTCAACGGACGCCGATTCCGACCAACCCGCACTGAATCACCGGGGCGTACACTACATCGGCCAGAGCTACACGCTGGTCGAGCCCCTGCACAACGGCAGCGGCAAGGTGCAGATCGGAGACGGTGTGTGGCTGGTGCGCGGTGCCGACCAACCCGTTGGAGCCCGTGTCCGCGTGGTGGCCGTGGATGGCGCCGTCCTGATAGTTGAACCGGAGCGCTAAGCCGGAAGACCTTAACGAATCGGGGGCCTTATGCGGACGTTGAACCAACTGTTGAACGACAAGGGTCGCGCCGTTTACTCGATCAGCCCAGACGCACCGGTCATCGACGCGGTGCGCATCATGGCCACCAGCCACGTGGGCGCGCTGCTGGTGATGCACGGGGAATCCCTGCAGGGAATCATTTCCGAGCGCGACTATGCGAGAAAGGTGGTCCTGCTGGGCCGTGCCTCCAGCGACACGCCGGTGCACGAGATCATGAGCACCCCGGTGCTCAGCGTGTCGCCGGACACCTCGGTGCACGATGCGATGCAGATCATGACGCACCAGCGCGTGCGGCACCTGCCGGTCATGGTGGGCGCCCGCGTGCTTGGCGTCGTCTCCATCGGCGACCTGGTCAAGAGCGTCATCGAGGAGCAGCAGCACCACATCGAGGAGCTGGAGACCTACATCCACGGCTAGTGGCCCGGTGGGACCGCCCCATAGCGCCGCGCCCGGCCGCGGCCATGCCCCCCTTTACGCGACCGCCCGCTCCTGCGGTCGTGTTGATTCCCCTTGTGACCCAGTGCCCGGACTGCACCGCGTTCCCCTTGGGGTTGGCGCCTGGACGTGCTCAAGTGGGGACCTGCCGGCGTCCGATGAGGGCCGCGGCGAGCTGTCGGAGTTCCCCAACGCGGTGATCCCCCACCGCATCTCGTTCTTTGCGCGAGCGCCACCACGTCGACTCCCTGCGCGACCCTAGCCTGAAGCCCCGCGTGGACGACCCGCACCTGCTGCGGCTGCGCGACGGCGTTCAACCGCTACAAGCCCTCGGTCGACCTGCGGTTCCGCTTGCTCGCCCAGCAGGCCGTCCGCAACGCGATCGGCGTGCTGCGGACCGGCAGGGTCAAGGACGGGGCGCCGGGCCTGAAGCACTGCGCGAGGCCGGCAGCGCCAGCACTGCGCAGGATGCGGCCACGAGCGTCGCAGGGGGGGTGCCGGGCGAGGCAGTCCGCAGCGGCGCGGCCGCCGGGGCGCTGCCGCTGCCGAGCAGTGCGCCCCGCGTGCTGACGCGCTCCCCGCAGCGGGACATCACGCGCCAGAGCGTCCGCGGCCGACCGGCCGCGGGCCGTACTTGCGCCAGAACGCCGGCGTGAACAGCACCAGCACCGTGAACAACTCGATGCGGCCCAGGAACATGGCCGCGGTGCACACCCAGGTCTGGAAGTCCGTCAGCACCTGGTAGTTGTGCGTGGGGCCCACGAGCCCCAGTCCCGGGCCTGCGTTGTTCATCGACGCGAGCACCGCCGAGAAGGCGGTGATGAAATCCAGGTTCGAGAGCAGCAGGGCGAAGGTCAGCACGACCACCGTCATGAAATACATGAAGATGAACGCCAGCACCGAGTAGACGGCGCGGTTGGGGATCACCGCGCCTGCGATCTTCAGGGGGGCCACCGCCTGCGGGTGCACCAGGATGAACATCTCGCGGAACGACTGCTTGATCAGCACCAGCGCGCGGAAGATCTTGATGCCGCCCCCCACCGAGCCGGTGCTGGGGATCAGGCAGCCCAGGAACAGCATCCACATCGGCGCAAACAGCGGCCAGAGCGAGTAGTCGGTGGTGACGAAGCCGGAGGTCGTGGCCGTGGAGATCAGGTTGAAGGTCACGTTGCGCAGCGACTCCCCGATCGTCGGGTACACGCCGCTCGCGTAGAGGTAGCCGGTCAGGCCCACGATGCTCACCGCGATCCAGGTCACCATCCAGCGCGCCTCCGGGTCCCGCCGGTAGACCGAGAGATCGCCCTTGCGGATCGCCACGAAGTGCGTGGTGAAGTTCACCGCCGCCAGGATCATGAACACGCACATGACCATCTCGATGCGTGCGGAGTGGAACCAGGCGATGTTGGCGTCGTGCGTGGAGAAGCCGCCCAGCGAGACAATGGAGAATGCATGGCACAGCGCGTCAAAGGCGCTCATGCCCGCCGCCAGCAGCGAGAGCATGCACAGCAGCGTGATCCCGCAGTACACCAGCCACAGCGCCTTGGCGGTCTGAGTGATGCGCGGCGTGAGCTTGGCATCCTTGACCGCCCCCGGCGTGTCGCCGCGGTGGATCTGCATGCCGCCTACGCCCAGCAGCGGCAGGATCGCCACGCCCAGCACGATGATGCCCATGCCGCCGAACCAGTGCAGCGCATGGCGCCAGAAGTTCACCGCGTGCGGCAGGTGGTCCAGGCCCGTCAGCGTCGTGGCACCCGTCGTGGTCAGCCCCGACATCGCCTCAAAGTACGCGTTCGTGAAGGAGAGCTCCGGCAGCTCCCTCATCAGCGGCAGGGCCGCCGCGGCCGTGACCAGCAGCCAGCCCAGGGTCACCAGCAGGTAGCCGTCGCGCGGCTTGAGCTCCTCGCGGTAGCGGCGCGTTGCCAGCCGGACCACGAAGCCCGCCGCCGCGGTGCCCAGCCCCCCGGTAAGGAAGGTAAGGGCGGTGCCGTTCTCCCCGTAGACCACGCCGATCACGACGGGCAGCAGGTACAGCGCGCCGAACACCATGAGCAGGGAGCCCAGGACGTTGAAGACGGCGAAGATCGATCGCATGGGGCGCGCTATTCGGCCTGGAACAGCCGCTCGACGGCCTCGACCTGGCGCCGGTCGACCAGGAAGACGATCACGTGGTCCTCCTCCTCGATGCGCGTGTCGTGGTGGGCGATGATCACCTGCTCGCCGCGCACGATCGCGCTGATCGTGGCCCCGTCCGGCAGCGAGATCTCCTCCACCGTGCGGCCGATTACGCGCGAGCGGTCGGCCGGCCCGTGCACCACGGTCTCCAGCGCCTCGGCGGAGCCGCGCCGCAGCGAGTGCACGCGCACCACGTCGCCGCGCCGGACGTGCGCCAGGAGGCTGCCGATCGTGATCGTGGGCGGGGAGACGACGATGTCGATGCTGCGGTTCTCCATCAGCTCGCCGTAGGAGGGCTTGTTCACCAGCGCCACGACCTTGTGGGCGCCCAGCCGCTTGGCCAGCATCGCGGAGAGCACGTTGGCCTCCTCCGAGTTGGTCAGCGCCAGGAACACATCGGTGCTGTCGATGTTCTCCTCGACCAGCAGCTCCTCGTCCTGCGCGTCGCCCTGCAGCACGATCGTGCTCTCCAGCACCTCGGAGGCGCGGCGCGCGCGCTTGGGGTCGCGCTCGATGAGCTTCACCTGGTAGTGCGACTCCAGGAGCTTGGCGAGGCGAAAGCCGATGTTGCCGCCGCCGGCGATGATCACCTTGCGCACCGGCTCCTCGGCGCGGCGGATTTCGCTCATCATGCGCTGGATGTGGTCGCGCGCGGCGATGAAGAAGATCTCATCGCCTTCCTCCACCTGCGTCTCCCCCGTGGGCTCGATCGCGCGCCCGTCGCGGTAGATCGCCGCGATGCGCGCATCGGCCTGCGGCATGTGGTCCTTGAGCGTGCGCAGCTGCTGGCCGACCAGCAGGCCGCCCTTGCGGGCGCGCAGGCCCACCAGCCGCGCCTTGCCGTCGGCGAAGTCCACGACCTGCAGCGCGCCGGGATTGTGGATCAGGCGCTCGATGTACTCGGTGACCAGCTGCTCGGGGTTGATCCACACGTCCACGGCGATGGCGCCATCGAGGAAGAGCTTGTCCCGCGAGGTGTAGTCGGAGGCCCGGATGCGGGCGATCTTGGTCGGCGTGCGGTAGAGCGCGTGGGCGATCTCGCAGGCGACGATGTTGACCTCATCGGAGCTGGTCAGCGCCACCAGGATGTCGGTGTCGACGATGCCGGCGGCCTCCAGTACCGAGGGGTAGGAGCCGGAGCCTGCCACCGTGCGCACGTCCAGCCGGTCCTGCAGTTCGCGCAGGGCCTCCTCGTTCGTGTCGACGATGGTGACTTCGTTCGCGGGTTCGCGCGAGAGATGGTAGGCCGCCGTGCGGCCCACCTGCCCTGCGCCAAGGATCAGCACTTTCACCGGACGATCTCCAGGTTGGCGTACGAGAGCATGAGCCATTTGGCGCCGTGCTGCTCGAAATTGACCTGTATGCGCGCTTGCGCGCCCTGTCCCTCGATATGGAGGATGATGCCATCACCGAACTTGCCGTGCCTGACGCGCGTGCCGAGCTTCATGCCCGGCGCCACCGGCTCGGCCGCCGGCGCCCGGAAACTGCCGCCGCCGCCAACGACCGGGCGGTGGACCTGGGCCTTGGGGCGCACTTCCTCCAGGAGCTCCGCCGGGATCTCGTCGATGAACCGCGAGGCGGTCCCGTAGCGCTCCATGCCGTGCAGGATGCGCTTCTCGGCGTAGGTGATGTAGAGCTGCTGCATCGCGCGGGTCGTGCCCACGTAGGCCAGGCGGCGCTCCTCCTCCAGCCCATCCAGGTCCTCGGTAGAGCGCTGGTGGGGGAAGAGGCCTTCCTCCATGCCGCAGAGGAACACCACCGGGAACTCCAGCCCCTTGGCCGTGTGCAGCGTCATCATCTGCACGCAGTCCTCCCAGGCGTCGGCCTGGCCCTCGCCGGATTCCAGCACCGCGTGCGCGAGGAAGGCCTCCAGCGGCGGCAGCTGCTCCTCGGTGCTGCCGCGGGCGATCTCATCGGCGTCGAAGCCGCGGGCCGCCGAGACGAGCTCCTCCAGGTTCTCCACCCGGGCCTCGCCACGGTCCTGCTTGTCCTTCTTGTAGTGCTCGAGCAGCCCGGCGCCCTGGATCACACCGTCGATCTGCTCGTACAGCTCCAGGCCCCCGGTCTCCCGCGCCAGGCGCTCGATCAGCCCCAGAAAGCCGATCAGCGCGGCGCTGCCGCGCGCCCCCAAGCCCAGGTCCGGGCTTGCCGGGTTGCCGGAGAGCTGCAGCGTCGCGGTCTGCCAGAGCGAGAGCCCGGCGCTGCGCGCCGCGGCGCGCAGCGTATCCAGGGTCTTGGCGCCGATACCGCGCACCGGCAGGTTCACCACGCGCTCGAACGAGGGATCGTCGTCGCGGTTGGAGATCAGCCGCAGGTACGCCAGGGCGTCCTTGATCTCCGCGCGCTCGTAGAACCTCAGGCCCCCGTAGACCTTGTAGGGCACGCGGGCGGAGAGGAAGGTCTCCTCCAGCACGCGGGACTGCGCGTTGGAGCGGTAGAGCACGGCGACCTCGCGGCGCGCGCCGCCGTGCTGGGTCCACGCCAGGATCCGGTGGAGGATGAAGTCGGCCTCGTCGCGGTCGTTCCACGCGGCGTACAGGCGGATGGGCTCGCCCTTGCTGCCGCTGGTCCACAGGTTCTTGCCCAGGCGCCCCGTGTTGTGGGCGATCAGCGCGTTGGCGGCGGCGAGGATGTTGCCGGTGGAGCGGTAGTTCTGCTCCAGGCGGAACAGGTTCGCGCCGGGGTAGTCGCGGCTGAACTGGTGCAGGTTCTCCACCTTCGCGCCGCGCCACCGGTAGATCGACTGGTCGTCGTCGCCGACGACGAACGGGGCCCCCTCGGGACCGGCGATCAGGCGCGTCCAGGCGTACTGGATCGTGTTGGTGTCCTGGAACTCATCCACCAGCACGTGCGTGAAGCGGTTGCGGTAGTGCGCGAGCAGCGAGGGGTTGTCGCGCCAGAGCTCGAAGGCGCGCAGCAGCAGTTCCGCGAAGTCCACCACGCCGGTGCGACGGCAGCTGTCCTCGTAGTCCTGGTAGAGCTTGCGCAGCACCGACTGCATCGGGTCGTGGGTGGCCTTCACCTGCTCGGGCCGGATCCCCTCGTCCTTGCGATGGTTGATGAAGTACTGCACCTCGCGCGGCACGAAGCGCGTGTCATCCAGGCCCTCGGCCTTGATGAGCTTCTTGATGATGCGCAGCTGGTCCTCGCTGTCCAGGATCTGGAAGCCCCGCGGCAGGCCCACTTCCGCGTAATGCAGGCGCAGCAGCCGGTGCGCGATGCCGTGGAAGGTGCCCACCCACATGGCGGAGCTGGGCACGTCCAGCAGCGGCTCGATGCGGTGGCGCATCTCGGCGGCGGCCTTGTTGGTGAAGGTCACGGCCAGGATGTTGTACGGGGAGGCGCCCAGTGCGCGCACGGCCCAGGCGATGCGGTGCGTGAGCACGCGAGTCTTGCCGCTGCCCGCGCCGGCCAGCACCAGCGTCGGCTCGTGCGGCGCCGTGACGGCGGCACGCTGCTCGTCGTTGAGCGGATTGAGGATTTCGGTCAGGTCCATGGGGGCGCGGATTCTAGCAGCTGGGCGCTCACTCCCGACGCGCCAGTGACCCCTCCGCAAAGCGCACCAGCTCGGTCGCCAGCACCAGGATCACCGGGCCGAAGATAAAGCCGATGAAGCCGAAGGCCGTGACCCCGCCGATCACGCCCAGGAACACCAGCAGCGTCGGCACCGGCGTCTGGTGGGAGATGATCGCCGGGCGCACCACGTTGTCGGCGGCCGACAGCAGCAGGCCCCAGATCACCATGAACACACCCCAGCCGGTGCTGCCGGAGAGCAGCAGCCAGCCCGCCGCCGGGACCCACACCAGCGCCGCCCCGCCGAAGGGCAGCAGGGCCAGCACGCTCGCCAGCACGCCGAAGACGACCGGCCCGGAGAGTCCCGACAGCGCGAACGCCACGCCGACCAGCGCCCCCTGGCCCAGGGCGGTGAGCCCCGCCCCGTAGACCACGGCGCGCGTCACTCGCGCCAGGCGGTCCAGCAGCTGCTCGCGGCGCTGCGGGGCCAGCGGCAGCAATCGCGCGGCGCGCGTGAAGGTGGCCGGGCCGTCGCGCAGCATGAAGAACAGGATGAACAGCGTGAGGAAGAAGCGCAGGAAGCCGCCGGCCGCGTTCAGCACGATCTGGCCGCTGGCGGAGGCCAGCGCGCTGGCATAGCGCTGCAGCGTGGCCACCAGGTAGCGATGGATCTCCTCCGGCGCGATGTTCGTGTGGTGCTGCACCCACAGGCTCGCCTGGGCGATGCGCGGGTGCGTTGCCGGGTCCAGCCACGCGTTCAGGTCCCACAGCGGCGCACCGGCCTGCAGCGGTCCCACCAGCACGCTGATCTGCTGTGCGAACGCGAGGCCAATAAGGCCCAGGGGCACCAGCAGCACGATCGGCGCGAGCGCGGTGAGCACGCCGGCCGCGAGGGTCGGCGACTGGAAGCGCCGCGTGAGCGTTCGCTGCAGCGGCAGCAGCAGGAAGGCCAGGAACGCGGCCCAGGCAATGCAGGTGCGCACCGGGGCCAGGATCATCACGACCGCCCCGAGGATCACGGCGATCAGCGCGAGCGTGAACCACTGCCGCAGGCCCGTCCGGTCAGTGGGTTCGCTCATGGCTACCAGCTGTTGCGCAGTTCACGCAGTCGCAGGAAGACCTCGCACGGCGCGGGGTCGGGCGGCAGGTCCGCGAAGCGCTCGCGCAGTCTGGCGATGAGCAGCGGGTTCTGCAGACGGAAGAAGCTGTTGAAGGTCTTCTCCTCGCCCAGCGTCGTGATCGGCATGTCCAGGGCAGGCAGGGCCTGGGTCGTGGCCAGCAGCGAGGTCGCCGCGGCGTTGCCCGGCTCCCGGTCCAGCGTGAAGGCCAGGTTGTGGTTCAGGTAGTCGTGGCCCGCGTAGAGGCGCGTCGCATCGGGCAGCCGCGCGAGCTGCATCGCGAAGGTCTCGTAGAGCGCCTGCGGGTCCCCCCCGTTGCGGCAGTTGCCGGCCCCGGCATTGAACAGCGTGTCGCCGGAGAACAGCGCGGGCGTATCCCCGTGCGCGAGCAGGCAGATGTGCGACATCGTGTGGCCCGGCGTGTCCAGGCACTCCAGCTCCACCGTGCGGCCGACGCGCACCACGTCGCCCCGCGAGAGGCCCTGGTCCACGCCGCCGATCGTGCTCGCGGCGCCGGCATGCGCCAGGATGCGCGCGTGGGTCGCGGCCTTGAGCGGGCCGTTGCCGGCGCAGTGGTCCAGGTGGTGGTGGGTGTTGAGGATCTGGGTGATGGTCCAGCCACGCTGCTGGGCCGCGTCCCGCATCAGCTGCCAGTCGAGCGGATCCACGGCCAGCGCCTCGCCGGTCTGCTCGCAGGCCACGAGGTAGTGGTAGTTGCGCAGCCGGTTGTCCGGCCAGAGGCGCTCGACCAGCACGTTACGGTGCCGCCTTGGCGTGCTCCAGGCCCACCAGGTAGTTCACCACGCGGATCATCTCCTCGTTGGTGCGGATGCCGGGGCCGGTGCGGTAGTGGCCGTTCACGACGAAGGCGGGCGTGCCCGGGATGCCGTAGGCCTTCACCAGCTGGTCGGACTTGCGCACGGCCTCATCGATGTCCGGCTGCGTGGAGCGGGCGAGGAAGTCCTCGGCCTTGATGCCGGCGTGGCGGGCATAGAACTTGGCGGCATCGGCGATCGTGGGCAGCGGCTGGGCGATGCGCTTGGTCTGGGGATCCACCAGCTGCAGTTCGTTGCTCTGCCAGATCGCCTCGAACATCGCCTGGTGGTTGGCATCGGCAATGCCCATGGCCTTGGCCGTGAGGTAGGCACGCTGGAACATCGGCCAGGCCTCCGACGGGTTGAAGGCCGCGTGCACGTAGTTCATCTGGGCGTAGGCCGGCAGGCTCGCCTTGATCTTCTCCGCCAGCGGCAGGGCGCTGAAGCAGTACGGACAGCCGTAGCTGAAGACCTCGGTGACCTCGATCTTGCCCGGCGTGGCGGTGGGCACGGCCGGCCTGATCTCCTCGAAATGCACGCCGGGCTGCCACAGCATCTGGGCCAGGGCGGGGGCGGTGGGGAGGGCCAGCAGGGCGAGGAGGAGGAGCGCGAGGCGTTGCATGGGAAGGGTTCCTGCGTCAGGGCTGCGGCGGGGAGCGGGGCGGCGGTGCTAGAAGCTCTGCAGTTGGGTGGTCTGCAGGTAGTGATCGACCAGCAGGGCCAGGAAGAGATACATGAGGTACTGGATCGAGAAGCGGAAGAGCTTCATCGGCAGTTCCGGGCGGTCGGTCACCTTCAGGGCCACCGCGTAGTAGAGGAAGCGGCCGTTGAGCCCGAGCGCGGCCGCCAGGTACAGCAGCCCGCTCATGCGCGTGAGATACGGCAGCAGCGTCACCAGCACCATGATCACGGTGTAGAGCAGCACGTGCAGGCGCGTGAACGCGACGCCGTGGGTCACCGGCAGCATCGGGATGCCGACCTTGGCGTAGTCGTCGCGCCGCGCGATCGCCAGGGCCCAGAAATGCGGCGGCGTCCACGCGAAGATAATGAGGAAGAGCAGCAGCGCATGCGGGTCCACCGTGCCGGTGACCGCGGCCCAGCCCAGCACCGGGGGCGCCGCGCCCGCCGCCCCGCCGATGACGATGTTCTGCGGGGTCGCCCGCTTGAGCCACACCGTGTAGATGATCGCGTAGCCGATCAGCGAGGCGAAGGTCAGCATGGCCGTCAGGACGTTCACGCCGACGGACAGGATGAGCATCGAGGCCGCGCCGAGGATGGCGGCGAAGGCCAGCGCCTGCCGTTCGGTCAGCCCGCCGGTGGGCAGGGGGCGGGAGCGCGTGCGCAGCATCCGCGCGTCGATGCGCTGGTCCAGGAACTGGTTGATGGTGGCGGCGGAGGCCGCGGCCAGGCCGATCCCGAGGTTCCCCAGCAGCAGCGCGTCGAGCGGCGGCCACCCCGGCGAGGACAACAGCGTACCGACGATCGCCGTCAGGATGATGAGGGCGACGACCTTCGGCTTGGTGAGCTCGAGGTAGAGCCGCCAGCGCGCAACGGGCGCTGCCGGCGCGATTGGGGAGTCGGTGATCGCCACGGGGCCGCAAGGGTAGCAGACTTGCTGGGGCCACTCACGCCGCCGCCGGGCCCCGGCGCCGCGAACCGGTCGAGCGCCGCCCCGAGGCCGGCATCGCGGCCCGCCACCAGCTGCTACGCGAGGCTGCCCCGTCCGGCCAATGGACGGTGCAGGCGTCCCCCAGGGTGCAGGCCCGAAGGCGGAGCGTCCCCCGCGGGCCCGGGCGGCGGCCTTGAGCTCCCCCCTCACCGGGCCCGTGAGCGCCCTCGGCCCGATCTCGATGCAATCCCAGCGCGCGGCGTGGCGCCCTGCAAGTCCTGGGGCCTTGCGGACGGGGCGTTCCTGGGCGCCCCGGCCGCGACGCCCCCCGCGGCCTCAGCTCCTCCGCCCGGCCTCCGGGTGGCCAGTATTTGATCAAGCGTCGACCTGGCCTGTGCCCCTTGGTTGACAGGCACGGCCGCGGACCCGGAACATCCCCTCCCTATCGCGGCGCAACCCGCGGTGCGGGGCTGCAAGGCCTGCCCGGACCGGTTGCCGCCCCTGCCACGGCCGCACAGCCCCTTATAAAGAGAGTCCGTATGAACGCCGTCGTCACCGAGAACAGCCTGCGGAGCCCCGATGGACTGCGCCACGACTGGCGCCTGGCGGAAGTGGAGGAGCTGTTCGAGCTGCCGTTCCTGGACCTGCTGTTCCGGGCCCAGCAGGTGCACCGCGCCCACCACACCCCCAACACCGTGCAGATGAGCACGCTGCTGTCGATCAAGACCGGTGCCTGTCCCGAGGACTGCGGCTACTGCCCGCAGAGCATCCATTACGAGACGGGCGTGGCGCGCGAGGCGATGATGCCGCTGGCGGACGTGGTGGAGGCCGCGCGCAAGGCCAAGGAGGCCGGTGCGACGCGCTTCTGCATGGGCGCGGCCTACCGCTCCCCGAAGCAGAAGGACATCGAGCAGATCAGCCACATGATCCGCGAGGTGCGCTCGCTGGGCCTGGAGACCTGCGCGACGCTGGGCATGCTGAGCCCCGAGCAGGCGCGGGACCTGAAGGATGCGGGCCTGGACTACTACAACCACAACGTCGACTCCTCCGAGGAGTACTACAAGAAGATCATCAGCACGCGCACCTACCAGCACCGCCTGGATACGCTGGAGGCCGTGCGCAACGCGGACCTGAAGGTGTGCAGCGGCGGCATCGTGGGCATGGGGGAGACGCGCACCGACCGCGCCGGCATGCTGGTGACGCTGGCGAACCTCCCCGAGCACCCGCAGAGCGTGCCGATCAACCAGCTGGTGCAGGTCAAGGGCACGCCGCTGCATGGCGGCGAAGGCGTGGACAGCTTCGAGTTCATCCGCACCATTGCGGTGGCGCGCATCGTGATGCCCAAGGCCCAGGTGCGGCTCTCCGCCGGCCGGCAGGAGATGTCCGATGAGACGCAGGCGCTGGCCTTCCTGGCGGGCGCAAGCTCCATCTTCTACGGCGAGAAGCTGCTGACCACCGGCAACCCGGACGTGGAGCGCGACCGCGCGCTGCTGGCGCGCCTGAAGATCGCCCCCGAGACCGCCCACCAGACGCAAGCCCGTTCGGCCTGCGGCTGAGCGGGCGGAGTCGGCATGCGCCGTGATCCGCAGGCCGCGCACCATGCGCTGCAGGCGATGCAGCGAGACCACCTGCGCCGCGTGCGACGCACGGTGGAGGACTACGCGGGCGAGGACCTGATCACCCATCCCGTGGTCGAGGGGCGCGCGCTCGTCAATTTCTGCAGCAACGACTACCTGGGCCTGGCACGCGATCCGCGCCTGGTGGCGGCGATGACGCAGGCCGCGCAGCGCTACGGCGTCGGCAGCGGCGCCGCGCACCTGGTCACCGGCCACACGCACGAACACCACGCGCTGGAGGAGGAGCTGGCCGCCTTCACTGGCCGCGAGTCGGCGCTGCTGTTCTCCACCGGCTACATGGCCAACCTCGGCGTCGTCGGTTCCCTCGCGAGCCGCGGCGACCTGGTGCTGCAGGATCGCCTGAACCACGCCTCGCTGATCGACGGCGCGCTGCTCTCCGGCGCGCGCTTCTCGCGCTATCGCCATGCGTCGCTGGACGATGCGGCGCGCCGCCTGGAGGGCGGGGATGAGCGCGGCCGGCTGATCGCCACCGACGGCGTGTTCAGCATGGATGGGGATATCGCGCCGCTCGCCCGGCTTTCGCTGCTGGCGCGCAAGAAGAATGCGTGGCTCCTCGTCGACGATGCGCACGGACTGGGCGTGCTGGGCGCGACCGGCGGCGGGGTGCTGGAGCAGGCCGGCCTCTCGCAGGGCGAGGTGCCGCTCCTGGTGGGCACGCTCGGCAAGGCCTTTGGCAGCTTCGGCGCCTTCGTGGCCGGCGAGCGCGACCTCATCGACTACATCCTGCAGCGGGCGCGCTCCTACCTCTTCACCACCGCGCTGCCGCCGGCGGTGGCGGCCGCCACGCGCGCCGCGCTGCGCATCGCGCGCGAGGAGGGCTGGCGGCGCACGCAGCTGAACGCGCTGATTGCCCGCTTTCGGGCCGGCGCCGCGGCCGCGGGGATCACGCTTGCCGACTCGCAGACGCCGATCCAGCCGCTGCTGCTCGGCGATGCGGCCCGGTGCCTCGCGGCCTCGGCCGCGCTGCGCGAGGCCGGGTACTGGGTCTCCGCGATCCGCCCGCCGACCGTGCCACCGGGCACCGAGCGGCTGCGCGTCACGCTGTCGGCCGCGCACACGGCCGAGGAAGTCGATGGCCTGCTCGCCGCGCTCGCGGCGACGCTGCCCCGGCACGCCGCGCCATGAGGCTGCATGTGGAAGCCAGTGGCACGGGCGCCGTGCCGCTGGTCTGCCTGCACGGCTGGGGGCTGAACCTGCGGGTCTTCGATGGCCTGCGCGAGCAGCTCCCGCCGGGGCAGGCGGTGATCGGCATCGACCTGCCCGGGCATGGCGGCAGCGGCTGGGATGCCGCGCGCGCGAGCTTCGAGGCCCAGGCCGAGTGGTTGCTGGAGCACCTGCCCGAGCGCTGCCACCTGCTCGGCTGGTCGCTGGGCGGGCAGCTGGCGCTGCAGCTGGCAACACGGGCTCCCGCCCGCGTGGCAACGCTCATCCTCATCGCAACCACGCCGCGCTTTGCGGCCGGCGCGGACTGGGTGCCTGGCCTTGCGCAGCCGGTGATGCAGCGCTTTGCCGAACACCTCGCCCGGGACTGGCAGGGCACGGTGCGCGAGTTCCTGCAGCTGCAGGTGCGCGGCAGCCGCGATGCGCAGGGCGTACTCGCGCTGCTCGAGCAGGCCCTGCAGGCGCAGGGCCAGGCGCGGCCCGCGGCGCTGCGCGCGGGCCTTGAGATCCTGAACGCGGTGGACCTGCGGGCACGGCTGCCCGCCGTCACGGCGCCGGCCCTGCTCATCACGGGCCAGCACGACCGCATCACGCCGCCGGCGGCGGGCGTGTACCTGGCCCAGGCGCTGCGCACGGCGCGCCTCGCGGAGCTCAAGCGCGCGGGCCATGCACCGTTTCTCTCCCATCCGGCGGCGGTCTCGCAGCTGGTGCGCGACTTCCTGGCGGCGGCCTGATGGGCGGGTCGCTGCAGCGCGCCGCGATCGCGCGCGCCTTCAGCCGGGCCAGCGGCAGCTACGATGCGGCCGCGCGCCTGCAGGCCGTCGTGCGCACGGAGCTGCTCTCGCGCCTGGACGGCGTGAGCGTCGCGCCTGCGGTGGTCGTGGACCTGGGGGCCGGCACCGGCATCGCCACGCAGCAGCTGAAGGCCCGCTACCGCAAGGCGCAGGTCCTCGCCGTGGACATCGCGCCCGGGATGCTGGCCGCCGTGGGCCGGCGCAGCCGCTTCTGGCGGCCGCTGCGCCGCGTCGCCGCCGATGCGATGAGCCTGCCGCTGCGCGCGCAGAGCGTGGACCTCGTGTTCAGCTCGCTGATGTTCCAGTGGTGCGAGGAGCCGGATGTGGCCTTCGCCGAGGTGCAGCGCGTGCTCAAGCCCGGCGGGCTCTTCCTCTTCAGCAGCTTCGGACCCGATACGCTGCGCGAGCTGCGCGAAGCCTGGGCCCAGGTCGATCGGGCCGTGCACGTGAACGCGTTCATCGACATGCACGACCTGGGCAGCGCGCTACAGCGCGCGGGCTTCGCCGAGCCGGTCCTGGATGTGGACCGCCATGTGCTGCGCTACGCGGATGCCCGCGCGCTCATGCGCGAGCTCAAGGCGATCGGCGCGCACAACGTGAACGCCGACCGCGCCCGTACGCTGACCGGGCCCGGGCGGTTAAAGCGCATGGAGGCCGCGTACGAGGCCCGGCGCGAGCCGCAGGGCCTGCCGGCCACCTACGAGGTGGTCTATGCGGCCGCCTGGGGCGCGGGCACCGCGCCGTCGCGCGCCGCCATCGCGGCGGAAACCGCGGTGAGCCTGGCCGCGTTCACCGCCGCCGTGCGCGGGCCGCGCGCATGATCGACATCGCCTGCAGCGTGTTCCTCACCGGCACCGACACCGGCGTGGGCAAGACCCACGTCGCGGTGGCGCTGCTTCGGCAGTGGGCCGGGCAGGGGCTGCGGGTCGCGGCGATGAAGCCGGTGGCGGCCGGGAGTTTCGAGACGACCCACGGCCCGCGCAACGACGATGCGCTCGAGCTGGCCGCCGCGGCGAGCCTGCGCCTGCCCTACGAGCGCGTGAACCCCTGCTGCCTGGAACTCGCCAGCTCCCCGCACCTGGCCGCCCGCGCGGCCGGCCGCCGCATCGACGTGCCGGCGCTCGTGGCGGCCTACCAGCGGATCGCCGCCCAGGCCGAGCGCGTCGTCGTGGAAGGGGCGGGCGGCTGGCTGGTGCCGATCGGGGAGCCGGCGGTGCCTGGCACCCCGGGGCCCACGATGGCGGATCTGGCAGAGGCGCTGGGACTGCCGGTGGTGCTGGTGGTCGGCGTTCGCCTGGGGTGCCTGAACCACGCGCTGCTCAGTGCGGCGGCCATCCGCGCCAGCGGGCTGGAGCTCGCCGGCTGGGTCGCCAACTGCCTGGACCCGGGGTTTCCCGGGTCCGAGGACTACGTGGCGTCGCTGGATGCGCGGCTGCCCGCCCCGCGCCTGGGTCTGCTGACGCAGGGCGGATAGGCTTTGATACCCTAGGGACCATGGACGCCCAGGGCCAGCGCATCGAACTCTCCCCGCACTGCTCGCTGACCCCGGTGCAGGCCCGGCGCTTCTTCCTGGGCCTGTGTGCGGGGTGCTTCGGGTTCGCCGGGATCTTCGCGCTGCTGGGTTTCTGGCCCGTGCTGCCGTTTGCGGGACTGGAGATGCTCGTATTGGGCCTCGCGCTCAAGTTCAACCTCGACCGCAGGCATCAGCTGCAAACCATTCTCATTTCAGAGAATGAAGTCCGCATTGAATGTCGCCAAAAGCATCGCCCAGATACGCAGGTAGTGTTCCCGCGGTACTGGGCACGCGTTAAACTCCAGCGGTCCTTTGCCCCCTCCCATCCCAGCCGGCTCGTCATCGAGTCCTCCGGCCGAGCTCTGGAGGTCGGGCAGTTCCTGACAGAAGAGGAGAGACGAGGTGTCGCGCGACAGCTGGACCGGCTGATTGGCCGGACCGGGGAGTCGCCGCCGATGGGCAGCGCCTGAGGTCTTGTTGCAAGGTTTTAATTTTTAAGGTCATTCGATGCTCCGCAAACCTGGATCCCTTTGCCTCGTCGCGACGCTCGTCGCGGCGCTCGCTGCCCCCGCCGCACACGCGAACTGGGCGTTGAACATGCCCAAGGGCGTCACCTCCATGTCTAAGGAGATCTACTCCCTGCACATGTCGATGTTCTGGTGGTGCGTGGCCATCGCCTTCTTCGTCTTCGGCTGGATGATCGTCTCGCTGGTGAAGTTCCGTAAGTCGCAGGGCGCGGTCCCCGACACGGCGCTGCTGCACAGCACCAAGGCCGAGGTCATCTGGACCGTGATCCCCGTGGTCATCCTGGTGGTCCTGGCGATCCCGGCGACGCGCACCCTGATCAAGCAGGAAGACGCCACCGGCACCCAGCTGACCATCAAGATCACCGGCTACCAGTGGAAGTGGCAGTACGAGTACCTGGACAAGGGCGTGAGCTACTTCTCCACGCTCTCGCGCAACAGCGATGCCGCCCGCCAGCTGGGCTCCGGCATCGACCCCGACTCGGTGCCCAACTACCTGCTGAGCGTCGACAACCCGCTGGTCGTGCCGGTCGGCACGAAAGTGCGGCTGCTGCTGACCGCCCAGGACGCCATCCACGCCTGGTGGGTGCCGGAATTCGCCGTCAAGAAGGACGCGATCCCGGGGTTCGTGAACGAGGCCTGGTTTGAGGTCGACGCCGACAAGCCCGGCACCTACCGCGGCCAGTGCGCCGAGCTATGCGGCCGCGACCACGGCTTCATGCCGATCGTCGTGGTCGCCAAGACCCGGGACGAGTTCGAGGCGTGGCTGAAGAGCCAGCAGACCTCGCAGAAGCAGGCCAGCGCGGCCGGCGCCAGCACCACGGGCTGAGCGCCGCTTCCCGCCTGAACCCATAATCCGAATTTACGACTGCAAGAGATTTCTCCATGGCCAACAGCGCACACACTGCCCACGCGGGGCATGACGATCACCACGGTGCTCCGAAGAGCTTCTGGCAGCGGTGGGTCGTCACCACCAACCACAAAGACATCGGCACGCTCTACCTGATCTTCGCCGGCATCATGTTCTTCGTCGGCGGCGCCATGGCGATGGTGATCCGCCTGGAGCTCTTCCAGCCGGGCCTGCAGTTCGTCGACCCGCAGTTCTTCAACTCGATGACGACGGTCCACGCGCTGGTCATGATCTTCGGCGGCATGATGCCGGCGTGGGTGGGTCTTGCGAACTGGATGATCCCGCTGCAGATCGGCGCGCCCGACATGGCGCTGCCGCGCATGAACAACTACAGCTTCTGGATCATGCCGTTCGCCTTCATCCTGCTGCTCTCCACGCTGTTCACGGGCAGCGGCGCGCCGGCCGGTGGCTGGACGCTGTACCCGCCGCTGGTGCTGCAGGGTGGCGACAGCTTCCCGATGGCGATCTTCGCGATCCACATGATGGGCGCCTCCTCGATCATGGGCGCGATCAACGTGCTCGTGACCATCATGAACATGCGCGCCCCCGGCATGACGCTGCTGCGCATGCCGCTGTTCTGCTGGACCTGGCTGATCACCGCGTACCTGCTGATCCTGGTGATGCCGGTGCTCGCCGGCGCCGTCACCATGCTGCTGACCGACCACTTCTTCGGCACGAGCTTCTTCAGCGCGTCCGGCGGTGGCGACCCGGTGATGTTCCAGCACATCTTCTGGTTCTTCGGCCATCCCGAGGTGTACGTCCTGATCCTGCCGTCCTTCGGCGTGGTCTCGGAGATCCTCCCGACCTTCTCGCGCAAGCGCCTGTTCGGCTACGAGTCGATGGTCTATGCCTCGGCGGCGATCGGCTTCCTGTCCGTCATCGTGTGGGCGCACCACATGTTCACCACCGGCATGCCGCTGGCCGGTCAGCTGTTCTTCATGCTGACGACCATGCTGATCGCCGTGCCCACGGGCGTGAAGGTGTTCAACTGGTCGGCCACGATGTGGAAGGGTTCCCTGTCCTTCGAGCCGCCGATGCTGTTCGCGATCTCCTTCCTGTTCCTGTTCACGATCGGCGGCTTCTCGGGCCTGATGCTCGCGATCGCGCCGGCAGACTTCCAGTACCAGGACACCTACTTCGTGGTGGCACATTTCCACTACGTGCTGGTGCCGGGCGCACTGTTTGCCATCATCGGCGCGGTGTACTACTGGCTGCCGAAGTGGAGCGGCCACATGTACAACATGACCGCGGCCAAGTGGCACTTCTGGCTCTCCACGATCTTCGTCAACGTGCTGTTCTTCCCGCAGCACTTCCTGGGCCTGGCCGGCATGCCGCGCCGCATCCCGGACTACTCGACGCAGTTTGCCGACTGGAACATGGTCTCCTCGATCGGCGGTTTCGGCTTTGGCCTGGCGCAGCTGATGTTCCCGGTGATCATCTGGAACTGCGTGAAGGGCGGCGCGAAGGCCACCGACCACGTCTGGGAAGGCACGCATGGCCTGGAGTGGGAAGTGCCGTCGCCGGCGCCGTACCACACCTGGGAGAGCGCGCCGTCCGAGGCCCTGATCGCCGCCGGCAGCCCGACCGGACATTGATGAACGAGCAGACCGACAACCGCCGCAAGGTACGCAACGCCGCCATCGCGCTGGGGTGCTTTGCCGTGGCGCTGTACCTGGGCTTCATCGTCTGGTCGGTCCACAAGGCCGGTTGATGAGCCTGCAGCGCCAGGACCGCCCCGAACGCCACGGACGCACGGCTTGGAAGCTGGGTCTGGTGGCACTGGCTGCGTTCGGCTTCGGCTGGGCGCTGGTGCCGCTGTACGACGTGATGTGCTCCATCACCGGTTTTGCGGACAAGGCGAACCTCACCAAGGCCTCCCAGATCGCGCTGCACCCGGACGATAAGCGCGTGGTGACGGTGGAGTTCCTGGGTGACCTGCCGACGGTGGGCAGCTGGGACTTCCATCCGGTGGTGCACTCGATGCAGGTGCACCCGGGGCGCCTGTACGAGGCCCAGTTCTTCGCCCACAACCTGACCGGACACGACACCTACGGGCAGGCCGTGCCCGACATCGCGCCCTCCAAGGCCGCGTTCTATTTCCACAAGACCGAGTGCTTCTGCTTCACGCCGCAGCATTTCACCAACGGCGAGGAACGGGCGATGCCCGTGCGCTTCATCGTGGACCCGGCCCTGCCGAGCTACGTGGATCGCATCACCCTGGCCTACACCTTCTATGACACCCAGGCGCCCTCGGCCAAACGTTAAAGACCACAAGACAGAGTGAGCTCATGAGCAGCAAGTCCGATTCACACGACGCAAGCATCTACTACGTCCCGCACGGCAGCCCGTGGCCGATCCTGGGGTCGGTGGCGCTGTTCTCCCTGATGATGGGCGCCGTCAGCTTCCTGAACGAGTGGGCCGGCGGCTGGGCCTTCCTGCCCGGTGCGCTGATGCTGGCGTTCATGTTCTTCGGCTGGTTCTCCACCGTCATCGGCGAGAACCAGCACGGCATGTACAACCTGCAGGTCGACAAGTCGTTCCGCATGGGCATGATGTGGTTCATCATGTCGGAGCTGATGTTCTTCGCCGCCTTCTTCGGCGCGCTGTTCTACGCCCGGCAGCTCTCGGTCCCCTGGATCGGCGGCGACGGCGTGAAGATCTTCAACAAGCTCCTGCTCTGGCAGAACTACTCCGCCGCCTGGCCGACCAACGGCCCGGCAAGGCTGGGTGGCCACGCGGACGGCAGCTTCGAGACGATCCATGCGTTCAGCCTGCCGGCCGTGAACACCGCGATCCTGCTGACCTCCGGCGTCACGATCACGATTGCCCACCACGCGCTGCGCGAGGGCAACCGCAAGATCCTCGGCATCTTCCTGGCGCTGACCTGGATGCTGGGCTTCACCTTCGTGTACCTGCAGGGCACCGAGTACCACGAGGCCTACAGCGAGCTGGGCCTGAAGCTCTCCACCGGCATCTACGGCTCGACGTTCTTCATGCTCACGGGCTTTCACGGCCTGCACGTGACGATCGGCGCGATCATGCTGCTGGTGATCTGGCTGCGCTGCATGCGCGGGCACTTCACGCCGGAGCGCCATTTCGCCTTCGAGGCCGTGGCCTGGTACTGGCACTTCGTCGACGTGGTCTGGCTGATCCTGTTCGTGTTCGTCTACTGGATCTGACGAGCCGTCCCTGACGGGGCCTGCGGCGCGCTTTGGCAGCGCGCCGCGGCGCCCGGCGACCCTGCCCCTAGCCGCCGATTCCGTGCGGCCGAATCAGCCCGAAATACCAGGCGACGAAGAGCAGCAGGAAGAGGCCCACGGAGAGGCCGATTCGCAGCGTCAGCGCGCGCAGCATCTTCTTGGAGTCGCCGCTGGCGGAGCTCACCTGGCGCAGCGCCGAGACCATGCTGGCGATGATGCCGATCACGACGAGGATGACGAGGATTCGAGGTAGGTCCATCCGCTTATTATGCCGCTGCAATTCCCCCTTGGAACACGCCGATTCAACGCCCGCTGGGTGATGTGCCTGCTGGCGGTGGCCGGCTGCACGCTGTTCACGTCCCTGGGGTTCTGGCAGTGGCACCGCGGGCAGTACCGCCAGGGCCTCTGGGCGCAGTTTGAGGCCGACGCCAGCGTGCAGCGCGAGATCAGCGACTCCGCGCAGCTGGCGGGCGCGGCGCGCTATGCGCGCATCCGGGTGACGGGGCGGCTGGACGGGGCGCACCAGTTGCTGCTGGACAACCGCTCGCGCGAGGGCCGGCCGGGCTACGAGCTGCTCACCCCGCTGATCCTGCCGGATGGGGCCGTGCTCCTGGTGAACCGCGGCTGGCTGCCGTTCACGGGCTACCGCGACCGCCTGCCGGACGTCGGCCTGCCGGAAAACCCCGCGCAGGCCCTCACCGGGCGGCTCGACCAGCTGCCCGTGGCGGGCCTGGCCGCCGGCCGCGTGCCCCCGCCCGCGGCCGGCCCCTGGCCCCGCCTCACCAGCTTCCCGACGGCCGCGGACCTCTCGCAGGTCCTGGGCCGGCGCGTGCCCAACCAGGTGCTCCTGCTGGATGCCGACTCGGGCCCGGGATTTGAGCGGCACTGGCTGCCTCCAGGCGTCGAGCCCGCGCGTAACTACTCCTATGCGATCCAGTGGTGGGCCTTTGCGGCCCTGACGCTGGGCCTGTTCCTCTTCCTGAACCTCGAGAAGCGCCGATGAACCCAGTGCTCCGCAATCGCCGCCAGCTCTACCTGCTGATCGTGCTGTTCTTCCTGCCCGTGGCCGTGGCCTTCTACCTGTACTACGGCTCGGCCTGGCGCCCGGTGGGCCTGACCAACCACGGCGAGCTGCTCGCCCCGGTGAAGCCGCTGCCGGGCGACGTGCCGGCGCTGCACGGCGCCTGGTCCCTGGTGTACGTGGGCAACGGCCGCTGCGACGCGGACTGCCGCAACGCGCTGGTGTTCGCGCGCCAGACGCGCCTGTCCCTGAACCAGGACATGAAGCGCGTGGAGCGGGTCTTCCTGGTCACCGGGGACTGCTGCGACCGCCCGTACCTGCAGACCGAGCAGCTGGGGCTGAAGGTCGTGGAGGTGCCCGATGCAGCCGGCGCCCCGCTCCTCGCCGCGTTCCCGCGCGCCGACCAGGCGCACGCGCTGTTCGTCGTGGATCCGCTGGGCAATCTGGTCCTGCGCTACGACGTGCGCGAGAATCCCAAGGGCCTGCTGTCGGACCTGCAGAAATTGCTGAAGCTCTCGCACATCGGATAAGCATGAACCGCATCGCCCTGATCCGCAGACTGGCCCTCGCGGGCGTCATCCTGGGTTTCTGTGTCGTGGTGTTCGGCGCCTATGTGCGGCTGACCTACGCGGGCCTGGGCTGCCCGGACTGGCCGGGCTGCTACGGGCACGTGACGCCGCTGGGTGCGCAGGCCGCCGATGCCG
The DNA here is from genome assembly GCA_903868595.1 of uncultured Pseudomonadota bacterium. Lineage (GTDB taxonomy): Bacteria > Pseudomonadota > Gammaproteobacteria > Steroidobacterales > Steroidobacteraceae > ZC4RG30. The sequence continues at coordinate 30,046 of CAIPVV010000060.1, forward strand.
GCACGCTGGAGGCGCCGCTTGAGGTCGGCAAGGCGTGGCGGGAGATGATCCACCGCTATGCCGCCAGCACCCTGGGCCTGATCATCGTGGCGATCGCCCTGCTCTCGTTCCTGTGGCGCCGCGAGCGGCAGATGCCGCGCGGCCTGCCGCTCACGCTGGTCGCGCTGGTGGCGTTCCAGGGGCTGCTCGGGATGCTGACTGTCACCTGGAAGGTGAAGCCCCTGATCGTGACCGCCCACTTGGTGTTCGGCCTGCTCACGGTATCGGTGCTGTGGTGGCTGTACCTGGGCCTCAGCCGGCTGGGCGCCGCCGCCACGGCCGGGGGCGGAGCCCCCGCGATGCTGAAGAGCCCGGCCGGGGTGCTGGCCCGGCGCGCGGCGACGCTGGGCCTTATCGCGCTCGTCGTCCAGATCCTGCTGGGCGGCTGGACCAGCACCAACTACGCGGCCGTGTCCTGCCCGGACCTGCCCACCTGCCAGAACCAGTGGTGGCCCGAGGCGAACTTCCGGGAGGCCTTCGTGCTCTGGCGGGGCCTCGGGGTCAACTACGAGGGCGGCGTGCTGGAACTTAGCGCGCGCGTCGCGATCCATCTGACACACAGGCTGGGCGCGATCGCGGCGACCCTCGCGCTGCTGTTGGCGGCCTGGAGCGCGCTGCGCGCGCGCCTGGGGGGGGTGCGCGGGGCGGCGCTCGCGGTGCTGGCGGCGCTGGCGCTGCAGCTGTGCATCGGCAGTTTCATGGTGCTCAAGGGGTTTCCCCTGGTCCTGGCGACCGCGCACAACGCCGGCGCCGCGCTGCTCTTGCTGGCCACGCTCTGGCTGAATCGGACCGTAAGAAAGTCATGACCCACCACGGAGCCCGGAACTATGGAGAACAAGGCTAGAACCGTCCTCTTGCTCCTGTCGGCGCTGTTTGCGGGGGCCGCGGGAGCGGCTGCGCCGCCGGCCGCGAACCCCGATTGGACCGCCCCGCAGGCGCCGTTCAAGATCTACGGCAACACCTACTACGTGGGCAGCAAGGGCCTGACCTCGCTGCTCATCACCTCCGAGTTCGGCCACGTGCTCCTCGACGGCGGCCTGCCGGAGAACGCCCGGCAGATCGCCGCCAACATCCAGGCCCTGGGCTTCAAGCTCAACGAGGTCAAGGCGATCCTCAACTCCCATGCGCACCGCGACCACGCCGGCGGCATCGCTGAGCTACAGCGCCTCACCGGCGCGCCGGTCTACGTGCGCCGCCCGAGCGAGGCGGTGCTGCGCACCGGCAAGCTCGTGGCGAACGACCCGCAGTTCGGCACGAAGGGCGCGGACTTCCCCCCCGCCCAGACGGTCTGGATCGTCAGCGACGAGCAGTGGCTGGGCGTGGGCTCCAACCGCCTGCAGGCCTTCGCGACCGCGGGCCACACGCCGGGCGGCACGACCTGGACCTGGGAGGCCTGCGAGGGGACGAAGTGCCTGCACCTGGTCTACGCCGACAGCCTCTCGCCGGTCTCCGCCAAGCCGTTCAAGTTCACTGCGAGCAAGGCCTACCCGGAGGCGCTGGCGGATTTCGAGCAGGCGTTCCAGCGGCTGGAGGCGCTGCCCTGCGACGTGCTGATCACGCCGCACCCGGAAGCCTCCGGCTTCTTCGAGCGCATCGCCCAGCGCGACGCGGGCAAGCCCGAGACGCTCAAGGCCGAGGGCGGTTGCAAGGCCTATGCGCAGGCGGCCCGCGCCAAACTTGCCGAACGTGTCGCGAGCGAGAAGTAAGGCGCGCCGTCCCGGCCCAGCTCAACCCCTTCGCTTTCCGGTAGACGGGCGCTTATCCTCCAGCCCATCACGACAACTAGAAAGGGGGACGTATGAGCAATCGGCTGCTGGGACTGGTGCTGCTGGTCGGTGTGAGCCTGTCCGGTGTTTGTCAGGCGCAGGCGCCTGTTCCCGCGGGTGCTGCCGCCGCGCCGCCCGCCGCGCCGCGCTACGTACCGGAGGATCATCGCCCGCCGCTGTTCTTCCGCGAGGACTTCACCAACGAACCGGAGGAAACCCCGGTGACACTGGCGAGCCTCACCAACAAGGACCTGCTGATCGCAAGCTACGGCCCGGGCAAGGACCTGGTGGCCAAGAGCCACCACGCCTCCCCGAAGGACGACCCCTCCTATATCTGGCTGGGATCCTGCACCCAGGTCTGCGGCTTCACGCTCCGGCACAGGGCGGCGTACGTGGACCTCACGGGCCTGGCCAAGGTCCGCTGGCGTACGAAGCAGACCGGCTTTCACCAGCTGCGCCTGCTGCTCAAGCTGGCCGACGGGACGCTCCTCGTGAGCGATCGCTACGAGGGCGCGAGCAACGACTGGCGCGAATCGGAGATCAGCTTCTCCGACGTGAAGTGGCGCAAGCTCGACGCCAAGGTCATGAACGACGGCGCGTGGGTCGACGGCCCGGACCTCACCAAGGTGGATGAGATCGGCTGGACGGACCTGCAGCCGGGCAGCGGCCACGGCACCGGCGGTGCCGTGGGCTCCTCGCGCATCGACTGGGTCGAGGTCTATGGCCTGGCCGTCAAGCGATAGCGGTGACACCGCACACCCACAGCTGCTCGCCTGGCGGCGGGCGTGGCTCGGCGCTACCGGGGCACGGTAGCGCAGGGGCGCAGCCCTTGCGCGCAGCCTGCCCGCAGGCCCGAGGCGTCGTCATCCACCGCCGGTAGCCCGCCCTTCATGGCAGGATCGGTTCTCGCCCGGGCTTGTTCCCGTGCTCCGAAGGATCTAGCGATGCTTGCGATACTGTGTGTGCTGGCTCTGGCGGCGCTGATCCTCGTGCCGCCGCCGCCGGTGCCGTTCCTGGCGCCCCTATCCACACCTCTACGCGGCGGTGGAGAACTCCGCCCATCCGCTGATCTTCGCAATCGTTGCCCTGATCGTGATCGGCAAGGTGCGCCCGTGGTGCCAACGCCGCGGCCGTCCACCATGGCACGCCTACGCCGCGGCCCTTGGCACGGCGTTCATCTTGGGTGCCACGACGGAGCTCGCCCAGCTCCTTGAGGCGCGCGACTGTTCGCTGGAAGATCTCCTGAACGACGTGCTGGGTGCGACGTTCGCGGCCTGCATCCACGCCTGGGTGTGCCGGCGGGGCGACCCAGCGCAGATCGGGAAGCGCCGCGGACTGCTGGTCGTTGCGACTCTGTGTGCAATCCTCATCGGCTTGCCGCTGGTCTGGGCCGCTGCCGCCTACCTGCACCGCCAGTCACAACTACCGCTGCTGTGGCGCGCGGACGCACGGTTGGATCGCTACTTCTCCAGTGACAACGGGCTGGACTATCCAGGCACCGCTATCGATGAGCCGTGGCCGGACTGGAGCGGATACCGCGAGTTGGCCGTAACCGTCAGCAACAACGCGCCAGCCCCGGTACATGTCGTGCTGCGGGTTCATGATCGCCAGCATGACTTCTCACTATCGGATCGCTACAACCAAAGCTTCGACCTGCTGCCCGCGAGCGAGCAGACCCTGCGCGTACCCATATCCCAGATAGAACATGCGCCCCGGGGTCGGCTGATGAACCTGCGCCGGATCGCCGGCGTGATCCTCTTCAGGGCGAAGGAGGACAGCGGCAACGAAGTCGTCCTGCAAGAGATCCGTCTGGTCCGCTGACCGGCCGGTCTGCACCGATCGCCAGGGCAACAGTCATGCGTGGTTCGGCACTGGCGACGCCGGCCTGTGTCATCGGTCATGCCTCAGGCGAACTAGAGCGGCGCAGCCCCAGGGTGCCGGCGGGGCAGCGCCCTTTCAGATAACCTGCACGGTGTTGCTGTCCTTGGCGCTGGGCATGGACCACGGTATCGGTCAGACGAACGTCACCGGCCCCGGTGACCGCCACGTCCAGAGGGTCGGCCGCGCGGGTCAGCGGCAGCGACTGGCCTGGGTCCTTGAGGAACGCCTTGGGGGTAGCAACGCGGTCCAGTGCCGCGCCGCACCGGCGTGGCCCCGGATACTCCTGGCCCCGTATCCCTGTAAAACACAACGGTCCCCCGGGGGCTCTTGCTACGATAGTCACCCCTTCTCTTAAAATTCCCGACAAACGCAACAGGGGCAGAAATGAACGGACGCATTGCACTGCTAACGGGCGTGGCTGCGTACAGCCTGCTGCCGGCGCTGGCGCTAGGCCAGGAAGCCGCAGGCCTGTATAGACCCGCCGCGCCGCTTCCCAAGCCGATCTACGCGCCGCAGTACTCCTCGATGGAAAACCAACGTGACCTATCCGGGGTCTGGTTTATCCGCGACTATAACCGCCGTTTTCGCACGCCGATGAACACGCTGCCGCCGCTCACGCCCTACGGGCGCGCCGAGCTCGACAAGCGCATCAAGGCCGAGACCGACGGCAAGCCCTATGCCGATGCCTCCACGCACTGCTGGCCGCACGGTATCCCCCGGGTGATGAACTCGCCCTATCCGATCCAGATCATCCACTCTCCCGGCAAGCTCACGATCGTCCATGAGGTTGCGCACAACATCCGCCAGATCCACATGGACCAGCCGATGCCGGAGAAAGTGCCGACGAGCTTCCTGGGCTACTCCGTAGGCCATTGGGACGGCAGCACGCTGGTGATCGAGACCAAGGGCACCGATCCGCGCACCTGGATCGACGAGGAGGGGATCATCCACTCCGATCAGCTCTATACGATCGAGCGGCTGCGCAAGACCGAGAACGGCGAGACGCTGGAGAACGAGGTCACGATGATCGACCCCGTGTTCTTCACCCGTCCCTGGGTGAAGAAGATCAACTACTCGTGGCGGCCGGACATGCGCATCTCGGAGTACATCTGCGAGGAAAACAACCGCAACGCGCCCCAGAACGGCGTCACCGTGGCCAAGTGAGCAGGAAGCACCCCCTCATGATCAAAAAGACACTCCTGGCAGCCCTTGCCGCCGCCGCTCTGGCGAGTCCGGCTTTCGCGCAGAGCGTACCGTCGTTCGCGGGCATCTGGCTCCTCAATGGCGATCACTCCACCATCACGACCGCGGACGGCAAGCTTCCGCCGATGAAGCCGGAGGCCCGCAAGCGCTACGACGCTGCGGTGGCCGCGCGCAAGAAGGGCACGCCGATCCATGACACGATTACCCGCTGTCTGCCGCATGGGCTGCCGCGGGTGATGTTCGCGCCGTTCCCGATCGAGATCCTGCAGGAGAAGAAGCAGCTGACGATGCTGCATGAGGCACACCACATACCGCACCTGATCTACATCGGTGACAAGCTGCCGCCCAATGACCAGCTCGATGGCAACTACATGGGCTTCTCCGCTGCGCGGTGGGAAGGGGATACGCTGGTGGTGGACTCCGGCGGATTCAACGACATCACGACGATCGACACCGCCGGCGTCCCGCACTCCGAGGACATGGTGCTCAACGAGCGGCTGCGACTGATCGATGGCGGCGCCACGCTTGAGGACGTGATCACCGTGACCGACCCGCAGACGTTCACCAAGCCCTGGAAGACCCGCATCACCTTCAAGAAGCAGGATTCCTCCTACTGGCTCAAGGAACAGGTCTGCACGGACAAGAACCCGGGTGCCTGAAGGCCCGGCTCAGGACGGCCGCATGAAGTAGTCCAGGGCGACGCCTGCAAACACGGCCAGCCCGAACAGATTGTTGTTCAGGAAGGCCCTGAAACAGGCGTTGCGTTCGCGGCCGCGGATCAGCCACTGCTGGTAGGCGAACAGCGCTGCTCCGACGGCAATGCCTGCGTAGTACGGGCTGCCGCAGCCGACCAAATGGCCAGCCGAGACCAGTCCCAGCAGCACCATGGCCTGCATGGCCCCGATGAGCAGGCGATCCATGTCGCCAAACAGAATGGCGGAGGATTTCACCTCGAGCTTCAGGTCATCGTCGCGGTCGACCATCGCGTAGATCGTGTCGTAGACGCCGGCCCACAGCACCGCCACCAAAAAGAGCGTCCAGCCTACGCGCGGCACGTGGCCTAGGGTTGCCATGAACGCCATGGGGATCGCCCAGCCGAACGCCGCGCCCAGGTACAGCTGCGGCAGCGGGAAGAAGCGCTTCATTAACGGGTAGCTCACGGTCAGCGCGGCGCCCACGAACGCGTAGCGCACGGTAAGGGCATCCAGCCGGGTCACGAACCAGAGCGCGAGTCCGATCAATGCCGCGAACAGGCCCAGGGCCTCCTGCGGCGAGAGCCGGCGCGCCGCCAGCGGGCGGTCGCGGGTGCGCTTCACATGGGGGTCGATGTCGCGGTCCGCGAAGTCATTGATGATGCAGCCCGCGGAGCGCATGACCACGGTGCCCGCCAGGAAGATCGCGAGGATCCGCAGGTCCGGTCGTCCCCGGCTTGCGATCCACAATGCCCACAGCAGCGGCCAGAGCAGCAGGAAGATGCCAATTGGCTTGTCCAGGCGCATCAGCCGGACGCCATCGACGAGGCGCCGTTTGACCGACTTAACCGACACGGCCGTAGGCCTCTGCACCGCCGATCCAGCGCTGCTTCAAGGGGCCGATGCAGGCCGCGTTCTCGCGCAGCAGCTCCTCGGCGGTGTCGCGCACCTGCGGCAGCAGGTCCGCGTCGCGGATCAGGTCCGCGACGCGAAGGTCCGCGAGCCCCGTCTGGCGCGTGCCCATGAGCTCTCCCGGCCCGCGCAGCTCCAGGTCCCGGCGGGCGATCTCAAAGCCGTCATTGCTGTCGCGGATCGTCGCGAGGCGCGCCCGGGCCATCGGGGAGAGTGGCCCGCGGTAGAGCAGCACGCAGCTGCTCTCCTGCGCGCCGCGACCTACGCGGCCGCGCAGCTGGTGCAGCTGCGCCAGGCCCATGCGTTCGGCGTTCTCGATCACCATGAGGCTGGCATTGGGCACGTCGACGCCGACCTCGATCACGGTGGTGGCCACGAGCAGCTGCGTCTTGCCGGCCTTGAAGGCCTGCATCGCGCGCTCTTTTTCCTTGGACGTCATGCGGCCATGGACGATATCGACGCGGACCTCCGGCAGGGCCGCGGCCAGCGTGGCGGCGGTTTCCTCCGCGGCCTGGCAGCGCAGCTCCTCCGACTCATCGATCAGCGGGCAGACCCAATACGCCTGGCGCCCTGCCTGGCACGCGGCATGGATGCGCGCCACGACACTGGCACGCTTCTCCTCGGCGATCACGACGGTGCGCACCGGCGTGCGCCCGGGCGGCAGCTCGTCGATCACCGAGACGTCCAGGTCCGCATGGGCGGTCATCGCGAGCGTTCGCGGGATGGGCGTCGCCGTCATGATCAGCTGGTGCGGGACCAGATCCTCGTGCCGGCCCTTCTCCTTCAGCTGCAGGCGCTGCTGCACGCCGAAGCGGTGCTGTTCATCGACAATGGCAAGCCTGAGCCTTGCGAACTGCACCCCTTCCTGGAACAGCGCGTGCGTGCCGATCACCAGCTGTACCTCACCCGAGGCCGTGGCCTCCAGCGCACTGCGCCGGGTGCGGGCCGGCAGCGAGCCGGTCAGGAGGGCCACGGTCACGCCCAGCGGCTTGAACCAACCGCTCAAGGAGCGGAAATGCTGCTCCGCCAGCAGCTCGGTCGGCGCCATGAGTGCCGCCTGGCCGCCGCTGCCGATGGCGCGTGCGGCTGCGGCCGCGGCGACGACCGTCTTGCCGCAGCCGACGTCGCCCTGGATGAGCCGCACCATCGGGCGGGCCAGCGTGAGGTCCGCATCCACTTCCGCGAGCACGCGGGCCTGGGCCCCGGTCAGCGGGAAGGGCAGGGAGGCGATGAAGCGCGGCGCGAGCCCCGCCGCGTCGGCGAGTGGCGCCGCCGGGTCGCTCTGGATCGTGCGCTTGAGCAGCTGCAGCGAGAGCTGGTGCGCGAGCAGTTCCTCGAAGGCCAGGCGGCGCTGCGCCGGATGCGTGCCGGCCGCCAGCTCCTCCAGGCTCGTGCCCACCGGCGGGTGGTGCATGAAGCGCAGCGCCTCCCTGAGCGTCGGCAGCTGCAGCGACTCGACGACGCGGCGGGGCAGCAGGTCCGTTGCACCGCTCGCCGCGAGCTTGCCGAGCGCGCGGTCCACCAGCTGGCGCACACGGCCCTGCGTCACGCCCTCGGTCAGCGGATAAATCGGGGTCAGCGCGGCCTCCAGGGGCTCCGGCTGCGCGGCGAGGCGCCGGTATTCCGGGTGCACGATCTCCAGCCCCAGCGGACCGCGGCGGACCTCGCCGAAGCAGCGAAAGCGCGTGCCGCGGGCGAGCCCCTCGGCCTGGGCGCGGGAGAAGTAGAAGAAGCGCAGGTTCAGAAAGCCCGTGCCATCGGAGAGGCGGACCAGCAGCGCTCGGCGGCGCCGGAAGATCACCTCCGACAGCTGCACCTCGCCCTCGATGACCGCGCGCTGGCCCGGCAGCAGCGCGCCGATCGGCGTGACGCGCGTCCGGTCCTCGTAGCGCGAGGGCAGGATGAACAGCGCGTCGTCCGCCGACGCCAGGCCCAGCCGCGTCAGAAGCTCAGGATGCACTCCATCTCCACGCGCGCGCCCCTGGGCAGCGCGGCAACGCCCACTGCCGCGCGGGCCGGGTAGGGCTTCGCAAAGTAGGTCGCCATGATTTCGTTAACGCGCGGAAAGTGCGTAAGGTCCGTCAGGAAGACGGTGAGCTTGGCAACGTCGGCAAAGTTGCCGCCGGCCGCGCGGGTGATCGCCAGCAGGTTGTCGAACACGCGGCGGATCTCCGCATCGATGTCGCCGCTGACCAATGCGCCGGTCGCCGGGTCCAGCGGGATCTGCCCGGAGACGTACACGGTGTTGCCGACGCGCACGGCCTGCGAGTAGGTGCCGATGGCGGCCGGGGCTTCGGCGGTCTGGATGATGCTGCGGGTCATGATGGGTGAAGGGCTCCTTGGGGATGCAGTCGACGATACGCTGGCCAAGAAGCGTTGTGGTCCAACCTAAACTACCCGTAAGGAGTCAGAACACGCAAGCCAGCACGGCAGGGGTGGGCGGCTAAGCCGCCCAGTCGATTTTTAAACGTTTCTTCTCGGACGCGCCGTCGCGCAAATAGAGGTTGATGATGTTTTGGTAGGGAATTCCCGTGCTCCCAGACAGCATCTTGAAGTAGCCAATGGTGTCTTCATCCAGTCGAATGGTCACCTGCCTCCTCGGCTTTCGCGCGTAGGGGCTCGGAACAGACTTGGAAAAGTCATAGTGTCTTTTCATGGAAGCCACCGCGCATAGTCGCGCCGTTCAGACGGATCCGCCCTTCGCGCGGAAATAATTCGAATGGTCTGCTCGGATTCCCGGCAACACGGGCAGACCACCAAGAGCCGAAGTTGGAGGCTCAGGCCAGGCAGGACAAATGGCTCTTCCTGACCCCCCGTGTCCCGAGTCCGGAACGACCCGCGCATGGTCGTCAAGGAACGCTTTCCGCTCCTCTTCGAACGTAACACCCTGTTTGGTCCGGTTGGCCCGGTTTTTCCTGGCGTCCCATTCAAAGGTAAGCTCGACCATAACTACAGTGCAATGGCCGAAGCCTGGGCGTCAAGCGAGGATTCCGACGGCCCATGCCGGTGCTGCGCAAGACATGCGCCGGTATGCTGCGATTCCCTTCCCGAAGGGCAACACCAGTAAGAAATGCAGGATCTGGCGCTCGGAGCCGCAAGGCGCCGGCAGAAGGTCTGTATGGGGGAAGGAGCGGTTGGCGCGAGGATCCACTCGGCGTGTGCGTGGGTACCACCACGCTGCTGTATTCGATGCATCACATCTGCGTTGGGCAGGAGCCTGCAGCCGCCGCCGATGGCTGAGCCAAATCGCGTTGGCAGCGGCCGGAATCTCCCAAACCCCGCCCCGGCGGCTGCTCCGGCGGCGCGCGTACAGTACGGGGTTGTCGTTACTTGGTCGGCGGCCGCCGTTTGTCGCGGCTCTGGTGGCGCGCCAGGGTGCGCCCGACATGCAGCACCTCGGGCATTCGGCGGATCGTGCGGACGATGCGCGCCAGGTGCCGTCGGTCCCGGACCTCGACCTCCAGCGTGATGAGGGCGACATCCCCATCGCGCTGTTCCACGTTCGCATGCCCGATATTGGTCTGCGTCCCGGCGATGGATGCCGATACGGCGGCCAGCATGCCGACCTTGTTCCGCGTCTCTACGCGCACTTCGGAGTTGAAGTAACGCGTAAGGTCCGGCTGCCAGGACACCGGCTGCCACTTCTCGGGATGCTTGTCGTAGCCCTCGACATTGGCGCAGGCATCGCGGTGGATGACGATGCCGCGACCCGTGCTCATGAACGCGATGATCGGGTCGTCCGGGATCGGGTGGCAGCAGCGCGCGTAGGTGACCAGCAGGCCCTCGGTGCCGGCCACGGCCAGCGGCAGGTGGGCATGGCTCGCATCGGTGCCGGAGGGCAGCAAGAGGCGCGCGGTGAGCGGCGCCAGGCGCTCGCCCAGGCCCACCTTCTCGAGCAATTCATCCCGGTCCCGCAGCGCGAATTCCGTCAAGGTCGCCGCGAGCGCCTTGGGATCGACCTTGTCGATGTCGAGCTCGAACTCGGCGAGCGACGCATTCAGCAACTGGCGTCCCAGCTCAATGGCTTCCGAGCGCTTGAGCGACTTGAGGTAGTGCCTTATCGCGCTGCGCGCCTTGGCGGTGACGACGAAGTTCACCCAGGAGGGGTTCGGCTGCGCGCCCTTGGCCGTGATGATCTGCACCGTCTGCCCGTTGCGCAGTACCGTGCGCAGCGGCGTGAGCCGGCGGTCGATCTTCGCTGCGACGCAGCGGTTGCCGATGTCGGTGTGCACCGCGTAAGCAAAGTCCACGACGGTAGCGCCGCGTGGCAGGCGCAGGATCGCCCCCTTGGGGGTGAACACGTAGACCTTGTCCGGGAAGAGGTCGACCTTGACGCTCTCGATGAACTCTTCCGGGTTGCCGCTCTCCTGCATCTCCACCAGGTGGGAGAGCCAGGCGCGGGCCCGCTCCTGCTGCGCGGAATCCTTGTCCTGCGAGCCGGACTTGTACTTCCAGTGCGCGGCGATGCCCGACTCGGCGATGTTGTGCATGTCCTGCGTGCGGATCTGCACTTCGATCGGCACGGCGTTCGGCCCGAACAGCATCGTGTGCAACGACTGGTAGCCGTTCACGCGCGGGATCGCGATGTAGTCCTTGAAGCGGCCGGGCATCGGCCGGTAGACGCTGTGTACCACGCCCAGGGCGCGGTAGCAGGTGTCCGGGCTGTCCACGACGATGCGCAGGCCGTAGACGTCGACGATCTCGGCCAGCATCGAGCTCTTGCGGCGCATCTTGCGGTAGATGCTGTAGAGATGCTTCTCGCGCGAGGCGACCTTGGCGGGGATGCCCGCCTTCGCCAGCGCCGCGTTCAGCGCCACCTCGATCTTGGAGAGGAATTCCTTCTGGTTGCCGCGGGCGCGCTTCAAGGCGCGCTCGATGACGCGGTAGCGCTGCGGGTAGAGGGTCTGGAACCCCAGGTCCTCCAGCTCCAGCTTCATGCTGTAGAGGCCCAGGCGCTCGGCCACCGGTGCGTAGATGTCGAGCGTCTCGCGGGCGATCTGGCGGCGCTTGGGCACGGACATGATGCCGATCGTGCGCATGTTGTGCGTGCGGTCGGCGAGCTTGACCATGATCACGCGCAGGTCGCGCACCATCGCCAGCAGCATCTTGCGGAAGCTCTCGGCCTGGGCTTCCTCGCGGCTCTTGAACTTGATCTGGTCCAGCTTGGTGACGCCATCGACGATCTCGGCCACGTCCTTGCCGAAGCGCTCGGCGATCTCCTCCTTGGCGATCGGCGTGTCTTCGATGACGTCGTGCAGGATCGCGCCGACGATCGTGTCGGCGTCCAGGTGCAGGTCGGCGAGGATCTCGGCGGCGGCGACCGGGTGGGCGATGTAGGGCTCGCCGGAGAGGCGCTTCTGGCCCTGGTGCGCGACGGCGCCGAACTCGGCGGCCTCGCGTACGCGTTCGACCTGGTCAGGGGGAAGGTAGGTCTCGACCTTGGCGAGCAGTTCCTTCAGCCCGGGAGTGCGCCTTGCTCCTGAACCGGGCAGCAGCCCGAGCAGCGAAGACGCGTAATCCATGGCGGCGCGAGGGCGTCAGTCTCCGAGACCGAACTGCGGGGCGCGGAAGTTGGCCAGCTGGGCGTCGATGTCGTTCTCGATCGGCTCGATGACCGGGGCCGGCTCCGGCTCGATCAGCATCTCGGGGGTGATGTTGCCTTCGGCGATCTCCCGAAGGGCAATGACCGTGACCTTGTCGTTGTCCAGGGGCACCGTGGCCTCGGCCCCATTGGCCAGGCGGCGGGCGCGGGCGGAGGCCAGCAGCACCAGCTCGAACAGGTTATCGACGTTGTTCAGGCAGTCTTCGACGGTGACACGGGCCATGGCGGTTCGCTTCTGATTGGCAACGAGAATGGACCTGAAATTCTAATCGAAACAGGGCCTTTCACGCCAGCAGATTCGCCAGGACAGGCGTCAGGTCCGCCCGGTCGGTCCGGAAGCGGCTGCCGTGGCCCGCCACGATCTGCCGCAGCTGCCCCAGGGTCTGCTGGAAGTCGTCGTTGACCACGACGTAGTCGAATTCGCGGTAATGCGACATGTCGCCGCGGGCCTCGGACAGCCGGTGGGCGATGACCTCGGCGCTGTCGCTCTGGCGCGCGGTAAGGCGCTGCTGCAGCGCCGCCAGCGACGGCGGGAGGATGAACACGCTCTCGGTGCCCGGGCGGGCGGCGCGCACCTGGCGGGCCCCCTGCCAGTCGATCTCCAGGATCACATCCCGGCCGGCCGCCAGCTGGGCCTCCAGCTGCTCCCGGCCAGTGCCGTACTGGTTGTCAAAGACCTGCGCATGCTCCAGGAAGCCCCCGGCCAGCACGAGCTCGGCGAACGCCTCCGGGCTCACGAAGTGGTATTCGCGGCCGTTCTGCTCGGTCGGGCGGGGCGCACGGGTCGTGTGGGAGACGGAGGCGGCCAGCCGCGGCTCGACCTCCAGCAGGGCCTTTACAAGGCTGGTCTTGCCGGCCCCCGACGGGGCGGCAATCACGAGCAGGCGGCCGGGTGTATCTGGGGTCACAGGGCGACGTCAGCGGGCTGGAAAGGGGGCGCAAGGGTAGCGCATCCGACGGCCGGCGGGCGCGGGGCGACCGCCGGCCCTGTGCCCCCAAGGGCCAGGACCGCTCCTTACCGGGGCGCGCGGACCAGCTTGGCCATCGCGTCCTTGCACGGGGCGCTGACTTTCTCCGGGGCGGCCGCGCGCAGGCAGACCATCGACTCGTGGCCTTCCTTGCCCTGACAGAGGGCCTTCACGTCCGCCGCGCAGGAGTGGGTCACGTTCTCGCGGGCGGCCTGCATCTCCGGTGACGGCGGCCCGCCCGGCGGCGGGGCCTGGGCAAAGCTGGTGACAGAAGCCAGCAGGGCCAGGCTGGCGAGTGCAGCATGCATCTTCATGGCAGGAATCCCCGATGTGTTGGTGTTCGCATCGACACGCGTCCCCGGCAGCCTACAACGGCTGCCCGGCCCGAGGCGAGGCACGCGCCGGGCGCGCCCCGGGGTCGAGGGCCCTGCGCCCCGACTCCGGCTCGCTCGGCGGTGGGCGGCGCTACAGGGACAGGCGTACCCAGAACGGCTTCCCGCCGCCAGGAACGCCCTGCCGGTGGCCGGCCCGGCGGCGCCATGACGCAGCAGGTCTTGCTCCCTGGCGGCGGGACCCCTTCAGTACCCCCGCCGGGGGTCCACCACCAGGAGCATCTTGTCGCCCCGCGCATAGCGCCGGAGGTTCTCGGTCGCCAGCGTCCAGCGTGCCTCGCCCGGCAGGTCCGAGCGCGAGGAGATATGCGGCGTCACGAGGACCCGCGGTGCCTGCCACAGCGGGTGATCCGGCGGCAGCGGCTCCGGATCGACGACGTCCAGGCCCGCGCCGCCTAGGCGGTGCTCGGTGAGGGCCTTCACCAGCTCGCCGGTGTCGACGCTGCCCCCGCGCGCGACGTTCACAAAGAGGGCCTGGGGCTTGAGCACCGAGAAGAACTGGGCGTCATAGAGCCCCGTAGTCTGCGGCGTCAGGGGAACGGCGCTGACAATGGCATCTGCCCGGGCGGCCAGGACCAGGAGCTCCCCGGGCTGCCCCACGTAGTCGACGAAGTCCGGCTTGCCGCGGCCGCCCTCGCGCGTGGCGATGACTCTCATCCCCAGGCCATGGGCGCGCTGCGCGACCTCCGTGCCGATGCCCCCCAGGCCCACCACCAGGAGCGTCTTGCCGTCCAGCATCTGCATCGTGACGACGCCGGCGCTGCGCGGGCTCCACTGGCCGCGCGCCGTGTCGGCGGCGAACGCGTCCAGCCCGTGCGCCAGGGCCAGGAGCAGGGCCACCGCATGTTCGGCAATGGCGGGCGCGTCCACGCCTCGCATGTTCGTGATCAGCAGGTCCGGGTCGCGCAGGGCCGGCACGGCCAGGCAGTTCTCCACGCCGGCGGACAGGGAGGCGACCCAGCGCAGCTTGCGCGCAGCGCCCAGGGTGCGCGCGTCGCAGATGTCGGGGTTGTTGCCGATGATCACGTCGGCGTCAATCGCCTCGGTCGCCGCCGCGTTGGCATCGCCCGCGACCACGATGCGCGCGCCGGGCGCCGCGGCCGCGAAGGCCTCCGCCTGGGCGGCCAGCGCCGGGTTGCGGTTGCCCAGGAGCAGCACTTTGGAGGGGCGATGCCAGGTCGGGTTTTCGCGCTGCGCGCGCGGGGCCTCCTCGACGCGATAGCGGGCGATGGCCTCGGCCACGGCAGGCGTTGCCCCGCTGGCCCGCAGCGCCATCGCTGCGAGCAGGGCGAATGCCATCAGGGTGCACGGCGTGCGCGAATTGCGGGTTGTGTTCATGGCGCGAAGTCCCCCCAGTAACGGGCCCGCCGGGCAGGTCGCTCAGGCTCGGCCTTTTGCCCGGCTGGTCTTCTAGTTTCTCATGGCCCGCCGTGCCAAAAAGCAAAGAAAACCCCCGGCACGGGGCCAGGGTTTCGCGCGATCCCGCTACGCGGGCTTAATTCGCCCGGTGACGCTTCGTGAGACCGCCTGTGGCCAGGCTCAATCCGGACAGTACGAGCGTGCCCGGCTCCGGAACGCTGCGGTAGGCGTGATGGGTGCTCTCGAACGCGTAGCCCGCGCTGGACAGGCGTACCTGATCGAAGGTGGCGCTACCGAAATCCAAATTGATGTCGTGATCGGAGGAGTCGCTGATCCGGCTCCCCTAGGCGAAGGCGCCGACCCGGTCGGTTCCCGAATAGGTGCTGATCAGCGCATCCGCCTCGTAGAACGAGATGCTGGGGTAGGAGTCGATCGAGCCCCAGTACGGGCCGAAGTAGTGGGCCTGGGTGCCCAGCGTCAGGAGCGCCGAGCCGTTGGCTACGGGGTCTGCAGCGGCCAGGTACGGGCTGGAGTCCCGCAGCGGGGCCCCGCACTGGCCGCTGTGCGAACCCTGGACAATCGGTAATCCCCGCTGGAGGACGCGTAGGTGCCCTGGAGGAGCTCAGCTGACCGAGCGCCGACAGGGTCACGCCCGGAGAGAGCTGGGCCGCCGTGGCGGCAACGACCATCGCACCCCGCAGCAAAGACCGGCAAGTCCGCGCAGCACCTTCTGCAAACACGCACGGGTGCATCGCCGGGCATCGTCTGCAAGACCGCGGCGGTTCGCTCTGTGCGTTTCAGGCGGGCCTTCATACCCCGCTTACCCCGCTCGCCTTGTCGAAAGTCCTTGGAAGCGGGTCGTCTCGAATTTTGCTGATGCCACAACAAACCTGCTGGCCTCGCGGTGGAACGGGTCCTGGGCGGGAGTTTCGGATCCGCCCGGCCTCATCAGGACAAGCCCGAAGTCTTGCGCGCCCGGTCACGCTGAGGGGCGTCGCCGCGCCGGCGTGGGGTGCGGACATCGCTTGGGCGAGGGCAACCTGGTCGTGTGCGGACACCGGCCGTTTGCGGCCCACGTTCGCCTGTGGGGGTGTCGCGCTGCGAGCAGGATGCCCCGGGACACGCCGCGGCTGGCTTGCCTGCGCCGCGGAATGGGTCCCACTGGGCGGTCCTCGCACACCGCAGGGCAGCAGGACCGCAAGAAGTGAGAGGCCCGTCACACCGGCGTGATTCAGCAGGCAAGAACCACATTCTTGGCACGGTTTCGTTATCGCAAAAAAACGCTGGGAAATGAGTAACAAGACACTCTTTGCAGGCCAGGGAACCTTGTACCTTCGCACCCAGTTGTTTAGCAAACCCGTCGAAAGGCGGGGACGCAAAGCCTCCGGTCTAAGGGTCAAGTGACCTACTGATAGCGGGGTTGCCTGCAGAGCGTCAGCCGTGAGCCTTGGACGCAGTCGTCAACCGTCGTGGTTGGTTTGTTTCTTTGCTCTCTCATCGGCCGGCTTCGCGGACCTCGCGGAGAATGGTCATGAAAGCTCTCACTACGTCCACGCGGATTTTCCCGCTCGCACTGCTCGCGCTGCTGGGCCTCGTTGCCATAGCCGCGCCTCAGGCTGCTCACGCGCGCCGCGGCGCTTGGCGGACCACCAGCACGAGCACCAGCACCACCACCAGCACGAGTACGCTCACCATCTCCGGCACGCCGGTGACGACGGACACCGCGGGCGCCGCCTACGGCTTTACGCCGACCGTGAGCGCCAGCAGCAGCACCTACAGCTTCTCCATCAGCAACAAGCCGTCCTGGGCGACCTTCAGCATCGCCACGGGCGCGCTGAGCGGCACACCGGGGACGGCCAACGTCGGCAGTTACAGCAACATCACGATCTCTGTCAGCGACGGCACCAGGGTCGCCTCTCTGCCCGCCTACACGCTGACCGTCAGTGCGCCGCTGGCCCCGCCGGTCATCAGCGGTACGCCGCCCGCGAGCGTTCTGGCCGCCAACCCCTACAGTTTCACGCCGACCGCCTCCGATCCCAACGGTTATCCGCTGACCTTCAGCGTTTCCAACCTGCCGGCCTGGGCGAGCTTCAATACCGCCACCGGGCAGATCAGCGGCACGCCGGCCGCCACGCAGGTGGGGACCTACAGCAACATCGTCATTGCGGCCAACGACGGCAAATCCACGGCGAGCCTTGCCGCCTTCTCCGTGACGGTGAACGGCGCAGTACTCGGCGCTGCGACGCTGAGCTGGACGCCGCCGACCCAGAACACCGACGGCACGCCGCTGACGGATCTGGTCGGATACAACATCTACTACGGCACCAACAGCACGGCGCTGAGCAGCAAGGTCGCGCTGACCAATCCGGGACTCACCGCTTACACCGTCAGTAATCTCAGCACCGGAACCTACTACTTCGCGATCACCGCCGTGGACAGCGTCGGCGCGGAGAGCGCGCAGAGCAACGTCGGCAGCAAGACGATTCAGTAGCGCGCTGCCGGCAATTCCTGCCCAACAGCAAGGCCCGTCGGTCGCAACCGGCGGGCCTTTTTCAGGAGGGGCACCTGAACAGGGCCGGTACGCCGGGATCGCTTTGTCTCGGGAATCCTCCTTGAGGCCGGATTTCGCAGGTTGCAGTCGGCGGTGAGCCCCGCCGAGTGACCCCGTTGGCTGATCTATCCATCCGGGGGGGCTTGCGGGCGAGGTGGAAACGGGAAGACGAGGAGTGGTGGGCCGCGCTGCGCTCATCGCGCTGCTAGTCGTGAATGCCCTGGCATTGAGTGCTTGCGGCGGTGTTGGCGTCTCGAGTCAGGGCACGCAGTCGAGCGGTAGGGGTAGCACAGCATCCGCCACCGTGGGGGCTACGGCGGGCTCCGGCAGCTCCGCTACCGCTTTAGGTTCTGCATCCAGCACTTCATCAAGGGCTCCGGCAGTAACGGCTGCCACTAGTTCTAACGCTGCGACGGGCACAACTTCGGTTACAACTGCCGTTGCTGCACCGACGATTTCTGGTTCCGGCGCGGCGACCGTTACGGCCGGTACGGCCTACAGCTTCACACCGACAGTGGTGGCCTCCGCCACGACGCCGACCTTCTCGATCGCCAACAATCCTTCCTGGGCGAGCTTCAGCACCTCCACGGGTAAGCTCTCAGGGTCCTTGCTCGCGGTATTTCAATATTGTGTGTCAATACCTTAGCCTGACAGCTCAATCGAGAAACTCGCGTAGCCCATGCCCCCGAAGCCTCAACCCGTCGCCCTACGTATTGAGCTGCTAGACATTGCGCCCCTGATTTGGCGCCGTGTGCTGGTGTCAAATCAGTGGACGCTAGGCAGCCTGCACAACTACCTGCAGTGGGTCATGGGATGGATGGATACGCATGCCCATGAATTTGACGTTGGCGCCTGACTGGTGGATTCACGAAGTCGGCATGGATTCGGACACGTCCAAATACCGCGATGAGCGCCGAGTCCCGGTGGCGGCCGTCGCGGCGGAGGTGGGGCTCGGCGGAGAAGTGGAATACCGCTACGACATGGGCGACGGCTGGCGGCACCGGATCGTCATCGAGTCAACGCCTGCGCAATGCTCAACCGGCGAGTTGCCGCTCCCTACGTGCGTGGCGGGTGAGAACGCCTGCCCGCCCGATGACGTCGGCGGCCCGCATGGCTACGCGCTGTTTCTGGAAATCATAGGCGACCGTGACCACGAGCAACACGAAGACATGATCCGCTGGATCGGCGGGGTATTCGATCCGAAAGGATTCGACCTGAACCGACTCAACCGCGACTGGAAGGCTGCAAGGGCTCGCCGCTCCAGGGGGTAGTCCATTGGACATTCGCGGGGTCATATGCTATATGCATACAGCATATGAACAGGCTTGCCCCCAAAAGTGACCCCGTCGCGCTGCGCCGCGGTGCTGCACGGCAATGGGTGTTGAAACCGCAGGACATCGCGGTCGCGCTCAAGCTGGTCGTCCTCGGGCCGGAACGACTGGCCTATTCCGCCTTGGGCAAGGCCATGCATCTCTCGCAATTCGAAGCGCACGCCGCCGTTCAGCGCCTGATTGCTGCAAAGCTGGCGGTGTCGATTGACGGCGCAATTCGACCGGTCGCGGCAGCGCTGCGGCGCTTCCTGATAAACGGTGCTCCATACGCCTACCCGCCCATCCGTGGAGAGGTGGTGATCGGAACGCCCACCGCTTATGCGGTACAGCCCCTGAAAGACAAGTTCGGCACCACTTCGGACCTACCGCCTGTTTGGCCGGATCCAAACGGCAGTGTACGAGGCCAGACACTTTTGCCGCTCTACCCTGGCTTGCCAACGGCAGCTAAAGAAGACAGCCAATTGTATGAATTGGTAGCGCTGTTCGACGCTCTACGAATTGGCCAGGCACGTGAACGCGAGATGGCAGGAAAGATGCTCGAGGCGCGAATCAAGTGAACGCGAACGTGGGGCCTCACCCGAATACGGAATTGCTCGACACCATGGTCGGGCTACTCGGGGAGCAGGACCGGCTCGCCGGATCGATGAGCTCGCTCTACTGCCAGTGCCGTGAGTTTCGCGCGCGCCATTTCGCCCCCCTTGCTCGTCGATTAGTAGCTACAGGTTTAGCTACAGCTCAGCTACCTGCTTAGCTACAAGTGCAGCCCATAAGCAGTTGGGGGCTAGTGGACGTTTCTGGTTAAAAAGCCAGGATAATCAGGGGGTTGCGGCGATTTCCCTGGACGCTCTCGGACGCCCCTGGAAGTCATTCGATGTTCTGCACCTGCTCGCGCATCTGCTCGATCAGCACCTTCATATCGACGGCGGTGCGCGTCGTCTCCAGGTCCTGGGACTTGGAGGAGAGGGTGTTGGCCTCGCGGTTGAATTCCTGCATCAGGAAGTCCAGGCGGCGACCGGCGGCCTCGGGGCTGGCGATGATCTTGCGCGTCTCGGTCAGGTGGCCGGCGAGACGGTCCATCTCCTCCGCCACGTCCAGCCGCTGCAGGCTCAGGGCGATCTCCTGCTCCAGGCGGTCGCTGTCCAGTTCCTGGCGCAGCTCGCCCAGCCGTTCGTTGAAACGCGCCCGGATCAGGGCATGGACCTCCGGCAGGCGCGCCCGCACGCGGCCCACCAGCGCCTCCAGCTGCGTGCAGCGCGAGAGGATGAGCTCGGCCAGCCGGCCGCCTTCGCTCAATCGCATGGCGCAGAGGTCGCGGATCGCCTCGCCGAAGAGCGTGCGGGCGGCCTTGAGCAGGGGTTCGTTGTCGCTGGCCACCTCCCGCAGCACCCCGGGGAAGCGCAGCAGGTCCACCAGGTCCACGCGCGACTGCACTTCGCCCACCGGCACGGCGGCCGCGATCTCGGCCAGCCGGGCCTTGAGCTGGGCTAGCAGGGCCGGATCGATCTCCAGCTGGCGGTCGGCCTGGTTGGCGGCGCGGAAGGTGAAGCTGCAGTCGACCTTGCCGCGGCGCAGGTCGCGCTGCAGCTGGGCCCTGAACTCACCCTCCAGGCTGCGCAGCTCCTCCGGCAGGCGCAGGCCGGCCTCCAGGTAGCGGTGGTTGACGCTGCGCAGTTCGCAGGCCAGGGACCCGGCGGGCAGGGCTAATTCGCGCCGGGCAAAGCCCGTCATGCTGGCGATCATGTTTTTTGATTAAGTCACGTCGTAGAGTAGTAATTTCCGGTCCGCGGTGGCCGGATGCTATAAAGCGCGGCTAGTTTAGCCCAATCGGTCCGGCCCTTTAGGCGGTTGCCCAGCGCGCGTATCCGGAACGCGCGGGAGAAGGATCTTGCGCGTCGATTACGCCGAAGTCAGCCTGCTGGGTGCCCGCGAGGACAATCAGGACCGCGCCACCGCGGTCGTTTCCCCGCATGCGGCGCTGCTGGTCGTGCTCGATGGCATGGGCGGGCACGCGCATGGCGAGCTTGCCGCGGAGCTGGGCTGCAAGGTGATGGTGGAGCGCTTCGGCCAGCCCCAGCAGCCGCTGCTCGACCCGCTGGGTTTCCTGCACCTGGCCTTGGGGCAGGCGCACGAGGAAGTCACCGCGCTGGGCGCGGGCTTGTCGATCGAGCGCCGGCCGCGGGCCACCGTGGCCGCCTGCCTCGTCCAGGAGGGCACGGCGTGGTTCGGGCACATGGGCGACAGCCGCCTCTACCTGCTGCGCGCCGGCGAGGTGCTCCTGCGCACCCGCGACCACAGCCACGTGGAGCTGCTGCTGCAAGGAGGCCTGATCAGCCCCGAACAGGCGCTCACCCACCCGCTGCGCAACTTCGTGGAAGTCTGCATCGGCGGCGACCCGATGCTCCCGGAAATGAGCATCGGCCGGCTGCAGCGCGTGCAGAGCGGGGATGTGATCCTCGCCTGCACCGACGGCTTCTGGGCCAATCTCAACGACGCGGACATCACCTCCGCGCTGTACCCCGGCGAGAACCTCACGGCCTCGCTGGAAATGCTCGCCCGGCTCGCGGTGCAACGCGGCGGACCGGGCAGCGACAACACGACCGCGGCCCTGCTGCGGATCAAGGACTAGACGCCTCCCATGACCGATACCGCCCCTGCGCTGCGCCACGACGGCCGCGCCCTCGATGCCCTGCGCGACGTGCGCTTCACCCGCGGCTTCACGCGCTATGCCGAGGGCTCCGTGCTCGTGGAGTTCGGCAACACCCGCGTGCTGTGCACCGCCAGCATCGAGGAGGGCGTGCCCGCCTTCCTGCGGGGCAAGGGCCAGGGCTGGGTCACGGCCGAGTACGGCATGCTGCCGCGCGCGACCCACACCCGCGGCGCGCGCGAGGCCGCGCGCGGCAAGCAGTCCGGCCGCACGCAGGAGATCCAGCGCCTGATCGGCCGCTCGCTGCGGGCGGCGCTGGACCTCTCGGCGCTGGGCGAGCGCACGGTCACGCTGGACTGCGACGTGCTGCAGGCGGACGGCGGCACGCGCACGGCCTCGGTGACCGGCGCCTACGTCGCGCTGTCCGATGCCTGCAACCAGCTCATCGCCAAGCGCGGCATCAAGAACCCGCTGCACGGGCAGGTGGCCGCGGTATCGGTGGGTATTGTGGGCGGCCGGCCCGTGCTGGACCTGGACTATGTCGAGGACTCCAGCGCCGAGACCGACATGAACGTGGTCATGAACAACGGCGGCGGCTTCATCGAGGTGCAGGGCACGGCCGAGGGCCATCCCCTGCGCCGCAGCGAGCTGGATGAGCTGCTGGAACTGGCCTCCCGGGGCACGGCGCGGCTGTTCGCGCTGCAGTCGCAGGCCCTGGCGCTGCCCTTGAGCCCCTGATCGCGATGCGCGTCGTCCTCGCCACCGGGAACGTCGGCAAGCAGCGGGAGCTGGCGGCGCTCCTGGCGCCGCAGGGCTATGAGCTGCGCTTGCAGAAGGACCTGGGCGTGGCCGCGGTGGAGGAGACCGGGGAGACCTTCGAGGCGAACGCGCTCCTGAAGGCACGCCACGCGGCCCGCCTCACCGGGCTGCCGGCGCTGGCGGATGACTCGGGGCTCGAGGTGGATGCCCTGGGCGGACGGCCCGGCGTGCGCTCGGCCCGGTACGCGGGGGAGAACGCCTCCGATGCCGATAACGTGGCGCTGCTGCTCCGGGAGCTCGTGGGCGTACCCGACGCGGATCGGGGTGCGCGCTTTCGCTGCGTGATCGCGTTCGTCCGCGATGCGGCGGATCCGGACCCCGTGGTCGCCCACGGGGTGTGGGAAGGCCACATTGGGCACGCCCCCAAGGGGAGCGGCGGGTTCGGCTACGACCCGGTGTTCCTGCCGCAGGGGCCCTGGCAGGGGCGGTCGGTCGCCGCGCTGTCGGACCCGGAGAAGAACGGCGTCAGCCATCGCGCGCTGGCCCTGGCACAGCTGATGGCGCAGCTGCTGGCCCCGCCGCCCGGGAGCGGCCGCTGATCACCCCGCCGCTGTCGGTCTACCTGCACTTCCCGTGGTGCGTGCAGAAGTGCCCGTACTGCGACTTCAACTCCTTCACCCTGCAGGAGACGCTGCCCGAGCAGCGCTACCGGGCGGCGCTGCGTGCCGACATCGCGCACCAGGCGCCGGCGCTCGCGGGCCGGCCGGTCCAGAGCGTGTTCCTGGGCGGCGGGACGCCGAGCCTGTTCTCCCCCGAGGCCATCGCACAGGTCCTGGCGGATCTTTCCCAGGCGTTGCCACTGGCCGCTGGGGCGGAGGTCACGATGGAGGCCAATCCCGCGACGGTGGAGCGGGGCCGCTTTGCCGAGTACCGGGCCGCCGGGATCAACCGCGTGTCGCTGGGCGCGCAAAGCTTCGATCCGGCCATCCTGAAGCTGCTGGGCCGCATCCACGTCCCGGCCGACGTGTACCGCTCGGCCGAGGAGCTGCACGCCGCGGGGCTCACCAACTTCAACCTTGACCTGATGTTCGCGCTGCCCACCCAGGATCGGGCGGGGGCCCTGGCGGATTTACGCGAGGCGCTCAAGCTTGAGCCCGCGCACCTCTCGCACTACCAGCTGACGCTGGAGCCGGGGACGGTGTTCGCCGCGCGACCGCCGGCGCAGATCCCCGACCAGGACCTGGCCTGGGACATGCAGGAGGACTGCCAGGCGCTGCTGGCCGACCAGGGCTTCGAGCAGTACGAGGTGTCCGCGTTCGCGCGGCCGGGGCGGCAGTGCCGCCACAACCTCAACTACTGGCGCTTCGGCGACTACCTGGGCATCGGGGCGGGCGCCCACGGCAAGCTCACCGGGCCCGACGCGGGGCGCATCGAGCGCACGATCCACCAGCGCGAGCCGCGGCGCTACCAGGCCGATGCCGTGGCGAGCCTTACCCGTCGTACGGTGGAGCCGGAGGCGCTGCCGTTTGAATTCGCGCTGAATGCCTTTCGCCTTCGCGAAGGATTTGACCTGCAAACGTACGAGGAGCGCACTGGGCTGCCGGCCGGCGAACTGTTGCCGCGGCTCCTGCGGTTGGCCGAGCGGGGGCTGCTGGAGACCCACGAGGGGCGGTGGCGCGCCAGTCCCCGGGGCTTCGCCTTCCTCAATGACGTGGTGTCGAGCTTTTTAGACGGCGAAAAATCGCAAGCCGGGGCGGGGGCTTAGGCGATTCTGCCGCACCCGCGTCAGTTTCTATCCACAGCGAAAACCCGCCTTGCGGACTATTAAGGCATTACGGTGACTATCGCCCCCAGTACGACATGATGTGCCGTCAACCTATTGATATATAGGGGTTAAACACCGTGGTCATAATTTGACCAAGCGCACAGAAACGCTGTTTTGCCGCAGATCCGTCAATCGGCCCTAAGGACTGTGCACAGAGTTATCCACAGAAAATGTGGATAAGGCGGGCGGCTGCGGGAGGGGTTGTGGGGCGGGGCGGCGGGGGCTAGACTCCCCGACCCTTTGGCGGCGGTCCGGCCAGGTTTCTACGGGGAGACCCGCGAATCGATTCGCCAAACCACCCCGAGCAGACTGGAGATCGACATGAAGACCAACACCCATCCCGAGTACGCCGAAATCACGGTGACCTGCAACTGCGGTAGCGTCTTCAAGACCCGCTCCACGCTGGGCCAGAGCCTGGACCTGGATGTCTGCTCGGCCTGCCATCCGTTCTATACGGGCAAGCAGAAGATCGTCGACACCGCCGGCCGCGTCGACAAGTTCCGCAAGAAGTACGCGGCTGCCGCCGTCGCCGCGGGCGCGAAGGCTTCCTAAGTCCTGCTGCTTGCGTGCAGGCACCGCTACTCGTAGGTGCCTGCAACCTTCCGGGAACGTGCCGCAGGCACGGCCCCTTGCCTTGATTTGGATGCCGGACCGTGTAGGCTCGTGGCCGGTATGTCGCGACCCTGCGGCATGGCATCTTCCTATAAGGTTTGCGGCGAATGTCAGATAAGAAGTTTGAGCTCACCGACCTGAGCTCCGGCAAGAAATCCCTCCTGCCCGTCCGTTCCGGCACCATCGGCCCCGATGTCTTGGACATCGCGTCGATCAACAAAGACCACGGCGTCTTCACCTTCGACCCGGGGTTCGGCGTCACCGCCGCCACCGAGAGCAAGATCACCTACATCGACGGCGATGCCGGCGTCCTGCTGCACCGGGGCTACCCCGTCGAGCAGCTGGCCGAGAAGAGCAGCTTCATGGAGGTCGCCTACCTCCTGCTGAACGGTGACCTGCCCAAGCAGGAGCAGCTCGCTGAATTCACGAGCAGTATCCGCCGCCACACCATGATCAATGAATCGCTGCTGCGGTTCACCAACGGCTTCCACCACAATGCCCATCCGATGGCGATGGTGTCGGCCGTGGTGGCATCGATGTCGGCCTTCTACCACGACTCGATGGACATCAATAACCCGCGGCACCGCGAGATCTTCGCCCACCGCATCATTGCAAAGCTCCCGACCATCGCGGCGGCGGCGCACAAACATTCGCTCGGACAGCCCTTCGTCTATCCGCGCAATGATCTCGACTACTGCTCGAACATGCTGCACATGTTCTTCTCCGTGCCTTGCGAGGAATACGTCGTGGATCCGGTGGCAGCCCAGGCCCTGGACCTTTTGTTCATCCTGCACGCGGATCACGAGCAGAACGCCAGCACCTCTACCGTGCGCCTTGCCGGCAGCACCGGTGCGAACCCCTATGCCGCGATCTCCGCTGGCGTTGCCGCCCTATGGGGCCCTGCGCATGGCGGTGCCAACGAGGCCGTTCTCGCGATGCTCGAGCAGATCGGCACCGTGGAGAACATCCCCAAGTACCTGGCGATGGCCAAGGACAAGTCCAGCCACTTCAGGCTCATGGGCTTCGGTCACCGCGTGTACAAGAACTTTGATCCCCGCGCCAAGATCATCCGCACCGCCTGTCACAAGGTGCTGCAGAAGCTGGGGCGCACGGATAACCCCCTATTCGAACTGGCGCTGCGTCTGGAGGAGATTGCCCTGCAGGATGAGTACTTCATCCAGCGTAAGCTCTACCCGAACGTCGATTTCTACAGCGGCGTGATCTACAGCGCGCTGGGCATCCCGCGCTCGATGTTCACGGTGATGTTCGCGATCGCCCGTACCGTGGGCTGGGTCGCGCACTGGCAGGAGATGATCTCGGATCCGGCCATGCGAATCGGTCGCCCTCGTCAGTTGTATACAGGCTGTCCTGCCCGCGATTACACGAGCGTGGATAACCGCTGACCGTGCTGGGTATTCGCCCAGCGCGCTCCGGTTCGAATGGCAGGCATCTTGCGGACCGCCCATCGCCCCCGACCGAATGGCCCAATTCAAGGTTTGGGCTAGGAGAGGGCCTCCCGGCCGGGTGTTGCTGGGCAGCAGCGATACGGTGGTACCTCACTCAGGCGCCATACGGAGCAAGCTGAATAGGTGGCAGCCCTCTTCAACCATTAGAGCGGCAGCCATTGAGTGCCATGGTCGACCCTGCCGGACGCGGCTGAACACAGCTTCGGCGCGCTGAGCGCTTGCCCATAATCTGAATAAGGCAGAGCATCAATTGGGCGGCGATGTAACGCTAGCCGTGAAGGCTGGGCGCGAGAACTACGGCATAGACGTAATTGAGTCTCAAACTCATATGACGCGGGTAAAGTGAACGACGACCTCAGTGAAGGCGCGTCTGAATCCAAACCAGCGCTGAGCGCCGCCGCCAAATTGACGTTGGCCAGGGATGTGCGATACCTCCCGCTCTCGAAAAAACCACTGTTGTAGTATATGCCTCAGAATTTCCAGAAAATAATCGCAAGTCTATGATACGACTAAATTTGTCGTTGTTGTCGTTGGCCTTCCTGTGGCTGAGCTCGCCGGTACTGGCGGCCGAAGTCGCTCCACAACTGAACGCGCCCGCTGCCTCACAGGTAAGGGAGGACTATGTAATCGGCCCCGGCGATGTCATTCAGGTCTTCGTCTGGCGCAATCCCGAACTTACGGTGACAGTGCCGGTTCGGCCGGATGGCAAGGTTTCCACGCCGCTCATCGAGGACATGGTGGCCGTGGGCAAGAATCCTTCCGCCCTCGCGAGAGATATGGAGAAGGTGCTGGCGGAATATGTTAAATCCCCGCAGGTAAACGTAATCGTTACTCAACCTGTCAGCGTGTTCAGTCAGGTGAAGATCATGGGGCAGGTCGTGCGCCCACAGGCGCTGGCTTTCCGCGACGGTATGACAGTGTTGGATGCCATTCTGTCCGTAGGCGGCCTAAGCCCGTTCGCAGCGGGCAATCGCGCCAAGCTGCTTCGCAACGAGAATGGCCATGCTACGAGCATCCCGCTGAAGCTTCAAAAGCTCCTGGAAGGTGGCGACATGACCCAAAATATCGCTTTGAAGCCCGGGGATGTCATTTTGATTCCGGAAACGCGGTTCTGATCTATGAATGAAATCCTGGAGCGGCTGCTGGATGAAGCGCGGGGCGCATGGCGATTTCGCTGGACCGGGCTTGCCGTTGCGGCCGTTGCCGCCCTCGGCGGCTGGCTGACCGTCTTCTCGCTGACCGACCTGTACGAAGCAAAGGCGAGTGTGTTCGTTGATGCACGGACAGCGCTCAAACCGTTACTGCAGGGCCTGACTGTTGAGCAGGATGTGGGAGTACAGCTTAGCTACGTGCGCCAATCGTGGCTAAGTGGAGCTGAGTTGGAAAAGGTGGCAACGGAATCAGGCATGCTGGATCCGAAGAATACGGATCCGCGCGTCAGGGCGTCCATAATCAAGGACCTTTCAGACAAGATTGTGCTCGACAGCCACGGCGGCTATGGACGCGAAGCGGATCGAGATTCTTCCGGGACCACCTATACGTTCAGTTACCGTGGGCCGGACCGAAAGCTCGCGCTTAGAGTAGTAGATACGTTGGTTACGGCGTTTATCGAAGAAACGCTGGGAGGAAAGCGCAGTGGCACCGAACACGCGCAACGATTCATCGAGCAGCAGATCCATAGTTACGAGCAGCGTTTGCGCGAGGCCGAAAACCGCTTGGCGGAATTCAAGAAGACCAACCTGGGCTTGATGCCGACGGAACAGGGCGGCTACTTCACACAGTTGCAAAACGAGATAGACGCTGAAAAGAAGATCGAGAACGACCTTAATCAGGCGATATCGCGTCGTACGGAACTCGCCAGGCAGTTGCGCGGCGACGCTGTCATGTCCGCCGCGGGTAGCAGCAATGCACTGGCGGCTGCAGGTGGCGATACCTTGGCCAGGATCAAGGAGGCGCAGGCACGCCTGGACGAGCTCCGCCTGCGCTTTACCGACAAACATCCGGACGTCACAGCCGCTCGTGCAACGTTGGCGGAATTGCAGGCGCGCCGGGATGCGGAGATCGAAAGCCTCAAGCGAGGCGACCTGACCGCGCTGGCAAGCAGCGGTATCGGTAACAACCCCGTCTATCAAAGCATCCAGCTCGCACTGAATCAGGCAGATGTCGAGATAGCAGCACTCCGTAGTCAGTTGACCCAGCACCACAGCAAGGCTTCCGAGCTACGTCAACGCCTGGACATCGCGCCCAAGGTGGAAGCGCAGTACGCGCAGCTAAATCGCGACTACGATATTAACAAAGCGCAGTACACGGCCTTGATGGCGAACTACGAGAAATCCCGCCTCGGCGAGCAAGCAGACAGCGCCGGTTCTGTTCGCTTCGAGGTGACGCAGGCGCCCACGGCGCCTTACGGAGCTGTCTATCCGGACCGGCCGACCGTGCTATCGGCCATCTTTGTCGTGTCGTTGCTCCTCGGTCTCGCGGCTTCTTTCGGCCTGCACCTGCTCAACCCGGTGGTAACGTCCCGGCGAAACCTCATGGAGCTCACTAGCATTCCCATCCTCGGGACGGTTAGCGCGGCATTCCCGCTTGTACGGCACATCCAGACGCGTCGTGAGGCATTAAGATTCGGCGTGGCGGCAAGCGGGCTGCTTGCCGCCTATGTGCTGGCAATTACAGTTAACTACATAGGGCTAAGGTTCATGCCTGAAGCCCTCTTATCTGGGTGAGCAATGAGCCTAGTCGAACGCGCCATTGGGAAAATAAAACGGGGCGGTAGCTCCACATCCGCAGGCGCCGGAACTGCCGGAACCGAAGCAGGGGCAGCACTGGGTCCACTGGCGAGCGAGCCGGCCCCGCCGCAGGCCGGACTTGCGGTGGAATTGCCGACCGCTGCTCCACCGCGAGTCTTGATCGACCGCGATGGTTTGTGTGCTGCGGGATACCTGCCTGAGGTCACCCAGAATAGGCAGTTCGCGGATCAATACAGAAGAATCAAGCGTCCCCTGACTGCGGCAGTGAAGACGGATAAGGAACCTGCCGTGGGCCATGCACGAGTCATTCTCGTGACCAGCGCTCTTCCGGGCGATGGCAAGACATTTACCAGCATTAATCTCGCGCTCAGCTTGGCTCGCGAAAAGGATACCTCCGTAGTTCTTGTCGATGCCGACGCCGCGAGGCCGCAGGTCAGCAGAATATTTGGAGTTGATGCCGAACCCGGTATTACTAACGCGCTCGTTGACCCAAACGTTAATGTGGAATCTCTGATCCTGCAGACGGATGTGGAAGGGCTATCGATCTTGCCCGCTGGCGAGCGAAGCGATCACGCCAACGAATTGTTCGCAAGTAAGCGCATGACTGAGGTCATAACGCGGATTCTGGCTCGGGATCCGCGACGCATAGTGCTGTTTGATTCCTCGCCGCTGCTTGCGGCGACGGAGTCGCGGGTTTTGGCGGGACTGGCTGGGCAAATATTGCTGGTAGTTCGCTGCGGCAAGACACCGCAGCATGCGGTCTTGGATGCACTCAATCACATCGGATCGGAAAATGCGGTCAGCCTGATACTTAACGAGGCAAGGCCTAGCCTTGCCGAGGGGTTGAGCGGCTACGGCACGTATGGAGCTTATGGGCATGACGCTTAGCCAACGACGCTGCTTGTATATCGTTGCCCTGACGATATTACCGATCTGCACCCAAAGCGCTGAATTGGCCTTGAGCGGCGATATTGGTGTCGGCCGAAGCGGAAACGTACAACGCGTTTCTTCGGGGGGTAGCAGTGACAACATCGAGACGCTGGGCGTCCAGTTCGCGGTGCTGCAGGACTCGGACAGGTACTCCTTGAATCTGCTTGGAGATCTCGCCGGCTATCGGTACGCAAATCGAACCTACAATGATCAGCTCTCCGGAACTGCCAACGGTTCGGCCGCGCTGCATATCATTCCCGAAGCATTGTCATGGGTTGTAGAAGATAACTTTGGCCAAGCTCGGCGTGACCTGTTCACAGTGGTAACGCCGATTAACTCCGAAAACATCAACTACTTTTCTACCGGTCCAGACATCAGCCTGCGATTTGACGCCAACATGCGACTCCTGGCGCACCTTCGTTATGGCCGTGTCGACTACGAACTCAGCCCCTATGGGACCGATGATTACGAGGCGCTAGTTGGTCTCGAGCGAAACCTCAGTTCCTCAAGTACTCTGTCCCTGGATCTTAGCGATCGGCATGTTGTACCTGAGCAGGCTTCCGGCTCTCCGAAATACGACAGCGAGAGGGCGTTTATCCGCTACTCAGTGAGAGGTAGCGTGACCACCGCTGGTCTGGATGTTGGTGCGTCTCGCCTAGTCGAATACAACAAGACCGATACGGGGCCGTTAATACTGGCAACTGTTACCCGGAAATTGAGCGGATATTCGTCAGTAACGCTTCAGGCCGGGCGTGAATATACGGACGCAGCCGGGGCGCTGGCGACAACTACCGGTGCGCCAGCTCTCACGGCAATAAGCAATCTGACGGCGGTCGGGGGTAGCGGAGTCCTTGCGATCACGCAATCCGCTACACCATATGTCCATAATTTTGGGCAATTGTCGCTGAACATGGATGGGCTAAGGACGCATGTTCGGTTTGGTTTGTCTGGAGCAGACGACCGGTATCTAGGCCAAGCTCAATTGGACCGGAAGACATATGCCGCAACGGGCATTGTCACTCGAGCGCTGACGCCGAAACTTACGATTCGTGTCGATGGCAGTTATACGAGAAACGAATTCCAAACCAGATCTAATGACTACCGGGAGGCCAGCGGAATACTGTCGCTAAATTGGGCCGTAGGCCGCCTGCTGTCGCTCCAACTGTCAGGTGAAGAATATCGCTACTCCAGTAGCGGCGCAGGTAACTCGGTAACAGAGCCTAGGGTCTGGCTGAAATTGACGTATGGGCAACGGGCGCTACGTCAGTTTGCGCCATCCCGCGCGCAGTTTGCCTCGTTCGCAACGAACTGAGCATATGATTAATGCGATGACGGTAGACGTGGAAGACTACTTCCACGTCGCCGCACTGTCCAAGGTCATCCATCCTGACCAATGGGACACGCTTGAATACAGGGTTGAACGATCAACGGATAGGCTGCTTGGCATCTTTTCCGACGCCGGCATTACGGCCACGTTCTTCGTCCTTGGATGGGTCGCAAAGAAGAGTCCGCAGCTTGTCAGGGCGATTCATGCGGCCGGTCACGAAGTAGCCAGCCACGGGATGTCCCACAAGCTTGTCTATAACCAGAGCGAAGCTGAATTCCGCGAAGAAACTCAAGAGTCCAAAGCTTGCCTTGAGGACCTAATAGCAGGACCCGTTCTCGGCTATCGAGCATCGACATATTCAATCACCAGCCGCTCTCTATGGGCACTCGACGTGCTTCACGAGCTGGGTTTTGAGTACGATTCAAGCATATTCCCGATAAGGCACGACCTATACGGAATTCCCGATGCCCCTAAGAGGCCGGGCTACGTGACGACACCCAGAGGGCATAAGATCGTCGAATTCCCTATGTGCGCTGCCAAGCTCCTTGGGCTCGACGTACCTGTATCGGGCGGCGGATATTTTCGGTTGTTGCCATACCAAGTGACGCAGTGGGGATTGCGCAAGCTCAACAACCATGAGCAGCGTCCGTTTGCCTTCTATCTCCACCCTTGGGAAATCGATCCAGGCCAACCGCGGATACGAGCCAGCCTGTTGTCACGATTTCGCCACTACACGAACCTATCAGTCACCGAGCAACGGTTGAGAGTCCTGCTGCGGGAGTTCAAGTTCTCTTCCATGTCTGCTGTCTTGTGCGAACTCGGCCTCCTAGCGCCATCTGCGCGATAAGCATGCTCGGACTAACCTGCATATTCGCGCTAATTCTGGGCCTATATCCCTTCGTCCTTTACCCGTTCTTCGCAGCGCTTGTAGGGCGTCTGCTATACAAGCCCATCCACCGTGATAAGACCTATCTGCCTCGCGTTACAATAATAACTGCTGCCTACAACGAAGCGCGTCATATAGAAGCGACTATAAGGGACAAACTTGCCCAGGACTACCCGCCGAATCTGATCCAGATGATCGTCGTGTCCGATGAGTCGAGCGACGGTACTGACGAGATAGTTAGATCGATACATGCCGAGGATGAACGCGTCACTCTTCTTCGCCAGGATCCAAGACAAGGAAAGACCGCGGCACTGAACCTCGCGGTGCCCTACGCGATGGGGGAAATTATCGTCTTCGCAGACGCCAACTCTCTTTATCAGCCACACGCCATCCGCGCGCTAGTGAGCAACTTCGCAGATCCGCAGGTCGGCTACGTTTCCGGAAAGATGCAGTACGTGAATCCTGACGGATCAGTAATCGGCGATGGCTGTTCCGCCTACATGCGTTACGAAAATTGGCTTCGCGATACGGAAACCAGAATTGGTTCAATTGTCGGGGTCGACGGTGGGATTGATGCCGTTAGAGCCGAATGCTACCAGCCCATGCGCCCCGACCAGTTGCCGGATTTCGTCTTGCCGCTGTGTGTTGTCGAGAAGAGGCTGCGTGTAATCTATGAGCCGGAAGCGATCCTGAGGGAAGATGCGCTGAACACACAAGCGTCCGAATATAGAATGCGCGTGCGCGTTGCGTTGCGGGCCTTCTGGGCACTGTGGGACAAGCGCAATCTTCTGAATCCCATTCGATACGGGATATTCTCCTGGCAGCTAGCCTCCCATAAATGGCTCAGATATCTCGCATTCATTCCTCTAACCGTAGCTGCGCTAATCGACTGGGCTCTCGTCGGATCTGGTCCGGTATATCAACTTATGGCTCTCGGCCAGTTGGTATTCTTGGCGCTATGGATAATGGCTGCACGAGGCAAGAGGGAAATATCAGGCGTACCGCTGCCCGCACTGTGCCAGTATTTTGCCTTGCTAAACCTCGCATCCGCTGTGGCGTTCTGGGAATTCATAAACGGCAGGAAGAGGACGCTGTGGCAGCCGCGGCAGGGTTAGCGACCAAAATCGGATAAACGGCCTGATCGAGGTGGTCAGTGGCGGATCCTCTGGCAAAGAGTCGATGACAAATCATTTCAACACGACCTACCTATGGCAGCCTGTATTTTCGCATCGTGCCAAGTCGCGGCCATGAGAAAGAAAGTCTCGATTGTAATCCCCGCATACAACGCTAGCGCCTTCATCGAGAAGGCCATCAACAGCGTGCGCACCCAAACCGCGGAAGCAGAATTCCAGATTATAGTTAGCGACGACAGGTCCGCGGACAACACGCTGGAAATCGTCAGAGCAATGTCCGAGACCGACCCTCGGATAATTGCTGTTCCGAATCAGAGAGCCAAGGGGCCATCGGGTGCTAGAAACACCGCGCTGGATGCTGCGAACGGCGATTACATAGCGTTTCTCGACGCAGATGACTATTGGCTTCCCGACCATCTACAAAGCGCCCTGGATTTTCTCGAAGTCAACAGCAAGATGATTGGCGTCTTCTTTAACTCTAGAATTATCGAACTGGAGACCGGCCAGGTAGTCGGTGACTGGCTGTCCGCCAGGCGGTCGCCGGGAAGGCTCGGCGAGGAAGTGCTGAACGGAGGCTTTAATCTAATTACGGGAAACCTTACGTTAGCGCTACTGGAGGAGTCCTTTATTCATCTCCAGTCGGTGGTGTTGCGGGCGTCCGTAGTGGAGGGCGTTCGGTTCAACGAGACCATTAGATACTCCGAAGATCGCGACTTCATGATACGAATTACATCGCCGTACCCTGCGCAGTTGGCCTATCACCTGAAGGAGACCAACGTATATCTGCGGCGCATGGGAAGCCTTACTGCCGCGACAGCAGCGAACGCGTTGAACACTGTCAAAGATCACATCCGGCTATACCAGTCCTATAGTCAAGGTTTTGGTGGCGACGCGCTGCTACTGGCACCGATATCCCAAAGGCTATACGAGGCGAATATGGATGCTGCCTACCTATACCGGATAGAGAAACGGCCGCTCGATGCTCTCAAAGCGCTGTGGCGGGCTGCCCGAATCAAATCGAATCTGCGGCAGGTTTCAGAGGCCATGAAGATCATTGCGAGCGTCGCCGGGTTGAAAAAGGCGGCTTAGGCAGCTAGTCGAGACATCGTCGCCCACGTTCGGACCGGCTAGCGATACCGATTTCCTTGGCCGTAATTTCCGCAATCGGTAATCGCCCCGACGGTCTGCCGGCGGATAATCCGCGACAAATTCGGATGATGGCTCTGAGCCAAGTACGACGCTAGCATCTGCAGATTGAAAATCGATACTTGCTATTTCGATCCTGTGGAATGCCTTCCAGGAGATGGATATCCACGGTGACGTGATCTCCGAATATCTCAGAAATCGAATTCGCCAGTTTCTTGTAGGCCAAATCGTCAAATTCCGCGTTGCGGACAACATTGAGAACAAAGGCGTCTAGCGACTCCTGAATGATTTGCAGCTGTGCTATGCCTGATATAGCGGTCAGTGTCTTCTCGACCAGGGAGATACCGGAGACCTGTGAACCATCTCGGCGCTTAAGATAGTCGGCAGTACGACCAGTAAGACGGTCAAAGATCTCTAGGCCACGACCACATCGGCAGGTTCGGGCGACAGGGACTGCCATGTCGCCAACGACATAGCGTATTAGCGGCATCCCGTGATTATTGAGATCGGTGACAACTATGCGGCCCTCCTGACCGGGAGAGACCGGCTGTCCATCTGCGTCGATAAATTCGACGACGACATGCTCCATGTTGATGTGCATGCCATCATGATGTTCACACTCACTGGCAATTAGACCGACTTCCTCGCAACCGTAGCGATTGTTCACCGCTATGCCAAAGACACTCTCCACCGTTCGCCGTTCACGTTCCAGAAGTACCATGGAAGTTGACACTATCCCGTGGACCTTCGGTACGGGGAGGCCGGATTGGTGCAAATATTCAGCGAAGATAAATAGCGAATGAGCGTGCCCGAACAGCATCGTGGGGCCGCGCTTTCGCATCTCTCTCGCGAACTCGGACATGCTGGTCGGATCCATGCGCATGGTGTCTAGATAAAATAGGCGGTCGTGCAGCAGGTTCCGGGCACGTTCCTTCAAGGTCCTTGGTATCGGTGGGCTGCCCCAAAGACCCGCAATGGGTACGCCGGGTCGCCAGCCAGCCCACCCGTCCGAACGCATTGCCGCAGCGTTGCGCTTCTTCTGGCACAGCTCGTCGAAATACACGTGGAGCGACGTACCGGTGGAGCCCCCCGTCTTAGCCGCCACGAGAGTCGTCTTGGGGAACGCAGAGGAAATAATGTCACCGGCGTGCGACGCGACGTCAGACTTGTAGAGAAGGGGTAGTTTCTCTAAGTCCTCAATGCTCTGGATGTCCGGAGGCGTGGTCCAGTGCGTGCGATAGAAGCTGCAATGCTCATAAGCGTACTCAACCATATGCTTCAGCCGTTGAAGTTGCAGAGCTCTCAAACGCTGCGCGCACCAGCGCTGGGTGCGCAGGAGACTTCGCCATTCCGAAAGTCTACCCAGGCCGTCCTTGAGATCCCAGGCGGGGTAACTAATATATCTACAAAACGTCTGCCACATCTGATGTTCCGAGTTTCGTCGGTTGAGCCGCTGCGACAGCAGTCTATAGTGGCGTTGGGCTGGAGGTTGGACCGACCGGCCATCCAGTGCCAATCAGGAGCCCGGCCGCTGCTCGGGGTGTCAACACGAATCGCCGTTATTGAGTAAGAGAAGAGCCGTGTGGCTTGCGCAAGAGTTCAGACGCGCGTGAGTCGGCTATCACGCGCATCTTGTTGAGTGCCATTGTCAAACCCGCAGCGAACCACCAGTAGATTTCCATAAGGTCATGACCCAGCAGACCAAGGGCCAACCGTATCAACACGAAAACGATCAGCGCCGTTGCAGTTCTATGTAGAAGCAGGCAACTGGATATTTCAGTATCGGCAAGTGCTGCTAGCTCGCCTGAAAGACTACTTCTGGCGTTCTCCAGTCTAACCAGCAGGCTCTTATACGAGCGCCTGATCTTGAACGTCTTGTTCAGCGTTACAAAAATAAGTATGAAGAAGAAAATGAAGCCCTGTATGCCAGTTTCAGCTAGAAGCTGCGTATACAGGTTATGCGTGTCCTGTGCATTGCGACCGTGCCGGGCCTGGTAAAGGGAGAAGTTCCCAAGACCCAGTCCGAGAGGCTGGCTCTTGAAGGCATTGAGAGAATCGAAGAACAGTTCCTTGCGAGTTAGCGCGGAGTGGCCTTCGGCTTCCTTGCCGGTGAATGACGACATGAAACGCTCCTTGTAGGCTGGAGGCGTAACAGCGACTGCTAGTAGGCTCACCGCTACTAGGGAAAGCGTAAGTCGTGTGGTGTTCTTGTTCGAAAAGATCAGGAAAAGTAGCGCAGCAAATATCAGCGCAAGATACCCAGTCCGGGAGGCCGTAAACACAATAATGTTGATGGCAAATATCACCATCAGAATTAGCGCGTATTTCATCCAGCGGTTCTTCACTATTGGGTACAGGTACCATATGAAGGGGAGCAGGCTGACGTTCTTGCCTGACAGGGCATTCGGATCCCCAAACATGGATCCTTGCGTTCCGAAGAGTCGGGGAACACCCTGATTCTCCCAAACCATCCCTCCTGTTATCTTTCCGATAAAGCCTTCTTCTCCAATCTTTAGAAAGGCCAGAAGGTTCGTTGAAAGATACAGGCGCAAAGTTGATGGCGAGACGACGAATTGGGGTATGAGTAGCCCAATCCACGCGAATTTTACGACACGATTAATATAGTCGTTCCAGGCTACATCGGTAACTACTGCCAGGGGGGTGCTGAGAAGTAAGACCCCGAGGAACGCGATCACGCAGAACATGAGGTCGGCATTACTGCCCTGTCTTCTTAGCGATTGATCCAAACCTGGGTTACGAGATCCATGATAGCCGCGGGTTAGGGCTAGCAGGCTGGCGGCTACGGCCAACAGAAACTCCAACCGAATCTTGCCCAGCACCGGGTACCGCAAACCCACTTCAAGCCACCAGACCAAGACGAGTGCGCTAAACAGCAACAGCTGCCAAAGCGGGATAGTGGGGTAATTAGCCTTTAGACTGATTCCAGGTGTTTGCGGCGCTGGCGCGGTGACGTTACGGGTGCGGCTATTCAATTGTGATCGGCTCGACAGACATTGTAATAACGAGCACCGCGGAAATAGGCCGATGCATTCCAGGCTCCGCCAATTGAGGCCTATTCAGCGGCTAAGTGTACCGTTAACGCACGTAGCGCCAAGCCTGTCGCAGGCGCCCATCAGCTAGCGGAATAGCATACCCAAATCGCGCCCTTCGACCTGCAGACTACCTCACAAGGCGACGTCTGGACGCCCTGACACGGCAGCCTGCATCGGCCGAGGGCCAAGGAGCGTCTCGCGCGCACAAGCCAATGCTGCGCAGCAGCATGCGCTCCCAGGCTCGGGCAAATGGGGCAGGATTTATTGTGGAATTCGTCAAGATTTCAAGCAGCTACCTGACCAAGTCGGCGTCGCTATGCAAATATGCATAAAGTGAAGCGTAACGAGGCGCAAGCGAAGCGCACTCGCTGCTTGAACGTGGGTAGCGAACATCATTGTGGCCCACGCAACGACGCGCCGCGTGGCGCCGATACTATTGACAGGAAACCACCAATGCCGGACATCGAGACTCCTGAGGCTCAACCTGGACTAGTTACGCCGGGCGTCAACGGGACTGATCAACCGCGCAGTGGTTCTGCTCCCACCTTAAGCGTGCTTGTGCCCTTGTACAACGAGGAGCTCGTCATTAGGCCTATGTACGAGCGATTGACGCGTGTTCTTTCTCAATCCGTGGACTCGTACGAAGTAATACTTGTAAATGACGGTAGCCGTGATCGCACGCTGGAAATTGCAATCGAGCTCTGTCGATCCGACAAGAAACTAAAGCTTATAAATTTTTCCAGAAACTTTGGCCACCAGCTTGCGATTACTGCTGGCATGGACAGCAGCTCGGGCCAGTGCGTGGTCGTTATAGATGCGGACCTGCAGGATCCACCTGAAGTGATTCCGCAGATGCTCGAGAAGTGGCGAGCAGGCAACCATGTCGTCTACGGCGTGCGAGCCAAGAGAAATGGCGAAAGTTGGTTCAAGAAAGTCACAGCCAAAATCTTCTATAGGGTGCTACGTCGAATGGCCGCGGTGCCGATTCCTGTCGATACCGGCGACTTCAGGCTAATAGATAGACGGGTAATTGGTGAGCTGACAAAAATGCGAGAACGAGCGCGTTTCGTGAGGGGAATGATCAGCTGGATTGGGTTCAAGCAAGACCAAGTTGTCTTTGAGCGCAATGAGCGATTCGCAGGAGAAACAAAGTATCCACTTGCCAAGATGCTGAAGTTCGCGGTTGACGGCGTCCTGTCATTTTCCCAGGTTCCGCTGAAATTGGCCTCTGCCTTTGGTTTTCTAAGTGCGACCATAAGTTTTCTATTTATGATTTATGGGCTTCTGCAAAAGAGCTTACATCCTGAAAGCGTGGTTCCAGGTTGGGCATCAACGTTCTCAGCGATCCTCTTCATCGGAGGTGTGCAGCTAATTTGCGTTGGAATTCTGGGTGAATACGTCGGCCGAATCTACGACGAAGTGAAACAACGACCACTGTACGTTGTAAATGAGTTCGTAAATTTCTCCAACAGCGCAGGCGACCGGGCCCCTCAGAAAATTGCGTAGCGCAGTGGGAAATACGCAATTCGTCGCGAGCAAGCCGATGTCTAATGCTCCGCGCCAAATCCTCAGAAGGGTTCCTTGCTGGTGCCCGTCGCAAGAAAGCGGTCTAAAACATCTACGAAGCAAGTAGAAAGCGGTGCCGCCTCCCTCGGCCCCGTCAAGCCGCGCGAAGACGTTGTCCTAAGCCAGTGACCGGAAGAGACCCCGTAACATGATCCTTGACACAAAGTTGCCACGAACGCCCCCGGGAACTAGAGCCGAACATAACGTCGAGCTCCTCGCCTTGTTTGCGGTATTCGTGGTGGCCCTTTTGCCGCGCCTATGGGTAATACACGTCGGCGCGCCCTTCATAACGATTGATGACAAGACTGCGTTTGAAGGAGGCTTCCTTGTCTGGTTTGGCAATGCACCGCCCCAGCGAACCTATATAGAAAGCTGGCTGTACGGGATCGTTGAGATCCTCGTCTTTGCCTGCCGGCAGGCGCAAACCCACCATGCAGCACTCGGCGTCAACGCAATCGCCGACGCCTATAAGGACTATTACGGGAATCCTTCGGCCTACGTGCAGGCCTTCCGTTCCGTAACCATCCTTATCGATCTGGCCACGACGATAAGCATCTATTACATCGGTCGAGAACTCGTCGTCCTACGCCAGTCGAGGTGGTTGCCGGTACTGCCCGCGGCGCTTTATGCCATTAGCTACAACGTGCTGTGGTGCGGGCTGGTATCAAGGCCGGACTCCGTATTGGTGTTCTACAGTGCGCTGGGCACTCTGCTCTATCTCCGCTCGAGGTCCGGAACCGAACTGGGGTACCTATTGGCCAGTGCCGTCGTGCTTGGCCTTGCGGCCGGGCAGAAACTGCACGGCGCGTTGATTACCGTACTGCTGACTATCGACCTTATTAGAGCAGGTGGGGCTAGAGCGGTAATAAGACGCGCATTGCCGTTTTCAATCACGGCGTTCATATGCTTTGCCGTGGCAGCCGGAACGCTGGTATTCGACCCGCTCGATTACGTAAAGATGCGCATGGCCAACTACAGCGACGACTACTCGCCGTGGTTACACTGGGGACAGCAATTTCCTACGATGCTTCGTGGTTCCGGCTGGCTGGCGATTCCCGTGATCCTCTTGGTGCCGCTGCTGCTGAAGATATTTAGCAACAAGCGTACCTTGGAGGTTGACCAGGGGCAGCGTGCACTCGTTACAGTGGCGATCGGGGCGCTATTGATGTTCGCATCGATACGGCAGCTTCGTGCTTACTGGATGCTTCCATACCTGCCAGTAATCTACATCGTTGCGACAACTTCAATCTCTGGGATGAAGAGCCGGCTATTGCGAGTTGCCGTTATTTCCTCGCTGGCAATTTCGCTTGGTGTTCAGACGCTGGCTCAGGCGTCGCAGCTTAAGGTCGCCCACTATACTGAGATGACAACGTGGCTGGCGGAGAACGCCGCAAATAAGGTTGTCTACTTACTGGGTAACGATTCATTCGTACTGCCAAAAAACACGAGATGCATCAGCCGATCCCGGTCAATTGTTGAGGAGATCGTTCGTGCAGACGAAATTGGAAATCTGCCGTTCACGCTAAGGCACGCAAAGAATTGGGAGGAGCGATCCAACCTCAGATTGATGGACATGCTCGACTGGCATTACGACTCAGCGTACGAGTATTACGATTTCTATACAGCGCCGCCCAAGATATTTAGCGAGATCGTTGGCTTGGACGGGGTTGACGTCGTTTTGCTGGCGGATGGTTTTGATCTCTCGCTCGCACCCGAACTCGACGATTTGATCCATAGGAAATTCGTGAAAGTGGGGGAGCGTATAGGGGCTGGCGGCGGGTCCAAGGGCTTGAAGTATGAAATATTCGTGCGTGCATAGCCGATGAATAGCCTTTCCGATCCGCCACGAATATTGCATTTGGTCGAGACCGGCGGCCTGTATGGCGCAGAAAAAGTCATTCTGAACCTCGCACTGGAAACGATTGCCGCAGGAAGCTTTGTCCCTGTTATAGGTTGCATAGTCTCTGCAAGTGATGAGGACACAGATCTACTAAAGGCCGCGAGAGCCGCAGGTATTGAGACTGCCCGCGTGGTGCTGGGTAACCGCGACTTCTGGTGGCAAATAGCTGGGGTGGCGTTACGCCTAAAGCGGTCTGGAATTGGCGTAATTCATAGTCATGGCTACAAGGCAACGATATACGGGTACCTGGTGCATCTATTGACGCACATACAGGTTACCGCCACTTGCCACCTTTGGTTTCTTTCAGAGGGAGTGCCTCTCAAGACTAGGGTTCTCATAAGGTTGGAAAAGTACCTGTACAGGCACTATCCCGCCGTAGTGGCGGTCTCCGAGAGCATTGCGGAGATCCTGATTACCTCCGGTGTCCCCGCCGATAAGGTGCGCGTGGTCGAGAACGGGATTGAGCTGAAAGAGCCGGTCGTGGCTAACAAGCGGACATTCGGGGCTGTTCCGCAGGTTCTAAACGTCGGGCGTCTTGTGTCTCAAAAAGCGCAGTCTGACCTCATACAGGCCGTCGCAATCCTTGCGCGGCGTGGCACGCGAATTACGGTGGACATTGCGGGGGACGGTGAGCTTCGAGACCAACTGGCTGACCAGCTCGCCAGGGAGGGTCTGGGAATGGCCATCAGGCTACTTGGATTTCGCGACGACATTAACGATCTGCTAGAAGTTACCGATGTCTTCGTATTGCCCTCAGTTATGGAGGGTATGCCAGTAAGCCTGCTGGAGGCAGTCGCCGCTGGGGTCCCTGTTATAACCACTGCCGTAGGGGACATACCAAAATTAATAACGCACGAAGTCAGTGGGCTTCTCGTAAAGGTCGGGGATGCCGAAGGACTAGCTGATGCTATTCAGCGAACTATCAATGATCCGGTCGCGGCGTTTCGTATGGCTGACGTGGCGCGACAGGTCCTGCATGCTCGGTATTCATGCGGGAAAATGTACGGAAAGTATGCCGAAATCTATTCAAGGCTTTTGTGAAGAAATTGGCGTTGCTTTGCAGTCGCGATCATTTGGCAAGTCGCTAGCCGCAACGCGGGGCATCTCCCTGCGCTAGACTTGTATATAGATCTTCAATGTATTTCATGGATGAATTCCATGAGAACGTTTCTTGCACGATCGCAAGAGAGCGTGCGCCCATGCGTGCGCGCAATCCGGAATCGTTGGCCACTGTGCTGATGGCCGTCGCTAGGGCCGACACGTCGCCGACGTTGACCAATATCCCGTTTTCCTCGCTCACCAACTCCGGATTGCCGCCAACAAGAGTGGCGATCACTGGCAGTCCGTGAGCCATATATTCAAGCAAGGAATTCGATAGTCCTTCTCGGTCTGAAACCAGGACGCCGCAGTGAACGTGCGACAGAAATTGCGCCACGTTGTCCTGCGCGCCGATGAAATGTGTTAGCGAAGCGGTTCCAAGGGCAACAGCGAGCGCGGTCAACCGGGCCCGCTCGGGCCCCTCGCCGATAACAAGAAGTTTAAGTTGTGCGCTCCCGGGCGTGCGTCGAGCTAGGTCAAATGCACGTATCAAGACATCGTGACGCTTGATCGGCGTCAGACTCGCGACAATGCAAAACCACACAACTCCACTTTGGGGGGTTAGTAGCGCCGGAACTGTCCCAGTTGTGGAAGGGGTCGGGATCTCTACGCCGTTGTAATGCACAAGAATCCTCTCCCGGGGAGTCTTCTCCCGCCGAGCGACGAATTCCTTTACTTGAACACTGTTTGCAACAATGGCCGCGAAGCGTCTATTTACGTAAGGAAGAAGTTTTCCAAAAAGCAAGTGGTACCAGGGCTGATTTCCCTTGCCAAGGCCGATGTCACGGCGGCTTGAAAGCAATATGGGACGGCCCCTCAAAAGGAGAGTGCTGAGCCAGACAATAAAGATTGAGTCTTCAAAGAACGTCTGAACGATGTGAACATGTTCAGCTTTGTAGAAATTCGCGAGACGGTGCAACACAGAGAAGATGTTGCCCTTCAGGAATCCACGATAGCCGAGAATGACATGCGGGCAGGGCAGCGGATGCTCGCGCATCCACGGCGACTCCCACAAGCATACTAGGCTCGGGGCGAATCTTTCACGGTCCAGCCGCCTGATTAGTTCGAGCAATTGCCTTTGTGTTCCCGCGGTATCGGTGGCGATGGTGTCTATGACGAATGCAACGTTTATCACTGGTTACCTGCAAATTCTCGTATGCCGGAACATGTGCCAATGTTCCGCCAACCGAAGCGCCTGAACAATGCTCTCGGTCTAAGCGGAGCTAGCGATAACGTCATTGATCACTCCAAAGAAGCGGTGAGAAATTATCGCCGATAAAGAGCAGCTGAAGAGCATGCGGAATGTTTGGGGGCGGCCGATGTGGCGACGAATTCCATCGCGTTAGGCGATGCAGCTGCGCCCAGATGCTGCATGTACCAGGCACGCCAAAAGAGGAACCGCGTCCCGAGATTCGAATGTCGTTGGCCTCCCGCGCACTTCTCCGAGCAGTGGCGTGTCAATTGACACTGGTTTGCAATTAGTCACGGTGATCAGGACGACGCAGTTCTCGGATTAGAAGTGCCCGGCTCAAAAAGGAGGCCAGATCTGTTAATATTTTTCGGGAATTGCTCAATAAAACAGTGTCGACGAACTGTGATTGTGTGGCAAGGCCGCGCTAGTCAGTCTCCAATTCAAGGGCATGGTCAATGAATTCAACCGCTACGAAGGTCATCGGCATGTCTTCAGGAGACTACGTGCCCACGATTCACTTTTCGGTCGTAATCCTTACGTACAATCGACAGGCCTGCCTTCGGCACGTTCTATCCGACTTGGCCACCCTTCGGTACCCCAGTATTGAAGTGATCGTCGTTGATAATAACTCCGAGATTCCTGCGACGGTGCTGCAATCGGAATTTCCCAATTTCAAGTTCCTTAAATCGAACGCGAACATAGGAACGGCGGCACGAAATATCGGGTTTATGCAGGCAAGCGGTGAATACATCGTATCGCTGGACGATGATCTTTACGGGCTTACCGACCAGTCGTTGGAGGCTCTTTACCGCTATTTCCAGGATCCGAAGCTTGGAGCCGTGTGTTTTAAAGTCATTGAAGAGGCCACAGGTACGCTGACGAACTGGGTGCATCACAGGCCTGCCGAGGTTTTTGAGAACCGCTCATTCCCGACCTACGAGATAACCGAGGGCGCGGTTGCGTTTAGGAAGGAGGCGGTGGCTCGTGCCGGCTACTACCCCGAGACATTCTTCATAAGTCACGAGGGTCCCGATCTCGCATTCCGCATCTTGGATCTCGGATACGAAATAGTTTACGTTCCTGACGTAAGCGTTGTGCACTCCTATTCCCCGCATGGGCGCGCCTCTTGGCGAAACTATTATTACGACACTCGAAATACCTTTTGGCTGGTATTTCGAAATTGTCCATTCGGATTTGGCTCCAGGCTGCTAATACGCCAAACGGGCGCAATGTTCATCTATTCGTGTCGTGACGGGTTCTTTCGTTGGTGGTTGAAGGGGGTATACGACGGTCTTCTCGGATTGCCAGAAGCGATTCAGCACCGTCGAAAGATGGGCCGCGAAACCATGAAGCGAATCTGGGCCATGGAGTCTGACAGGCCCGGCCTCATGTACTTGATTCGCCGTCGGCTATTTCAACGGGGCATAAAGCTTTAGCGGCATGGCACCGTCGGCACCGCCAATCCAAATACGCGGACCTGAACCTACTGCGGCGTAGCCCCCTGCCGTCACTGACGACGCTTGACCAAGCAGTGTGGGGAATCGGAGACAGTTTGCCCGGTAGCTTGGCAATGTTGTCTAGTCCCCGTGCAGGATCTCATTGCCGTGAGGTCACAGGCCTGTGATCGCAGCTTATTGCAGCGCATTGCAACGGCCTGAGTTCCGCCGGGACTGGACTGTTAGCGCGAAGATTC
The DNA here is from genome assembly GCA_903868595.1 of uncultured Pseudomonadota bacterium. Classification (GTDB taxonomy): domain Bacteria; phylum Pseudomonadota; class Gammaproteobacteria; order Steroidobacterales; family Steroidobacteraceae; genus ZC4RG30. Next base: position 74,722 of record CAIPVV010000060.1, read on the forward strand.
CGTTGCCAGCTATCTGCAGGGCGAGTGCAAAAAAAGTTAGCCAAGCGATTTGGTCATTGGCGCCGATGAATCAGTTCTCAGGTGGTGTTGGTATGGATTCACCCGCAGCCATGATTGCGCACGTTGCACCGCAGAATTTGGCGAGAAAAGATGTACCGCGTCACAAAATTTTAGTAATTCGAGGAATCAGCGGAAATTCCTACTATTAATTGCAAAAAGACAGGTTCAAGATTCCACGCACTTGGTCGTGCTTGGATTGGATCCGAAGTCCAGTGGATGGATCAAATATCGACGCCTCGCTTCGTGCCGCGTCTGATTGTGAATTTAGGAGAATTGACATGACAATCCGGAAACCCGTTGCCGCTTCCTGCTTGCTGCTGCTAAGTGGCCTTTCTGCAGTTGGCGCCGAGGCGTCGCCAGTAGTAACTGGACTGTCGGGGACCCTTTCCAACGGACAGTCGATAACAATTACTGGAAGTGCGTTTGGCACCAAAGCGCAAGCGGCGCCACTGCTTTACGATGATTTTGAAAATCATTCGGCCGGTGGAGTAGTCGCGGGCAATGCGGCCAAGATCGGAACCTGGGACGTTGGTGACGGTGCCAATTACGTCACCTATACGAATGTTAAGGCCCACTCCGGTAGTGGCGCTGCAAAACACGACTTCATATCGACCTACAACGCCTCTCTCTCAAAGAATGGCTCATTTCCCACCCTTTACATGGATTTTTGGGTGATGGTCGACTATGTGGATGTCGTAACCCGCAACTGGAAACCGTGGCGCCTATACGGAAACAATGACAATTTGCAGCTGGACTATGCGTACCTCTGCAACGGCCAACTGGATAACACATTGGACCTAACCAATAACTGGGCCGTGGGCTACTGGGGTGGAAATTCTTACAATAACCACACTTGGATGCACGTCCAGCTGGTCTACACAGCGTCTACCCCGGGGGTCGCCGACGGCACGGTGGAGCATTTCATTGACTCGGTACCCTCTGGGCTCAATTCCACCGCCGTCACGACCAGGCAGACCAATTACGATTTTGATCAGATCCGCATCGGTCATTACTGGGCGCAAGACGCAGTGACTGGCTGTGCCGCCAACAGTGGTGCCACGGTCTATACGGACAACGTATATATCGACACAAGCTGGGCCCGAGTGGAAATTGGTGACGCAGCGACCTATGCAGGCTCTACGCATAGGGAAATTCAGGTTCCCTCGGCTTGGACGTCAAATTCTGCCACGGTGCAATTGAACGCCGGCTCCTTTGCCCCTGGCACAAAGGCTTACCTCTACGTGACCGACAGCAATAACAACACATCGTCTGGGTATCCGATAACCATTGGCGGCACCGCGGTGGTTGCAAAGCCGCCGAGCAACCTCGTAGTGCAATAGATTTCGCAGTGACTCGTTTGAACGGCCAAAACTGCCACCGCCCACGTGGTCACTTGAAACGGACTCTGGGCGGTTGAGGTCAGCATCATCGATGTAACAGGTCGGATTTGGAAAGCCTCCGATGACCTGTCACCGGAGGCAATTCCAGGCGCAGGGGTTTGGACCGCCCGAATAGATCGTGAATCGGACAGGTGCCATCGGTTGGCGAGCACTCTTCGAATGGGGCCACCGCCTAGCACCCCGGTGACCGATAGAATGAATGGTGTGCGCGTCGCCAAAAGGCACGCGGCCGTCACCTGGCTAGTGGGCTCGGCCTTCGGCGCGCCTTAACAAGGTCCATGATTAAGCGTACGACAGTCTTATAAGGCGCCGCGAACAGCGGATACGTCCGAATTGCCTTGAGGCAGTCCCCTAAACCCTCCAGATACTGTCCGGATCGCATGGCACGTAAGCGGGCCCGGCTTACATAGCTATGGGCATAGGCATATCTCACATCTTGAGGTCGCAGGGTATCCGGGAATCGACGCAAGAACTTTTCCATTATTTGAAACGCGTAGGTATAACGTCCAACCCAGTTGTTGGACATCTGCCCACCCCATTCTCGATACAGCAGCGTGGTCTCAGGGCAGTACTGGATCTTGTAGACCGTGGCTACGCGCAGCCAAAGATCCCAGTCAATTCCCATGCGAAGGGACTCATCGAACCCACCGAATTTCTCCAGACACTCGCGTCTTACGAGAACACTGCCAAACGAAATGAAGTTGTCCGCAAAGAGCTGGCGAACAACAAACCCTGAGTGCCGTCGGCTCGCCAGATACTTGTTGTCGACTGCGGGGATGGCATTGCCAGCAGCATCTATATGTTCCACATGACCATAAACCACACCTATCTCGCGGTCCCGCTGAAACAGCGGCAGCTGGACTTCTAGCCTGTTGGACGGCCAAATGTCATCGCCGTCGCAGAACGCAACGAACATCCCCGTACAGTAGCGTAACCCGCAGTTCTTTGCGGACGCCTGCCCGGCGTTATTCTGAAAATGGTAGTGGAAACGCGGGTCGTGTGAGAACTGGCCGAGTATCTTGCGCGTGTCATCTGAGGAACCATCATCCACAACATGCACGTCTATGTCAGAAATGGATTGCCTGAGGATGCTATCCACCGCGATAGCGACGTATTGGCCCATGTTGTACGTCGCAACAACAATGCTGACCATCGGACGATAAGCAATGTCGTCAGCGAGGCGGGGGCAGACGTCGGGCTCAGCAAAGGACATGTTCAGACTCCACCTGACGACGCATCCACCCTCGCGCGCTCAGCTGATAGACGAAATCCCAGATGATCAAGTGTTCTAAAACCCATCAAGCAGTCCAATTTGGGCTTCACACTCAACGGAAAGATATGGCGTCATTGACGTCCGGACCCAAGAAGCCCCGTCTATTCCCAAAATGCGGCGAAGAGCCGCTCAATTTGACGTTAGATAAGGGAGTCAAGAACCGACGCAAAGACCAGGCACGAGCGAGCATACCCGTAGGTCTGACGAAATTGGAAGAGAGCACCTGAAGCGCTGTTCCAATCCCCCTTTGAACGCCACCGGTTTGGCGACCCGCCGCGCACCACGAGACAACGGTTCCCGATGCTTGGGGCTCTGCGGAAGCCAGAACAGACGCCAACATCAAACCGGGTCACGCAGCAGTGTGAAGCACCTCACGCCTAGAGCCCGCCATATCACGGGAAGGCACCCCCACGGCAGCGAAACTGCCATATTGATGATAATCTAACTTCACATGCGAAAGCCGTCGTCGAAAACCTAAGCAAGAAAGCAATGAATCCTCCAACCTTCTTATGCCCTGACTGCAAAGTGTCTCTGGTGGACCTCAATTGTCCGTCTTGCGGCGCGACCTACGAGTCAAAGAATGGCATCGCCATCCTTCTGCCTCGTGACAAGAAATATGCGTCGGTCGTCAGCATTGCCAGTTTCTACGACGACTTCTATTCCGGACAAGAGGGCGTTTGGGAGGACCAGGGTCGCACACCGCAGTTCATCCGTTATTTCGCCGACTTGGTGCTGAGCCACGCCCCCAACTCCGTCTTTGAGGTGGGTTGCGGTGAAGGAAGAGTGCTTGCGGCGCTATCCGCGCCGACTAAGTCGGGCGCTGATCTATCGTGGCGCGCATGTGAAAAAGCGGAGAAAAGCTCAAATGCTAAGTGTTTCGTGGCCACCTGCGAGCGCCTGCCGCTGCCGGATGCATCCTACGATGCAGTACTTAGCATAGGGGTCATGGAGCATTTCATTGACGACCTTGAGGCGACCAGGGAGATCGCCCGTATCCTTAAGGACCAAGGGCGATATGTGTTTCTCATACATACACGCCTCACCACGGCACAGAAGCTGCTTCAAAAGTTTCGCGAGTACCTGTTCCCACGTCCACGGCTCATCGCCTTATCAAAGTGGATATTTAAGAAGCTGACGCGGCCAAGCGCGCAACCCATTCAGCGCGGCTATACGATTGCCACCGCGACGGCATGTGTCGAGAGCGCTGGGCTGAGAATCGAGAGAATTATTCGTCAAAACGACGCGCCGCGAGGAATCTTGATTGGGCCTCACGTGGTTATCTTCGAGACGAGCAAGAGCTGAGACCCTTTCAAATCTCGGCATTTGCTAGCCATCGCAAGCTCAGTTTATGGTTGTCTGGGCTATACAGCATGGCGTCTGGTTCGGCCGCGTAGCCGTGATAGAACCAGTGATGACCATCGATAGGGTGGCGGAAAGCAAGTGAAGAAGCTGGAGCTGATGCCGCTGAGTCAGGCTGGCATTGGGAAATTCAACGCTCATGGACGGCTGCCTATCGTGAGCGCGGCTGTGAATCCGTGCGTGCAGCACACGAAAGCGAGTGCTTGAGCGATGCAGGTCACTAGGCGCCACATTCTCGTAATCACGCAGTTGGACTTAACGACCCTAGCCGTCCAGAAGCACGGCATTTACCAACGGCTGCATGCCTATATGCTTGCCGCATCGCAACTAGATATGCGGATAACCTTATTGGTCGTTCGCCCGCAAGATGCGAAGATACCTAGTGAGGTCCTTGCTGAACGGACCGTAAGATCAGTTGCGGAACACTGGGGATGCGAAGTGGAAGCTGTTGTCGCGAACGACTTTGCAGCAAATGAGAAACCGAAAAGACTACTTGCCCTGTTGTCGCTCTGTAGCTATGGCTTCTCGTATCCGGGACGCCTAATGCAGGCCGCGCAGAAATCTCCAAAGGTTCGTCAAGTTCTGCAGGGCGACTACGCAATCGTCCTTGCCCATCGGCTACCGCCGGCGCTCTTGACTCGGAGCATGGGCGGGGTCCGCACACCACGGGTGGTGTTTGACGTCGATGACATCGAGCACGTGAAGGAGGCGAGAAGCCGCCAATCCGTGGGCCCATCAGTTCGCGGCCTTGCCACGCGCATTCGTACTTGGGCCCTAATGCGTGCTGAATTGGGGGCCGTTCGGCGTGCCTCAGCGGCGCTTGTATGTTCTAAGTCAGACGAGAGCTACCTGCGATCGCGAGGAGTCTCTAACGCCTATGTGCTACCAAATGCAGTTCCCCTCCCGGAGTCGGCCTTGCCGCTGACTGGGTCGAAAGTCATGCTGATGGTGGGTCAGTATTCCTATGGACCTAACGCGGCAGGAATAACCCGCTTTGTCCGGCAGGTGCTGCCTATGATCCAAGCTTCAGAGCCACGGGCTGAATTATGGATAGCCGGTGCAGGCTCCGAACTACTTCCGGAAGACGTGAAGTCTGCTGCAGGCGTTCGACTGCTGGGTTTTGTCGACGACCTGTCGTCATGCTACGGAGCGGCGGAATTCGCCGTGTGTCCGATTTACGCGGGTGGTGGAACCAGAATCAAGATTCTCGAGGCAGCGGCCTTCGGCCGCGCGACCGTATCAACGGCCATCGGTGCCGAGGGGTTGTCGCTAGAAGATGGGAAGGCAATTCTCCTTGCTGAGGACGATGTCCATTTCGCACGCAACTGCCTACAGCTATTAAGCGACGCCCAATTGAATAACCGAATCGCCCTTTCAGCCCGCAGCACCGTGCGAAGTATCTATAGCCGCGAATCTCAGATTGGTGCCCTTGCCGGCCTGCTAAGCTTGCAGCTTGATGTACAAAGCAGAGACACAATTGCTCGTTAGCCACGCCATTGCGAAGGCGGGTTAGTCAGCAAGAAGCCCAATAGGCCTGGTGTTTGTAAGGAAATTGTAAACTGGAAACAGATCACTCATCCCATTCACGCAGGGGCCAGTTTGGCTAGCTGAGAACGCCCGCAGGGCGGCAGATTCCGGCACGGATGTCATAGGGATGGTTGCCAATGCTGAGTACGCTCGGCGTGCCACACGCGCGGGGCACACGGTTGGCCGAATGCAACAACCCCGCAATGGAGGAGCGCCGACGCCGTGCGCGCATAATATGCGCGACGGAACGCTCGGGCAGGCCAAGAGGCCACAGGATAAGTATCTGGCGTTGTATTGGCTGGAGAACTGGCCAATAGATTGCGCAAGATCACACTAATTGTTAAATATTTTACGATAAACTGAGCACATTCTGCAGGTTATCGCGCAGACCGGAAGCGGTCTGAATGGACGAACGAAGACAATGGGCCACCTACAAAAACTCTGGAACTCTCGCGAGCTGCTGTACATGCTTGTATGGCGTGACATAAGTATCCGATACAAGCAATCGGTCATGGGCTTTCTTTGGGCAATACTCATGCCTTCCATGATCGTGGGTGCAGGTGCGCTCGTTAGATTTGGCGCAGCCCAGATTTCTGGTACGACAGTTTCGGCCCGAGACATCTCGTCCGTGATGGTGCGTGCGGTAGTTTGGGCATTTATCGTCGCCGGGATTAGATTTGGAACTAATAGCCTCATTGGGAACAACAATCTCGTAAGCAAGATTGCCTTCCCAAAAGAGACATTCCCGCTAGCTGCCACACTCGCAAGCGGTGCCGATTTCCTAGTTTCCCTATCGGCGCTAATCATAGCGCTGGTGTTTATAGGCTGGATTCCTACATGGCATGCCCTTTGGAGTGTGCCCCTGATAATTTTGACGTTCGCTCTAACAGCGGGCTTGGCGATCTTGCTCTCGGCCGCCAACTTGTTCTTCAGGGACGTCAAGTACCTTGTAGAGGTATTCCTGACATATGCAATCTTTCTAACCCCTGTGCTCTATGACGCGAACATGGTGGGTCGTTGGAAAACTGCAATTATGCTGAACCCGTTTTCGCCGATATTGGAGGCCTTTTCAGCCGCCATTACGGACCACCGAACGCCGGACCTGTGGTGGACGGCCTACAGCACTGGCGTAGCGATCGTAGTTCTGACGTTTGGATACTGGTTCTTCAAGAGACTTGAAGCCAGCTTCGCGGAAAGTATTTAGGTAAGCGATATGAGCGATTTCGCAATTAGGCTGGACAAGGTCTACAAGAGGTTCTCGCTGGGTGAGCGGCACGACTCGCTGCGCGACCTGATTCCGTCGCTGGCAAAGAGGGCCGTGAAACGAATAACCACCCCTCAACTCGACAAACAGGAGTTCTGGGCCCTCGAGGACGTCTCGTTCGAAATAAAGAAAGGCGAGTCGGTTGGCATCATAGGTCACAACGGCGCCGGCAAGAGCACGATGCTCAAACACCTTAGCGGCGTCCTGCAGCCCACTTTCGGCAGCATTGCCATAAACGGGCGTATGGCCGCCCTGATTGAAGTCGGCGCTGGCTTTCATCAGGATCTGACCGGGCGAGAGAATATATTTCTAAACGGCACTATTCTTGGCATGTCCAGGGCTGACATTCGCAGGAAATTCGATGAGATAGTGGATTTTTCTGGGATCGAGAAATTTATCGATACCCCCGTGAAGAGATATTCATCGGGAATGTACGCCCGTCTGGGCTTTTCCGTCGCCGCTCACATCGAACCGGAAATCCTTGTTATTGACGAGGTTCTGAGTGTCGGAGACGCAACCTTCCAGGCAAAGGGCATAGCCAAAATGAAATCGCTGTTGCGCTCCGGTGCCACCGTGATTTTCGTCTCTCATAATTTGCGATCAGTGGCAGAGCTATCCTCTCGGTCCTTGCTCCTTCAGGGTGGGAAGCTGATATCTGACGGTCCGACGTCTGAAGTTATCCAAATGTATATGGACACGCTAAGGGCATCCCATAGACGGATGGCTAGTCACGCCGCCCACATCAGCGATATTGAGGTTAGGTCGGCGACCGCAAAACGTTCCGATTTTAGGGCCGGCGAAGTGGCGTTCGCATACATCACTATCGAAGCGAGTGAGCCCGTGCGGAATTTGGATTGTGCGATCTTTTTGCAGGATGACGGTTTGGTGGATATTTTTACGACCTCCTGCGAGAGGCTGGGGATGCCATTGATATCGCTTGAAAAAGGCCAGGCGAGCACTATTGTTTTTTCTCTAAATCTTCACTTAGCTCCTGGAAGGTATCACCTTTCATTTGGTCTTCAGGATACAGAGACGGGCGCTTTGCTAGATATTGCCGACAATGCAGCTACAGTCCTAATTTCTTCAGACCAGAATGTTTCTGGTCATGTGCATCTCTATCCGACAGTCTCGGTAGCCGCGAAGCAGTCAATACATCCTTAAACTCGTTTATGGCCGGATTGCGAGCTGTAGAAGCCAAATTCAGCGAAGTGGAGATCGCTTCGGCGGTTGCCGACGAACCTAGCGGAGCCTCGCTGGCCAGTTCTTCTTCGCGACTGTAGGTATTCCCAACTCTAACGAGCACCCACTTCTTCCATAGCGATGATCAGCGCGACGTGCTGGGCGGAAATCGGAGGAGAGCTGGGATGGAGCGTCAATAGTTAGTCAGCTTGGTTTGATGGAAGTTTGAATTACAGCCAGGTGAGTTAATGCTTAAGCCCTACCTTAAGTCGGTCCGTGACTACATATCGCGAATGCGCGCGACATGGACTGTAATTCCCATGCTTCATTCCATTGGTCCGGCAGATTTAACCGGAATCACGCCAAATAGGTCATTGAATGTGTCGCCCGACTTGCTAGAGGCCTTCGTTGCGGCCGCGAGGGCGAATAGATGGGCCTTCATTTCATTGGATGAACTGGCGGATGCTTTGGCCGCTGGCCGTGTGCCACGCCGCGCAATGGTGATTACCATTGACGACGGTTATCTCAATAATCTCACTGCTGGCTACCCGATATTTCGAGCATTTAATGTGCCCTTCTGTATCTATGTGACAACGGGGTTTGTTGGGGACGGCCGTCGAATTTGGTGGTTTGATCTCGAGGAGGCACTACTAGAAGTCAACAGCGTCTGCTTGCCTGATGGAAAGACGGAGCGCTGTGCCTCGATGGCGGAGAAGGTCGAGATATTCAATCTTGTGAAGTGTCAAATCATGTCTCACGATCACCGGATTCGTGATCGAGCGCTAGAGTGGTTGCATGGGTTCTCTCGCACTGGGGGCGGCTGCAGGGATTCCGGCCGGCAAATGCTTACTTGGGACGACATTCGAACTCTGCGTAAAGATCCTTTGGCTACCATCGGGGCTCATACGGTTACCCATCCGGTCCTGACGTCGCTTACGGAGGATGACGCTCGTTTCGAATTCGAACAGTCTAAGTTTGTGCTAGAACAGCAAGCTGGCGGGCGTATTGACCACTTTGCGTACCCGTTCGGTGGGGCTCCCGAGGCGGGACCTAGAGAGTATCAATTGGCTCGCGAGTCGGGCTTTCGGACCGCAGTTACTACCACTCATGGGGTAGTTGAGAACGCTGACGTCAATCTATTTTCTCTTCGACGTCTCGTATTTACGGAGAATCTCTACGGAGGCGCCGCAGCCGTGGTCGGCTCTCGGGACATTCGACGACGGTTTCAGCGTGGTCATGCTGTGGCGTCCAGAAGCAGAAGCGCTAAGTAGCCAGATGTATGATCAATGGTAATTGAGCAGGTGAGCTCGCCATGCATTCGTATACGTGGTGCAACGCAGATAAATACCGCGAAAAATAGGTATGGGTCTAAGAGCGCTCTCGCGCCTATGGTTGGGAATGTGGGTCAACCGATGGGACTACGTAGGATGATACGGTGATTTCATTTGTTATAACGACCTACGGAGAGACAGAAGAGCAAGTACGGCGTGCCTTGGCCTCGTTGACTGCATTGGGCGAGGATTTGTCGGAAGTCATCATTATCGATGACGGGGCCTACTTATACGATTCATCCTGCTTCGACGGAGGCTATGTTGGTTGCGCCCCAGTACGGGTCATCAGAGCGAACCACGGCGGGCTCTCGCTGGCGAGAAATTGCGGCATAGAGTCGTCTACAGGCGACTACGTGGCATTCCTGGACGGCGACGATGAGAGCGCACTTCGCGACATTGGCAGCATCTTGCGTAGTTCGCCCGATGTTGTGCGGATTGGTCTTAAGGAAATCAATGGCAACGGAGAAGTCCGGCTATACATTCCCGATGATGGTGCGTTGTCCGGGGCGGACTATCTCAACACCTATATGCAGCGCGGCGCGCTGGTGCCTTCAGCCTGCGTATATATATATCGGCGCGAATGGCTTCTTGAGCACAGAATTGCATTTCGGCAAGGCCTGATTCATGAGGATTTGCTATTTGTCATCGAGTCGCTATGTAAGGCGCAGCGTGTAGTTACTAAAGCGAGCGTCGGCTATATCTACCACCGCCGTGCCGATTCCATTACGTCTAGCCAAGACTCTGGAATGCACGTTTTGCGTCTTCGGTCGTTGCGCAGGATTCATATGTCGTTGCTATTGCTCCAAGCGAAGAACGGAGATCTGGATTTGCGGATGTGGCTGCTCAAAGTACGGAAGTACGCAGAGTCTATAGCGCTTCGGTCGCCAATGCGGGTCGTAAAGTTCCAGTATGCGGCAATGCGCTTTCAGCAGTTCTTGGCTGGTGTTTTTCTTCGGCACCCGCAAGATTGGCGTCAAGAGTTTCGCGGCTTAATTTCCGCTGTCAAAGATTGGGCGCTCTGTAGAACCATTGAGGGCAGGATTGATCGCTAGACGGGCGCGGGCGTTTCAAGTTGCTGAATACGGTTTGTGACTGAATGATTTCCGTTGAGCCACCGCAGACCTGGGTTTCTTTTGGCGTCAATGCTGCGCAGCTTCCGCCCCGACAATTCTTGCAAGAAGAGGCGCCAGTTGGCGATCGGCCGCGTTTCCTTCCCTTATTCATTCGTTAAATGATGGCGTTTATGAGAACTGTGCATCCATTCAGTTCATGGAACTTTGTATTTTGTAATTTATGAAGTTAATGATCGGCGTCTATGGCGCTGATTTGTTGGAATGACGCCATTCTGGGTCAAATCGAGCCGCAAATATGTCTGCAATCAAGATACTCGTGTTGGATAACATTTGGTCCCAGACCGGCTTGTTATTGGTGGAGCTTGCCAAGAAGGGGTTTGACGTTGTGCTCTTGTCGCCAGGTGTTCCAAGTCCGGAAGGACTTGGTCGATACTGCCGGGAGATCAAGGCGCCGGACTTTGAGGCGGGTGAGCCGACGCCGGTCTTTGGCCAGTTTCTAGCCAACCTTCTGGCGCGCGAGCGGTTCGATATCATTCTCCCGACGTGTGAGCCTTTGCAGAGAGTCGCCTGGGATCTGCCGCCCGAATATGCGGCCAAGGTATTCCCGCAAGCGCAGCGCTGGCAGCGCGAAATTCTTGATGATCGACGACTGATGTACGACTTGGTGAGGAGTCTCGGCGTTCCGACTCCCCAAGAGGTCGCTGTCGCGTCCGAGGAAAGCCTTGCCGCAGTTGCGGCGGATTTGGGGTTCCCGTTTGTCTTGAGGGGAACCCAAGGGCTTGGCGGGCAGCAGGTATTTGTGGTTAACGACCTGGAAGCGGCTCGATCCGGTTATCTGGCATTGCTGCTGTGTTCTCCGCAGCCGCCGTTTGCGCAGCAATTCATTCGTGGCACCCGGTGCGGCGTCGGCTGTCTCCTCGATGCCGGGAAGTCCTTGCAATACTTCGCCTTTAGATCGGTAGAGACCTACCCTGCTACTACCGGGCCATCCATCCGAATGGATTCGTTAAACGATCCAGTCCTAATTGACTATGCGACGAAGGTGTTCGCAGCGCTTAAGTGGGATGGCCTGGCGTTAGCTGAGTTCATGGTCGATGAGAATGGGACCTACTATTTTCTTGAGATCAATCCGCGTCCGTGGGGATCCATCCAGGCATCGCGTCGAGTTGGAATCAACTTCTTTGATCTGTTCGTGCGGTATCTGCGCGGGGAGCGGTCCTTCCGGCAGGTGCTGTTCAAGTCCGGAGTTCGCAGTACCTTCTTTCCGCAGTTTCTGGCTGCGCGAATCCAGCAGAAGGCGATCTTTCCGGTTAAGGACTGGAAGGCCTATTGCCAGATGTTGGCGGCCTGCCCGTGGGGTGCACTCAGCCTTCTTCTCTATTATTGGAAGAGATTGTTGTGGCTCTATCGCGCCATGAAGAAGTCGGGCGTGGCGTCGACATAGCGCCGACCGTGCATTGGCTGGCTTGGGGCCCGCCCTGGAAATAGCAATGGCGCCGCTTTGGTTCGCTTCTTCGCAAGCAGGGGATGGCTTGTTGCTCAGTATGCCCTTGCCAAGGTTGCTGCCGGGACACCTTCGATGCGGGCAATGTGTCCTGCGCACCAGTATTACCGCCGGAGGAAGCGCCGGTTTGGCGGCCCCTAGGTGATACGTATCGTATCTAGGCTCGTTGCACCCACCAGTTCCCACACTTCATCCAAGCTGGCGCGTCTCATCGGTTTGCCATCCACAGGGCTTATCGGCGCCTGACGGATTCCGTCGCGTGGGAACACGAGTGCTTCCACGGTTTCCTCTGCCAGTTCGAGCCGGAGTCCGGGTACTGCGATCTGCCGATCAGCCTGCATCTTTACGCGTCGCTCGATGACCTCATATGGCGCCTGCCGGTCCATGAGGCTGATGTAGACCGCCTCTGGGCTATCGGAGAACAGGTGCAACTGTATGTCTGAGTGTTGGGTCGCGGTGCCGGTGAGCACGGGGCCTACCAGCCGCGGCTCGAACTGGGCGAGCAGCTTCATCGCCTTTATGGCAGCTCTGCGCAGTCGTTCCAGGTTCTGGTCGTGCTGGCCCTGTCCAAAGAGGCGCTGGTAGGACACCAGCGCGGCCTCGATCTCAATGTTCCGGGGCAGCATCGGACCGTCGGTCACCCCGAACCGGTCGGCGGCCTTACGCTTGGCCACCCCGAAGTCGCGAATACCATGCTCGGCCATGAGCCTGGCCGATTCCTGTGCGATGGCGGCGCGCAGGTGGTCCCCGCGCGTCGGAGGCTTCTTGCCCATGGTTCCTATCCCTAGAAAATGCCCTCGCCCGTGCCTTGCTGCGGGGGCGTTGGTACGCCGTCGGCGCCCACTGAACCGGTCCCGGGAGGCAGGTGCGTGATCATGAACGATTCGGTGATCGCGTCGGGGTCGTTGGCGCTGGCCGCGGCGCCCGTGCGCGCGGACACCCGCAGCTGGACGATGCCCGGCGGGATCGGCCGGAGCTTCTCCGGCACGCCCTTCAGGGCCTCGCGCATGAAGTGCACCCAGATGGGCAGCGCCGTGCGCGCGCCCTGCTCGGTCTCGCCCAGCGGCTGCTCGATGTCGTAGCCCACCCAGACGGTGCTCACGAGGTTTGCGTTGAAGCCGTTGAACCAGGTGTCGCGGACCTGGTTGGTCGTGCCGGTCTTGCCGGCCAGGTCCTTGCGGCCCAGCACCATCGCCCCGCGGCCGGTGCCCCGGCGGATGACGTCCGCCATCATGTCGACCATGAGGTAGTCGTTCTGCGGCGTGATGACGCGCGGCGCGATGCGCTCGGGCTTCAGGAGCGACGCCGAGAGGGCCTGGGCGGCCGCCAGCGCCTGCAGCCCCGCCGGCGCATCGGCGTTGCGGGCGGCGATCTGCTCCGGCGAGGGCGACGGGGGCAGGGGGGGCAGCGTGACCGGCGGCGCGGCGGCGCCCTCGGCGGCGACCGGGGCTGCGGCCTCCAGCGCGGCGGCGGAACTGGCGGCGCTCTCGCACTCCCGGCAGACGACCGCTGGCGCGGCCTGGTAGAGCACCTTGCCGGCGGAGTTCTCGATCCGGTCGATGAGGTACGGGGTCACCTTGTAGCCGCCGTTGGCGAAGGTCGCGTAGCCCGTGACCATCTGCAGCGGCGTGGCCTGCGTCGTGCCCAGCGCCAGCGTCAGGTTGTCGGGCAGCGCGGCCTTCTCGAAGCCAAAGCGCGTCATGTAGTCGATCGCTGTCGTCGTGCCCAAATCCCGCAGGATGCGGATCGACACGAGGTTCAGGGACTCCACCAGCGCCTCGCGCATGCGGGTGGGGCCGCCAAACTCGCGCTCGAAGTCCTGCGGCCGCCAGGCCCCCTCGATCCCGTTGCCCTCGATCACCAGCGGGGTGTCCAGGACGATCGAGGCCGGCGTGAACCCGTTGTCGAGGGCCGCGGAGTACAGGAACGGCTTGAAGCCGGAGCCCGGCTGGCGCTTGGCCTGGGTCACGCGGTTGAACTGGTTGCTGTAGTAGTCGAAGCCGCCGACCAGGGAGACCACGGCGCCGTCGTTGGGGTCCATGGCGACCAGCGCCGACTGCGCCTCCGGGACCTGGGCGAGCTGGGCGTTGCCATGGCGGTCGGTGACCACGTAGATCACGTCGCCGCGGGCGACCACGTCGGCGGCCTTGCGGGGCATCGCGCCCATCCGGCCGTTCACGAGGGGCCGGGCCCAGGCCATCCCGTCCCAGTCGATCTGGGCGGTGCCCACGCCGCGGATATGGACCCGGGCGGCGTTCGGGGCGACCGAGAGGACCACGGCCGGCAGCAGGATGCCGATCGGCTCGTGTTTGGAGAGCAGCTGGTCCAGCGCGGCCGGCTCCAGCGTCGGGGGCAGGGTCGCGTGCTCCACCACCCCGCGGTAGCCGTGGCGGCGGTCGTACTGCATAAGGCCGACGCGCAGGGCGTGGTTCGCGGCCGTCTGCAGCCGGCCGTCCAGCGTCGTGAAGACCTTGTAGCCGTAGTTCACGGCCGAGGGGCCGTAGCGGTTGACGATCTCCTGGCGGGCCAGCTCCGCGACATACGGGGCCTCCACGTCGTACAGGGGGGCATAGCCCCGGGAGAGGATCGGCTCCGCGTTGGCGGCCCTGGCGGTCTCGGCGTCGATATAGCCCAGCTGGGCCATGCGCCGCAGCACATAGGTCCGGCGGGTATGCGCCAGCGCCGGGCTGGTCATCGGGTTGTAGCGCGAGGGGACCTGGATGATGCCGGCCAGGGTCGCGGCCTCCGAGACCGTGAGCTGCGAGAGGCTCTTGCCGTAGTAGGTCTCTGCGGCCGCCGCGACGCCATAGGAACGCTGCCCGAAGAAGATCACGTTCAGGTAGGTGGAGAGGATCTCCTGTTTGGAAAAATCCCTTTCCATCCGGTAGGTTACGAACACCTCCTGGAGCTTTCTGCGCCAGGTCTTGTCCAGCGTCAGGAACATGTTGCGGGAGGCCTGCATCGTGATCGTGCTGGCCCCCTGGGCGCGATCGCCGGAGAGGAGGTTCACGGCCATCGCGCGCACCACGCCGGTCCAGTCGATGCCATGGTGGTGGAAGAAACGGTCGTCCTCGGCCGCCAGGACCGCGTTGCGGACCAGCGCGGGGATCTCGTCGAAGGTCACCGGGATGCGCCGCTGCTCCCCGATCTGGGAAATCAGGCCGCCGGTGCGCGTGTAGACCCTCAAGGGGACCTGCAGCTCCACCTTGCGCATGGATTCGGCGCTCGGGAGGGACGGGGAGACGTACACGTACGCGCAGGCAAAGGCGAACACGCCCAGCAGAAACAGGCCGACGGCGGCCACCAGGGCGTATCCGAACAACTTAAAGGACGATCGCTTCACGGATTTGACTCAAGTGCGTTGCGCCGCGCCGGGCTGCCCAGCGAAGGTGTCGAAGAGGTACAGTGTGCCATGCCGCTCCTCCCCCGGGAGTTGGGGCGCCATATGTCATGACTGTGCCCACGGTCACGGTATTGCAGGCCATACTGACGTTCAATTTCGTTGTTGCTTGAGCTATATTCGCCACTTATGTCAAGCGGAACCAGCGTTTCGGCGCCTAAGTAGCTGAAAGGAAAGGGAGAACAGTGTTTCAATTTCCGCGCAAGCACCGTCCCTTGCTGGGTCTGGACATCACGACCTCCTCGATCAAGCTGATCGAGTTGTCGATGTCGGGCGGGCAATACCGGGTTGAATCCTACGCCGCCGAGCCCACGCCGCAGAACGCGGTGAACGAGAAGGCCATCGTCGATGCCGACGCCGTGGGCGAGGCCATCGGCCGCGCTGCCAAGCGCGCCGGCGCCCACAGCCGCGAGGTCGCCATCGCGATCTCCGGCGATGCCGCGATCACCAAGGTCATCCAGATGCCGCGCTCGCTGCGCGAGAGCGAGCTGGAAGCCCAGGTGGAGCTGCAGGCCGACCAGTACATCCCCTTCCCGATGGACGAGGTCGCCTATGATTTCGAAGTCCTGGGGCCGTCCGAGAAGGACTCCGAGGCCCAGGACGTGCTGCTGGTGGCCACCCGCAGCGAGAACGTCGAGCAGCGCCGCGCCGCCGTGATGGCCGCGGGCCTGACCACCCGCATCGTGGACGTGGAGGCCTTCGCCCTGGAGAACGCCTGCCGCCTGATGACCCACCAGATGCCCGATGGCGGCATCGACCGGGCCATCGCCGTCATCGACTTCGGCGCCAGCAGCACCACGTTCAGCATCCTCAAGAACCTCAAGGTGGTGTACACCCGCGATTTCGCGTTCGGTGGCCAGCAGCTCACCGAAGACATCATGCGCACCTATGGCCTCTCCATCGAGGAAGCCGGGCGCGCCAAGAAAGAGGGCGGCCTGCCGGGCAACTACCAGTCCGAGGTGCTCGACCCGTTCATCGACGACATGACCCAGCAGGTCAGCCGTTCGCTGCAGTTCTACCTGGCCTCCGGTTCCGGCCGCGAGCAGCCGGAGAAGATCCTCATCTGCGGCGGCTGCGCCAACGTTCCGGGCGTGGCCGACGTGATCGCCAGCCGCGTCGGCATCGCCGCCGAGAAGGGTGACCCGCTGGGACAGATGAAGCTCTCGTCGCGCGCACGCGCCCAGGCGGTGCAGCGCGACGCGACGGCCCTGCTCAGTGCACTCGGACTTGCCTTGCGGAGTTTCGACTGACATGCCCCGCATAAACCTACTTCCCTGGCGCGAGCAACAGCGCAAAGAGCGCAAGCTTGCCTTCACCGTGGGCCTGGGCGCTGCCACGCTCGCCGCCCTCGTGGCCGCCTTCGCCGCCTACCTCTGGCTGGGCTCGATGATCGACGCCCAGCAGCAGCGCAACACGCTGCTGAAGACCGAGATCGCCAAGCTCGACCGGCAGATCGAGGAGATCAACAACCTCGAGGCCCAGAAGCAGAAGTTCATCTCGCGCATGCAGATCATCGAGAAGCTGCAGCGCTCGCGCCCCGAGATCGTGCATGTGTTCGACACGCTGGTGAAGACCATTCCGGATGGCACCTACCTCACCGCCGTCACGCAGACCGGCTCGCGCCTGCAGATCCATGGCATCGCCCAATCCTCAACGCGCGTCTCCTCCTTCATGCGCAGCATCGATGCCTCGCAGTGGCTGAAGAACCCGGAGCTGGAGGTCGTGGAGAGCAAGAAGGAAAACCCCTACGGCAGCGACTTCACGCTCTATGCCGAGCAGGCGACGAGCCTGGGCGAGGATGACGGGTCAGCCACCTCCAAACCCGGCAAGGCCGGGGCCAAGAAGGGGGCCGCGCGATGACACTGGATGACCTGAAGACTCTGGACTGGCAAGACCCGGGTCGCTGGCCGCTGCCGGTGCGCCTGGGGGCGATCGGCCTCTGGTTCCTGGTGGCCTTCGCGGCGCTGGGCTACTTCTTCGTATGGACGCAGCAGCAGCCGGAGCTCGACCGCTACCAGGTCGAAGAGCAGACGCTGCGCAACGAGTTCAAGGACAAGCATTCCAAGGCCGTGAACCTGGAGCTCTACAAGCTGCAGCTGGCGGACATCGAGCGCTCCTTCGGCGCGATGCTGCGGCAGCTGCCGGGCCGCACCGAGGTCCCCAACCTGCTGGTGGACATCTCCCAGACCGGCCTTGCCGCCGGCCTGCAGCAGCAGCTGTTCCAGCCGATGCCGCAGCAGAGCCACGACTTCTACGCCGAGCTGCCGATCAAGATCCGGCTCGTCGGCAGCTACCATCAGTTTGGCGACTTCGTCAGCGGGATCGCGGCGCTGCCGCGCATCGTCACGCTGCACGACGTCGACATCAAGCAGGTGAACAAGGGCGGCTTTGATCAGCTGCAGCTGGACGTCACGGCCAAGACCTACCGCTACCTCGACGAGGAAGAGGTCCAGGCGGCCGAGGCGGAGCGCCGCAATGTGGAACGGCGCAAGCGTCCGGGTGGCCAATGATTTCCCTCACCTTCAAGCCTCGCTACCTCCTGGTCGCAGCGCTGGCCGCGGGCGTGCTCGCCGGCTGCTCCAGCCGCGACAAGGAGCTGGCTGACTTCATCAAGCAGACCCAGCAGGAACAGGCCACGGGGGTCAAGCCCCTGCCCGAGGTGAAGCCCTACGAGGGTTACAGCTACGCGGACCAGTCCCTGCGCTCCCCCTTCGTGCCCGGCGGGTCCGGCGTGGCGGGATCCTCGGGTCTTCGCCCGGACTCGCACCGCAACCGCGAGTACTTGGAACAGTTTGCGTTGGATACGTTGAAGATGGTGGGCACGCTGAATATCGGGGGCCAGAACTATGGCCTCGTGAAGTCGCGCGACGGCCTCGTGCACCGTGTCGTGCCGGGCAATTACTTGGGTCAGAACGATGGTCGCGTGCAGCAAGTCACGGCCTCAAAAATCAATGTTACCGAAATCGTGCCCGACGGACTCGGCGGGTACATGGAGCGCCCCGCCGTGCTCCCTTTGAACGAATGATCGGCAGGGAGACAAAGCGAATGAAGCGTTATATCGCCGTCAACAAATTCCTCCAGGCGATGGTCCTCGCGGCCACGGTGGCCGCCGGTGGATTGGTCGCGGTCCAGACGGCCCGCGCGGCGGATGCCCCTGCCAACAAGCTGGAAAGCATCGACGTGAACCCCCTGCCGGGTCAGCGTCTGGAGCTGCAGCTGAAGTTGAGCGGGCCGGCGCCGCAGCCGCTCTCCTTCACGATCGACAACCCGGCGCGCATCTCCCTGGACCTGCCGGGCACGGGCCTGGCGCTGGCCTCGCGCCGCATCGACGTGCGCAAGTATGGCCTGGATACGATCCTGGCCGCCGAGGGCGCCGGGCGCGCCCGCCTCGTGCTGAACCTGGACCACATGGTGCCGTACGAGACCCGTGTCGACGGCGACCGCATCCTGGTCACGCTGGGTGAGGCGCCGAAGGGCGCAGCCCCCGTCGCGGCTGTCGCGGCTGTCGCGGCCGTCGCGGCGCCGAGCGCCGCCGCCCCGGCGCGCACCGCCGCCGTCTCGCAGCGGGCGATCAAGAACATCGATTTTCGGCGTGGTGCCGACGGCACGGGCCGCGTCGTCGTGAAGCTCACCGATCCGCGCACGCCGATCAACGTGCACCAGCAGGGCAGCCAGGTCATTGTCGAATTCGCCGGGACCGAGCTGCCGCAGGACTACATGCGCCGCTGGGACGTCACGGACTTCGGCACACCGGTCTCCAGCTTCGATGCCCTGCGCGCCGGCAACGGCTCGCGCCTGGTCATCACCGCGGCTGGGGACTTCGAGCAGCTGGCCTACCAGTCGGACGACCAGTACGTCGTGGAGATCCAGCCGCGGCGCGCCGCCAAGGTGCAGGCCGAGCAGGACAAGCCGGTCTATACCGGTGAGCGCATCACGCTGAACTTCCAGGACATCGAGACGCGCTCGGTGCTGCAGCTGCTGGCCGACGCCAGCGGCCAGAACATCGTTGTCAGCGACTCCGTATCCGGCTCCCTGACGCTGCGCCTGCAGAGCGTCCCCTGGGACCAGGCGCTGGACATCGTCCTGCGCACCAAGGGCCTGGACAAGCGTCGCCAGGACAACGTGATCATCGTGGCCCCGGCCGAGGAGCTGGCGGCCCGCGAGAAGGCGAGCCTGACCTCGCGCAAGGACATCGAGGAACTGGCGCCCCTGCGCACCGAGTACCTGCAGATCAACTACGCGAAGGCTGGCGATATCTCCGCGCTGGTGACGGCGCAGAGCGGCAAGGCCGGCGGCGGCGGCGGCGGTGGCGGCGGCGGCAAGAACTCGCTGCTCTCCAGCCGTGGCAGCGTCACGGTGGATGACCGCACCAACACCCTGATCATCCAGGACACGGCCGACAGCATCGGCAACGTGCGCCAGCTGGTAGCCACCCTGGACATCCCGGTGCGCCAGGTGCTGATCGAGGCGCGCATCGTGGTGGTCAGCGACAGCTTCGAGCGTGACCTGGGCGTGCGTGCCGGCGTCACGGCGACCCGCGCCAATGGCAACAACGGCCTGTACTCGACCTCGGGTACGGCAGCCGGCAACGACGCGATCCTGAGCTCGGCGCTGACGAACCTTGCCGGCGGCACCTCGCCGTACCCGGTGAGCGTGTCCACGGGCGCCAACGCCGCCAACCGCTACAACGTGAACCTGCCGGTCTCCAACCCCGCCGGGAGCCTTGCGCTGATGGTGCTGGGTTCGGACTACATCGTGGACCTGGAGCTCTCGGCCGCCCAGTCCGAGGGTCGCGGCGAGGTCATCTCCTCGCCCCGCGTGATCACCGCCAACCAGAAGGAAGCGGTCATCGAGCAGGGCCAGGAAATCCCCTACCAGCAGTCAGCCTCCAGCGGCGCGGCCACCGTCCAGTTCAAGAAGGCAGTGCTGTCCCTGCGCGTGACCCCGCTGATCACCCCGGACAACCGGCTGATCCTGGACCTGGACGTGAAGAAGGACAGCGTCGGCAAGGTCATCGTCACCTCCGGCGGCGTGAACGTGCCGTCGATCGACACCAGCGAGATCTCCACCTCGGTGCTCGTGTCCGACGGCCAGACCGTGGTCCTGGGCGGCATCCTGCAGACCGAGCGTCGCGACAGCGAGACCAAGGTCCCGCTGCTCGGTGACGTGCCGGTACTGGGACATCTGTTCAAGACGACCACCAAGATCAACAACAAGACCGAGCTGCTGATCTTCATCACCCCGAAGATCCTGCGGGAAGGCGTCAACGTCTACTGAACGCAAGGGGGCCGCGGGCACTTGGGGCCAGGGCCCCGCTGGATGGGATGAGAGACGACGAGCCGCGGGTAACCGGGTGTTGGCACTAGGATTTCTAGGTGACTTATATGATGCGTAAAACTGAAGGGAATGGGGCGGTAGGCACGCGACTGCGGTCGGCCTGCGCCTGGATGGCGGCAGCACTGCTGGCCACGACGCTGCTCACTGCCTGTGGTGGTGGTGGCGGCGACAGCGCCTTCTCCTCCACCTCTGCCTCCACTTCCGTGGCAGCGACCGTCGCGTCGATTGCCGTTACCTCCAGCGCGGCCTCCATTCCGGCCGACGGCTCCGGCTCGGTCACCCTCACCGCCACCGCACTCAACGCCAGCAACGTGGCGGTGCAGGGCGCCAAGGTGACCTTCACGGCCACCGCTGGCGGGTCCGTCACGGTGACCTCGGGAACGACCAACGCCAGTGGTGTCGCCACGGCGACGCTCGCTTCCAACGGGGCCGCTGCCGGCAGCACCATCACGGTGACGGCAGCGATCGGATCGGTCACCGGCTCCAAGGCGGTCTCGGTCGTCAGTGCTGGCCAGACGGTGACGGTGTCGACCAGCTCGCCGCAGATGACCTCCAGTGGCTCCTCGCCGGCGACGATCACGGCCTACGTGCGCAGTTCCACCAACCAGTTGCTCACCGGCGTTCCGGTCAGCTTCACGGCCACCTCCGGCGGACTGCAGGGTACCAACCCGACGGTGACGGGCCCCAACGGCACGGCAAGCGTCGTGTTGACCACGGCGGGTGACCCGACCAATCGCACCATTACGGTGACGGCGACGGCGGGTAGCAGCACGCAGTCGGTCAACGTCGGTGTCACCGGCACGACCATCACGCTGAGCGGTCCCTCCAGCCTGATTCAGGGGGGCGCCGCCGGCACCTACAACATCTCGCTGGTCGACTCCGGCGGCACGCCGATATCCAACCGGGCGGTCACAGTGGCTTCCTCGGCCGGCAACACGATTACACCGGCCTCGTTCACGACCAATACCGGCGGCGTGGGGTCCTTTACCCTGAAGGCCGTCAATTCGGCGACCACCGATACCTTGACCGTCACGGCGATGGGCGCCACGGCGACGCAGAAGGTCACGGTCAGCAACCAGAGTTTCAGCTTCACAGCGGCGTCCGTGACGGCTGCGGCCTCGCCCGTACCGATCCTGACCGTGGCGCCTGCCGCGCCGTCGACCGCGGGACTGACCCCGGTGTCGGTGACCTGGACCACCACGAACGGGCCGGTGGTCAACTCCCAGGTGACGTTCGCGACGACACGCGGTTTTGTGTCGGCGGCGAGCAACCCCTATGTGTTCGGGCCCTCGGCCACGGCCACGACGGATGCGACCGGCACGGCGCTCGTGTATGTGTATGCGACCACGGCGGGGCCGGGCACCATTACCGCCAGCGGTACCGCCTCCGGCTCGACCGTCTCCGCGCAGCTGCCGTTGAACTTCGTGGCGACCAATCCGACGACGCTGGTGCTGCAGGCCACGCCGGCAACGATCCCCACGCAGGGCACCAGCACGATCAGCGCGGTGCTGACGGATGCCAACGGCAATCCGGTCGCGGGCCAGACGTTGGCCTTCCAGGACACGACCGACAACACCGGCGGCAGCCTCTCGGCAGGGTCCGCAGTCACCAACGCCCAGGGTGTCGCGCAGACGGTTTACACGGCGACCTCCCTGAGCAGCGGGTATCAGGGCGTGACGATCACCGGCAGCGTGCCGTCCACGTCCGTGCCCAACGCCATCGTGAAACTCACGGTGGGCGGCCAGTCGGTGAACCTCTCGCTCGGTACGGGCATCAAGCTGGGCGAGAACACCACCCAGACCCAGTTCATTCTGCCGTACTCGATCCTGGCGGTGGACGCTGCGGGCAACCCGGTTGCTGGTGCCGTCGTGACGCTCAACATCCAAACCACCGCGTTCATCAAGGGTTTCTGGACCGTGCAGGGTAATGCCTGGTCGCAGAGCGGCAACATCAGTGCCGTCTGCGGAGTGGGTCAGCCGCAGGTGGCGTCCATCGTGAACGTCCCCGTGGTGAGTCCGGCGACGGTGACGACCGATGCCACGGGCTCTGCGACCTTCAGTGTCGTGTATCCGGAGGACCACGCGGCCTGGGTGCAGGTATTGCTTTCGGCCACGACCCAGGTGTCCGGCTCGCAGTCCACGGCCACGGCCTCCTTCGTGCTGCAGCAGCTGGCCACCTACGTCAATGCCATCACGTCACCGGTACCGGGCCAGACCAGTCCCTATGGCGTGGATACGGTGTGTAGCGACTTGAACTAAAGCCGCGACACAACGGGTTAGACTGTCAACGGCCGCCGCAAGGGCGGCCGTTGTCGTTAATCAAGAGCATGATCGGTAAACGCAACATCTACCTGATTGGACCCATGGGCTCCGGCAAGACCGCCGTGGGCCGCCAGCTCGCGCGCCTCCTGGACGTGCCGTTCTACGACAGCGACGCGGAGGTCGAGCGGCGCACGGGTGTGGACATCCCGTTCATCTTCGAGCGCGAGGGGGAGGTGGGCTTCCGGCAGCGCGAGCGGGAGGCCATCGAGGCGCTGACGCAGCTGGAGCCGATCGTCATGGCCACGGGCGGTGGCGCGATCCTCAACGCCGAGAATCGTGCGCTGCTGGCCGAGCACGGCACGGTCATTTACCTGGAGACCTCCCTGGGCCAGCAGTTGCAGCGCGTGGGGACCGGCCGGGGCCGGCCGCTGCTGCGGGACGGGGACCTGGGGGACCGGCTGCGCAAGCTGCGGGCCGATCGCGAGCCCTTCTACCGGGAACTGGCCGACCACATCGTGCCGACCGACCATCGGCGCGTGCAGAAGGTGGCCGAGCAGATCCTGCGCGAAGTGCGCGGGCACGAGGGCCCGATACCGGAGCTGGAGGAGACCTGAAGGCGCGCGGCGGCGCCGACCGGTCGTATACTGCAGGCCTGCTGACTCCGCTCGCCTTAGATGAGGCCGTTCGACCACCGTGCTGAAGCTTGACGTTGCCCTGGCGGACCGCGCCTATCCGATCCTGATCGGCGAATCGCTGCTGAGCGATGCTCGCACCGTGCCCGCGTACGTCAGCGCCCAGGACATCCTCCTGGTCACCAACACCACCGTGGGCCCGCTGTACGCCGACCGGGTCAAGCAGTCGCTGAAGGACCGCCGCCTGGTCGAGGTGAGCCTGCCCGATGGCGAGCAGCACAAGACACTGGAGAACGTCTCCCGGGTCCTGGACGTGCTGGTGGCCAACCGCTACGGGCGCGACAGCATGGTGCTGGCGCTGGGCGGCGGGGTCGTGGGGGACCTGGCAGGGTTCGCGGCGGCCTGCTACCAGCGCGGGATCGCCTTTGCGCAGCTGCCGACCACGCTGCTCTCCCAGGTGGACTCCTCGGTGGGCGGCAAGACCGGTGTCAACCACCCGGGCGGCAAGAACCTGATCGGTGCCTTCCACCAGCCGCGGGTGGTGATCTCCGACACCGCGACCCTGCAGACCCTGCCGTTGCGCGAGCTGCGCGCCGGGCTTGCCGAGGTCATCAAGTACGCCCTGGTGTTCGACCTGGACTTCCTCGCGTGGCTGGAGGCGCACCTGGACGCGCTGCTCGGCCTGGAGCCGGAGCCGCTGGCCCACGCCATCCACCGCTCCTGCGAGCTCAAGGCCCAGGTCGTGCTGCGCGACGAGCACGAGCAGGGCGAGCGGGCGCTGCTGAACTTCGGGCACACGTTCGGGCATGCGATCGAGACGGCCACCGGGTACACCCAGTGGCTGCACGGGGAGGCCGTCGCCGCCGGTATGCTCATCGCCGCCGACCTGTCGGCCCGGCTGGGGCTGATCTCGGCGCCCGACGTGCAGCGCGTGCGGGACCTGCTGCAGCGGGCAGGCTTGGCCACGCCGCCGCCCCGGATCGGTGCCGAGCGCGCCCGCCAGTACCTGAGCATGGACAAGAAAGTGAAGGGCGGGCGCATCCGCCTGGTGCTGCTGGAGGCCCTGGGGCGGGCGCGCTTCACCGCCGACTATCCGGACGATGCGCTGGCCGGCACGCTTGCCGCGCACTTCGGCTAAGCCATGAGCGCGGCCACCGACAACGCCGCACTGGCGCCTTACGCCGCGCGGGAGGAGTTCTCCCGGGGCCGCAGGTACCCGGAAGAGGCGCCGCAGTACCGCAACGAATTCCAGCGCGATCGCGACCGCATCGTGCATTCCAATGCCTTCCGTCGCCTGGTCTACAAGACGCAGGTCTTCGTGAACCACGAGGGCGACCTGTACCGCACGCGCCTCACCCACTCGATGGAGGTGGCGCAGATCGCCCGCTCCATCGCCCGTGCACTGCAGCTGAACGAGGCCTTGACCGAAGCCATTTGCCTGGCCCACGACCTGGGGCATACCCCGTTCGGCCATGCCGGGCAGGACGCCCTGAATGAGTGCCTGCGGGACTACGGCGGCTTTGAGCACAACCTGCAGTCCCTGCGCATCGTCGATGAACTGGAGGAGCGCTACGCGGACTTCAACGGGCTGAACCTGACGTTCGAGTGCCGCGAGGGGATCCTCAAGCACTGCTCGCTCAACAGCGCCCGCAAGCTGGGGGACATTGGCCAGCGGTTCATCGATCGCCGGCAGCCCAGCCTGGAGGCGCAGCTGGCCAATCTCGCGGACGAGATCGCCTACAACAACCACGACGTGGATGACGGCCTCAGGGCAGGGCTCCTGACACTGGATCAGCTGCGCGAGGTAGCGCTCGTGCGCATGCAACTGGACGTGGTGCAGGCCAAGTACCCGGCCCTGCAAGGCCGCCGCCTGGTGCACGAGACCGTGCGGCGCATGATCAACCACCTGGTCGTGGACGTGGTGCAGTCCACGACCGCGCGGATCCAGGCCGCCAACCCCCAGTCCGTGGACGAGGTGCGCCTGCAGGCCTCTTACCTTGTGGGGATGAGCGAGGCGACGCGGGCCCAGCACCTGGAGCTCAAGCAGTTCCTGCGGGAGAAGCTCTACCGGCACTACCGCGTGCAGCGCATGACGCTCAAGGCACGCCGGGTCGTGCAGGCGCTATTCCAGGCGTTCTTCGATGACGTGAACCTGATGCCTGACGAGCACCACGCCGCGGCGCTCCTGCTGCAGGAGCGGGAGGGCGAGGCCGGCAGGGCTCGGGCCGTGGCGGACTACGTCGCGGGCATGACCGATCGATACGCGATCCGTGAGCACGAGCGGATGTTCGTGCCCGGCGAAAGAAGCTGAGGTCGACCTATGAGCGCAGATCCGCGTAGCCACCTGATACATGCATTCCGAAAAATCCTTCGTCCCCTCGCAAGGATTCTTATCCGCGCGGGTATTGGATATGACGAGTTTGCGGAAGTAATTAAGGGCGTCTATGTCGAATCAGCTATCCGTGATGGCATAAGTCGGCCCGGTCCGTTGACACGTAGTCGCGTGGCGCTTGCCACTGGTGTACCGCGACGAGACGTTGATCGTTATGTAGACAACGAATCCTTGTTGACACCGCCAACGCCGACACACACGACCACGTTGGCTCAAGTCCTACATCTCTGGAACACCGACCCTAGGTATCTTGGGCCATACGGCGTTCCACTCGAAATCGCCTTCGACGGAACAGGGGATCGCAGCTTTTCCGATCTTGTAAGCCGAGTTAACCCGGACGCAGACCCGACGATGGTGCTGGAGGATCTGACGCGTGGTGGTGTAGTAGTTCGCTCCGGTGAGCGATTCCTTAAGGTTCTCTCCAGGAACTATTTGGTCGCAGATCTGTTGTCGCCCCAGGCGCTGGAGACCTTTGGAGCAGCTATGGCAAATCTAGCCAGAACACTGGAGCACAACATAGGCACAGTTGGGGAGACCAAGCTTCTTCAGCGCTCGGTCATGGCGGCCGACGGACTACCCAAGGCTTTGCTCGCCGAATTCGACGTCTATGTGAAGGGTCGAGTCCAGCACATGCTCGAAGACGTCGACGACTGGATCGGTAAGCGGGCCGTCCTTGCGGATGAGGCGGACTCAGATTTGATCTACACGGGACTCACGGTCTTCCACTACATCGAGCCGCCTCGGGAGGAACGACCACTCGCAAGCACTGTTGTAGACTAGCTGCGTCGCAGCATTGTAAATAAAACCAATAGCTTACGAAATCTAGGCGCCGCCTGCGGCTTGTTTGTCGTCTGCCTTTCGGCCAAAAGTTGGCAAATACTCCCCTTTGACATATGCCTCTCCCGGCCTTACCTTACATAAGCGCCTTACATATTCCGGCCGGGACGTGATCTCGATCACGTTTCGCCGAACTGGCGGACTTGTGTTGAAGCCGTTGATTGGGAGTGCCTCAAATGCGTATTTCTGGCTTGGCCGTTACTAAAGCGCTTGTTGCCGGTGCCTGCCTTGCAGGTGCACAAATTGGGTTCGCGAGCGACGACGCTCAGCGTATTCAGGCCGCTAGCACTGTCGTTTCCAGCACGACTTACGCTAGCGACAGCACGATTGCCGCCAGAGCGATTACGGGCACGGGGATCAGCCGTAAGGCGATTATCGGTACGGGTGTTAGGACGAACGCCATCACCGGAACAGGCGTTCGACGGAATGCGATTACTGGTACCGGAGTTAGCCGCAATGCGATCATCGGCACGGGTGTCCGCAAGAGCGCGATCATCGGAACCGGCGTTAGCCGCAACGCGATCACCGGCACCGGTGTCGCCCGTAACGCCATCACGGGTACGGGAGCCCGGGTGAACGCAATTATCGGTACTGGTATTCGCTAGTACTGCGTGCCTTAGATCTCCGCCTCCCTGCGGAGCATCAGAGACCAAAAAACGCCGCCTTCGGGCGGCGTTTTTACATCCATCGATTTCTGGGTTTTTACTTAGGAATTGCTGTTGACCATTCCTGTCATCGTGATGCGATATAAGGCGAATGGCCGCCAAGAAATCAACTGACGGAAGCGCGAAAGGAAAAACGACCCCGAATACACGAAAAATTCGGAGGGTGCGTTCTGCTACATCTGGGCGAGTGCACCCAGGACGACGAAACGAGCCATTGGCCGAATTCCTGCAGCACTTGGCAGCGTTTCTTATGAACGCGGGCATATCTGCCCCTGCGTTTAATAAACTAGTAAATACCGGCTATTGCGAATCCGCTGCTGCTGCGACCCGTCTCGCTAACAGTCGAATCAACAACTCGGCAGTTGCGGCCATGACCGGACTTAGTCGGGTTGAGGTCAGGGGACTTTTAGGCGCAACAAAGTCAATTGACGGCAGTACGTCGAGAAATCGCCACGGCGTGGAAAGATTGCTTCGGGCCTGGCGCGAGGATCCTGACTTCACAACGTACCGGTTACGGCCACGAGTACTTGCGCTTGGCTCTGGTAACGGGACGTTCGCTGAATTGGTTAAGAAGTTCGCCGGTGACTTGCCAGTTCGTGCAGTGATACGAGACTTACTCAGACGTAGGATCGTTGAACAAACGAGCAGAGGCCTTCGTCTACTGCCTCAGGGAAATCAGGAAGTGGCGCAGGATATATTGCGCCAGCTAACAACGACCTTCGGGGAACTGCTGCAGATCGTGTCCCAGCGCGTGGTGTATGAGTCGTGAGTTCTGGTCAGGTCAGGTTGGACTCATGCTCGGCTGACGACGGCCGACAACCGGGCGGCGTGATTGTTGCTCAAGGACTGCAGGCCCTCAAGCTGCATGTAGCGGCG
>CAIPVV010000061.1 GCA_903868595.1 uncultured Pseudomonadota bacterium
CCCCGCCCCCCCCCCGCGCGTTGGAAATTCCGGTTCCGTAGCCCGCAACGCGAGCGACGTTTCGCGATCAAGGCGAGCGTAAGGGCTGACATCGATACCCGGGTTCTTGTTATGGGGACCGGGCCTGCCGCGCCGTCGAGACGCGCAGACAGAGGGCGGCGCGCAACGGCACGGTCATGCTGGCAATCTCATCACGTCACCGCGACGGCCCGACCAGTTCGTCGAACAGGGCGCCGAACCCCGCTTGGAAAACATCCAACTCGGCATCCCTGACCGGCGCGTGCGCGGGCCCGTCGTCCCCGACGCGCCATGTCTTAACGTCGTGTTTGACCGGGCGGCCAAGGCCCGGCCAGCGGCTGGGCACTACCTAGAGATCGGCTCGCAATTCGCCGAACGCGGCGCGGTCGCGCAAAGGGGAGCGGTGCCGGGACCTTGCGGCAGGATCGCGCAAAGCCCGTCCGGGCGTAATGGCCGGTCTCTGCGCTGGGACGCGCTCGGCTTCATTGTTGGTCACGCCTCCCGCTTGATCCGTGGCGAGCCGGCCAGCCCTAGCAACACGAGAGCGGCCTGGTTGAGCTGCAGGATAAAGCCCCTGCAGAGGTGCTGGGTTCGGTTTGTGTCCGCGGCGTGGCGCTGGTCCCCTCAAAGGGCAATCGGCCTGCAGGATAAGCGATCAGGTAGTTAGCGATGATCAAGGCCGTGCCGTCGAGCGTGGCTCGGGGCGCCAGGTCGTCGCGGATTCCGGCCGCGACCTTGCTGCAGCGGCCTCCCGCCGGGCGGGTTTCGGCGCTCATTTACGCGCCCTGTCAATGGCTTCCCCAAGGGGTGCGTCGTTGCCACAATCCCCGCCCCGCGAACCCTCGCGCATTCCCAAAGCCGTGACCGACATGCCAGACCAAGACCCGCGCCTTGCCCTGAAGATCGCCCAGACCATCGCGGCGGAAATCGGGGCGCAACCGACCCAGGCACGGGCTGCGATCGCGCTGCTGGATGAGGGCTCGACCGTGCCGTTCATCGCGCGCTACCGCAAGGAGGCTACGGGTGGGCTGGATGACACGCAGCTTCGCAACCTGGAGATGCGCCTGACGTACCTGCGGGAAATGGAGGAGCGACGCGGCACGATCCTCGCCAGCATCCTGGAGCAGGGCAAGCTCACCGACGCCCTGCGCAACGACATCGAGTCGGCTGACAACAAGGCCCGCCTGGAGGACCTGTACCTGCCGTACAAGCCCAAGCGGCGCACGCGCGCGCAGATCGCCCGCGAGTCAGGCCTGGAGCCACTGGCCGATAGCCTGGTCGCCGACCCCAGCCAGGTGCCGGAGACGGCCGCTTTCGCCTACGTGAATGCCGAGAAAGGCGTGGCGGATGCCAAGGCAGCCTTGGACGGCGCCCGGGCGATCCTTATGGAGCGCTGGGGCGAGAACGCCGGCCTCATCGGTGACCTGAGGACCTGGCTCAACGAGGTCGGCCTGATCCGCGCACGCCTGGCGGAGGGCAAGGAGGCGGAAGGCGCCAAGTACCGCGATTATTTCGACCACCTGGAGTTGCTGTCGGCGATTCCGTCCCACCGGCTCTTGGCGCTCTTCCGCGCCCGCCGGGAGGAGATCCTGATGCTGGAGCTGCAGGCGGGGGTGGACGTGGAGGCCGGCAATGCGCACGCCGAATCGCGCATTGCCGCGCATGCGGGCGTCGCCGACCAGGGGCGACCCGCGGACAAGTGGCTCAGCGACGCTTGCCGTCTGACCTGGCGGGCGAAGTTGCACACCAACCTGCAGATCGAACTCTTCATGCAGGCCCGCGAGCGCGCCGATGCGGCCGCGATCACGGTTTTCGGGGACAACCTGAAGGACCTGCTGCTGGCGGCGCCGGCCGGCCAGCGCGTGGTGCTGGGCCTGGACCCGGGGCTGCGCACCGGCGTGAAGGTGGCCGTCGTGGATCGCACCGGCAAGGTCGTGGCCACCGAGGCGGTCTTCCCGCACCAGCCCCGCAACCAGTGGGACGCCGCGCTCTTAACGCTCGGCTCGCTGTGCGTGAAGCATGGCGTGGAGCTCATCGCGATCGGCAACGGCACGGCCTCGCGCGAGACCGACAAGCTGGCTGCGGACCTGATCAAGAAGCTGCCGGACCTGAAGCTGCAGAAGATCGTTGTGAGCGAGGCCGGCGCATCCGTGTACTCCGCCTCGGAGCTGGCGGCGAAGGAATTCCCGCAGCTGGACGTGACCTTGCGCGGCGCGGTCTCCATCGCCCGCCGCCTGCAGGATCCGCTGGCGGAACTGGTGAAGATCGAGCCCAAGGCGATCGGGGTGGGGCAGTACCAGCACGACGTGGACCAAGGGCGCATGGCCAAGGCGCTGGAAGCACGGGTAGAGGACTGCGTGAACGCCGTGGGCGTGCACGTGAACACGGCCTCCGCAGCGCTCCTGGCGCGCGTCTCGGGTCTGTCGGCGACGGTCGCCGAGGGCATCGTGCACTACCGCGACGAGAACGGCCCCTATCGCAACCGCCGCGCGCTCCTGAAGGTTCCCCGGCTCGGGGAGAAGACCTTCGAGCAGTGCGCGGGATTCCTGCGCATCTCCGATGGGGAGCAGCCCCTGGATGCGTCCTCGGTGCACCCGGAGGCTTATCCGGTGGTGGAGCGCATCCTCAAGAGTTGCGGTCGTGAGATGCGGCAGCTGATCGGCGACGGCAGCTTCCTGCGCGGGCTGAAGGCCGAGCAGTTCACCGACGCGCAGTTCGGACTGCCGACCGTGCGCGACATCCTCCTGGAACTGGAGAAGCCTGGCCGGGACCCGCGGCCGCAATTCAAGGCGGCCGTGTTCGCCGAGGGCGTCGAGGAGCTCAAGGACCTGAAGGTCGGCATGATCCTGGAGGGGGTCGTGAGCAACGTGGCGGCCTTCGGCGCCTTCGTCGATATCGGTGTTCACCAGGACGGACTGGTGCACATCTCCGCGCTGTCGGATACCTTCGTCAAGGATCCGCGGGACGTGGTCAAGGCGGGCGACATCGTCCGGGTCAAGGTGCTGGAAGTCGACCTGGAGCGCAAGCGTATCGCGCTGACCCGTCGATTAACGGATGCGCCTGCGCAACGCGCCCCCGGGCAGCCGGGTCCCCGGCCGGGCGGCCAGGGCGGTCCTCGCCAGGGCGGGGCAGTCAAGCCCAAGCCGGCCGCACCGGTCGGCAGCGACCTCATGGCCGAGGCCTTCGCACGGGCGCGCCGCACCTAGGGCCCCGGGGTCCCGCGCACGGTGGAAGCTGCGATAGAGACGGGGTGATCAGCCGCGATCGCCCGGTTGGACTTCCCGCGAGCGCGTTGAATTCGCAGCGGGAAGGCGATGGTCGTGGAGGCTTCGGCGCGCCCCGGCCCGGGAAGCGGCCAGGACCGCGCCATTCCCGTCCGGCTCGACTGTCGGGGGATCGATGCAGTCGAGCCTGCGGCGCGTGCGAAGGACTCAAGGTCGGCGGGCTGTGGCAGGTCCATTCGCCGCGTGCTCCGCGTCGGCCTTTGCGGGTGCCGAGTCGCCGCGCAAGCTCCCGATGCCGCGGGCAGGCCGCACCTTGGATTGGATCTGCGTCACCGACCCGTCCCAGCGGCCTTTCGGGGCAAGAATGTTAGGCCGTGACGCTATACTCTGGCGCGATACCGGGTGTGTCTTTCTGCTGCTAATTCAATCAAGGAGAGTTGACGATGGGAATCTTCACGCATATCTGCGTCGGCGCGAACGATCTGTCGAAGTCCAAGAAGTTCTATGACGCCGC
The DNA here is from genome assembly GCA_903868595.1 of uncultured Pseudomonadota bacterium. Lineage (GTDB taxonomy): Bacteria > Pseudomonadota > Gammaproteobacteria > Steroidobacterales > Steroidobacteraceae > ZC4RG30. The sequence continues at coordinate 3,757 of CAIPVV010000061.1, forward strand.
GCTGGCGACGCTTGGCATCAATAACCTGGGCCCGATGGGCGAGACCGGCATCCTCTATGGCGCGCAGGGCCCGGAGTTCCTGGTCACCAAGCCGCGCGACGGCTCCCCGGCAACCGCGGCCAACGGCGGCACGATCGGTTTCGTCGCCCCGACCCGCGCGGCAGTGCATGCCTTCCATGCCGCCGCGATGGCCAATGGCGGCACCGACGAGGGCGGTCCGGGGCCGCGCAGCTTCACGCCGACCGCGTACGCCGCCTACGCGCGCGATCCGGACGGCAACAAGCTCTGCGCGTACTGCTTCGCTGCCGAATAAGCGCGCAAGCCTGCGATGCGCAAACGGGCCCGCGAGGGCCCGTTTGCATTGGGGTCGGTGCCGGCCGCTGCCTGCAGGCGGCATCGAGTGCGTCGACGGGATCCGGTGCGGTGAGGCGTGTGCCCCCCGGGGGCAGCAGTCGCGGGCAGGACCCGCGGTTGGGCACCCTTCGGTGCGGAGCTGCCAGCCTCGCCAAGCGGCGGCGCGCACGGCTGACGAGAAGTGAACTGGCTCCCGCCGCGCGTGGCGTCGGGAGAGCCTGCGGCGCACGGCCCTGACAGCGGGCCTAGCCAGGGCGGTGAGGGGGGTTGTGAGGGATGCCGCCCGCGCTCCCGGCGTGCGCCCGCCTGCGCCTGTCTTGCGCGGCATGACTGGTGCTATCCTCGGCGGAAAGCTGAATGCGCTAAAAAAACAGTTAACGTTCGGGGAGCCCAGACAACGTGAATACCGATCCGCGCCAGATACTAGCCAACGCACCCATGAGTGCCCTGCAGGTGCTTGTCGTCGCGTTGACCATTGGCCTCAATGGCCTGGATGGGTTCGACGTGCTGGCGATTTCCTATTCGGCCAACAGCATTGCCAAGGAGTGGGGTCTCAACGACGCCGTACTGGGTTTCGTGCAGACCATGGAGCTGTTCGGCATGGTGATCGGCTCCATTGTGCTGGGGGGTGTTGCGGACCGCTTCGGTCGCCGCCGGACCACCCTGGGCTGCCTGTGCGTGATGGCCCTGGGCATGACGATGGTTTCCAGTGCGCACAGCTGGCAGGTTCTGTCGGCCTGGCGTGTCCTGACCGGCCTGGGCATCGGTGGGCTTCTGGCCTCCACCAACGCGCTGGCCGCCGAGTTCTCCAGCGCGCGCCGACGCGACATGAACGTCTCGTTGATGGCCATGGGGTATCCGTTCGTGGCGTTCCTGGGGGGGCTTGCCGCCGCCTGGGTGCTGTCGGAGTACCACAACTGGCGCTTTATCTTCGGCGGCGGCGCGATCGTGACGGCGATCTTCATTCCCCTGGTCTATTTTTTCGTTCCGGAGTCGGTGAGCTGGCTGTGCCGCAAGCAGCCTGCCGGTGCGCTGCAGAGCGTCAACGCGACGCTCAAGCGCATGGGCCACGAACCGGTCGAGCAGTTGCCGGTCAATCCGGCGGGGCGTGAGTACAAGTTGATGGACCTCTTCAACAGCACCTACATCCGCACGACAGTGCTGGTGGCTGCGGCGTACTTTCTGCACATCGGGACCTTCTATTTCCTGCTGAAGGGCACGCCGCGCCTGGGGCACGTATTCTTTGACTATGCGATCAGCGATGCAGCCGGCGCATTGGGCTGGGCGAACCTGGGCGGCGCCATCGGTGGCGTGCTTATTGGCCTGCTGGCGGTGGTGTTTGGCAAGAAGCTGGGCATCAAGGGTCTGACGATCCTCTTCCTGCTGCTGGGTGCCCTGGGCATCAATTACTTCGGCAACCTCCATGCCCTGGCCGACGATGGGCAGGGCAAGGTGATGCTGACGCAGTTCATCATGACCGTGGCCATCACCAACCTGTTCCTCAACGGTGGTGTCTCGGGTCTTTACTCGATCATGGCGAAGGTGTTTCCGACGCATCTGCGTGCGGTAGGTACCGGCTTTACCATCGGCATGGGCCGGCTGGGCTCGATACTGGCGGTGTCGCTGACCGGCATCTTCGTCAACAACCAGCTGCCGCTGCCGACGATCGCGCTGATCATGAGCGTGGGTTCGGTGCTGTCGTGCATCACGCTGTGGATGCTGGACTCGGATACCGCAGTCGAACAGTGAGGTCTGTCAACATGCGCCACACTGCCAGCAAGATCCGGTACCTCGGCGCGTGGTCGCTGCTGGCGAGCGTGGCGCTGCTTGCAGCTTCCACGGCCCGGGCAGCGGTCTGCGACAAGGCCTGTCTGGAGTCGATCGGCGACAGCTACCGGGCGGCTTACCTGAAGCACGACCCGAAGCTTGCGCCGTTCGCAAAGCACGTGCGCTTCACGGAGAACAACGTGGAGATGCAGTTCCCGGATGCCACCTGGGATACGGTGACGGCGGAGGTGGGCCCCGCGCTCACGCTCTCCGACACCCAGACCGGCAACGTGGGTATCTATACAACGATCCTGCAGAACGACACGCCGGGCTTCCTGGCGGTTCGGCTCAAGGTCGTGCGGGGGCAGATCACCGAGGTGGAGCACGTGATCTCCACCCGCCGCAACCTGAGCGCACCGCCGACCCCGATCGGCGACATCAACGAGTTCAGGCCCGATCCGGACATGGTTCGCGTCGTGCCGGTGGCCGAGCGCATCTCCCGCGCGCGCCTCATCGCCCACGCCAACGGCTACTTCTCCACCCTGCAGCACAACGACGGGGAGATCCGCGGCACGCGCTTCTCCCCGGATGCGACGCGGTACGAGAATGGCATGAAGTTCCCGGAGATCGAGAAGGGCTTCAAGTCGGGCCGCTACCTGTTCAACGAGCGGGTGCGCGACCGGGACTTCTTCCTGGTGGACGAGGAGCGCCAGGTCGTCATGGCCCGAGGCTACATCGACCACAAGGGCGTGCTGGATGAGTACAAGCTCACCGACGGGACGCCGCAGCGCTCCGTGTTCCGCGAGCCGCAGACCTGGGCGTTCCTGGAGAGCTTCAAGGTGCGCAACGACATGATCGTTCGCGTCCAGGCGACCTTCGTCGGCGCCCCGTACTACATCCGTTCCCCCTGGACCCAGCACCCGGATCCGCGCTGACGCCGGGTCGGCCCGGAAGGGGTGCTGCGTGCGCGGTACCTGCCTTTCGGGCTAGGCCGTAGGCACCTGCTGCCGGCCGCTTGGCCGCAGGTCAGTGGAGCAGTGCGGCCTGCTGCGCCCCCGGGCACGGGCCTGCGGGGCCGAGGGATCCTCCGCATGGCGCTTCGGGCCCGCATCGGCCAAAATCGCGCTCCCGCCAGCCCGGCGGCCAACGCGAAGATTCCCACCATGAGCATCAAGAGACTCGAGTCCGGCGCGCGCATGTCGCAGGCCGTCATCGCCAACGGCTTTGTCTTCCTGGCGGGCCAGGTCGCCACCGACCCCAGCGCGGATGTCGAGGGCCAGACCCGCCAGATCCTGGGGGAAATCGACCGCCTGCTGGCCGACGCGGGCACCAGCAAGGAGCGCATCCTCTCGGCCAACGTGTACCTGGCCGACATCGGCACCTTCGCCCAGCTGAACAAGGCCTGGGACGCCTGGGTACCCCAGGACGCCAAGCCCGCACGCGCCACCATCGAGGCCAAGCTGGCCGCGCCGGAATACCGCGTGGAGATCCAGGTCACTGCGCTGCTGTAAAGCCCGGGGCCACCAACCCCGTCCGGTAGGGTGCCATCACGTGCAGGGCGCCGGTCCCCGACGTTTGGCGACGCTAGGGATCCAGGCGCAGGCGCAGCCCCACCAGCGCTGAGCGGGGTGCGCCCGGGGCGAGGAAAGTCGTGTGTTGCAGCGGCCGCTCGCCCTCGCTGAGGGGCGCAGCGTACGGGCGCGCCACGAAGTTGCCGGTGCTGCCGAAGGCGGTGGCGCCGAGCTGCGCGGCCGTGGCGTAGCGCCGATCCAGCAGGTTGCCCACCTGTACGAAGAGCGTCAGGTGGGCACCGGTCTGCCACTCGCTTCCCAGGTTCAGCACGGCATAGCCGGCGCTGGCGCCGGGTCCCAGGTAGTACACGCCGTCCGGAACGTGCTGGTTGTTCTCGTTGCCACGCGCGTAGCTGGCGCTGCTGACCAGCAGGTCCAGGTCCACCGACCAGCGGGCGGAAAGCGCCCACTCGGCGGAGGCTTTCAGCAGCTGCCGGGGGATGAGCGGTATGCGGTCCCCCGGGGAGATCGCGATGTTGCCGTCCAGGCCGGGCGCGGCTGCAGCGTTGCGGCTGTTGCCCGCCCCTCCCACCACTTCCCGCGTCCGGTAGGTCGCATCCAGCAGCGTGTAGTGCGCCGAGAGCAGCACGGGCCCCGCCTGCCCACGGGCGCCCAGCTCCACGCCCTGGCGGCGCGTGCGGCCGAAATTGCGGAAGTAGCCGTACCCGGCCTGGTTGTCGGCGACGAAGAGGATGTCGTCGAGGTTATCGGCGCGGAACAGCGCCGCCGTCCAGGTGATGCCCGCGGCAGCGGCGCCACGGGCCCCGAGCTCGGCGCTGCGCGTGAGCACCTGGGCAAGGGGCGGATCCCCCGCCATGGAGTTGGGCAGGCGGCAGGGATTGGCCGGATCCGCGCAGCCCAGCTCGATCGAGGAGGGCGCACGGGTTGCCTCGCCGTAGCTTGCATAGAGCGCCAGGGTGGGGCGGGGCGTGAGCACCAGGCCCAGCGAGGGGTTCAGGCGCGCAAAGCGCTGCGTGCCGTCGAGCGAGCCGGGCCCGCCGCCCGGGGTGAGGCCGTCCTGGTTGCGCACGCTGCTGCGGTCGTAGCGCGCGGCGACATTGAGGCGCAGCGCCGGCGTCACGGCCAGCGAATCGGCGAGGAAGAAGCCCTGGGTCTGTGTCCGGCCGCCCAGGTCCACGCGCGAGTCGAAGGCCGACGTCGAGTCCTGGGAGCCGTCGGCCATCGATGGCTGGCCATCCGCGCCGGCGACCCCGGCGACCCCATGGTCGGGGAGCAGGTAGCCGAACTGCGCGCTTTGCAGGAAGTGGGCGCTGCTGGCATCCAGCACGGCGCCGGCCAGCAGGCGGTTGGCATGCCCCAGCCAGCTGCGCTGCGCCACCAGTTGCACGGCGATGCCCTCGTTGTGCTGCGAGAGGCGCGTGCGGTTGATGAGGCCGTCGCACTGCTCGTTGGGTGCGGCGTTCAGCAGCGCATTGGCGAGGCAGCGCCAGCGGGGAAAGGGGCTGTTGGCCGCCGACTCGCCGCGGGCCGGAAAGCCGCTGTAGCCGCCGGCCAGCAGCGCCGCCTGCTCGGCGGCGGTGGGCTGGTAGAGGTCCTGGCCGAGGGCGTTCCCATTGATGTCGCCGTTGACTGTGGCGCTGCGGATATTGCGATACCAGGCATTGCCCGACAGCCGCAGTGTGTCGCCCAGGTCCTGCCGCAGGACCAGGTGGGCAAGCCCGGCGCGGTTCTGCGTGGTGTCGGGCTGCGTGTAGAGGCTCGCGTAGCGGCGGGCGAGCAGCCCCTGGTCCTGGAGGCCGTTACCGGTAAGGTCCGTGTCGGCCGTGGCGAGCGTCACGGACACATCCGTGCGCTCGCCGCGCCAGCCCGCCTTGGCGAACAGCTGCCGCGCGTCGCTGGGCGAGGCGTCCCGCCAGCCCTCGTCCCGGAAGCGGTTGGCGGTGGCGTACCAGTACAGGCCGTTGCCGGCATGGCCGCCGGTCTGGGCCTGCAGGCTCAGCTGGCCGTGGCTCCCGTAGCGCGCCTCCAGCGACGTGCCCGGGGCGCTGTAGCCGTCCTTGCTGCGCACGGACAGCGCGCCCCCCAGGCTGTTGCCACCGAACAGGGGGCTGCTGCCGGCGACCAGCTCCACGCGCTGGATCGCCGCGCGCGGGATCAGGTCCCAGCTGACCACGTCGCCGAACGGCTGGTTGAGCCGCACGCCGTCCAGGTACACGGAGAGGCCTTGCGGCGTGCCCAGCAGGGGCGAGGCGGTGTAGCCGCGGTAGCTCAGGTCCGGCTGCAGGGGGTTGCCCTGGCGCTCGTTGAGGTTCACGCCGGCCAGTTCCCGGCCCAGGTACGCCGAGAGGTCCGCGGCGTGGCTGCGGTCCAGTTGGGCGGCAGAGGCGGACTGCGCGCTGCTGGCCATCGTCGCGGCGGAGAGGCCTGCCTCGCCGTAGGGACTGACGCCCACGATCGTGAGGACGCCGAGGTTGTCCGGCAGGATCTCAGGCGGCGCCTCGGCGCGAACCAGGCCTGGCACCGTGCAGGCACCGCTGGCCAGCAACAGCAGGACGGGGCGAGGAATCGACAAGGACCTGGACAAGAACGCCAACCCGCGGCAATGGGAGCGCGATTGTGGGGTGCGGGCGCGGTTGTTGCCAGAGCAGGACTCCCGATCCGGCCGGGAGTTTTTCCCGCCGCGTCCGCATCGCATACAGTGGCGCCCATGACCCCGCCTGTGAACGGCCGCCACGCCGCCTCTGCCCCCTGGGGCGACCTGCTCGCCGTCGCGCTGGCGACGGCGATCGCAGCGGCGCTGTGCGTCGTGTTCAACCTGCATGAGTTGCTGTTTGGCTTTACGCGCCGTTTCGAGTGGCTGCAGCTGGATGAGCTGCCGGTGATCCTGCTCACCCTGGCACTCGGCCTGGGGTGGCTGGCGCTGCGGCGCTACCGCGAGGCCCGCGCCGCGCAGGCACGCCTGCAGCGCGTGCTGGCGGAGAACCGCGAGCTGGCCCAGCAGCACCTGACGGTGCAGGAGGCGGAGCGACGGCGCCTGGCGCGCGAGCTGCACGATGAGCTGGGGCAGTACCTCAATGCGATCAAGCTCGACGCGGTCGCGCTCCTGGCCGGGGACCCGTCCGCCTCGCGCGAGGCCAGCGCGCGCCAGATCATCCAGAGCGTGGATCACGTGCATGGCGCGGTGAGCGACATGATCCGCCGCCTGCGGCCCGCGGGCCTGGATGAGCTGGGATTGGGAGCGGCCCTGGAGGCCTGCGTGGATCACTGGCGGCGACGCCTGCCGGGCACGCGCTTTGAGCTCACCCTGCGCGGTGAGCTGGAAGACCTGGGGGAGAGGCTGAACCTGGCCCTCTACCGCCTGATCCAGGAAGGCCTGACCAACTGCTCCAAGCACGCCCGGGCCAGCCACATCCAGATCGTGGTGGAGCGCGGACCGGCCCCCGGCGGCGGGGAGCAGGTGCAGCTGCGCCTGATCGACAACGGCGTGGGCGCCGATGCGCGGGCACTGCGCGGGGGCTTTGGCGTGGGGGGCATGCGCGAGCGCGCGCAGCTGCTGGGGGGCGAGTTCGCGATACAGACCGCCCCCGGGGAAGGCTACCGCCTCTTGGCCAGCCTGCCCGTGGCGCGGGCACGGGCGTTGCGCCCATGAGCGCGGCGCGGGTCAGCGTACTGCTGGTGGATGACCATGCAGTCGTCCGCGAGGGCTATCGCCGACTGCTGGAGCGCAGTGGCGACATCCAGGTGGTCGGGGAAGCCGCCGACGGCGCGCAGGCGCTACAGCTCGTGGGATCCCTTGTCCCGCAGGTGGTCGTCATGGACCTCTCGATGCCCGGGACCAGTGGCATCGAATGCCTGCGGCAGATGCTGGCGCGCGACCCGGCCACGCGGGTGCTGATCTTCAGCATGTTCGAGGACGCCATCTACGCGCGACGGGCCATGCAATCCGGCGCGCAGGGCTACGTGACCAAGGCCAGTGCCCCGGCGGTGCTGGTGGAGGCTGTGCGCTGCGTGGCGGCCGGCAAGCGCTACCTGAGCGCGCAGATTGCCCAGGACCTGGCGCTCACGAACCTGGCGCCGCAGCCGCTGGGCGGCGGGGCGCTGTCGGCGCGGGAGTTGGAGGTGCTGCGGCTCATCGTGCAGGGGCTCTCCGTGCGGGAGATCGCCCTGCGGCTGGGCCTGAACCCCAAGACGGTGGCCAACCAGCAGTCGATGATCCGCCAGAAGCTGGGTGCGGATTCGGCCGTGCAGTTGCTGCGCATTGCCGCGCGGCTGGGCCTGGATCCGCAGCAGCCCGTCTAGCGCGGGACCCGGGGCGGCCCCGGCGGTGGCCGCCGGGGGCACCCCGGAGCGGCCCATCGCCTGGGCCGTGCGGCGGCCTAGTTGGCCCAGGCGGGCTTGGCCCCGTAGGGCTGCACCTTGTCGACCGATTCCACGCGGCGGATCTGGCCGGCCTCGATCTTGAACAGCTGCGTGGCCGCCAGCGTGTAGGGGCGCCCCAGTACCGGCGGCAGCTGCATCGTCTTGCCGTCCTGCTGGGTCACGCGCCTGACGGTGCCCGGGATGTCGACATAGCTGCTGCTGACCACCAGGCCGCGCTCCTCGTCCACCAGCTCGATCCGCCGGTTGCGGATCTGTCCCACATAGGCGCTGTAGCCACTGGCCAGTTGGGCCGCGCAGTCCAGCGCATAGGGTTTAAAGGGGACCGCTGGTCCCTCCGGGACCGTTGCGGTCCAGCTCCAGGCGGTCTCTGCGGCACTGTGGCCCTTGGCTGGCGGGCGGGGCAGGTCCGGGTTCTGGGTCACGGCAACGCCGTTGTCGCGGCGGCTGCAGTCGGCGGTGAACGGCACGTCGCCCCCCTTGCCCTGCTCGACGGCATCCAGGTACTGGTTGACCAGGGCCAGCAGCTCCTCGCGCTCGCCGCGCTGCTGCGCCGGCACGGCTTGCAGCAGCACCGGGTCGGCGTGCGTCAGCAGCGCCGGCTCGGCCTCCACGGGCAGTCGCGGGCGGAACAGCTCATCGGCGCCGGCGCGCTCCTCCCGCACGATCGTGGCCTCGATTTCCTTGATCCGGCTACCGGTCATGCGGATCCGCAGCGTGAGGATGCCGGGCAGGTCCGTCTCGGTCACGCGGCCGATGAACACGGCAACGCCGTCGGCCGGATCCACCAGGCGTATGCGGTAGCTGCCGACGTCCGTGAGCGTGCCCCAGAGCCCGTCGTACAGGCCCAGCTGCTGGTCGTTCTCGGTGTAGCGGACCTTGTCGGCCAGCGGCGCGCGCTTGGGATCGTGATCGGCCAGCGCGAGTACCAGTTGCTCCAGGCTGCTCTCCAAGCACGCGCGGTCACAGGTCTCGTTGGCACCGGGGGCCCTGCCACCCGGCACCTCGTTGGACGGATCGAAGGTGGAGCGAAAGCCCGTGCGATCCCCGTAGGGAAATTCGTGCAGGGTCATCTCGATGTCCTTGATCTTGCCGTCGCGCGCACGGAAGGCCTCGCCGACCTGCAGGGTGCGCGAGGCGGAGAAGTAGGTCGGAACCTTGAAGTTCTTGCCGTTGGTGAGCGGGATGTTGCGCAGCGTGCCGTTGTGGTCGAAGCCAGCGATGCCGAACACCGCGCCCCGTTCCACGTCGATCACCTCGTAGCGGCGGTCGCGGATGCGCGTGACGAAGCCCAGGAAGCCCGTCTCGAACTGCCCGCGGCAGCCCAGGGTCACGAACTCCGCGTCGCTGGAGTGTCCGTAGTTCTGCGGCGCGTTGTTGGTGGTCCTCAGCCCGTGCTCGAGGCGGTTGCAGTCGGCGGCAAAGAACGAGTAGTCGCCCTTGCCGTCATTGTTCTCCATCGAGCCAAAGTACTTGTTGGCGGTGGCCGCCAGCTCCTCGCGCGTCATGCGCTCATCCTGCGGCACGGCCTGCAGCCACGCGTCGGGAACCTTGCCGAGCTTCTGGTAGTTGGCGGCGCCGCGCGGGTCGTGGGTGATGATCGCCTCGGCCTCGGCGAGCTTGCCGTGCTCGGCGCGGATCCGCAGTGTGAACAGGCCCGCCTCCTCGTTCTCCTTCATCACGGCGATGACCGCCGCGTTGCCGGACTCCGGATCGGCGAAGTAGTGCTTGTACGGGCCGAAGGACTGCAGGGTCTTCCAGCTGCCGTCGCCGGGCGTGAGGGTCTGGTTGTTCTCCACGTAGCGAAAGCTCTTCGTGGTCGGCAGGCCTGCAGGGTTGTGCGTGGTCAGGCCGGTCATCACCGCGTCGAGGAGCTTCTCCAGGCAGGCGCGGTCGCAGTCCGGCTTGCCGGCCCTGGCGCTGGAGGGGGGGGTGCCCCCGGAGCAGGCCATGAATACGGCGGTCGGCACCAGCGCCAGGATGAGCTTCTTCACGTGGAATGACCCCGGTGACCTGTTCTTATTCGTTATGGGGCGATTTTAGCCGCACGGACCTAGGGTGCGCCCGGCATTCCAACGCCCAGCAGCACCGCGATTCCCAGCACGGCGAAGAGGCCCGCGGCAATGCTGTGCACCACCTTCAGCGGCAGCTTGCGGGCCGCCACGTCACCCAGCACTACGGCCGGCACGTTGGCCAGCATCATGCCCACCGTGGTGCCGGCAACGACCGCCAGCAGCGAGGGGTAGCGGGCGGCGAGGGCTACCGTCGCGATCTGCGTCTTGTCGCCCATTTCCAGCACGAAGAACCCGATCACGGTGGTGCCGAAGACGCCGTAGCGCGGCTTCGGGTCCACCTCCTCGTCCAGGGAGTCAGGCACCAGGATCCAGGCCGCCATGGCGAGGAAGGAGAGGCCCAGGATCCAGCGCATCAGCACCGGGCCGAGGTGCGCGGCGACCCAGGCGCCGACGTAGCCGGCGATGCCGTGGTTGACGACGGTGGCGGTCAGGATCCCCAGGATGATGGGCACCGGGCGGCGAAACTTGGCGGCCAGCACCAGGGCCAGCAGCTGCGTCTTGTCGCCGATCTCCGCCAGCGCGACGACGCCGGAGGAAACGAGAAAAGCTTCCAGCACCTAGGGCTCGCCGCGGGCCTGTGCGAGGGCCGCGGCGACCTTCTCCGGCGAGCCTTCCAGCCCCGCCAGGCGCGTCGGGCCGCCCTGCGGGCGCAGGGTGAAGAGGCTCTCGACGCTGGTGTAGTCGTGGTAGCCCAGCCGCGCGATGGGCCGCAGTTTCAGCACGTCGATGCGCCCGCGTTCATCCAGGGCCGCATCGTCGATGTGGATCGCCAACACCCGCCCGAAGACCACATCGACCGTGCCGAGGGCACCGTTGCCGGGCAGGCGAAGGGTCTGCAGGTAGCTGCACTCGAACTGGATCGGGGAGGCGGCGACGCGCGGGGGGCGCACGAGGCGGGAGGGCGCCTTCACCAGCCCGGCGTGCGCAAATTCATCCACCTCCGGGGCCACGTCCTCGGAGCTGCGGTTGACCGCCTCGCGCAGCTCCCAGGTGGCCAGGTTCCACACGAACTGCCCGGTGTCCTCCACGTTCACGACGGTGTCCTTGCGCCTGCCGCCGGCGTTCTGGTTCGCACAGAACATCACCATCGGGGGGTCGAAGCTTACGTTCTGGAACTGGCTGAAGGGGGCCAGGTTGTCGATGCCCGTGCGGCTGGTGGTGGAAATCCACCCGATCGGCCGGGGCACGACGCAGGACTTGAAGGGGTCATGGGGCAGGCCATGGGCCGACTTGCCGGGCTCGTAGTACATGGATCCGGATGGTACAGGGCGCGGTAGTGTTTTGGCGCGTGCGACCGCAGAATAGGGGGATCATCAGGTGGGGGTCATTATGCGAAGTCTGCTGGTTCCTAGCCTCTGCGCCGCGCTGCTGTTGTCAGCCTGCGGCCAGTCGCCCGACAAGAGTGCCAAAGCGGAAGCTGCCAAGCCCGCACCGGCCGCCCAGGTGGATGAGGCCCGCCTGCTGGCGGCCAACGAGCCGGCCAACGCCGGCCAGTGGATGTCCTACGGCCGCGACTACAGCGAGCAGCGCTTCAGCCCGCTGACCCAGGTCAATGCCGGCAACGTCAAGGAGCTGGGCCTGACGTGGTTCGCAGACTTCGACACCCGCCGCGGGCAGGAGTCCACGCCGGTCATCGTCGATGGGGTGCTCTACGTCACCACGGCCTGGAGCAAGCTCTACGCCTACGAGGCCAAGACCGGCAAGCCGCTGTGGGCCTTTGATCCCCAGGTGCCGGGCGAGTGGGCCGTCAACGCCTGCTGCGACGTCGTGAACCGGGGCGTGGCCGCGTGGAACGGCAAGGTCTACCTGGCGACGATCGACGGTCGGCTGATCGCGATCGATGCGGCGACGGGCAAGCCCGTCTGGGACATCTACACGATCGACAAGTCCAAGCCCTACGCGATCACGGGTGCCCCCCGCGTCGCCAAGGGCAAGGTGCTCATCGGCCAGGGCGGGTCCGAGTTCAGCCAGCGCGGCTACCTGTCCGCGTATGACGCCCAGACCGGCAAGCTGGACTGGCGCTGGTACATCACGCCCGGCAACCCGGCCGACGGGTTCGAGAACAAGCAGATGGAGCTGGCAGCCAAGACCTGGAGCGGCCAGTGGTGGAAGACCGGCGGCGGCGGCGCCCCGTGGGATGCGATCACCTTCGATCCGCAGACCAACCTCGTCTACGTGGGTACGGGCAACGGTGCCCCGTGGCCGTCGGAGATCCGCTCCCCGGGTGGCGGCGATCACCTCTACCTCTCCTCGATCGTCGCGCTGAAGATCGATACCGGTGAGTACGCCTGGCATTACCAGGAGACGCCGAACGAGAGCTGGGACTACGACTCCACCGCCCAGATCCAGACCGCGGACCTGCAGCTGAAGGGTGAGAAGCGCCACGTCGTGATGCACGCTCCGAAGAACGGGTTCTTCTACGTGCTGGATGCCACCAACGGCGAGCTGCTGTCGGCCGACGCCTATATCCCGGATGTGAACTGGGCCAAGGGCATCGACCTGAAGAGCGGCCGCCCGATCAAGAACCCGTACGCCAACTACAGCAAGACGGGCAAGGGTGCGTTCGTGACGCCGTACTACGGCGGCGCGCACAACTGGCAGCCGATGTCCTACAGCCCCAAGACGGGCCTGGTGTACATCGCTGCGACCCACTCCAGCTATCCGTTCGTCGCCACCAAGGAAGACGACAACCCGATGGGCCAGAAGCTCTCCATCAGCTTTGCCAAGAGCGCTGCCATGCTCAAGCAGGCCGATGCGCCGAAGTTCAACGAGGGCTACCTGCTCGCGTGGGATCCGGTCAACAAGAAGGAAGCCTGGCGCGCCAAGAAGGAAGGGGCGCGCAGTGGCGGCACGCTGGCCACGGCGGGAGACCTGGTGTTCGCGGGCAACTCGGCCAACGAGTTCGCAGCCTACCGCGCCGATACGGGCGAACGCCTCTGGGGTGCCGACACACAGACCGGCGCCCTGGCCGGTCCCGTGACGTACGAAGTCGATGGCGAGCAGTACGTGGCGGTCGTAGCTGGATTCCGGCAGACCGGCAGCTACTGGGCGCCGAACTACTCGCGCCTGCTGGTCTACAAGCTGGGCGGCAAGGCGCAGCTGCCGGCGCCGGTGGACTTCCCGGCACCGTTACTCAATCCGCCGGCCGCGTTTGGCACGCCCGAAGTCATCGCCCACGGCGAGGAGACCTATGGCCGCTTCTGCAGCACCTGCCACGGAAGCGATGGCCTGAGCCGCGGCATGTTCCCGGACCTGCGTTATGCCGGTGCGATCAACACGCCCGAGGCGTTCAAGACGATCGTGCTGGATGGCGCGCTGTCGAAGAACGGCATGGTGTCCTTCGCCAAGGCGATCAAGCCGGAGGATGTGGAGGCGATTCGCGCCTACCTCGTCGCCAAGGCCACTGACGCCAAGAGCCACGAGCAGGCGGCGACGCCGGCAGCGGCTGCAGCCACGCCGCACGGGGGCTGATGCAGTCGCTGGGACCGGGCGGGGCCGCGGTTAGGCCCCGCTAGGGATAGACGGCATGTCGTGCCCACGACATGCCGTTTTTTCTTGCCCTGTGAAAAGTCACTGATACAATAGCGGGCTACATGTGGGGCGGTAGCTCAGTTGGGAGAGCGTCGCGTTCGCAATGCGAAGGTCGAGGGTTCGATCCCCTTCCGCTCCACCACCCATTGACGCCCAACCGTTCTCGGTTGGGCGTTTTCACTTCCAGACCCCACACGGTACGCGGGGTTCACGCGCATTCTGCGTGTGCCAGGGGGTGGTCAGACCCGGTGCCCATGGTGGCTGGTTCGACCCTGTTCTGCCCTCTGTTCTCTGGAAATCTCCGCCAACTTTTTCGCCGTAGCACACGCACATCGCCTTGCGTGACAACGACTTCTGCTTGTGTCGGCTTTTTGAGTTCGCCGACCGGCTTGGATGGGCAAACCGTCAGGCCGAAACGAAGTTCGGGGACGCACGCGGCATCCAGTACAAGCCATCGCGCTGGCGCGCATGTACGAGTTCGCGATAGGCATGAAGCGGGCCTTCGTGCTCCGGCTTTCCCTTGTCGCGATCCTTGACCTTGAAGGGATCTATCGGCTTCCTGCCCTCTTGGTTTGCACGCTGCATGACGCGGTCGCGGTGCATTTCCACCCCTTTGAACGACCAGAGAGCCTTGAAGACCTCGGCCTGTCGGTCGGTGCACCGGATCGGTCCGTGGGGCCAACTGTCGAGCGTTACCCACTTGTGGTCGACCGAGAACGGACCGTGAACCGGCGTCCAGGGGGAATCTGACTCGATCCCGGTGGGTTGTATTCCCGGCTGCAAGAAGGAGATCCCGCCGCCGTAGAACGCGAACCGCTCTTCCATGGCCAGCCACTCGATCCCAGTGGCAAACGGCGCACCGCGCAGCTGGGCTGCCCTGGGCGCGATGACCCGGATACCGGCGCCAGGCACGCGGATCCGATCAAAGACGGCTGGCTCGGCCCAAAGGCGGGTCAGACTCCTGGAAAGTAGCACCGGCTCACGACGTGCCTCGCCCAGCCGCCAGACTCCATCGCCGAGGTCGGTGACGCCATCCCGGCTTTCAATCTCCAGTGCGATCCGCAGCTTCGACCGCAACCACCCCTCGTCCAGCATCACCGCAGATCGATCGTCTGCGGCGAGTGCGATGGGGCCGCAGTCTGGACACTGGCAGATCTGTCCGCCCTGACCATCGCCGAAGATCTGGCCGTTGCGCAGTTGGCAATACGGGCACAGCGTGAAGGTTCGGTTCACGACCGTCGGCTTGATCGCTGGCCCGAGGGACGAGCAGGCCCTGATCTCGGCGGGCGACATCGCACCCCGGAAGACCGGCGTGCCACCCGCGAACAGGCGGCAGACCAACGACCACGCTTCGTGAGCTGACACCGGTCAGTGCTCGAAGGCGGGCTGCAGATCGTGCACGTCCTCGCTCGGCGGCGTTTCCTGCGGGTTGAGCGTCTGCCCCTTCTGGAGAATGCCCAGCGAGACCAGGTACCCCTCCAACTGCGCCTGCAGGGCCGCATCGAACTTGTGCAGGTTCAGCCGGCCCTTGCGCGTGACCTCGATGGTGATCACCTTTGGACGCGTCTTGCCGGGCTCGGGCGGGTAGTACAGGTTGATGTGCGCGCCGGTGACGAGCCAGTTCTCGGCCAGCGGGCCCGGCAACTTTTCGGCCAGCAGATCGGTCACGCAGCGGTGTTCGCTGGATGCCATCGCGGTGCAATCGACCTTCAGTTGCGTATCCGGGCTGAGCAGACTGATCGACTTCACCTGCAGCACGTTGAACCCGTCCACCTCCGCCTGCGGAACATCGAAGCCCAACCGGAGCACGGAGAGGTCCAGCGTCGGCGGCATCAGGCGGTGGGCATCAACCTTCACATGAAGCAGGTGCTCGGCGAAGGCCTTCAGCAACATCTGGTGGTACTTGGCGCCACCCTTGACCAGCGACCGGGTGACGCCCGTGATGGCGGAGTACTCCAGCACCGAGTGGATGTTCGGGTTGCCGACGCGGCGCTTCAGGTCATCGCCCTCGAACTCCAGGTGCACCATCGACAGGGCCTTGATGTGGACGCTCAACAGGTACACGCTCGGGCTGCGCTGGACGACGTAGGCCTTGCTGCGGTCGCCGCACTGCATCTCCCGCTGGTAGAAGGCCGAGACGTCAGCACGCAGAGCCGCCAGCGCAGCATCGGACGTGTCGGGAGTCTTCTTTACGCCCAGGTCATGCTGCTGGGCGTGGGCGACCTGGCGTTCGAAGTGGTCGACGTCGCCGGCACGGTCGAAGAGGTCTGGGTGCTTCACGTAGAGCCAGAACGACCGATGCGTGTCGCTCTTGCAGGTTGCCAGGCTGGTGAGAACCGCGCCATTGCCGGCGGCCACTTGGAACATCGCCTGCGTACCTGCCGAATCACCGAGTGCGACGCTGGCGCGGAGCTTGGCCGCCACCGGGTCGCGGCGATCGTCGACTTCACGTTCAACCTCGGCGCCGGGCGGCTACAGACATCGACACTGCGGCGAAGAGTCAACCAGCGAGACTGGCTGGCATCGGCCACTGAATTGCGTCGATGGGTCTTTGGTGGGGGCCGTGTACTTCCAGGTCTAGTGACTCGCCGAGAGGCAGAAGCACTATTCATGTCAGGCGCCTGCCCGCACTCCACCGAGGCCACAAGGCCCCGAACATCGAGCAGGGTTAGCTCATGAACCTGCGCCGCTCGCTGGGACTTTGCAATGGTTTTTGTAATACAATAAACTGGTAGTTATATGCATGCGAAAAAAGCCTAAGGGGACATCAATGGGAAGACCGCCGTTAGCCCAGACTCGTGAAAACATTACGAGCATCAGGCTTACAACTCACGAACGCAAAGAGATGGAGGAGGTGTCGGCAACATTAGGCTTCAAGTCTCTCGGCGACTATTTGCGGCACTTGCACAATGTCTCTGTGACTCCCATGCGAAAGCAGCGCGAACAACTGCATGGTCGGGACTTTGGAAAACTAAGCGAAGCCCATAAGACATCATTGGGAAGAATTTTGCAGGGCAACTCGCTTGAGTACCTCCACCATGCAGCAAAGCCTGAGTCAGTCAATCTGATAATGACTTCGCCCCCATTCGGTCTTGTGCGCAAGAAGACATACGGCAATGAGGATGCCGCTGAATACTGCGAGTGGTTTCGACCCTTCGCGGAAGGATTTCATCGAGTCTTAAAGTCCGATGGAAGCCTAGTCATCGATATTGGTGGGGCATGGAAGTCTGGCACTCCGACCAGGTCGCTCTACCATTTCAAACTTCTCGTGATGCTCTGCGAAGAATACGGTTTCCACCTTGCCCAAGAACACTACTGGTGGAATCCAGCAAAATTACCGAGTCCCGCCGAATGGGTCAATGTGAGAAGGGTTCGAGTCAAGGACGCTGTCAATTGCGTCTGGTGGCTTTCGAAGACTCCATTCCCGAAAGCGAGTAATAAACGTGTACTCAGTCCCTATTCGGACTCGATGAAGAGCCTTCTAAAAAATGGGTACAGCGCGAAGCTAAGGCCTTCGGGGCATGACATCTCAGACAACTTTTCCAAGGACAATGGAGGTGCAGTTCCGCCGAATCTATTGGCCATCGCGAACACCGAAAGTAATGGTGTTTACCAAGATTATTGCCGTGAAAATGGAATCGATATCCATCCCGCCCGCTTCCCAGCGTTATTGCCAGAATACTTTATTCGCATGCTTACAGATCCCGGCGACATGGTTCTGGATCCCTTTGGCGGGTCCTGCGTAAGCGGTATGGTGGCCGAGACATTGAAGCGCAAATGGGTATGCGTCGAACTGTCGAGTGAATATATTCGAGGCGGCATGGCTCGCTTCCAGTCTGCAGCGCTGGACGTCTCAAGAGGTAAGTCGACGTTGTATTCGATCAATACACCCTGCGCGCAGCCAGTCGATGAGTCGCAAGTGCCACTGCACCCAAATGGTGGGGAAACTAGATAGTTAGCTAAGGTTTGCCCTGTGGCACGCTCGACTGGCCAATTCAAGAAGACGTCCACGAGCCATATCGTCGAATTCAGTAATAGTCAGTCGAGTTGGGACGGGCGCTTCCGGTTCGAAATTAAACAGTCGTCGCATTACCACTGCACAATCCGCCAAAGGCGTCTCTGCAAACCGGGGTCCATTTTTCGATTCCTTCCGGCAAGCGGTCACCAATGACTCCGTGGCGAGCCGTATTGATTCGTTTTCAAAAGCTGCGCCGGATGCATCGGCGCATCGGATGAATGAAATGCACGCTTTGGTGCGTGTGTCTGTCGCCGAGACGATAGATTGGCCTTCACCGTTATCGAAATCCATGGGTTTATGCCAGCCCACCGCAAAAGGCCCCACCTTGGCAATCACGCCATCCAGGGCGATTGAGGAGTTCCATACGAGAGGATGCCCGCTGGCGATCGATAAGGCCTCCGCTAGGGCTAGGCCACCCGCCAGTTCGAGCAGCCGCTGGTCTCCAAGGCGGCCGAACAATGCGTCCGAGAGAATGCGACGCAAAGCAAATGGCGCGAGTCTTCGAAGCCCCTCGTGAATGCGTAGGGAGTCTGCCGCCTTCGGATGGAGACCAGTTTTACTTCGACGGGCCAGGTTGATCGCCGCTTCTCCTGGCTGTGAGCGTCCGAGCCTACTTAGAGTCGCTCCCTTAAGCGTAGGCATGGCAAGAGCACACGTTTGAACTGCAAGCCGCTCTTCAAGCACTCGCCTGTCGTGGTTCTGGGCTCTTTGCAGCGACTTCAAAATCTCGTCTCGTGCGAGCTTCAAGACCCAAGCCACAACATGGTCCCTCATTTGAGATTCTCTGGAGGGGACCACCTCATTGACGACAAATAGGCTGGGGTCCGTGGTCAGGTGCTGTTGTAATAGTGTCTCGCGAGCTTCGATTGACCCCGATATCTGCCCATACTGCACTGTCGCCTCCAAAGTCTGACTGTGGCGAATCCCCGAACGCCGGCCCATAGCCTCAAGTGCGATTTCGTGCACGTCGTTGGATAGCGCCCACGCAAGAAGCAAAGCGTCGCGTTCGACGCGAGCATCTGACGTAGCGACTAGTTGTCCTCTCGGGGCGAACCGCTTGTAGCTGCCCAGGACTACGCCCAAGCAGTAGCCTGACACGGTGTCGACCGTTGCGTCGATACTCAAAGGGCTAGATCCAGGAGCCTACGCTCCATCTCTGAGGAAGCATCCTCGGATAGATTCCACGCGGCAGAGAGGGCCGAGCCCATGTCGACAGCTTCGTCTTTGCCGATTCCATCGAGCAACGGGAGAAATGTGGCCGCGAAGGCGGCAACAAACACACGTTGGGTCGATGGAAGTGGCGCAGCAAGAAAATCAATGGACTCATCCACAGCGGCCGCGAGCTTCAGGAAATCGATGGCGGGGGCTGCCCCCAGTTCGCGAAAACCGCAAACTATGCGCCAAGCGTCGGCCACCGGATTGGGAAGTAGCTCGTTATAAGGTGCCTTCAACAGTGCGAGCTTGGCGAGCATGCTATGAACGAAGCTGCGCAGGTCGTGGGGGACACCGATCCGAATCCAAGTAAAGCGACGCGTCATCGCCAGACTCACTTGCTCCAACTGATTCTTGTCGGCTTGGTTGAGCGTGCAAATCATCGCCCAGTTGGGGCCCGGGGCGAATTCGTGCGGGGCCATAGCCGGGTTCGCTTTGGGAAGAAGCCGGTAAAAGGGGCTTGCGGGATCCTCTACATTGACTCGGTATTGAAGGGAAGTTGCATGCCCAGAAAGAACCGAAAATAACGGACCAATTACCTTGTCGATCGGGCAGCGGTTGAGTTCGTCGATAATGATTGGCTTGTGGAACTCCCGAAGCATCACGCCGGGAATGAAGCCCATTTTCCCCGGCCCCAACGGCTGATAGCCACCCACAAGATCCTGCGAGCTCCATGACGAAGACCCGGTTAGCAGCGTGTATTGATCCTCGTTATCTCCGATGTCCCCAATATTCTCAGCTACATATTGAGCCAGCGTCGTTTTGCCAGTTCCTGGTGGGCCATGAAAGATGAAGTGACGCTTACCCGCCCGAACCGAAGCATTGATTAGGTCGTAGACCTCACCAGGAACTCCAAAGAGTTCGGGCGATGGGATTATGTTGGGGGAATCGGATGCCCGCTCATCGTTTGCGGATCCAAAGCAGCGGCCCAAATCGACCTCGATCCGGGTCAATTCATCCGGATCGCTCGGGTCGTAGACGTAAGTCTCAGCCGTTCCCGACGAGAGCCAAGCGTGCAAGGCGTCGGTGGCGTCTTCATAAGTCATCAGCCGGCCGTCGGGCAATTTGAACGGTTGGCGGGGAGCCAGTGTCATCACCAAGCTGATCTGTTGAATCCTCACGCTTGATTTGGCATCAGCGCGGCCCTTGTAGCCAATCTCGCTGCGCTCCGGGGAAAAGTCGCTCAGCGAGTCACCCGAAGTACCCACCGGCAGTGGCTTTCCAAACGCAAACTGGACGATCCATTCCCAATCACTAGGAAACGCATAGGACTCGTCAGCTAGCTTTACGGATGGCATGAGTCGGAAGGCAGCTAAGGCGCATCGGCCTTGGCCGTTATTGATGTATCCAACGGTTCCCGCCCCCTGCATCGGCTCTCCTTCTTCGTTGCGGGCGAGGTCTACGGAAAGGTCGGATCCAGTGGCATCTATGCGCAAAATCCATCTCGGCGGCTTGCTGCTAATGTTCGACGGGTTGGCCCAATAACCTGCTGTCTCCGAGAGCGGTTCAGACAGTTCGAGGTCGCGGGTACCGCATGTCCTGCGGGC